>NZ_VOQQ01000001.1:600000-1200000 GCF_007995055.1 Sphingosinicella ginsenosidimutans | reverse complement strand
CCATGTCAGCACGCGGCACAAGTCCGGCCTCGCCATGCGCTTCCCGCGGATCGCGCGAATCCGCAGCGACAAGCCGGCGGCCGAAGCGGACACGATCGAGGCGCTGAAGCGGCTGGCGACCTAGGTCGTCGGGCGCGCGGGCTCGAGCGTGCGGCCGATCGCGCGGAAATCATGGCCGGCGCGCTGCATCTCCTCGCCGCAGCGGCTGAGGAGCGCGGTCCGCGCCGCGCCCGTGGGGGCTTCGCCAGCCGTCTCGATGTCGAAGCTCGGCGCGGCAGCGTCGATCCGGCCGAGGAAATATTGCGCGCCCATCCGGCCGACCGATTGCACGCGGGGATCGGGATCCTCGGCAAAGTCCGCCATCAGCCGGAAGCAGCCGAGATCGAGCGGCGCAGGCCCGGTGCGGGCGATCGGTTGAGGCGCGGCGAGCAACGCCGCCAGGAGAAGGCTGACCATGATGTCAGCAATAAACGGCAAATATGGAGGATCGTTCAGTCGGCGCGGTTGATCCGCGGTTAACCATGCCGGCGCCCATGCAGGAAGGGCGGCGCCTCGCGGCACCGCCCCTCCCATGATCGGATATAAGCCTCGCGCTTACTGGATCGGCGTCAGGTTCACGGCCGCGGTCTTGCCGCGGCGATCGACCTCGAGCTCGAACTCGATTCGGTCGCCTTCGTTGAGCGAGATCATGCCCGCCCGCTCGACCGCCGAGATGTGGACGAACGCATCGGGCTGCCCGTCGTCGCGCGTGATGAAGCCGAAGCCCTTCGTCGCGTTGAAGAACTTGACCGTGCCGGTCGCCTTCTCGCCGGTCAGCTGGCGCTGCGGCCCGCGATCTCGGGGGCCGCGATCCTCGACCGGCATCGGCTCGCCCTCGATCTTGAGGTTCGTCGCCGAAACCCGTCCGCCGCGATCGACGAGCGTGAATTCCAGCGGCTGGCCCTCGGCGAGGCCGGTCAGGCCGGCCTGTTCGACCGCGGAGATATGGACGAACACGTCCTCGCCGCCATCGTCACGGACGATGAAGCCGAAGCCCTTCTGACCATTGAAGAATTTGACGATGCCCTTGCCCTCGCCGACGACCTGGGGCGGCATCCCGCCGCCACCGCCGCCGCCGCGCGGGCCGCCGAAACCGCCGCCGCCGCCGCGAAAACCGCCGCCGCCGCCGCCGAATCTATCGCCACCGCCGAACCGGTCACCGCCGCCGCCGAATCGATCGCCACCGCCGAAGCCGCCTCGTTCAAATCCGCCGCCGAAATCGTCACCGCCGATATTGTCGCGCTTGTCTCTGCCGCGACCACCGCGCTCGCCGCGGCGCCCTCTGTCGAAACCCATGTTGATCTAATACTTTCCCGCGCCCATTCCCCTGTCAGAACCACCGCGCCGGGCAAAAGCGCGCAAAGGCTTCGCGCCGGGACGCCGGCACGTTCGGACTCCTATAGACGAAAAAAAAGGCTGCGGCGAGCGCTTTCGCCCGGAAATCTGCCACATTTCCGCAAACGTTGCCGAGGGACGCGGCTTCGGGCATGCCAAAGTGGACCCCCAACCGCCCTTTGAGGACCGCAGGATGATCGAAGCGCTCGGCATTTTCACCCAGGCCGAGGCCTGGGCCGCGCTGGTGACCTTGATCGTGCTGGAGGTCGTTCTCGGCATCGACAACCTGATCTTCGTCTCGATCCTTTCGAACAAGCTGCCGGAACATCAGCGCTCCAGCGCAAGGCGGGTCGGAATCGGTCTGGCGCTCGGGATGCGGCTCGTCCTGCTGTCGGCCATCGCCTGGCTGGTGGGTCTCACCCAGCCGGTTTTCGATCTCGGCCTCGCCGGCCCGGCCGATGCGCACGGCAATCCGGGGTTCGAGACGAGCTTCTCCTGGCGCGATCTCATCCTCATCGCCGGCGGGCTCTTCCTGGTGTGGAAGGCGACCAGCGAAATCCACCACAATGTCGATCCGGCGCCGTCGGGCGATGTCTTCGCCTCGACGCGCAAGGTGCTCGGCTTCGGCGCGGCGATCGTGCAGATCATCCTGCTCGACATCGTCTTCTCGATCGATTCGATCCTGACCGCGGTCGGCATGACCGACGATCTTCCGGTGATGATCGCCGCCGTGCTGGTCGCGGTCGGCCTGATGATGGTCGCGGCCGATCCGCTCGCCAACTTCATCGGCCGCAACCCGAGCGTGGTGATGCTCGCCCTCGCCTTCCTGCTGATGATCGGCATGGTGCTGATCGCCGATGGCTTCGGCGTCCATGTTCCCAAGGGCTATATCTATGCGGCGATGGCCTTTTCGGCGTTGGTCGAAGGGCTGAACATGCTCTCGCGCCGCCGCGCGTCCGCGCGCGGCGACGACGCCGCAGGCCATTGAGCGCGCGCCCGCTTCGCCCTATGCGGTCTCGATGACCGTTCATTTTCACGAGGAAGACCTGCCCGAAGGCGTGCTCGCTCCGGGCCCCGTCGCCGTCGACACCGAGACGATGGGCCTGCAGCTCGGCCGCGACCGGCTCTGCGTCGTCCAGATCTCCGATGGCCGCGGCGACGAGCATCTCGTCCGCTTCGCCGTGGGCAGCGCTTATGACGCGCCGAACCTCAAGGCCGTGCTGGCCGATCCGGAACGGCTCAAAATCTATCATTTCGCGCGCTTCGACATCGCCTCGATCCGCGCCTATCTCGGCATCGTCGCAGCGCCCGTCTATTGCACGAAGATCGTCTCGCGGCTGGTGCGCACCTATACCGACCGGCACGGGCTCAAGGATCTGGTGCGCGAGGTCCTCGGCCAGGAGATTTCAAAGCAGCAGCAGCAGACCGACTGGGGCGGACCCGAGCTCAGCGACGCGCAGAAGGATTATGCCGCGGCCGACGTGCGCTATCTGCACGCGCTGCGCGAGAAACTGGACGAGCGGCTCGCCCGCGAGGGCCGCGTCGCGCTTGCCCAGGCCTGCTTCGATTTCCTGCCGGCGCGCGCATTGCTCGATCTCGCCGGCTGGGGGGAGCAGGACATTTTCGCCCATATATGAGTTCGGGCGTCATCGAGGTGCTGATGAGCGACGCCGGCCATGTCTGAGCTTGCCGATCGCGAGCGGCGCGTGCGGCGCGGCTGGGCCGCGCCCGGCGGCAGCCACGATCTCGTCATCCGCCTGCTCAAGGTCGGCCTGCCGGCGGCGATCGGCGTGACCCTCGCCTTCCTCGCCTTCTCGCCGCTGGAGAACAAGAAGGAGGTCAGCTTCATCCTCAACAAGAACACCGCCCAGCACGCGGAGGAGAGGATGCGCGCCGCCGCCGCCGAATATCGCGGCCAGGACAATAAGGGGCGGCCGTTCGTCCTCAATGCCGCCTCGGCGATCCAGCGCAGCTCGGCCGAGCGGATCGTCGACATCCACGGCGTGACCGCGCGGATGGATCTCGAAAGCGGCCGCGCCGATCTCGCCGCGCCCCATGCGCGCTACGATATCGACAATGATCTGGTGGACGTCGTCGGGCCGGTCCGGCTCACCACCGCGGACGGCTATCGAATGGACACGCGCGACGTGCGCGTCGACCTGCGCGCCCGGCAGATGACGAGCCGCGGCGCCGTCGACGGGCAGATCCCGCTCGGCAATTTCTCCGCCGGCCAGATGCGGGCCGAGCTGGGCGATCGCCGCGTCATCTTGACCGGCGGGGCGCATCTTCGCATCGTCCCGGCCAACCAGCCCCGAAGGACCGCCAGATGACTTTCCCGCGCACGTTCGCAATCGGCGCCGCCTTCGCGCTCCTGCTCGCCTCGAGCGCGTCGGGGCAGCGCGCGACGTCGGGCAGCAACAGCCTGTTCCGCCACGATTCCAACGCGCCGATCGATGTCAGCGCGGCGCGGATCGAGGTGCAGGACCGCGCCGATCGCGCCATCCTTTCGGGCAATGTGGTCGCGACCCAGGGCGACATGCGGCTGACCAGCGCCAACCTCATCGTGCTCTATTCGAACAATCCGGGCGCGGCGGCCGGGAGCACGGGTGGCGTCCAGATCCGCCGGCTCGAAGCCTCGGGCGGGGTGACGATCACCCAGCCGGGGCAGACGGCGCGCGGACAGTTCGCGATCTATGATGTCGATCGCAAGATCGTGACCATGATCGGCAATGTCAGCCTGGTTCGCAACGATGCCCGCGTGCAGGGCGGCCGGCTCGTGCTCGAAATGGACACCGGCCGCGCGGTGCTCGATGGCGGCGCCGCCGGCGCGCCGGGCCAGCGGGCGAGCGGCGGGCGGGTCAGCGGCCGCTTCACCGTGCCGCAGACGCAGGGCCGTCAGGGCCAGGGACAGGGCGGCGCCACGGGCCATTGACGACGGCCCGGATGAATTTTCGGACATGCAAAAGTCTTGCCGGTTGAGGCGCGGCGGCGCATCGCCTACCTAGCTCAGCGGGACCAATGAACGAGACCCTTCCCATCCAGCGGCCCGAGGCCGAGGCGATCCCCGAGGATATGACGCGGGGGCTCCACGTCGTGTCGATCGCCAAGTCCTATGACAAGAAGGCGGTGCTGAGCGGCGTCAGCCTCTCGGTGCGCCGCGGCGAGGTGCTCGGCCTGCTCGGGCCCAATGGCGCGGGCAAGACGACCTGCTTCTATTCGATCATGGGCCTGGTGAAGCCCGACAGCGGCCGCATCCTCCTCGACGGCGAGGATATTACCGGTCTTCCCATGTACCGGCGCGCGATCATGGGCCTCGGCTATCTGCCGCAGGAAACCTCGATCTTCCGCGGCCTCACCGTCAGCCAGAACATCATGGCCGTCCTCGAAGTCGCCGAGCCGGACAGGAAGGCGCGCGCCGACCGGCTCGAGCAGCTTCTCGAGGAATTCCATATTGGCCGGCTTCGCGATGCGCCGGCGATGGCGCTGTCGGGCGGCGAACGGCGCCGCTGCGAGATCGCGCGCGCGCTCGCCGCCAACCCGTCGATCATGCTGCTCGACGAGCCGTTCGCCGGCATCGACCCCATTTCGATTTCCGACATCCGCGATCTCATCGTCGAGCTGAAGAAGCGCGACATCGGCGTGCTCATCACCGATCACAATGTCCGCGAGACGCTCGACATCGTCGATCGCGCCTGCATCATCTATGGCGGCCAGGTGCTGTTCGCCGGCAGCCCGGAGGATCTCGTCGCCGACGAGAATGTCCGGCGCCTCTATCTCGGGGAGAGCTTCGAGCTGTAGGTCATGGCGCTCGGACCTCGTCTCGATCTTCGCCAATCGCAATCGCTGGTGATGACGCCGCAGCTGCAGCAGGCCATCCGCCTGCTCGCGCTGTCGAACCTCGAGGTCGAGACGTTCATCGCCGAGGAGATCGAGAAGAATCCACTGCTCGAAACCGCCGCGGGGGACGAGGCGCCGCCGCCCCCGGCCGAACCGGAAGCGACCGGCCCGGATACCGATGGCGACGGCTTCGACGACGAGCCCGCTCCGCCGGAGATCGACGCCGGCGGCGGCGATTCGGCGCTCGACATCGATCCGGACGGCGAGGATTTCCACCAGGACAGCCCGGTCGATTCGGGCCGCGGGCTCGACGGCGGGCTCGGGCTCGACGGAATCGGATCGGGCGGCGGCGGGGCCGGCGAGGACGGGCCGGATTTCGATGCCTTCGCGAGCGAGCAGGTGTCGCTCCACGATCACCTGCTTCACCAGGCGGGCGAAATCCTGTCGGGCGGCGATCTGATCCTTGCCGCGCACCTCGTCGAGCAGATCGACGAGACCGGCTATTTCGCCGGCAACCTGCTCGAAATCGCCCAGCGGCTCGGCGTCCCGCTCGCCGAGGTCGAACGGGTGCTCGCCGTGCTCCAGACGCTCGATCCGGCCGGCGTCGGCGCGCGCAGCCTCGCCGAATGCCTCGCGCTCCAGGCGAAGGACGCCAATCGCTACGATCCGTGCATGGCCCGGCTGCTCGCCAATCTCGATTATCTCGCCAAGGGCAATATCGCGGCGCTGAAGCGCATCTGCCAGGTGGACGACGAGGACATGGCGGACATGATCCGCGAGCTTCGCGGCTATGATCCGAAGCCGGGCCTCCGCTTCTCCTCCGCCGGCGAGCGGGTCGACGCGATCGTTCCCGACATCTTCGTCGCCCGCCGCGGCCCGGTCTGGGCGGTCGAGCTCAACAATGCGACGCTGCCGAAGCTGCTCGTCAACCGCAGCTATTATCAGGAGCTCGCCAGCGGGCCGCAGGACCGCCAGTCCCGCGCCTGGCTCAACGAATGCCTGCAAAGCGCGAACTGGCTGCTGAAGGCGCTCGACCAGCGGGCGCGCACCATCGTGAAGGTCGCCAGCGAGATCGTGACCCAGCAGGAAGGCTTCTTCCGCCACGGCGTCTCGCACCTGAAGCCGCTCACCCTGCGCGCCGTCGCCGAAACGATCGGGATGCACGAATCGACGGTGAGCCGGGTCACCTCGAACAAATATCTCTCCTGCGAACGCGGCCTGTTCGAGCTCAAATATTTCTTCACCTCGGGCATCCAGTCGGCCGACGGCGGCGATGCCGTCTCGGCGGAGGCGGTGAAGAGCCGGATCAAGGCGCTGATCGCGGCGGAAGACCCGAACCGCATCCTTTCCGACGATCAGCTGGTCGAAATGCTGAAGGGCGAAGGCTTCGACATCGCCCGCCGCACCGTCGCCAAATATCGCGAGGCGATCGGCCTCGGCTCGTCGGTCCAGCGGCGCAGGCAGAAGGCGATCGGCCGGGCGGCCTGACCTGTCCGGGCGGTTGCGAGGAGTTCATTTGCCGCCCCGGGCGCGCGCGCGTAACGATTTGCCGATGCGCGCCGGATTTGCCCTCGTGGCCCTCGCCCTCCTCGCCTCCTGCGGCCTGCCGGAGGCGCGGCTGCGCGCGGGGCTCGAACATGCCGGCATCCATCCCCGCATGGCCGGCTGCATGGCCGAGCGGATGGCGAGGCGGCTTTCGATCGCGCAGCTGCGCCGGCTCGGCGATCTGCCCCGCGCGCGCCAGGCCGACAGTCTCGACCAATATCTCCACGACGTGCGCGCCCTCGGCGATCCGGAGATCGTGCGGGTGACGAGCCTCGCCGCCGCGCGCTGCGCGCTCTAGCCGTCGCCATTCGCGAAAATTGTGCTGCATCGCAGCGCTTCCCATTGCGACGACTCTATGCTTTAGGCACCGCCCATGGACATCCACGAATATCAGGCCAAGGATCTCCTGGCCAAGTTCGGCGTCCCCGTTCCGGCGGGCTATGCCGCGATGAGCGTCGATGAAGCGGTGGCCGCCGCGGGCAAGCTCCCCGGGCCGCTCTATGTCGTCAAGGCGCAGATCCACGCCGGCGGGCGCGGCAAGGGCAAGTTCAAGGAATTGGGGCCGGATGCCAAGGGCGGCGTCCGCCTCGCCCGCAGCCTCGACGAGGTCCGCGCCCATGCGGCGGAGATGCTCGGCAACACGCTGGTGACGGTGCAGACCGGGCCGCACGGCAAGCAGGTCAACCGGCTCTACGTCACCGACGGCGTCGACATCGCGAAGGAATTCTACCTCGCCCTGCTCGTCGACCGGAAGACCGGCCGGATCGCCTTCGTCGCCTCGACCGAGGGCGGCATGAACATCGAGGACGTGGCGCACCAGACGCCGGAAAAGATCCATACGTTCGACGTCGATCCTGCGACCGGCCTGATGCCGCATCACGGCCGCGCCGTCGCCAAGGCGCTCGGCCTCACCGGCGATCTCGCCAAGCAGGCGCAGACTGTCGCCGCGAAGCTCTATGACGCCTTTCTCGGCACCGATGCCTCGCAGATCGAAATCAATCCGCTCGCCGTCACCGAGGATGGCAAGCTGATGGTCCTCGACGCCAAGGTGGGCTTCGATTCCAATGCCATGTTCCGGCACAGGGATCTGGAAGAGCTGCGCGACGTCACCGAGGAGGATCCGATGGAGCTGGAGGCGAGCAAGTACGATCTCGCCTATATCAAGCTCGACGGGAATATCGGCTGCATGGTCAACGGCGCCGGGCTCGCCATGGCGACGATGGACATCATCAAGCTCAACGGCGCCTTTCCGGCCAATTTCCTCGATGTCGGCGGCGGCGCCAGCAAGGAGAAGGTGACCGCGGCGTTCAAGATCATCCTCTCCGATCCCGCGGTGAAGGGCATCCTCGTCAACATCTTCGGCGGGATCATGCGCTGCGACATTATTGCGGAGGGGATCGTCGCGGCGGCGAAAGAGGTGGATCTCAAGGTTCCGCTCGTCGTCCGGCTCGAAGGCACCAATGTCGAGGAAGGCAAGCGCATCCTCGCCGAATCCGGCCTCGCCATCGTGCCGGCCAACGATCTCGGCGATGCGGCGCGCAAGATCGTCGCGGAGGTTGGTAAAGTAGCTGCGTAGCTCTTTGTGCTCCTGCGAAGGCAGGAGCCCTGACTGGGTTCCCGCTTCCGCGGGAAAACAAGAAAAGGGATGAGAAGATGAAGGTCCTGGTCGCCGTGAAGCGGGTGATCGACTATAATGTGAAGCCGCGTGTGAAGGCGGATGGCACGGGGGTCGATCTTGCCAACGTCAAGATGAGCATGAACCCGTTTGACGAGATTGCGGTCGAGGAGGCGATCCGTCTGAAGGAGAAGGGCGCGGCCGAGGAGATTGTTGCGGTTTCGATCGGCCCGGCCAAGGCGCAGGAGACGCTTCGCACCGCGCTTGCGATGGGCGCGGACCGCGCGATCCTGATCCAGACCGACGACGAGGTCGAGCCGCTGGCGGTTGCCAAGCTGCTGAAGGGCGTCGCCGACGAGGAGCAGCCGGGCCTTGTCATTCTCGGCAAGCAGGCGATCGACGATGATTCGAACCAGACCGGGCAGATGCTGGCGGCCCTGCTCGGCTGGCCGCAGGGCACCTTCGCCTCGAAGGTCGAGCTCGCCGGCGACAAGGTGGACGTGACCCGCGAGGTCGATGGCGGGCTGGAGACGGTGCGGCTGAACACGCCGGCGGTCGTCACCACCGATCTTCGCCTGAACGAGCCGCGCTATGCGAGCCTGCCCAACATCATGAAGGCCAAGTCCAAGCCGCTCGCGACCAAGGCGCCGGCGGATTATGGCGTCGACACGAGCCCGCGGCTCACCACGCTCAAGGTGAGCGAGCCGCCCCGGCGCCAGGCCGGCGTCAAGGTCGCGGACGTGGATGAACTGATCGGCAAGCTGAAGAATCTGGGAGTGGTGGCATGAGCGTCGCGATCGTCCTCGTCGAACATGAAGGCGGCGCGATCAAGGACGCGACGCTTGCCGCCGTCACCGCCGCGGCGAAGCTCGGCGAGGTCCATGCGCTGGTCGCCGGCCAGGGCGTCGGGCCGGTTGCCGAGGCCGCCGCGAAGATCGCCGGCGTTGCCAAGGTCCATGTCGCCGACGATGCGGCCTATGCGCACCAGCTGGCCGAGAATGTCGCGCCGGTCGCGGCCGCGCTGATGAAGGACCATGGCGATTATTTCGTCGCGCCGGCGACGACCACCGGCAAGAATGTCGCGCCGCGCGTCGCCGCCTTGCTCGATGTCATGCAGGTCAGCGACATCCTGTCGGTCGAAGGGCCCGACACCTTCACCCGGCCGATCTATGCCGGCAACGCGATCGCGACGGTGAAATCGTCCGATGCCAGGAAGGTCATCACCGTCCGCACCACCGCATTCGAGAAGGCGGCGGCAAGCGGCGGATCGGGCAGCGTCGAGCCGGTCTCCGGCGGCGGCGATGCCGGGCTCTCCAGCTTCGTCGGCGCGGAGCTCTCGAAGTCCGAGCGGCCGGAGCTGACCAGCGCCAGGGTGATCGTCTCGGGCGGCCGCGCGCTCGGCTCGTCGGAGCAGTTCCACGCGCTCATCGATCCGCTCGCCGACAAATTGAAGGCCGGCGTCGGCGCCAGCCGCGCCGCGGTCGATGCCGGCTATGCGCCCAACGACTATCAGGTCGGCCAGACCGGCAAGATCGTCGCCCCCGAAGTCTATATCGCGATCGGCATCTCCGGCGCGATCCAGCATCTCGCCGGCATGAAGGACTCCAAGACCATCATCGCCATCAACAAGGACGAAGACGCCCCCATCTTCCAGGTCGCCGACATCGGCCTGGTCGGCGACCTCTTCAAGATCGTCCCCGAGCTCACCGAAAAGCTCTGACCGCGCACGGGGCCGGCCCAGCCGGCTCCATCTGCTCGTCCGGATCGGCGGCGGAACGCTTTGCACGGGCGCGCCGTTTTCGATCCGCCATGAGCACGCAGCTTCCAGCGCTGGACCATTCGGCCTTCGAGCCGCCGCCGGACGCGGTCGATTTCTATGTCGAATGCCTGCGCCTGCTGGGCGAATCGGGCCTGCCCTTCCTGCTGTCGGGCACCTATGCGCTCGCCTGCTACACCGGCATCGTCCGCCCGACCAAGGATCTCGACATCTTCTGCAAGCCGTCGGACGCGCCGAAGATCCTCGGCTTCTTCAAGGCGCGCGGTTATCGAATCGATATCGAGGACGAACGCTGGATCGGGAAGGTCTGGAAGGACGATCGCCACTTCTTCGACGTCATCTACAATATCTCGACCGCCAGCATCCCGGTGACCGAGGACTGGTTCGCCGAGGCCTATGAGGTCGAGGTCTACGGCACCAACGTGCGGATCACCCCGCCGACCGAGTTCGTGCTCTCCAAGATCTTCCTGCAGGACCGCTACCGCTATGACGGGGCGGATGTCGCCCATGTGATCCTCAAGAAGCATGCGGAGATCGACTGGCGCCGCCTGCTCAACGCGCTCGAACTCTATTGGGAGGTGCTGCTCGGCCACGTCCTCAATTTCCGCTTCATCTACCCGACGATGCGCGAGTGCATCCCGCGCTGGCTGCTCGACGAATTGCTCGATCGCCTCCACGCCCAGGCCGAGATGCCGACCGCGCGGATGCAGATCTGCCGTGGCCGCCTCTTCTCCCCGCGCGACTATATCACCGACATCACCGAATGGGGCTTCGCCGATGTCGTCGGCAAGGGGATCGAGGAGCGCCATGAGCCAAAGCTCTGAGCCGCTGCGCCTCGCCGCGGTCGGCGACCTGCACGTCACCGAGGCGAGCGAGCATCGCTATCGCGACATGTTCGATGAGATTTCGCGGGAGGCCGATGTCGTCGCCCTGTGCGGCGATCTCACCAATTTCGGCAAGCCGCGCGAGGCCGAGATACTGGCGGAGGATCTGCGCGCCTGCACCATCCCCGCGCTCGCCGTGCTCGGCAATCACGATTATGAATGCGGCCAGCCGGAGGAGGTGGCACGGATCCTCCATTCGGCCGGCGTCACGGTGCTGTCCGAACAGGCGGTGATCGTCGAAGGCGTCGGCTTCGCCGGGGTGAAGGGCTTTCTCGGCGGATTCGGCCGGGGCGAGCTCGGCGCGTTCGGCGAGGCGCCGATCAAGGCCTTCGTCGATGCCGCGCTGGACGAGGTCCGCCGGCTCGAAAACGCGCTCCGATCGCTCAAGACCGAACGAAGCGTCGCCATCCTCCATTATTCTCCGGTCGTCGACACGCTGGAGGGCGAGCCGCTCGAAATCTATCCCTTCCTCGGCTGTTCGCGGCTCGCCGATGCGATCGACCGCTTCGATCATGTCGCCGCGGTCGTCCACGGCCACGCCCATCGCGGCGCCCACCGGGGGCGGACGCCCCGCGGCACGCCCGTCTACAATTGCGCGACGATGGTGGCGTCGGCGGCGACCGGGCGGCCTTACGCCCTGATCGAAATCTAGCGGGTCTCGGCCGGGGCCGGCTGCGCGGCCGGCGCTGGCGCCGAGGCGCCCGGCTGGGCGGCGGGCGGCCCTTCGCCGGCGCGGGGCTCCAGCAGGGCGGCGGTCTCGATCGTGTCGAGCGCGGCGCGCGCATCGGCATAGAGCCGGGCCTTGCGGATCCAGTCGGCGGCGCGGGCGCGGCCCGGCAGGCGCATCACCTCGGCCAGCGCGACATCGACCTGGCCGACCTCCAGCCGCTGGCGGGCGCGGCGCAGCCGCTCGGCCGGCTCCGGGGACGGCGATCCGGCGCGGCGCACCGTGATCAGCGTGCCGAGCTGCGCCGTGAAGGCCTGCCACCAGCCGGCACCGCTCGGCGGGCCGATCAGGCGGGGCGCGAGGTCCTGAAGCTCGGTCTGCAGGTCCTGCAGGGTCACCGGATGTTGCGCGGCAAGGATGATCATGCCGACGGCGCGCGGCTGCGACTGGCCGAATCGCTGGCGGAGCAGCCCTTCGAGGAAGCCGAGGCCGACGCCGCGATCGAGCGCGCGCCGGGCCGCGAAGGCGACGAGCAGCCCTTCGGCCCGGTCCGCATTGCCGACGGCCGATCGCGATTGAAGGTCGATCTCGCTCATCCGCTGCTCGAGCGCGCTCACCCGGCGCGAGACCTCGGGATCGATGATCACGCGCTGCGGCGCATCGGCGTCGCCGGGGCTCGCGGCGGACGGCGAGGATGCGGGCTGGACGAGCGCGGACGGCGCCTGCGCCTGCGTCTGGCTCCGCGGCTGCGGGGTCTGGGCCGCGGGCGGCGGTGCCTGGGCGACGCCGAGCATCCGCGCGCCCTCCTGCCAGTGTGTCAGCAGCCAGCCCATCGCGGCGACGCCGAGCAGGAAGCAGAACAGGGCGAGCAACGCATAAAGGCCGATCGGCCGGCGTGGCGGCGCGCTGTCGATCGCTTCATATTCGCCGTTCATGCCTCGCCCGCTCTCATTCGTCGTCGCCAGTCTGGCACAGCTTGGCGGCAAGCTCCAGCAACGCTTCGTCGCGCGGCCTTTGCGCGATTGCGATATCCGCCCATCCCGCCCCGGCGGCCTGCGCGGCGGCCGGGCTGATCGCGGCGATGCGGGTCCGCGTCCGCCACGCGTCGGCCAGCCGCGCGAACAGCGTCGCCGCCCGCGACGAATGGAGCAGCGCGACGGCGCCGCGTTCGAGCGCGGCCTTTGCCGCCTCCGGCAGCCGGTCCACCGGATCGGCGGCATAAACGGGGATTTCGACGATCGCGATGCCGGCCGGCGCAAGATCGGTGCGGTCGGCGCCGCACAGGTGGAGCGCGGAGGCGATGCCGTCCGCGCGCATCGCCGCGATCAGCGCGGCGCCGTCGGCCGGGCCGGTCCGCACATCGGTGAAGCCGGCGGCGCGTGCCGCCTGCGCCGTTGCTTCGCCAACCGCATGGCAGGGCAGGTGACGCAATGACGTCATGCCGTCGCCTCCGCACCGCGCCGCATTGGCGCTGGTCAGTATCACGGCCTCGAACGCGGCCTGCGGACATGTCCATGGCAAGGCGCGGATGGCGAAGAGCGGCGCGATGACGGGACGCAGGCCGATCGCCGACGCGCGCGCGGCGGTCGCATCCGCGCCGGGCTGTGGGCGAAGGATCAGCAGCGGCCTCATGGTCCCGCGAACATCGCGCGGAGCGCCGGGCTCGCCTGCGCCAGCAGCCGCGCGGCAAGCTCGGCGGGGTCGGCGCTTTCGCCCGATCGCACCTCCCGCCCATCCGCGCTGAGAATCTGCGCGCGCAGGATCACCGATCCGTCGACGACCGTGGCCAGCGCCGCGACCGCCGAATGGCAATCGCCGCCGAGCGCGAGCAGGAAGGCGCGTTCCGCCGCGACGCACCGATGCGTCTCCTCATCGTCGATCGCGGCGAGGAGGCGCATCAGGTCCGCGCGGCCGGCCAGGCATTCCACCCCGATCGCCCCCTGCGCCGGCGCCGGCAGCAGATCGAGCGGGACGCCGATGTCCATGCCGAGCCGGTCGAGCCCGGCGGCGGCGAGCAGGGTCGCCTCGGCCTCGCCGCGCGCCAGCTTGGCGAGCCGCGTCTGGACATTGCCGCGCAGCGTGACCGGCTTGAGGTCGGGACGCACCGCCAGCAATTGCGCCGATCGCCGGGGCGATGAGGTGCCGATCACCGCGCCCCTGGGCAGCGCCGCGATGCTCGCCGCGCCGATCAGCCGGTCGCGCGTGTCCGCCCGCTTCAGCATCGCCGCGATGACGAGGCTCGGCGGCCGGATCGTCTCGACATCCTTCATCGAATGGACCGAAATGTCGGTGCGCCCGTCGATCAGGCAGCGGTCGAGCTCCTTGGTCCACAGCGCCTTGCCGCCGACATCGGCGAGCGGCCGGTCCTGGATCAGGTCGCCGCTCGCGGTGATCGGCACGATCTCGCTGGCAAGGCCGTGCGTGACGCTGAGCGCGTCCGCCACCATATGCGCCTGGGCAAGGGCGAGTGGCGAACCGCGGGTGCCGATCCGGATGGGGCTGGTCATGCGGCGCTTGTGCTAGCGATTGTGACAGTGGCAGGGAAGCATGATGAGCCTGATCCTCGGCATCGAATCCAGTTGCGACGAAACCGCGGCGGCATTGGTCGCCTCGGATCGGCGCATCCTCGCGCACCGGCTCGCCGGGCAGGAGGCGGCGCACCGGCCCTATGGCGGCGTCGTCCCGGAAATCGCGGCGCGCGCCCATGTCGAGATCCTGCCGCGCCTCGTCGAAGAGGCGCTGGCCGAGGCGGGCGTCGGCCTGGGCGACGTCGATGCGATCGCGGCGACCGCGGGGCCCGGCCTCATCGGCGGGGTGATGGTGGGGCTCCTCACCGCCAAGGGCCTCGCGCTCGCCACCGGCAAGCCGCTGGTCGCGGTCAACCATCTCGAAGGCCATGCCCTTTCGCCGATGCTCGCCGATCCGGATCTCGCTTTCCCCTATCTGCTGCTGCTCGTCTCGGGCGGCCATTGCCAATTGCTTTTCGTCGAAGGCGTCGGCCGCTACCGCCGGCTCGCCACCACGATCGACGATGCCGCCGGCGAGGCGTTCGACAAGACCGCGAAGCTGCTCGGCCTCGCCTATCCCGGCGGCCCGGCGGTCGAGCGCGTGGCGGCGGCGGGTGAGGCCGCGGCCGTGCCGCTGCCCCGTCCCCTCGTCGGCAGCGACGAACCGCATTTCTCCTTCGCCGGGCTCAAGAGCGCGGTGCTCCGGGCCAAGGAATCGGGCCGCCATGCCGATGCCGACATCGCCGCCTCCTTCCAGCAGGCGGTGGTCGATTGCCTGGTCGATCGCACCCGGCGGGCGATCGTCGCCGCGCCCGGAGCCACCGCGCTCGTCGTCGCCGGCGGCGTCGCGGCCAATCAGGCGATCCGCGCCGCCCTCGCCGATCTCGCGCATCGCCACGATCTTCCCTTCGTCGCCCCGCCTTTGTGGCTGTGCACCGATAATGCGGCGATGATCGGCTGGGCCGGCGCGCTCAGGTTCGAGGCGGGCCTGATCGACGGCCTCGACGCCCCGGCCCGCGCCCGCTGGCCGCTCGATCCCTTGGCGGAAAAGGCGCGCGGCGCGGGGGTCAAGGCATGAAGATCGGGATCGTCGGCGCCGGCGCCTGGGGCACCGCCCTGGCGCAGACCATCGCGGCGGAGGGCGCGCAGACGCTGATCTGGGCGCGTGAAGCCGACGTCGTCGACTCCATCACCACGTCCCACGAAAACCGCCTCTTTCTCCCCGGAATCCCGCTCAGCCCCACGCTGCGCGCCACGCAAAACCTCGCGGAACTCACGCATTGCCACGCATTTCTCGTCGTCACGCCGGCGCAGCATCTGCGCGCCGTCCTCTCCGCTTTGCCCGCAGGCGGCCAGCCGCTCGTGCTCTGCGCCAAGGGGATCGAGGAGGGGACGGGCCTCTTGATGCACGAGGTCGCCCGCGCCGTCCGGCCCGGCTCGCCGGTCGCCGTCCTCTCCGGCCCCACCTTCGCGCATGAGGTGGCAAGGGGCCTGCCGACGGCGATCACCCTGGCGGCGGAGGATCGCGACCTCGGCGAGCGGCTGATCGCCCGCATCGCGCGCCCGCATTTCCGGCCTTATTATACCGACGATGTCGCCGGTGCCGAGGTCGGCGGCGCGGTCAAGAACGTGCTCGCCATCGCCTGCGGCGTGGTCGAGGGCCGCGGCCTCGGCCAGAATGCCCGCGCCGCGCTCATCTCGCGCGGGTTCGCCGAAATGACCCGCTTCGGCCTCGCCAAGGGCGCGCGGGCGGAGACGCTGGCCGGCCTGTCCGGCCTCGGCGACCTCGTGCTCACCTGCTCCTCCACCGCGTCGCGCAATTTCAGCCTCGGCAAGGGGCTTGGCGAGGGCCGCTCGGCCGCCGATCTCCTCGCCGACCGCCGCACGGTGGCGGAAGGCGCGTTCACCGCGCCGGTGCTGAAGGCGGCAGCGGCAAGGCTGGGCGTCGACATGCCGATCGTGAGCGCGGTCTGCGCGCTGCTGGCGGGCGAGGCGTCGGTCGACACGGTGGTGGGCGACTTGCTTTCGCGCCCGCTCAGGAGCGAAGGCGACTGACCCCGAAAGTCGCCGCCCGGGCGCGCTCAGAAATCCCAGCAGAGCCCCTTATTCTCCCAGTCGCCATAACGGGTCGGCTCGCGCCCCTTGGGTCCGCCATGCTCGTTCGCGGGCTCGGCCGGGCCCGGCGCAGGCACTGGCGGGCTGGGGGTGAGGTAAGCGGGCGGCTTCAGATGTGCGGGGCGCTTGGCCATTGCCGGTTTCCATTTGAATATGCAGCGTCTTCTTCCCACATTTCGGTCGAGGAGGCTGCAAAGGCAAGATGAACGGTTTCAAGACGACGATGCTGCTCGCGGCATTGACCGCCTTGTTCATGGGGCTGGGCTATACGCTCGGCGGCGCCGGCGGCGCGATCGTTGCGCTCTTGCTCGCCGCGGGGATGAACCTGTTCACCTACTGGAACGCCGACCGGATCGTGCTTCGGATGCACGATGCACGCGAGGTGACGGCGGAAAGCTGCCCGAAGCTGGTCGGGATCGTCCACGGCCTCGCCGCGCGCGCGGGCCTGCCGATGCCGCGCGTCTATCTGATCGATTCGCCGGTGCCCAACGCCTTCGCCACGGGCCGCGACCCCGCTCACGCCGCCGTCGCGGCATCGATCGGCCTGCTTCGGATCCTCGATCGCGAGGAAGTGGCGGCGGTGATGGCGCATGAGCTCGCCCATGTGAAGAATCGCGACACGCTGGTGATGACGATGACCGCGACCATCGCCGGCGCGGTCTCGATGCTCGCCAATTTCGGCCTGTTCTTCGGCGGCGGCCGTGATCGCAACTGGATCGCGCTGCTGCTCGCGGTGATCGTCGCGCCCTTCGCGGCGATGATCGTCCAGCTCGCGATCAGCCGCACCCGCGAATATTCCGCCGATCGCGGCGGCGCCTTCATCAGCGGCAACCCGCGCGCGCTCGCCTCGGCGCTCGCCAAGCTTGAGGAGGGCGCGCGGCGCATCCCCAATCCGGTCGCGGCGCGCAATCCGGCGGTCGCGGCCCTCTATATCGTCCCCGGCTTCGAGGGCGGCGACAGCCTGTTCTCGACCCATCCGGCGACCGGCAACCGCATTGCCGCGCTCCAGGCGATCGCCGCCGAAATGGGCGGTCCGCCGCAGCGCTCCGCCTTGGCCCGCGCCAGCGCTCTCGATCCGCTCGGGCGGCGCGCCTGATTTCCGCCGATCCGCCAGGAACGCCCGCGCGCCGCGCGGCGGTGCGGCTGCTTGACGCTGTGCTGCGCCGCGGGCTGCCGCTCGAATCCGCGCTCGATTCGGCCGCGCGCGATGTCGCCCGACCCGAAGACCGCGCCCTCGCTTATGCCATCGCGGCCGAGGCGCTTCGCCGCCTGCCCGATCTCGACGCACTCATCGACCGCGCGACGAAGCAGCGGCTCGCCGAGGATGCAAAGGCGCGGTTCGCGCTCCGGATCGCCCTGGTCCAGCCGCTCGCGCTTGGCACGCCGCCGCACGCCGCGATCTCGACCGTCCTGCCGCTGGTCGACGGCGGCCCGCGCCGGCTGGTCCATGGCGTGTTCGGCGCGGCAATGCGGGCCGGCTGGACGCTGCCCGAGGTGCCGACGCTGCCAGCCGACGTGGCGTGCCGCTGGCGCGCGGCCTGGGGCGAGGATGTCGTCGCGGCCGCCGCGCGCCTGATCGCGTCGCCGCCGCCGCTCGACCTCTCCTTCGCGCTTCCCGGACCGCCGCCGGCCCTCGACGGAATCAGCCTCGCCCCCGGTCATTTGCGGCTGCCGCGCGGGACGAATGTCACCAGCCTGCCCGGCTTCGCGGAGGGCCGCTTCTGGGTCCAGGACATTTCCGCCTCGCGCCCCGCGCGCCTCCTCGGCGAGGGGCATGGGCGTATCGTCCTCGATCTGTGCGCCGCGCCGGGCGGCAAGACGATGCAGCTCGCCGCCGCTGGCTGGCGCGTCACCGCGGTGGATTCGTCCGAAAGTCGTCTGGCGCGACTTGCCGACAATCTCGGCCGCACCGGGCTTGCGGCCGAGATCATCACTGCCGACGTGATGCGCTGGACGCCGCCGGCACCGGTGGATGCGATCCTGCTCGATGCACCCTGCTCGGCGACCGGCATTTTCCGCCGCCATCCCGATGTGCTCCACCGCGTCCGTCCGCGCGCCATCGCCGCGCTCGCCCAGACGCAGGGCGCGATGCTCGCCCGCGCGGCGGACTGGCTGAAGCCCGGCGGCGCGCTCGTCTATTCGGTCTGCTCGCTGGAGCCGGAGGAAGGCGAAGCGGTGGCCAGCGCTTTCGCCGCAAGCCGCCCCGATTTTACCCTCGAGGAGTCGGAGCGTATCCTGCCGGGGGCCCATGAAGAGGCGGGCGGCGCCGATGCTTTCTATCTGGCGCGTTTCCGGCGCAATTAGCCGGGGATAAGTCCGCCCGCTTCCTTGCCCAGCGAGTCGCGCGGATGTTAGATTCGCGCCGTGCAGCAACCCGTCCGTATCGCCCCGTCCATCCTCTCGGCCGATTTCGCGCGCCTCGGCGAGGAGGTCCGCGCCGTCGACGAGGCGGGCGCCGACTGGATCCACGTCGACGTCATGGACGGGCATTTCGTCCCCAACCTCACCATCGGCCCGGCGGTGGTGAAGGCGCTTCGGGCGCACACGGCCAAGCCGTTCGACGTCCACCTGATGATCTCCCCGATCGATCCCTTCCTTGAAGCCTTTGCCGAGGCCGGGGCGGACACGATCACCGTCCATCCGGAGGCGGGGCCGCACGTCCACCGCACCGTCCAGGCGATCCGCAAGCTCGGCAAGCGCGCCGGCATCTCGCTCAATCCGGCAACGCCGGCCAAGGCGCTCGACTATCTGCTCGAGGAGATCGACCTCGTCCTCGTGATGAGCGTCAATCCGGGCTTCGGCGGCCAGAGCTTCATCGAAAGCCAGCTGAGGAAGATCGAGGCGATCCGCGGCCGGATCGACAAGCTCGGGCTTGCCGTCGACCTCGAGGTGGACGGCGGCGTCGATCAGGGCAATTGCCGCCGCATCGTCGAGGCGGGGGCCGACGCGCTTGTCGCCGGCACCGCGACCTTCAAGGGCGGGCCCGACGCTTATGCCGCGAACATCCGCGCGCTGAGGGGCGGATGAGCCTGATGGACCCGATCGACGTTCCGGGCGATGACGGGATCGAGCCCGGAAAGCGGCTGATCCGGGTTGGCGACGATCGGGGCCTCTCGCTGTTCGAGCGGCTCGGCTACCGGCTCCACCGCACGGCCTGGCGCACGCCGCTGCACCGCCTGCGGCTGCGCGGACGGATGCCGCTTCGTCTGCTATGCGTGCCGAAGGACCCCGTCGCCGGCGACAAGAGCGCCGGGGCGGCGCTGCTTTCAGGAACGGTGCGTCATGGCGGCACCGAGCTTGCCGTCGCGGAACTCGACTTCACCACGCTCGGGCGGCCGGCCGATTTCGATCAGTATCTCCACAGCTTCGCCTGGCTTCGCGACCTCGCCGCCGCGGCGACGCGGGAGCGCGGCGCCAAGATCGCGGAGGCGCTGACCGCCCGCTGGATCGCCGCGCATGGCGAGACGGTGAGCGAGCCCGCCTGGCGCGCCGATCTGTGGGGCCGGCGGATCCTCTTCTGGACCGCTTATGCGCCCTACATCCTCTCGAGCCGCGACCCGGTCTATCGCTCCTCCGTTCTCTACACGCTTGCGCGCGGCGCGCGTCATCTCGATCGCGGCGCCGACAAGGTCGCGCCGGGGCTCGGCCGGATCGTCGCCTGGTGCGGGGTGATCGCCGCGGCGCTTGTCGTCCAGGGCGGCCCGGCGCGGCTGCGGTCGGGCGAGGCGGGGCTGGCCCGCGCGCTCGCGCTCGCGATGAGCGACGATGGCGGCCTGGTCAGCCGCGCGCCGATCGAGCAGCTCGCCCTTGTCGAGACGCTGTCGCAGCTGCGCGCCGTCTATATCGCCTCGCGCCGCGAGGTGCCGGAGCTGCTGGCGGAGGCGCTGGCCGCCGCGCTTGGTGCGCTGCTGTCGGTCGTGCTCGGCGACGACGAGCTGTCGAGCTGGCAGGGCGGGAACATGGCCAACCGCCGCCGCGTCCTCGCCGCCGTCGCCGCATCGGGCATCGACAGCCGGGCGCTGCGGCAGGCGCGCGGATGGGGTTATCAGCGGCTCCACGCCAGACAGAGCGTGCTCGTCTTCGACGCCGCGCCGCCGCCGCCGCCGCGCGCGCTCTCCGGCGGCTGCGCCTCGACGCTCGCCTTCGAGCTCAGCGACGGGCCGAACCGGCTGATCGTCAATTGCGGCGGCGTCGGCGAGGCGATCGGGGCGATCCCCTCCGAGCTGGTGTTCGCGCTGAGGACGACGGCCGCCCATTCCACGCTGACGCTTGGCGACCGCAATTCGACCGCAATCCATCCGGACGGGTCGCTCGGCAAGGGCGTCGCGGAGGTCGAGATGTCGCGCGACGACACGGCCGGCATCCTGCGCGTGGAGGCGAGCCATGACGGCTATGTGCGCCGCTACGGCCTCGTCCACGAACGCCGGCTCACGCTCTCGCCCGATGGCCGCAGCGTCGTCGGCGAGGACCGGCTGATCGCCGCGGAGCGACGCCGCAAGGCGGGGCTGGTCCCGTTCACGGTCCGCTTTCATCTCGCCCCCAATGTCGAGGTCACCCCGACCGCCGACGGCCAGGGCGCGATCCTGCGGCTTCGCGGCACCAACGTCTGGCAATTCCGCTGCCGCGGCGGCCAGCTCTCGGTCGAGGACAGTCTCTGGATCGACGGGGAGGCGCGGCCGCACGGCACGCTCCAGCTCGCCGTCAGCGGGGAGACGCCGCCCGACGGCATGACCATCTCCTGGGAGCTGAAGCGCGCGGGCTGAGCGTTCGAACGGGCGCGGCGAAAATGAATGCTGAAACCGGTCCGGCATGGCGATAAGGGGGCCGGACATTCCTCTAATCCGGGACCCGACATGACCGACGTGAAGATCGCGCGCGCCCTGCTTTCCGTTTCCGACAAAACCGGCCTTGCCGATCTCGGCCGGGCGCTTGCCCGCCACGGCGTCGAGCTCGTCTCGACCGGCGGCACCGCCGCCGCGCTGCGCGAGGCAGGGCTGGAGGTCCGCGACATTTCCGAGCTCACCGGCTTTCCCGAGATGATGGACGGGCGGGTCAAGACGCTTCACCCGAAGGTGCATGGCGGCCTGCTCGCGGTTCGCGACGATCCCGAACATGCCGCCGCGATGGCCGAACACGGCATCGGCGCGATCGATCTGGTCGTGGTCAATCTCTATCCCTTCGCGCAGACGGTGGCGCGTGGCGCGGGCCGCGACGAGATCATCGAGAATATCGACATCGGCGGCCCCTCGATGGTCCGCTCGGCCGCGAAGAATCATGGCTATGTGACGATCGTCACCGATCCGGCGGATTATGGCGCGCTCATCGAAGCGCTGGATGCAAGCGGCGGCATGACGTCGCTCGATCTTCGCAAGCGTCTCGCCGCAAAGGCCTTCTCCGCGACCGCGGCCTATGATGCCGCGATCGCCGGCTGGTTCGCCCATGTCGACCAGGGCGAACGCTTCCCCGATCGCGTCGCCATCGCGATGACGAAGCGCTCAGAGATGCGCTACGGCGAGAATCCGCACCAGATGGGGGCGCTCTATGTGCCGGCCGGCGGCACGCCAGCGGGCACGATCGCCGCGGCCGAGCAGGTCCAGGGCAAGGAGCTCAGCTACAACAATTACAACGATGCCGATGCGGCGCTGGAGCTGGTCAGCGAGTTTCGCGACGGGCCGCCGACGGTCGTCATCGTCAAACATGCCAATCCGTGCGGCGTCGCGACCGGCGCGACCCTGGCCGAGGCCTATGCGGCGGCCTTCGCCTGCGACACCGTGTCGGCCTTCGGCGGCATCATCGCGGTCAACCGCCCGCTCGACGGACCGACCGCCGAGGCGATTTCGGGAATCTTCACCGAGGTCGTCGTCGCCCCCGGGGCCGACGATGCCGCGAAGGCGGTGTTCGCGAAGAAGAAGAACCTGCGCCTGCTGCTCACCGGGACGCTCCCCGATCCAGCCCGCAAGGCGAAGGCGATGAAGTCGATCGCCGGTGGCTTCCTGGTCCAGTCGCGCGATTTCGGCCGGGTGACGAAGGATGATCTCAAGGTGGTGACGAAACGCGCGCCGAGCGAGCGGGAGCTGGCCGACTGCCTGTTCGCCTGGACGGTCGCCAAGCACGTCAAGTCGAACGCCATCGTCTACGCGAAGGACGGATCGACCGCCGGGATCGGCGCCGGGCAGATGAACCGGCTCGAATCCGCGCGGATCGCCGCCTGGAAGGCGAAGGACGCGGCGGATAAGGCCGGCTGGAGCGAGCCGCGCACGATCGGGTCCGCCGTCGCCTCCGACGCCTTCTTCCCCTTTGCCGATGGCCTGCTTGCCGCCGCCGAGGCGGGGGCGACCGCGGTGATCCAGCCGGGCGGATCGATCCGCGACGACGAAGTGATCGCCGCCGCCGACGAGGCCGGGCTGGCGATGGTCTTCACCGGCATGCGGCATTTCCGCCACTGATCGTCAGGGCGTCGGCAATTCCCCGGTCGGCAGGGTCGGGGCCTCGCCGCCGCGCAGGCGGAACAGCACCCGATCCTCGGCGGTGAAGCCCCGGCGCCAGACGATCGCGCCGAAGACGAGGAGGATCACCGGGACGCCGAAGACCAGCTGCGCCCATTCCAGGCTGTGGGGGAGCGCGGTGAACAGCGCACCGACGGCGACGGCGGCCGCCGCGGCCCAGGCGAGCGGCCAGCGCCAGCCCTGCACCGGCGCATCGAGCAGCCGCGCGAGCAGCCGCGCCTTCGCGACCGACGCGCAGCCGAGCGCAAGCGCGAGGGCAAGCGCGGCGCTGGCGGCCTGGTAGGCCTGCGGCCAGTGCAGCGCCCTCACGATCAGGATGATCGCGACCGTCAGAACGGCCTGGACGCCGATCATCGCCAGCGAGATGAGCAGGTTGCGGTGCCGCGCGACGTAGACGAGCGCCGCCTCCGAAACCGCCGCCGTCGCCGCGACCGCCTCGGCGGCGAGCAGGAAGGCGAGCGCGCCGGTGCCGCCGACGAATTGGGGGCCGACGAGGCCCATCACCGCCTCGCCGGGTATGCCGAGCGCGAGGGCGATGCCGGTCTGCGCCGCGATGATCCAGAAGCCGACCTGGCGCACCTGCCGCGCCACCGCGGGCCTGTCGCCTTCCGCAAGCCGCTGGGTGATGACCGGCGCGAGGATCGGATCGAAACTCGTCTTCAGCTTCTGCGGGAGCGAGGCGACCTGCTGCGCCACATAATAGACGCCGACATAATAAGGCGCGACGAAGAGGCCGAGGATGGCGATGTCCAGCCGGCGCGATCCCCATTCGATCGCATCCGCGGCGGCGAGCGGCACATTGGTGCGCGCCAGCGCCATCACCCGGGCCGGCCGCGGGATCCAGCCGCGCGGCAGGCCATAGCTTCGCCCGAGCCGCCACAGCGAGGTGGCGAGGCCGGCGCAGACCGAGATCACATAAGCGAGGATCAGCCCGTCGCGTGAATGGACGAGCGCGAAGGCGCCGGCGGCGATGCTGATGGTCCACGGCTCGACGATGGCGCGGGCATGGACGGTCGATGCGACGTCATGGCGGTAGGCGAGCGCGGCCAGCGCGACATCGGCGCCCGCGATCGCGAAGATGACGAGCGGCAAGAGCCATTCGGCCCCGCGCATGTCGTTGTGCGGGAACATCGCCTGCGGAAAGACCATCAGGATCGCGCTCGCCGCCGCCGATGCGATGAAGGCGGCGGCGAGGCCGTCCCACACCGCATGAACATGCGGGCGATCGGTGGTCGACAGCTGCTGCGCCAGGCCGCGCTTCAGCCCGATGTTCGCCAGCGTCGCCGCGAATTCGACGATGATGACCGCATAGGCGAAGCGGCCGAGCAGGTCCGGCCCGTAGAATCGCCCGGCGATGAACAGGAAGGGCAGGCGCGCCGCCAGCCGCAGCAGGAAGCCGAAGAAGTTCGTCCGCCCGCCCTTGGCCAGGGCGGCGATATCGTCGGCCGGCGCCCCCTCGACGCTGCTCAATGCGCTGCGCCCCAGTTCGGGCCGACGCCGACCTCTACACCCAATGGCACCGAAAGCTTCACCGCCGGTTCGGCCGCGCTTTCCATCACCCGTCGGACGACATCGCGCGCGCGGTCCACATCGTTCTCGGGCACTTCGAAGACGAGTTCGTCATGGACCTGCATCAGCATCCGCACCTCGCCCAGGCCTTCGGCGGCCAAGGCCGGGCCCATCCGCGCCATCGCGCGCTTGATGATGTCGGCCGCGGTGCCCTGGATCGGCGCGTTGATGGCGGCGCGCTCGGCGCCCTGGCGTTCGTGCTGGACGTTGCTCCTGAGGCGCGGAAAATGGGTCTTGCGCCCGAAGAGCGTGGTCGTGAATCCGCTCTCGCGCGCGTGGGTGAGCGTCTCGCCGATATAGGCGCGGATGCCCGGGAAGCGTTCGAAATAGCGGTCGATGATCGACTGCGCTTCCTCGGGCGTCGTCTCGAGCCGCTGGGCCAGGCCCCAGCGCGAAATGCCGTAGAGGATGGCGAAGTTGATCGTCTTGGCGCGCGCGCGCGTGTCGCGATCGACCGCGCCGAACAATTCCTGCGCGGTGCGATTGTGGATGTCCTCGCCAGCCGCGAAGGCCGCCTTGAGCTCCGGGACGTCGCACATATGCGCGGCGAGCCTCAGTTCGATCTGGCTGTAATCCGCCGCCATCATCACGAATCCGGGATCGGCGATGAAGGCGTCGCGGATGCGCCGGCCGATCTCGGTGCGGATCGGGATGTTCATGAGATTGGGATCGGTGGATGCGAGCCGCCCGGTCTGCGCGCCCGACAGGCTGTAGCTGGTGTGGACCCGCCCGGTCGTCTTGTTGACCTGCTCCTGGAGCGCGTCGGTATAGGTGGACTTGAGCTTGGTGAGCTGCCGCCATTCGAGCACCAGCCGCGCGATCGGCACGCCCTCGCGCTCCAGCCGCTCGAGCTCGTTCTGGTCGGTGGACCAGGTGCCCGACTTGCCCTTGCGACCGCCGGACAGGCCCATCCGGCCGAACAGGATCTCGCCAAGCTGCTGCGGCGATCCGATGGTGAACGGGCCGTCCGCTTCGGCATGGATCCGCGCCTCCAGATCGGCGATCTGGGTGTTGAACGCCGCCGAAAGCTCGCTCAGCACCGCCCGGTCGATCCGCACGCCGCTCTGCTCCATGCCGCCGATGACGCTGACCATCGGCCGGTCGACCAGTTCGTAGACCCGGGTCACCTTTTCGAACGCGAGGCGCGGGCGGAAACGATGCCACAGGCGCAGCGCCACGTCGGCATCCTCCGCGGCATATTCCGTCGCCCGCTCGACCGGTACCCTGTCGAACGTGATCTGCTTCTGCCCCGTGCCGCACAGCGACTTGAACGAGATGCATTCGTGATCGAGATGCTTCTTCGCGAGATCGTCGAGCGCGTGGCTGTTGAGCCCGCCGGCATCGAGGTTGAAGCTCATCACCAGCGTGTCGTCATAAGGGGCAAGCGTGATGCCGCGCCGCGCGAAGACCACCCAGTCATATTTGAGATTGTGGCCGATCTTGAGGATCGCCTCGTCCTCGAGCAGCGGCTTCAGGCGCTCCAGAACCAGCGCCGCGTCGAGCTGCGGCGGGCGCTCGGCGAACATGTCGTCGCCGCCATGCTCGAGCGGGATGTAGCAGGCCTTGTTGGGATCGGTCGCGAGGCTGATGCCGACCAGCCTTGCGCTGACGCAGTCGCGGCCGTCGGTCTCGGTGTCGATCGCCACCAGCCCGCGGGCCTGGATGGCGTCGATCCAGCGCGCCAGCGCCGCCTCGTCGGCCACGGTCTCATAGAGCGATCGGTCGATCGCTGGCTCCGGCGACGGCTCGGGAAGCGCGCTTCGGGCCGGCGCCGGAGCGGCCGCCTGCGCCTGCGCGCCCAATCGCGCGAGCAGCGAGCGGAAGCCGTGATGCTCCAGGAATTCGCGCAGCGGCGCCTCGGGTATGCCCTTGATCGACAAGTCTTCGAGCGGCGCCGGCAGGGCCGCGTCGCAGACCAGGCGGACGAGCTGGTGCGACAATCGCGCCATGTCGGCATGGGCGATCAGATTGTCGCGCATCTTGGACGGCTTCATCTCCGGCGCGGCCGCCAGCACCGCTTCCACCGTGCCATATTCCTGGATCAGCTTCGACGCCGTCTTGGGCCCGATCCCCGGAACGCCCGGCACATTGTCGACGCTGTCGCCCATCAGGGCCAGCACTTCGCCCACCTGGTCCGGCCCGACCCCGAATTTGTCGAACACCTCGGGGACGCCGATGCGGCGATCGTTCATCGTGTCGAGCATGTCGACCTTGCCGTCCTCGACAAGCTGCATCAGGTCCTTGTCGGAGGAGACGATCGTCACCTGCCATCCCGCCGCCTTGGCCGCCATCACGTAGCAGGCGATGATGTCGTCCGCCTCCAGCCCCTTCTCTTCGAGGCAGGGGATGGAGAAGGCGCGAGTCGCGTCGCGGATCAGCGGGAATTGCGGCACCAGCTCGGGCGGCGGCGGCGGGCGGTTGGCCTTGTACTGGTCGAACAGCTCGTTGCGATGGGTGCTTTCCGAGGCGTCGAGGATCACCGCGAGGTGCGTCGGCCCGTCCGCCTTGTTGAGGCTGTCGGCGAGCTTCCACAGCATCGTCGTATAGCCATAGACCGCGCCGACATTCAGGCCATGCTTGTTGGTCAGCGGCGGCAGCCTGTGGAAGGCGCGAAAGATATAGGACGAACCGTCGACGAGATAGAGGTGCGGTGCGGGCATAAGGCTCAGGTCTAGACGAAGGGGACGCGGGTGCAAACCGCCAGGTCGATGACAAAGGTCAGGCGCGGTTCAACCGGCGCCGCTACCTATATAGGCATGGATCGTCGTCTTTTCCTTCTTTGCGGACTCGCTCTCGCCGCTATGCCGGCCTTCGCGCAGCGCGCGCCGTTCCGGCCGACCCGCTTTTCGGTCCAGGTGAGCGGTCGCGGGCCGGACGTGGTGCTGATCCCCGGTCTCACCTCGGGGCGCGACGTCTGGTATTCGACGGTGCGGGCGCTGCCGGGGCGCCGTTATCACCTCGTCCAGGTGGCCGGATTCGCCGGCGAGCCGGCGCGCGGGAATGCGCGGGGGCCGATCCTGCTCCCGCTGGAGGAGGAGATCGCGCGCTACATCGCCGCCGCCGGGCTCAACCGCCCGGCGATCGTCGGCCATTCGATGGGCGGGACGCTCGCGATGATGCTCGCGGCGCGGCACCCGGGCCTGGTCGGGCGGCTGATGGTCGTCGACATGATGCCGCGGCCCGCCGGCCTGTTCGGCGGCGACACCAATCTCGGTCCGCTCGCCGACCAGCTTCGATCGATGATCGCGACGCCGGGCGGGCGCCAGCTCTTCGCCAATGTGATCGGCGCGTTCAGCCCGCCCGATCCCGGCCACCGCAGCGATCCCGATGTCGTCGCCCGCGCGATGGACGAGCTCGCCGCCATCGATCTCACGCCGCAGCTCCCCCGCATCGCCGCGCCGTTGACGGTGATCTACGCCTCGCCGACGCCGCAGGCCCGGGCGGTCCTCGACCGCGATTTCGCCCGTGCCTACGCCCCCGCCCGGTCAAAACGCCTGGTCCGCATCGACGGCAGCGGCCACATGGTGATGCTCGACCAGCCGGCCCGCTTCCAGGTGGCGCTGAGGGCGTTTCTGGGGTCGTAGTCGAGGCGCTCGGGCCGCTAGGGGGCCAGCACCGTATCCACCGCCCTCGCCAGGGTTTTCGGATAATCCAGCGTGTAATGCAGCCCGCGGCTCTCGTGGCGGTGGAGCGCGGAGCGGACGATCAGGTCGGCGATCTGGAGCAGGTTTCGCAGTTCCACCAGGTCCGGCGTCACGCGGAAATGGCCGTAATAATCATCGACCTCGTCGGTCATCATCTTGATCCGGTGAGCCGCGCGCTCCAGCCGCTTCGTGGTCCGCACGATGCCGACATAGTTCCACATGAAGCGGCGAATCTCGGTCCAGTTCTGCTTGATCACCACCTCCTCGTCGGAATCGGTGACGCGGCTTTCGTCCCAGGGGCGGATCGGCGGCGGGGCCGGCAGATCGTCCCAGTGCGCGGCGATATGGCGCGCCGCCGCCTCGCCGAACACGAAACATTCGAGCAGCGAGTTGGAGGCAAGGCGGTTCGCGCCGTGCAGGCCCGACTGGCTGACCTCGCCCGCGGCATAGAGGCCGGGCAGGTCCGTCCGCCCGTCGAGATCGATGACCACGCCGCCGCACGTATAATGCTGCGCGGGCACGACCGGGATCGGATCGCGGGTGATGTCGATGCCAAGCCCCAGCAGCTTCGAATAGATATTCGGGAAATGCTGCTTCACGAAGTCGGGTTCGCGGTGGCTGATGTCGAGATGGACATAATCGAGGCCGAGCCGCTTGATCTCATGGTCGATCGCGCGGGCCACCACGTCGCGCGGGGCGAGCTCGGCGCGTTCGTCGAAATCGGGCATGAAGCGATGGCCGGTCGCGGGAATCCTGAGCTGGCCGCCTTCGCCGCGCACCGCCTCGGTGATCAGGAAGTTCTTGACCTCCAGATTGTAGAGGCAGGTCGGGTGGAACTGCATGAACTCCATGTTGGAGACGCGGCAGCCCGCGCGCCACGCCATCGCGATGCCGTCCCCCGTCGCCCCCCTCGGCGCGGTCGAGAAGAGATAGACGCGCCCCGCGCCACCGGTGGCGAGGATCGTCGCGCGCGCCGTGAAGGTCTCCACCTTCCCGCGCGCCCGGTTCAGCGCATAGACGCCCCAGACATGGCCATCGCCCGAATAGCGCTCGCCGTGGCGGCTGGTGACGAGATCGATGCCGACCATGTCGGGGATGAGCGTGACGTTCGGGTGATCGCGCGCGGCGCGCTCCAGCGCTTCCTGCACCGCCCAGCCGGTGGCGTCGTCGACATGGACGATGCGGCGATGACTGTGCCCGCCTTCGCGCGTGAGATGCAGGTCCTTCGTTCCGTTCGCCATCGTGAACGGCACGCCGAGATCGATCAGCCGCTCGATCGCGCGCGGCGCATTTTCGACCACGAACTCGACGGTGGCGCGGTTGTTGAGCCCCGCGCCGGCGATCATCGTGTCCTCGATATGGCTCTCGAACGTGTCGCCGGGCTCCAGCACCGCGGCGATCCCGCCCTGCGCGTGCGCGGTCGAGCCTTCGTTCAGCGCGCCCTTGGCGATCACACCGACCTTGAACCGCTCGGCGAGGTTGAGCGCCGCCGTCAGCCCGGCCGCGCCGGAGCCGATGACGAGGACGTCGAATTCGATGGCCTTGGACAAAACCGGACGCTCCGTCGGATGGACGCGCTTGCCTAACCGAGCGTCGAGGGAGCGTCAAAGCCGTGCGGGCCGGGCTGGGCAGCGCAGCCCATCATGCTATAGCGCCAGCCGGGAGGCCGATCCGATGAAAATCCTTTTGCTTCCGCTGCTTCTGGCGAGCCTTGTCGCGGCCGCGCCGACGCGTGACGCGGATACCGAGACATGGTGGCGGATCGCAGTCGCGCTCTCCGACGACGGCATGGAGGGGCGCGACACCGGCTCGGCGGGGTACGACCGTGCGGCCGCGCTGGTTGCGCAGCGGCTGGCCGCGGCGGGCGTACGGCCGGCCGGCGATGGCGGCGGCTGGTTCCAGACCGTGCCGCTTGAGGAACTGGCGGTCCGCGACGCCGCGATCGCCGTCGACGGCCGCCCGCTCGATTTTCTTCAGGACATCACGGTCACGCCCGAAAGCGTTGGCGCACCGCTCGATCTCCCGATCGCCTATCGCGGCTATTGCGCGAGCGATGCGCTCGGCGACGTGCGCGGCAAGCTGGTGATCTGCCACGGCTCGCGCCGCGAGGGGATGCCCGCCCCCGCACAGCGCACCGCGGCCCTGGTCCGGGCCGGCGCCGCCGCGGTCGCGGTGATCGCCGATCCCGGCTTCACCGTCGAACCGCCGCGCTGGCCCTTCGCCTATGCGCGCAGCGTCTGGATCGCCGGCGAGACGCGCCCGCAGCCGTCCCTGCCGAGCTTCGCGCTCAATGCCGACGCGCTCGGCGCCATGCTGGCGGGGAGCGGTCGCGACGCGTCGGCGCTGATCGCGGACGGCGCGTCGGGCCGGGCGCTCCCCTCCTTCGACGCGCCGGGCCGGTTCACCGCGCGCTTCACGCTGGCGCGTCGCACCTATTCATCGAAGAATGTGATCGGCCTCTTTCCGGGCACCGATCCGGCGCTGGCCGATCAACCGATCGTCCTCACCGCCCATCTCGACGGCTATGGCTATGGCCGGGCGGTCGATGGCGACCGGCTCTACAACGGCACGCTCGATGATGCGGCCTATGTCGCGCTCATCGTCCATATGATCGAGCGGCGCCACGGCCACGGCTTTCGCCGGCCGCTGCTGGTCGCCGCGGTGACGGGCGAGGAAAAGGGGCTGCTCGGCTCGAAATGGCTGGTCGCGCACCGGCCGGCCACCGCACCGCATTTCGCCGCCGACATCAATCTCGATCAGCTCCGCCCGATCTTCCCGCTCGAGCTGCTGACCGTCCACGGCCTCGACGATTCAAGCCTGGGCGCCGACGCGCGCGCGATCGCCGCGACGCTGGGCTTCGCGGTGCAGAACGATCCGGAGCCCGAGCGCAACCTCCTGCGCCGCTCGGATCACTGGAATTTCATGCAGGCCGGGGTGCCGGCGGTGAACTTCGTCTTCGGCTTTCGCCCCGGAACGCAGAGCGAGCGAATCTACCGGCAATGGTACCGCACCGGCTATCATCGCCCGCAGGACGACCCGCAGCAACCGATCGACTGGACCGCCGCCGCCGATTTCAACCGCTTCTATTATGCCTTGGTCGAGCGGGTCGCCGATGCCGACGCGCCGCCCGCATGGCGCGAGACCAGTCCCTTGCGCCCGCGCTGAGGCTCAGGCGCGCTCGGGATAGGGCGTGCCGTCCTTGTGCACGAAGCGGCCATCGGCGTTCGTGCTCATCATGTCGATGTCGGAGCAGATGGTGACATCTTCCGCCACGCGTCCGCCGATCTCCAGATAGACCGCATCCCTGTCCGATCGGTTGACGAGGTGATGGCCGTCGCCCGAATTCTTCGGAAAGGCCGCGCACGCGCCGGCGCGCAGGACCGTTTCCCCCGCATCCTCGATCAGCGTGACCTCGCCCTCCAGCACGAAAACGAACTCGTCGTCGTGCGAATGCCAATGGCGCTGGCTCGACCAGTTGCCGGGAGGCAGCCGCGTCAGGTTGACGCCGAAGCCGGTCAAACCGCCGGCGTCGCCGATCCGCTGGCGGATGCGGTCGCGGCTCGGCCGGTCGAACGGCGCCGGATAGCCGGTGCCCTTGCGCTCGGGAACGCGGGCAAGGTCGATCTTCGGCATCGCGCAATCCCCTCTCTTCGCGCCGCCCGCCTGTGCGCGCCTTATGCCGGCGTGGCGCGGGTCAGGTTCAGGAATACGTCCTCGAGATCCGCCTCGCGCGTCGAGACGTCGACCACACCGAGGCCCTCGCGCTGAAGCGCGGCGAGCACGTCGCCGGCGTTCACCCTGTCCTTGCGATAGGTAATGGTCAGCGTCCGCTCGCCGGCCAGTTCGATCTTGTCGAAGCAGAGATTTTCCGGTGCGGTCGCGATATCGCGGTCGACAACGACCTCCACGACCTTTTCCTGCGCCAGGGCGAGGAGATCGCGTGTCGGCTGATTGGCGATCAACCGGCCATGGTTGATGATCGCGATCCGGTCGCACAGCTCCTGCGCTTCCTCGAGATAATGGGTGGTGAGGACGATGGTGACGCCCTGGGCATGGAGCGAGCGCACATAATCCCACAATTGCTGGCGAAGCTCCACATCGACGCCGGCGGTCGGCTCGTCGAGGACGAGGATCGGCGGGGAATGGACCATCGCCTTGGCGACGAGCAGCCGGCGCTTCATGCCGCCCGAAAGCGTTCGGGCGTAAGCGTCGGCCTTGTCCTCGAGATGCACCGCCTTCAGCAGCGCCTCCGTCCGCCGGTCGGCCTTCGGGATTCCGTAGAGCCCGGCCTGGATTTCGAGCGCCTCTCGCGGCGTGAAGAAGGGATCGAACAGGATCTCCTGCGGCACGATGCCGATCGATCGCTTCGCATTGCGCGGATGGGCGTCGATGTCGAAGCCCCAGATCGAGGCGCTGCCGCCGCTTTTCATCACCAGTCCGGCGAGGATGTTGATCATCGTGGACTTGCCGGCGCCATTGGGGCCGAGCAGCCCGAAAATCTCGCCGCGCGGCACGTCGAGCGTGACGCCGTCGAGCGCGCGCTTGCCGCCCTCATAGGTTTTCTGGAGATCGCGGATCGAGATTGCAGCTTCGGTCATGGAGAGGGCGCATAGCGCCTCGCGGGCGCCGCGCGAAGCGGATTGTCCGCCCCGCGGCGGGTTGCTAGAGGATCGCGCATGGCCGCCACCGACCCGTTCCAGCCCGAGATCGTCCGCACCGACAGCACCCGCTGCGTCTGTGACGGCGCGACCGATATTTCGCCCGCGCTCGGCCACCCGCGCGTCTTTCTCCAGATCGACGAGAAGGGCTATGTGGATTGCGGCTATTGCGACCGGCGCTTCGTCCTGATCGGCGGTCCGGCGGACGGCGCGGACCAGTCGAAACTTCCCGATCATCCGGCCGGCGCGAGCGTCTGACGGGCGCGGCGCGGTTTACCGGCCGCCCGATCGCCCTATATTGCGGACATGACCTCCGATCCCCGCCGCTTCCTCTACCGCCCCGACGGACTCGATCCCGATGCGGCGCTTCGTCTCACCGCCGACGCGCTGAAGGGCTGCGACGATGGCGAGCTCTACCTGCAATATATCGCCTCGGAGAGCTTCGGGTTCGATGACGGCCGCCTCAAGACCGCCGATTTCAACAGCCAGGCGGGTTTCGGCCTGCGCGGCGTATCGGGCGAGACGACCGCTTTCGCCCAGGCGAACGAGCTGAGCGAGGCGGCGATCCGCCGCGCCGCCGAGACGATGCAGCTGCTCGATCCGGCGAAGGCAGGCCGCCAGCCACCGCCGCGGCGCACCAATGCGCGGCTCTACACCGACGCCGATCCGCTGAGCCTCGTGCCGTTCGCGAGGAAGGTCGCGCTCTGCCAGGAGATCGACGCCGCCGCCCGCGCGCGCGATCCGCGCGTCGTCCAGGTGTCGGTGATGCTGGCGGGCAGCTGGAGCGTCGTCGAGATCGTCCGCCCGGACGGCTTCGTCGCCCACGACGTGCGCCCGCTGGTGCGGCTCAACGTCCAGATCGTCGTCGAGCAGAATGGCAGGCGCGAGAGCGGCTATCATGGGCTCGGCGGGCGTTGGCTCTATGACGACCTGTTCGATCCGGCGCGCTGGAACCGCGCCATCGACATCGCGCTCGCCCAGGCGCTGACCAATCTCGATTCGGTCGCCGCGCCGGCCGGCGAGATGACGGTGGTGCTCGGCCCGGGCTGGCCCGGCGTGCTTCTGCACGAGGCGGTCGGCCACGGCCTCGAAGGCGATTTCAACCGCAAGGGGACCAGCGCCTTTTCCGGCCGCATCGGCGAGCGGGTCGCCGCGCCCGGCGTCACCGTCATCGACGACGGATCGATCGAAGGCCGGCGCGGCTCCCTCACCATCGACGACGAGGGCACGCCGACGCAGCGCAACGTCCTGATCGAGGACGGCATCCTCAAGGGCTATATCCAGGATCGGATGAACGCGCGGCTGATGGGCGTGGCGCCCACCGGCAACGGCCGCCGCGAGAATTTCGCCTATGCGCCGATGCCGCGCATGACGAACACCTTCATGCTCGGCGGCAGGGACGATCCGGGCGAGATCCTCGCCCGCGCGAAGAATGGCATCTATGCGAAGAGCTTCGGCGGTGGCCAGGTCGACATCACGAGCGGCAAGTTCGTCTTCTCCTGCACCGAAGCCTATGCGATCGAGAATGGCCGGCTCGGCGCCCCGCTCAAGGGCGCGACCCTGATCGGCGACGGGCCGAGCGTGCTCACCCGCGTCGCGGCGATCGGCGACGACATGGCGCTGGACGAAGGCGTCGGCATCTGCGGCAAGGGGGGGCAATCCGTCCCCGCCGGTGTCGGCCAGCCGACGCTGCTGGTCGAGGGGCTCACCGTCGGCGGCACGGCCGCATGAGCCTGCCCTGGACGCGCGAGGTGCTGGATTTCTGGTTCTCGAAGAGCTGGGACGATTGGTGGCGCGGCTCGCCCGCTTTCGATGCCGAGATCCGCGAGAGGTTCGAGCCGCTGTGGCGTGCCGAGCGCGATCGCACGCCCGCGGAACTGCTCGGCTCGGCCGATCACGCGCTCGCCGCCGTCATCCTGTTCGATCAGTTCCCACGCAACATGTTCCGCGGCCATGCCGATCAATTCTCGACCGATCCGCTCGCGCTCGCGGTGGCGAAGGGGGCGATCGAGCGCGGCTATGACGACGGCATGGCGTCACAGCGGCGCGGTTTCCTCTACATGCCGTTCGAGCATAGCGAGGATCGCGCCGACCAGCGCCAGTCGCTGCTTCTCTTCACCGCGCTCGGCGATCCCGAATTGCTCAAATATGCGCGGCTGCACCACGACGTGATCGAACGGTTCGGCCGCTTCCCCCATCGCAATGCGGTCCTCGGCCGCAAGCCGACCGCGATCGAGACGGCGGCCGGCGACGTCTTTCCCTGGTAGCCGTGGCACTGGTCGAAGCCGCGAAGTTCTTCACCGGGTTCGAGGCGGCGCTGGCGCGCGGCCGGCTCGAGGCGGCGGGGATCATGTCCGTCCTGTTCGATACGAACATGAACTGGGGCGGCTTCGATCTCGGCGTGGTGCCGGTGCGGCTGATGGTCGACGAGGACGATCTTGCCGAGGCGCGGGCGGTGCTCAGCGAACCAGATACGGACGAAGCGCCGTCAGATCATAGCCCGCCGCCCGGGCCCTGGCGATGAGCCCATCCGCGTCCGCCCCGGCACGGGCGCGGGCAAGCGCCCACAAATAGGTCGATCGCGTCCCGCTCGCGCAGAAGGCGAGCACGGGGCCGGATCCGGCGTCGAGCGCCTCCGCCATCGCCGCGACCTGCGCCTCGGAAAATCCGCCCGCGACCGGAATATGGACATAGGCGAGCCCGGCGGCCCTCGCCGCCGCCTCGATCTCGGCACCCGAAGGCTGGCCGGCCGCCTCGCCGTCGGGGCGGTTGTTGACGATCGTCGCGATTCCCGCCCGCGCCGCATCGGCGACGTCGCCTGGCGCGATCTGGCGCGATACGAACACCTTGTCCTCGAGCGCGACGAACATTCCCGTTCCTTCCTTCATTCGAAACCCCGGATGACCCCGACGAACGCCGCGCCGTAACGATCGAGCTTGGCGGCGCCGACGCCGCCGAGGCGCGAGAGCGCGTCGAGCGTCGTCGGTTTCGATTCGGCCATCTCGCGAAGCGTCGAATCGTGGAAGATCACATAGGGCGGCACGCCGGCTTGGGCTGCAAGCTCACGCCGTCGCGCGCGCAGCGCATCGAACAGCGGGTCGCCGATCGGGTTGTCGGTGCGTTCGGCGCGCCGGCGTCGGCCCCGTGGCGGCGGAGCGACGATCTCCAGGCCCTTCTCGCCCTTCAATATCTCCCGCGCATCGCCGGCGAGCTTCATCCCGCCATGTTCGGTGGCGGCGAGGCTGCCGCGCGCCTGGAGCGCCCGCGCGACGGGGCGGATCAACCGCGCCTCGTCGGCGCCGACGATGCCGAAGACCGACAGCCGGTCGTGACCGAGCTTCTCCACCCGCTCGTCGCTGCCGCCGGTCAGCACCTTTTCGAGATGACCGACGCCGAAGGACTGACCGGTGCGATAGACCGCCGAGAGCAGCTTGCGGGCAAGCTCGGTGGCATCGATCACGTCGGGAGCGCTGAGGCAGTTGTCGCAATTGCCGCAGCGCTCCGGCGGGTCCTCGCCGAAATGGCGAAGCAGGATCGCGCGGCGGCATCCGGGCGTCTCGACGAGCCGGGCAAGGGCATCGAGCCGGGCCCGCTCCCCGGCCTGGCGGCTGTCCTCGACCTCGCCGATCCGCTGCCGCGCGAGCGCGAAATCGCTCGCACCCCAGAAGAGATGGGCAACCGCCGGATCGCCATCGCGCCCCGCTCGCCCTGTCTCCTGATAATAAGCCTCGATCGACTTGGGGATGCCGGCATGGGCGACGAAGCGCACGTCGGGCTTGTCGATGCCCATGCCGAAGGCGACCGTCGCGACGATCACCATGTCCTCGGATTCGACGAAAGCGGCCTGGTTGCGTCGCCGCGTGTCGGGATCGAGCCCGGCATGATAAGCGCGCACCGGCCGTCCGCGCGCGCCGAGCTTTTCGACGAGCTTCTCGACCGCATTGCGGGTCGGCGCGTAGACGATGCCCGGCCCCGGCTGCGCGGCGATCAATTCGGCGATCTGCTTCGGCCCGTTGGTGCGCGGGCTGATCGCATAGCGGATGTTCGGCCGATCGAATCCGGCGACGATCAGGCCGTCGTCGGGGATGCCGAGCTGCTTCAATATGTCGGCGCGGGTGTGATGATCGGCGGTCGCGGTGAGCGCAAGCCGCGGCACCTTCGGCCGACTGTCGAGCAGGGGCCGCAGCAGCCGGTAATCGGGCCGGAAATCATGCCCCCATTCGGAGACGCAATGCGCCTCGTCGATCGCGAACAAGGCGATGGGGACGCGCGCAAGCAGGCTCTGGAATCCGTCGCCGGACGCACGCTCGGGCGCCGCGTAGAGCAGATCGAGTTCGCCGGCGCGGAGCCGCGCGATCGTCTCCTCGCGATTGGCGTCGGCGGACGTCAACGCCGCCGCGCGCAGGCCGAAGCCTTCAGCGGCGCGGATCTGGTCGTGCATGAGAGCGATGAGCGGCGAGATGACGATCGCGGTGCCCGTGCGCGCCAGCGCCGGCACCTGGTAGCAAAGCGATTTGCCGGCCCCGGTCGGCATCACGGCGAGCGTGTGCCGCCCCGCCATGACTCGATCGATCACCTTTTCCTGCACGCCGCGAAAGGCGGCGAAGCCGAAGGTGTCGTGGAGGATCGCCAACGGCGCGGTCATCGGCGCCGCGCCGTCGTCACGCCGGACCGGGTTTTGCATGACGGGCATCTATGTCGAACGCAGGCGCAAATCTAGACGACGCGCCATCGCACCGGCCGGATCGTCGCGCAGGCGGGGCTTCCATCCTTGGCGGTGCCGTCGATCGTGCCGACGATCGTCGCGCCCGCACGTGCCTTGTCGAGCAGGGGAGCTGGAATGTCGTGGATGTCGATCTTCATCCGCCGGTTCCAGGGCGACGCCGGATCGCCGGCCAGCTGCCCGATCCGCACATAGACGAAGCGCCGCGCCGGTCCCTCGCGGCGGACCTGGTCGCCGAAGAATTTCGGCCCGGGCGCGATGCGGATCGCAAAATCGAAGGCGATCGGACCGCCGGCGGCCGATGCCTTTGGGTCGAGCGGACCGCCGTCCTTCGCCTGAAGGCTGTGCGCGACGCCGGGAACCGGATTTTCGATGACGATCCGCATCCGGACCTCGGTCTGGCCGGACGCAACCACCTCAGCGTTCGATATAATGCAGGTCGATCAGGAAGTGCCTGAGCGCCTCCGGGTAATCAGGATAGCGGATCTGGTCGGCGTCCGGGCAGGCCTCGTTCTCCGGCATGACCCGGCGGCATCCCGGCGGCAGATCCCAGTCGACGTCGCGCCTGTAGGCCCGCAGCATCTCCGCCCAGGCAGCGTCGAACCGGCCGAGCCGGGCGGCCATCGCGACATAGCCGGCGCAGACGCCATTCGGGTTGATGTCGCCTTCCGGATGGAGGCAGAAATTGCGTGCGTCGCGGATCGCCTCCTCGAACAGCGGGCGGAATCCCGGACGGCTGGAGACGTCGACAAGCCGGCCGTCGACGATATTCCACACCTGCGGCGGCGGGTAGCTCTCGGCATAGCTGGAGAAGGCATAAAGGAAAGCACCGTCACGGAAGACGAAGTCGATCGTCCCGTCGCCGTCGATGTCGCGCGGCAATGCGTCGAGATAGTCGCCGTCATGCTCGCCAAGGTCGAAGACATGGAGCGCCCCGCCTTCGGGGACGATCGCTTTGATCGACGTGCAGCAATGGGCGCCGCCCGAAAAGCTCTGGAACAGGACATAGCGCCTGTGGGCGTCCCAATCGGCGACCGTGACGCGATGTTCGTAGCGCGGCGACGTATCATTGCCGTCCACCGTCACCGGCGCCATTCCGGGCATCGAGACGGTGAGGGAGAGGTGCTGCATGTCCGAGGACTCCCCCTCCCCCGTTTGCGGGCGCATGGCGAGGGTGAAGCCGCCCGCCCGATAGGTGACGGGTCGTGGATCACGTTCGGCCGACCAGTCGATATGCTGGCCCACCGCCGCCGTTCGCGCCCCCCTCTGTGCCGCGGCCGGCGCGGCGAGGATAAGGGCGGCGGCGAACAACGAGCGAATCATCAGCGGGACCTCCCCTGAGCGCTTCGATCTTGGCCCGCGAACGGTCGGCAGGCAAGCCGTGCAGGCAGCGGCCAATCGCGCGTTTTTCCTTGGGTTTCGGGGTGCGATTCCCTATATAATCGACATGGCATCCTCCCCCAATGAAAGCAGCTACGGCGCCGAATCCATCAAGGTGCTGAAAGGCCTCGATGCGGTCCGCAAGCGGCCCGGCATGTATATCGGCGACACCGACGACGGGTCGGGCCTCCACCACATGGTGTTCGAGGTCTCCGACAATGCGATCGACGAGGCGCTGGCTGGGCATTGCGACCTCATCCGCATCACCCTCAACGCCGACGGATCGGTCAGCGTCGAGGACAATGGTCGCGGCATCCCGACCGGCATCCACCCCGAGGAAGGCGTGTCGGCGGCCGAGGTCATCATGACCCAGCTCCATGCCGGCGGTAAGTTCGAGAACACGTCCGACGACAATGCCTACAAGGTCTCCGGCGGCCTGCACGGCGTCGGCGTCTCGGTGGTGAACGCGCTCAGCGAATGGCTCGATCTCACCATCTGGCGGGACGGCGAGGAGCATTATATGCGCTTCCGCCATGGCGATGCCGTCGCGCCGCTGAAGGTCGTCGGCCCGGCGGGCGAGAAAAAGGGGACCAGGGTCACCTTCCTGCCCAGCCCCGCCACCTTCAAGATCACCGAATTCGATTTCGAGAAGCTCGAGCACCGCTATCGCGAGCTCGCCTTCCTCAATTCAGGCGTCCGCCTGATCCTGACCGACGCCCGGCATGAGGAGGAGGTCTCCCACGAGCTTTATTACGAGGGCGGGATCGCGGCCTTCGTGAAATATCTCGATCGCGCCAAGACGCCGCTCATCCCCGAGCCGATCGCCGTCAGCGGGCAGCGCGACGATATCGGCATCGATGTCGCGCTGGAGTGGAACGACAGCTATTACGAGCAGGTCCTCTGCTTCACCAACAACATCCCGCAGCGCGACGGCGGCACGCACCTTGCCGCCTTCCGCGCCGCGCTCACCCGCACCCTCAACAATTATGCCGACAAGTCCGGCATGATGAAGAAGGAGAAGGTGAGCCTGACGGGCGAGGACATGCGCGAGGGCCTGACCGCGATCGTGTCGGTGAAGCTCCCCGATCCCAAGTTCGGGTCCCAGACCAAGGACAAGCTGGTGAGCTCCGAGGTCCGCCAGCCTCTCGAAAGTCTGATGGCGGACAAGCTGTCCGAATGGCTCGAGGAAAATCCCGGCCATGCCCGCACGATCATCCAGAAGATCATCGATGCAGCCGCGGCGCGCGAGGCCGCCCGCAAGGCGCGCGAGGCGAGCCGCAAGAGCGTGATGGGCATCGCCTCGCTCCCCGGCAAGCTCGCCGACTGCCAGGAGAAGGACCCGGCCAAGTCCGAGTTGTTCCTGGTCGAGGGCGACAGCGCCGGCGGCTCGGCCAAGCAGGGCCGCGACCGTCACTACCAGGCGATCCTGCCGCTCAAGGGCAAGATCCTGAACGTCGAGCGCGCCCGCTTCGATCGGATGCTCTCGTCGAAAGAGGTCGGCACGCTCATCCAGGCGATGGGCACCGGCATCGGCCGCGACGATTTCAACATCGACAAGCTGCGCTACCACAAGATCGTCATCATGACCGACGCCGATGTCGATGGCGCGCATATCCGCACGCTGCTGCTCACCTTCTTCTACCGGCAGATGCCGGAGATCATCGCGCGCGGCCATCTCTACATCGCCCAGCCGCCGCTCTACAAAGTCGCCAAGGGCCGGTCCGAGGTCTATCTCAAGGACAATGCGGCGCTCGACGACTATCTGATCGATGCCGGCGTCGGCTTGAGCGCGCTCGAAACCGCGCAGGGCCCCCGGTCCGGCGAGGACCTGCGGGCGCTTGCCGAGCATGCCCGCCGCGTTCGCGCGTTGATGGCCTATGTGCCGCGACGCTACGATCCCGGGCTCATCGAGGCGCTGGCGCTGACCGGCGCGCTCAATCCCGAGCAAGGCGCCGATGCGCTGGCGCTGACCCAGGAATGGCTGAACGCGGTCGACGACGAAGGGCGCTGGACCGCCGAGGAGGGCGAGGGCGGCGATTATATCCTGCGCCGGCTGTGGCGCGGCGTTACCGATCATCACGTGATCGACCACAAGTTCCTGGTCTCGGCCGAGGCGCGCAAGCTCCACGGTCTGGTCGTGCCCGAAGCCGCGACTTATGCCGATATCGCCCGCCTGGTCCCGCTCAAATCCTCGTCGGTCCAGACCGAGGAGGCCGAGGAGGCGGAGGAGAATGAGGGCGGCGCCGTGAAGACCCAGGCTCCCGATCCAAGGGGCGCGCTCGTCACGCGGCCGACCGAGCTCCTGGAGGCGATCCTCGCGGCCGGCCGCAAGGGGCTCAGCGTCCAGCGCTACAAGGGCCTCGGCGAGATGAACGCCGAGCAGCTGTGGGAGACCACGCTCGATCCCGAAAACCGGGCCATGCTCAAGGTGGAAGTCGCCCAGGCCGACGTGGCCGACGAGATTTTCACCCGCCTGATGGGCGACGTGGTGGAGCCGCGCCGTGACTTCATCCAGGAAAATGCGCTGAACGTGGCGAACCTGGACGTCTGACCCGCATGTACGACATCCACGTCCTCCTGCCCGACGAGCCCGGCGCTCTCGCCCGCTTCGGGCGCGCGCTCGGCGGCGCCGGGGTCAGCCTGGAGGGTGGCGGCGTGTTCACGGTGGACGGCGTCGGCCAGGCCCATTTCCTGGTGGAGGACGGCGAAGGCGCGCGCCGTGCCGCCGAAGCGGCAGGGCTTCGCGTGGCCGGCGTTCGCGAGGTCCTGATCCGCCGGCTCGATCAGGAGCGGGCGGGTGAGCTCGGCCGGATCGCCGCCGCGCTGGGCGATGCGGGGATCAACATCGTCACCCAGTATAGCGATCACGCCAACCGCCTCATCCTGGTCGTCGATGAGCCGGCGCCCGCCGCGGCGGTCACGCAGGACTGGTCCTGAAGCCGCCGGCGGCCGGGCTACCGATCCCGGTCGGCTGACCCGTGCCGCTGCGCCAGTTCGGCGAGCTGCAGGAATTCCCGCCGCCAGTAATTGTCGCCGGCATTGCGGGCGGCGAGCGATCGTGCATCGGCGAAGGTGAAGCCGCCCAAATTGGTGTCTCCGCGCAACAGCTGGCCATAGGCCGCGACGGCGGCGGCGAAAGCGCTGTCTCCCGCCGGCGCGCGGGCGGACCGGATCAGGCTCGCGCGCACCGGCTGCTCGATCAGCCGCGATCGTTCCTCGCCCGGCAGCTTGTAGCGGAGCCGCAGGAACGCGGCCTCGTCATTGCCGACGCCCTCGCCCTCGGCACGCCGGTTCGCGGCGTAGCGGCGGTCGGGCAGCCAGCCCTGCGACCCCGCCGGCACGATCTCGTAAAGCGCGGTCACCTGGTGGCCGGCACCGATATCGCCGGCATCGACCGCGTCGTTTGAAAAATCCTCCTCCCGAAGCGCCCGGTTCTCATAGCCGATCAGCCGATATTCGCTCACATAGGCCGGGTTGAACTCGACCTGGATCTTCACGTCCCTGGCGATCGTGAAGAGCGTTGCCGACAGCTCGTCCTGAAGCACCTTCTGCGCCTCGCGGGGGCTGTCGATATAGGCGTAGTTGCCGTTTCCGTGATCGGCGATCTGCTCCATCATCGCCTCGTTGTAATTGCCGGTGCCGAAGCCGAGCGTGGTCAGCGTGATCCCGGACTCGCGCTCGCGCTCGACCATGTTGACCAGCGCATCGCTGTTCGAGACGCCGACATTGAAATCGCCGTCGGTGGCGAGAAGGACGCGGTTGACCCCGCCCTCGATCATGCTCTGGCGGGCGATGCGGTAGGCGAGCTCGATGCCGGCCGCGCCCGCGGTCGATCCGCCGGCCTCCATTCGCTTCAGGGCATTGAGGATCGCACCCCGATCGTTGGTGGGCGCGAGGACGAGGCCGGCCGAGCCGGCATAGGCGACGATCGAAACCCGATCGCGCGGGCCGAGCTGGTGGGCGAGCAGGGCAAGCGCGCACTGGACGAGCGGCAGCTTGTCGCGGCTCCACATCGATCCCGACGTATCGACCAGGAAGACCAGATTGGCCGGGGGGCGTCCCGCGCGCGGCAGATCATAGCCGCGAAGCCCGACGCGCAGCAGCCGCGTATTCGCATTCCACGGGGTGGTCGTCATGTCCGTGGTGATGCTGAACGGCCGCGACCGATCCTCGGGACGCGGATAATCGTAGCGGAAGTAATTGAGCATCTCCTCGGTCCGCACCGCGGCTGCCGGCGGCATCCGCCCGGCGTTCAGCATCCGCCGGACATTGGCGTAGGAGCCGGTGTCGACATCGATCGAGAAGGTCGAAACCGGCGCGTCGGCAACGGCCTGAACGTTGGCCACCGCCTCGCCCCGATAACGCTCGCGATCCTCCAATTGCCGTATCGGGCTGCCCGCAACGAGGCCTGGCTGGGACGGCCGCGTCCCAGTCACCCTGGCTTGGGGGAGAACCATCGATGGCGGTGGTGGTGGCGGCGCCGAAGGCACGAAACCCGTCGCGCGTCCTGACCGCCCGCGGCCAGCCGCATAGCGATCCGGGTCGTCCCCGCCCGCGAGGAAGGGACGGCACAGCATGTCCGGATCGTCGATCGCGGCGGCCCGTTCCGCGCTCTGCGCGGCAAGCGGTGGTGGCGGGGCCGGCGGAAGCCCGCTCAGCAACAGCGCGGTGACGGTCGCGAAAGCCAATGCACGCATGCGTCCCTCCCTCCATGCGACAATGTTACATTGTCACACGAGTGGGGCTGAACGGCGGATGAACTGGGTCCGCGCGCAGTTCAGCCGCGCAGCGCGCGCTGGATCCGCATCCGGTCCGCAAGGCCCGTCCGCTCGGACAGCAGCCGTGTCACCGTCCCGGCATCGAGCCCGTAGAGGCGGTCGAACAGCGCGAGGCGGGTCTCGGGCGGGGCGGCCGCGATCGCCGCATTGATCGCCCGGCGCGGTTCGCGGCGGCGCCAGGCTTGCCGCGCGGAGGCCTCGAACAGGTCGTGAAGCGCGGCGCCGGAAAAGTCCCGCTGCCGCGCGAGCAGGGCGCCGTTGCGAAGGGCGTCGGCTGCGGTCGTCCCGTTCAGGGGATCCAGGAAGCCGCCTCGCAGCCCGAGCCTGGCGACCCGCGCGCCGCCGATGCGCCAGAAGGCGGCGAAGTCGCCGCCGATCGGCAGCGGCCGCGACAGCGTGCGCTCCGCCAGCACCTCGACAACGCGCCAGCCGCGCGCCGCAAGATAGGAATCGATCCGCGCGCCCGCCTCGGCATCGCCCTGCGCCCGCTCTGATGACACGATATCGGCGATGCGGAGCGCTCGATCGCCAACGGGTGTGACCTCGATATGGCCCGGACCGGCCCGCGGCACCGTGGCATCGATCAGCACAGGTCGATCCACGCCGTGCGGCGCGGCCAGCTCAACCTCCCGCTCCGTCCGCGCCTCGTAGAGCAATTCGAGCATCGACAGGTTGGCGGCGCCCCGGGCGTCGATCGCGCCTTCGGCCTTGATCGTCTCGCCGCCATCGAGGACGAGCGCATCGTCGCGCAAGGCGACCACCTTCGTGCCGAGCAGATACTGGTCGGGCCGCAGTGTCTCGACCATGATCGCGTGGAGCCCATCGCCGCCGATGCAGGCGAGCGGCGCCTTGAGCTTCCGGCTTTTGCCGGGGAGGGCGAGATAAAGGCCCGGCCAGGCCGCCGTCGCGGCGGCTTCGCCAAGCGCACGGGCTGCCTCGTCCAGACCATCGAGGCACAGAATCTGTGCGCCGGGGCCGCCGAATCGCGCCTGCTCCTCGACGATCAGCAGCGGCACGTCCGGCCGCAGGCGCGCCATCGCCAGCGCCGCGAGGCATCCTGCGACGCCGCCACCGGCGATCAGGATGCCGTCCCTCGTTCCCCTCGGCATAACCCTCCGCCTTTAGCGCATCGCGCGCGGTTGACGCCATGGCGCCGCACGTGTCGCCGCGTCATTTTGGGACTGTGCCGTGGCGCGGCGTCCGCTATAGGCACAAAGCGTGAACGCCGTGCCCGAAAGCTCGCCTGTCCGCAAGATCATCCATGTCGACATGGATGCCTTCTACGCCTCGGTCGAGCAGCGCGACGATCCTGCGCTCAGGGGAAAGCCGGTTGCGGTGGGCGGCATGCACCGCGGTGTCGTCGCCGCGGCGAGCTACGAGGCGCGCCGTTATGGCGTCCGCTCGGCCATGCCATCGGTCACCGCGCTCCGCCGCTGTCCCGACCTCGTCTTCGTGAAGCCGCGATTCGACGCCTATCGCGCGGTCTCGCAGCAGATCCGGGCGATCTTCCTCGACTATACGCCGCTCGTCGAGCCGCTCAGCCTCGACGAGGCCTATCTCGACGTCACCGAGGATTTGAAGGGCATCGGCGTCGCCACGCGCATCGCGGAGGAGATTCGCGCGCGCATCCGCGCTGAAACGGGCCTCACCGCGAGCGCCGGCGTCTCCTACAACAAATTCCTCGCCAAGCTCGCCAGCGACCAGAACAAGCCCGACGGCCTGTGCGTCATCCCGCCGGGCAAGGGCGAGGCGTTCGTCGCGGGACTCCCGGTTTCGCGATTCCATGGCGTCGGGCCGCGTACGGCGGAGAAGATGGCCCGGCTCGGAATCGAGACCGGGTCCGATCTGCGCGCGCAGAGCCTCGCCTTCCTGCAGCACAATTTCGGAAGCAGCGGCCAATATTTCCACGATCTCGCGCGCGGCATCTGCCACCGGCAGGTGCGGCCGGACCGGCCCTACAAGTCGATCGGCGCGGAGGACACCTTCTTCGACGACCTGAGCGACGAGGCGGACCTCGTCGCCGAGCTCGACCGGATCAGCCAGACCGTCTGGCGCCGGGTGACGGACAAGGGCCTTTCCGGCCGCACCGTCACCCTCAAGGTCAAATATCGCGACTTCCAGATCGTCTCGCGGGCCCGCACGCTTGATCGCCCGGTGCACGGCCGCGCGGAGTTCCTGGAGATCGGCTGCGCGCTGCTGCGCACGCTGCTTCCGGTGGCGAAGGGCGTGCGGCTGATGGGGCTCACTTTGTCGAAGCTCGACACGAAGGTCGGCGCGCCGCCGGTGCAGGAGCTCGAATTGCCGCTCTAGCTTCGGCCGTGGTCCCGGATGTGCGTCCCGAGCGGAATCATTCGTCGAACGCCGCCTTCAGCTCGTCCAGCCAGGGCGCCGCAGTGCCGTCGCTCGGCGCGCGCCAGTCGCCGCGCGGGGAGAGCGCGCCGCCCGAGGAGACCTTCGGGGCATTGGGGCTGGCGCTGCGCTTGAACTGCGAGATCTGGAAGAACCGGAAGAGGAAGACCTCCAGCCATTTGCGGATCGTCGCGAGGTCGTAGTCGCGCTTCAGCGCTTCGGGATAATCGTGCGGCCACAGATGCGCGCCTTTGTCCCGCCAGGCCTGCCAGGCGAGGAAGGCCACCTTGGACGGCGGCTGGCCGCTGCGCAGGATGTGGTAGAGGAAGAAATCGTGCAGCTCATAGGGGCCGATCCGCTCCTCGGTCCCCTCCGCGTCGGCGCCGGGCACCAGCTCCGGCGTGATCTTGGCGTCAAGGATCGACCGGAGCACCTTGTCGGTCTCGGGATCGAACTGGCCGGTGCGGATCGCCCAGCGGATCAGATACTGGATCAATGTCTTGGGCACGCCGGCATTGACGCCGTAATGGCTCATCTGGTCGCCGACGCCGTAGGTGGACCAGCCGAGCGCGATCTCGGACAGGTCGCCGGTGCCGACGACGAAGCCGTCATGCTGGTTGGCGAGCCGGAAGAGATAGTCGGTGCGAAGCCCCGCCTGCACGTTCTCGAACGTCACGTCATAGACCGGCTCCCCACCGGCGAAGGGGTGGCCCATGTCGGCGAGCATCTGGCGGGCGGCGGGGCGGATGTCGATTTCGGCCGCCGTGACGCCCAGCGTCTTCATCAGCGCGTGGGCATTGGCCTTGCTCGCCTCGCCGGTCGCAAAGCCCGGCATGGTGAATCCGAGGATCGCGCTTCGATCCAGCCCGAGCGTGTCGCAGGCCTTGGCGGCGACGATGAGCGCGTGGGTGGAATCGAGGCCGCCCGACACGCCGATGACGAGCCGGCGGCCGTTGGTCGCCTGGAACCGCCGGGCCAGGCCCTGGACCTGGATGTTGAACGCCTCGTAGCAATCCTGGTCGAGCTGCTCGGGGCGGTTGGGAACATAGGGAAAGCGGCGCAGCGTCCGTTCGAGCCCGATATCGCCAGCAGCCGGCGGGTGGGAAAAGCCGATGCGGCGGAACCCTTTTTCCGGAAAGCCGGCGGCGCGGGCGGCGTCGGCGAAGGTGCCGGTGCGCAGCCGCTCGAGCCGCAGGCGCTGGAGGTCGATATCGGCGACGCACAGCTCGGGATCGGCCTCGAACCGCGACGAGGCGGCGAGCAGCTCGCCAAGCTCGTAGATTGATCCCTGCCCGTCCCAGGCGAGATCGGTCGTGCTCTCGCCCGGCCCCGAGGCCGAAAAGACATAGGCGGCGGCACAGCGTGCCGACTGGCTGGCGCACAGCAGGGCGCGCTCGTCCGCCTTGCCGATGGTGATGTTCGATGCCGAGAGATTCGCGAGGATCAGCGCGCCGGCAAGCGCGCCCTGCGTCGATGGCGGGGCCGGCGCCCAGAAATCCTCGCAAATCTCGACATGGAAGACGAAGTCCGCAATCTCGTCGGCGGCGAAGAGCAGGTCGGGGCCGAAGGGCGCGTTCTGTCCGGCCAGCGCGATCTTCTCTCCGTCGAGGCCAAGGCCCGACGCGAACCAGCGCTTCTCGTAATATTCGCGGTAATTGGGGAGGAAGCTCTTCGGCACGACGCCGAGGATCGCGCCTCTCGACATGACCACCGCGCAATTGTGGAGCCGCCCTGTCTTCCTGACCGGCGCCCCGACCAGCAGCACCGGCGCGAGCCTCGCGGTCTCGGCGGCGAGGCGCGCGATCCCCTGCTCCACCGCGTCGAGAAAGGCGTCCTGCAGGAAGAGGTCGTCGACGGCATAGGAGGAGAGGTTGAGCTCGGGAAAGACGACGAGATCGACCTTTCGCTCATGCGCCTCGCGCGCAAGCGCGATCGCCTGGTCGACGTTGAAGGCGACGTCCCCGGCGGAAGCGCGCGGCGTCGCCGCGGCCACGCGAACGAAGCCGTGCCGGTGGATCGCCGCGAAGCCCGCCGGAATGTCGCCCATCAATCGCCTCCGTTGCGCTTTGGCCGCCGCCCGGGAACCGCGCCCTGCGCCGATTGTTCCTGAACCGCAATTGTGAGAACAATAGGGACGGATTCGCCGCGCCCCAAGCCCCGCCGCCGATTCCGCGAGCGCCGGGCCGGTGCGCTGCTTCGAGGGAGCGTGATATGGCCTTGAACAAGACCCAGAAAGTGATCGCCGCCTGCGTCGCGGCCGGAACCGGGCTCGCCGCCGCGCTCGTCGCCCGGCGCTGGGGGCGGCGCGGCGATCCCGACGCGCTGGACGCCGTCGCCCATGCCAGCGGCAAGAGCGAGCCGAGCCCGGGCGCGACGCGATCCGCCGGGCCCGACGCGATGCGCGATCCGCCCAACGAATGGGACCAGGTCGATCAGGCGGTCGACGAAAGCTTCCCGGCCAGCGATCCGCCGCCGGTCAGCCCGCACGTCGACTGACGGCCGGCACGGCGCCAAACCTAAAGCTCGACGTCGTCGGCGATCGCCTCCAGCTTGCGGAGCCGCTCGCGCACGTCGGCGAGCTCGATGCGTACCCCCGTCTCGCCCTCGGCGCCGGGCGAAGAGCGGCCGATCTCCAGCCGTCTCAAATCGAGCCAGGCCGTCCACGCGCGCAATGCGGTCGCGCACACGAGGATGGTCGCGGCGAGCAGGGTGCCGGGAAGGATGAAGTCGCTCATCGTCGGTCCTATTCGTAACGAAGCGCAAGGATGGGGTTGGCGCGCGCGACCTTCAGCGCGTGGCCCGCGATCGTTCCCATCGCGATGGCAAGCGCGACAAGTCCGGCAAGGACGAATGGCGCCGGCCCGAGATCGATGCGCGCATCGAAGCCGTTGAGCCAGCTTCGCATCATCCACCAGGCGACCGGCCAGGCGATCAGGTTGGCGATGATGATCGGCTTGGAAAACTGCCAGGCGAGAAGCCGGACGATGTCGCGGGTGCGCGCACCGAGCACCTTCCTGATGCCGATTTCCTTGGTTCGCCGCTCGGCGGTGAACGCCGCGAGGCCGAAGAGGCCGAGGCAGGCGACGACGATCGCGAGCAAGGCGAAGCCGGCAAAGGCCCGCGCACGCGCGTCCTCGGCCTTGTAGAGCTTGAGCATGATATCGTCGCTGAAGGCGGCGTCGAACGGAACCTCCGTGGTGATGCCGCGCCACACCTGCGCGGCGGCTGCGCGCACCTGGGCCGGATTGCCGTGGAAGCGGACGATCAGATGGGAATGGCCGCTGTTCACGTTGCCGAACATGATCGGATCGACGGGAAGCTTCACCGAACGGAAGCGAGCGTCGGCGACGACTCCGATCACGGTCACCGGCACCAGCCCGATTTCGTTGTCCACCAGGGCGGCACGGTAGGTATGGCCGACGGCATCCGCCGGGTTGCGGAAGCCGAGCCGCCGGGCCGCAAGCTCGTTGATCACGATATTGGCGCCGCGCGCCGCCAGCGCCCGCTCCGCCGCGGGGTTGGACGGGTAAGGCAGGGTCATGTCGTCGAGCGGACGGCCCTCGTCGAACCATCGGCCGGCGACCAGCCGGAGGCCCATCGCGGCGAAAAAGCCTTCGTCGACCTGGTAGGTGCCGATCGTCACCGGCTCGGTCCGGCCGGGGACCATGATGCCGGTATTGTTGTTATTGTCGGTGGCGACGCCGATCGTCGTCCGCCCCACGGCCTCGACGCCGGGAATGCGGCGCATCCGTTCCTCCAGCGCCTGGCCCTTGTCGAGCAGCTGATAGCGCGAAAGCTCGCCGATCTGCATGATGTGGCTGCGATTGAAGCCGGGATCGAGCGTGCGCGCGTATACGGTCTGGCCGTAGATGACCGCGGTGCAGATGATGAGGCCGATCGAAACCGCGAACTGGGCGACGACAAGGATGCTGCGCAGCCGTCCGGTCCCCGCCGTCTCGGACGAGGATTTGTTCGCCTTCAGCACCGCCGCAGGCTCGAAACGCGACAGGAAGAAAGCGGGGTAGAGGCCGCCCATCACCCCGACGATGACCACCAGGATGAGGGCCGGCAGTGCGATGCCATCGCTGCCCAGATAATGGACGCGGATGTCCGCGCCGAGGAAATCGGCGAAGAGGGGCATGGTAAGCTCCACGAGCGCGAGCGCGATCAGCATCGCGACGCCGACCATGACCACCGATTCGCCCACGAACTGGACAATCAGCTGGCGCCGGCTCGCCCCCAACGTCTTCCGGAGCGCCACCTCGCGGGCGCGCTGGCTGGCGCGGGCGGTGGCGAGATTGGTGAAGTTGACAACCGCCATGCCGAGGATCAGCAGCGCGACGATCGCGAAGGTGACGATGGTCGAACGATCGTTGCCCGGCGCCATCGCTGCCGCCTGGGCGCGGCCGAGATGAATGTCCTGCAGGTTGACGAAGTGCCAGTCCTGGTCGTCGCCGGCGTTGAAACGCGCCTCGCCCGCATTTTCGTCGGGAATCACGCGATGCTCCCAGGCCTGGAGGCCGGCGGTGATCGCGCCGACATCGGCACCGGGACGCAGCTTCACATAGACCCAGCCGTTCTGGCAGCCCCAGCAGGTCAGTACGTTGGGCTGATCGGAATTGTAGGCGACGAAATCGATCCGCGCGAGCGCATCGATCCGGAAGTGCGAGTTGCGCGGAAGATCGCGCAGGATGCCTGTGATCCGGAAGTCGCGCCGCTGGCCGCGGGTGATGAGCGTCATCGTCTGGCCGACGACATTGTCGGTGCCGAAGCGGCGCCGCGCTTCGGATTGGGTCATCACCGCGCTGTTGACCTGCGACAGGGCGGTGCGCGCGTCGCCGCGAAGCAGGGGAAGGGGCACGACGTCGAGGAAATTGCCGTCCACCCACAGATAGTTCTCGGTCGCCGTCGCCTGGCCGTCACGATAGAAGACCGGCGTGTTGTTGTTGACGTAGACCTCCTGCTCGATCTGCGGGAAACTGTCCTTCAGCGACTTGCCGGCCGCATAGGGCGTCATCTGGAACTGGTCCTCGCGGCCCGTCTCGGACGATCGGTACCAGCTCTGGACCTGGAAGATTCGATCGCCGTCCGGGATCCAGCGGTCATAGCTGGTCTCGTAGCGGACATAGAGCAGGATCATCAGGCAGGCCGCGAGACCGATGGCGAGCCCGAAGATGTTGATGAACGCATAGGTCTTGTTCTTGATCAGCGAGCGCAGGCCGACCGTCAGATAGTTGCGCCACATCTCCCCACTCCCTCTGCCACAGCCCGGCCTATTCGTATCTCAGCGCGTGGATCGGATTGGCTCGCGCGACCTTGAAGGCGTGTCCCGCAATCGTTCCCATCGCGATGGCGAGGGCGAGCAGGCCGGCGAACAGGAACGGCAGCGGACCAAGGTCGATGCGCGTGTCGAACGTGTTCAGCCAACCGCGCATCAGCCACCAGGCGATCGGCCAGGCGATGAGGTTCGCGATCACCACCGGCTTGGAGAATTGCCAGGCAAGCAGGCGCACGATGTTGGGCGTGCGGGCGCCGAGCACCTTGCGGATTCCGATCTCCTTCGTCCGCCGTTCCGCGGTGAACGCGGCGAGACCGAACAGCCCGAGCGCGGCGACGACCACGGCGAGGACCGCGAAGCCCGCGAACACTTTGGCGCGCGCTTCGTCGGCGGCATAGAGAGCGGCGTTGCGTTCCTCGCTGAATTCGGCCTGGAACGTCATGTCGGACAGCATCTGCTTCCAGACCCGCTCGATCCGCTCGCGTGTGCCGCGAGGATCGGAGCCATCGTGACGGACCAGCAGGGTCGTCGTCGATCGCTCGTCCCACGCGAACATGATCGGCTCGACGGGCAGGCGGATCGTGCGAAAGCGCGAATCCTTGACCACGCCGATGATTCGGGACGGCACCAGGCCATATTGGTCCTCGACGGTGGATGCGCGCACGACGTGACCGACGGCGTCGGCGGGATTGTTGAAGCCGAGCCGCCGCGCGGCGAGCTCGTTCACGACGATATTCTGCCCGCGCGCGACCAGCGCCCGCTGCGCTTCGGGCGTCGCGACATAGGGCTGGTCGAGATTGTCCGCCTCGCGATTGGGATCGAAAAGGCGCCCGGCGACAAGATCGATCCCCATCGTGCGGAAGAAGGCGGGATCGACCTGATAGGTGCCGATCAGAACCGGATCCGGATGCCCCGCCACCTCAACCCCGCTCTGCGAGGTGCTGCCGGTGGAAACGCCGATCGTCGAGCGCGCGACCGAGACGACGCCGGGTACCCGGCGGATCGCATCGATCACCGAATCGGCGCGGTCGACGAACTGGCGGCGCCCGATCCCGGTGATCTGGATGATCCCGTCGCGATGATAGCCGGGATCGACCGAGCGCGCGTAGACGGTCTGCGCATAGACCACGGTGGTGCAGATGATGAGGCCGATCGAAACCGCGAACTGGGCGACGACCAGGATGTTGCGCAGGGCGCCTGACCCGGTCGCGTCGGCCGAGGATTTGTTCGCCTTCAGCACCCGGGCGGGCTGGAAGCGGCTGAGGTAGAAGGCGGGATAGACGCCGCCCGCGGCGCCGACCAGGATGACGAGGAGCAGTATGGGGAGCAGCATCCCGTCCGCGCCGAAATAGCGCATCGCCAGATCGGCATCGAGGAAATGCGCGAGCGCCGGAAGGAGCAGCTCGACCAGCGCGAGCGCGAGCAGCATCGCGATCGCGGCGATCAGGATGGATTCGGCGAGGAACTGGGTCACGAGCTGCCGCCGTGTCGCGCCGAGCACCTTGCGCAGCGCCACCTCGCGGGCCCGCTGCCCGGCGCGCGCGGTGGCAAGGTTGGTGAAATTGACGCAGGCCATGCCGAGAATGAGGAAGGCGATGATCGTGAAGGTTGCGATCGTGCGGTGATCGTTGACCGGAGTCATCGCGCCGACCTTGGCGCCGCCCAGATGGACGTCGCGGATGTTGACGATGCGGTAATCCTGGGTGTCGCCCTGGTTGACGGTGCGGTTGCCGAACTGGTCGTCCGGAATGTTGCGCCGCTTCCATGCCGGAATCTGCGCCTGCATCGCGGCGATGTCGGTGCCGGGGCGCACATTGAAATAGAACCAGCCCGACTGCCAGCCCCACGACGTCAGCATCTGCGGCGTCGTCGTGAAGGCGGTCGCCGGATCGACACGCAACAGCATCGAGAATTCGACATGGCTGTTGTGGGGCAGATCGCGGGCGATGCCGGTGACGCGATAGTCGACCGGTCGCCCGTCCCACATCACGGTCAGCGTCTGGCCCATCGCCCGCGCGCTGCCGAACAGGCGCTGCGCCTCGCGCTGGGTGAGCACCACCGATCCCGCCTGCGCGAGCGCCTGATTCGGATCGCCTTCGACAAGCGGGAATTGCAGGACATCGAAGAAGCGATTGTCGACGAGCAGCGCGTCGTCGACCGACAGCGCCTCGCCATTGCGGATCACCGTGGCCCCGTTCGACCAGACGTAGACGGAATTCCCGACCTGCGGGAAGGACGCGCGGAAATGCTGGCCCGACGTGTAGGACGTCATCTGCAGCTGGGTGACTTCGCCGGTCTGCGGGTTCGTATTGTCGAGCTGCAGCTGATAGCTGTTCTCGGCATTGGGCACCCATTGGTCGTAGCTCGTCTCGTAACGCACGTAGATGAGCAGCATCAGGCACGCGGCGAGGCCGATGGCGAGGCCGAAGACGTTGATGAAGGCATAGGTCTTGTTCTTGACCAGCGCCCTGACCCCAACGGTCACATAGTTACGCCACATGCTTCAGGCTCCTCGTTCGAAAGTCAGGCCGCGCGCCGGTGTTCCTGCAGGATGCGGCCGTCGAGCATGTTGACGACGCGCCCCGCATAATCGGCGTGGGCGGGCGAATGGGTCACCATGACGATGGTCGCCCCTTCGCCGTTCAGCGCCTGGAGCATCTTCATCACCTCCTCGCCATGGGCGGTGTCGAGGTTGCCCGTCGGTTCGTCGGCGAGGATCAGCTTCGGTGCTGCGACAAGGGCCCGGGCCACGGCGACACGCTGCTGCTGGCCGCCCGACAATTGCGACGGGCGGTGCTTGGCGCGGTGGGCGATACCCACCTTGTCCATCACCTCGTCGACCCGGGTGCGCCGCTCGCCCAAGGGGACGTTGTGGTAGAGCAGCGCAAGCTCGATATTCTCGCGGACGGAGAGCTCGTCGACGAGATTGAACGACTGGAAGATGAAGCCGATGTTCCGCTTGCGGAAATCGGCGAGCTTCGATTCGGACAGGCCCGCCACCTCGGTCCCGTTGAAGACATAGGACCCGCTCGACGGCGAATCGAGCATCCCGATGACGTTCAGCAGGGTCGATTTGCCGCAGCCCGACGGGCCCATGATGGCGACGAACTCGCCGTCGGCGACATCGAGCATGATGCCGTCAAGCGCGGTCGTTTCGACCATGTCGGTGCGATAGACTTTCGACAATTCCCGCATGCTCAGCATGTTCGCTTTCCCTTCATTGTCCGCTGAGGCTGAGCCGATCGCGTTCGGCGAAGCCGGTGTAGGGGGAGGTGATGACGCGCTCGCCGGGATCGAGCCCGCTGAGCACCTCGATGAAATCGGCGTTGCGGCGGCCGAGCCGGACGTTGCGACGGACGGCGCTGCGCCCGTCCGGGGCGACGACGAAAATCCAGTTGCCGCCGGTTTCGTCATAGAAAGCCCCATTCGGGATCATCAATGCCGGCGTCGGATCGCCGAGGGTGAGGCGGATCTGCACCGTCTGGCCGCGCTGGAGGTCGGCGGGCTCCTGACCCAGGAACTGGAGGTCGACCTGGAACACGCCGTTGCGGACCTGCGGATAGATTTTCGAGATTCGCAGCCGGTAGGGGTGGCCGGCGACGTCCGCGGTCGCGATCTGGCCGACCGAGACGCGGCCGAGATAGAATTCGTCGACATCGGCCTGGAGCTTGTTGCGCCCGGCGCTGTCGATCTGGCCGAGCCGTTCGCCGCGCTGCAGCGACTGCCCGATCTGGATTTCGAAGGCCGTGAGCTGGCCGCCGACCGGCGCGCGCAGATTGAGCGAATCGAGGCTCGAGCGGGCGATGTCGAGGCTCTGGTTCAACGAGGTCGCCGATTCCCGCAGCTGCGCGAGCTGGCTGGACTGGAGCCGCTCGTCGATCGCCTGCTGGCGCCTCAGGACATCGCTGCGCCGGCGGTTGGATTCATAGGCATCGCGGCTGTCGTCGATCGCGCGCCGCGACACGAAGCCGCGCTCGGCGAGCGGCTGCTGCATCTGGTACTGGCGACGCGCGGTCTGGGTCGCGAGATCGGCCTCGATCACCGCGCGCTCGTTCGCGAGCCGCGTCTGGTTGAGCGACAGCTCCTGGCTGCGCATGTTGTTGATCTGCTCGGCCACCTCGGTCTGGCGGGCGAGGACGTTCAGCTGCAGCTCGGGGTTGGACAGGACGGCGAGGAGCTGTCCCTGCTGCACCACGGCGCCGTCCTCGACCAGCACGCGCTCAACGCGGCCGCCCTCGACGGCATCGAGATAGACGGTAAGCGACGGCACGACCCGGGCGCGCAGCGGGAGGAAATCGTCGAAGCGACCGCGCTGCGCGGCCGAAACGGTCACCCGCGAGGCCTCGATCGTCTGGCTGTTGGCCGATGGCGCGAACAGGTAGAACAGAATCGCAAGCAGGATGACGGCGGCGACGCCGATCGCGATCTTGAGCCGGAGGCCCAGACCCTTGCGCTCGACCACGCGGTCCATCCCGCCGCCACTTTGCGGCCGTGCGGTTCGTTCGCGAAGGTTGAGAACGCTCATTCCATTGCCCCCTGAAACAGGCGGGCGGCGGACTGTCCGATTCCGGACACGCGCTGTCCGCCGCCGTACACTTGCCCGACCTTACGCAAACGGCAGCGCCACGAGCGTGAGGAAACCGGTGAGAACGAATCCGGCGGTAAACGCCAGTGCTTCAAACTTCTGCATGGTCTTGGCTCCTGCGAGGAATGGTCCCCTGTGCCTGTCCACCCAGCATAAGCCGTGCCAAACCGGCCGCTCTCTCTGCAAACGGCGAAATCGGAAGGAATCCGAAGAGCCAGGCCTGCGGCGGCGATGTCCGTTTCCGAACAGGATTGTCCGGTCGCGGACGAATCCGTGGCCGCGCTGGCATGGAAATTGATAGGCGGCTATCCGGACAACCAGCGGAGGCAAGGGTGACGCACACGAAGCGCTTCGGGCGCTGCATCATCATCGACGACGATCCGGACATTCTCCTGTCCGCGCGGCTGCTGTTGCGCGATCTGTTTCGCGACGTCGCCGATTTCCGGTCGCCGGAGGCCGCGATGGCCGCGATCGACGAGGAGCTGCCGGACGTTATCCTGCTCGACGCGAATTTCGGACGCGGCGCGACCGACGCCGCCGAAGGGCTGCACTGGCTGTCGCAGATCCTGAAGCGCGATCCGCAGGCGGTGGTGGTGATGATCACCGCCCATGCCGGGGTCGGCGTCGCGGTCGAGGCGATGAAGCGCGGGGCGACCGATTTCGTCTCGAAGCCCTGGTCGAACGAGCGGCTGCTCGCGACGGTCCGCACCGCCGCGGCGCTGCGCGCCTCGCGCGCGGAGGTCGATACCGAGCGCGGGCGCGCCGCGGTGATCGCCGCGCCGCCGGGCGAAACGCCACTGCTCGGCCGCTCGCCCGGCATGGCGCGGGTCTGGTCGCTGATCGAGCGCGCCGCGCCGACCGATGCCAACGTCCTGATCCTCGGCGAGAACGGCACCGGCAAGGAGCTGGTCGCGCGCGCTCTTCATGCGCGCTCGCGCCGCGCCGACAATGTGCTGGTTTCGGTCGATCTCGGCGCCGTCTCGGAAAGCCTGTTCGAAAGCGAATTGTTCGGCCACGTGAAGGGCGCCTTCACCGACGCCAAAACGGATCGGATCGGCCGGATGCAGGCGGCCGACGGCGGCACGCTCTTCCTCGACGAGATCGGCAACCTGCCGCTTCATCTCCAGCCCAAGCTGCTGACCGCGCTCGAACAGCGCCAGGTCACGCCGGTCGGTGGCAACCGGCCGGGCGCGATCGACGTGCGCGTGATCGCGGCGACCAATGTCGCGGCCGATCGCCTCGCCGACGAAAGCCGTTTTCGGCAGGATCTTCTGTTCCGCCTCAACACCGTCGAGATCGAGCTGCCGCCGCTGCGCGAACGGCGCGAGGACATCATGCTGCTCGTCGACCATTTCGTCGGGCTCTATGCCCGCAAATATGACAAGCCGGTGCTCGCGATTCCGCCGGATGTCGCGCGCGCGCTCGAAGATTATGACTGGCCGGGCAACGTCCGCGCCCTCCGCCATGCCGCGGAACGGGCGGTGATCCTTGCCGAAGGCGACGCCTTCCGCGCCGAGGATTTCTCGCTCTCCCGCGCCGCGCCGATGCCCAGGGCGAGCGCGCCGGCGCCGGCGCGGCACGACGATCTCAACCTCGAGCGCGCCGAAAAACAGATGGTCGAGGAAGCGCTGAGGAAGCACAGCTACAACATCTCGCTCGCCGCGGCCGAGCTCGGGCTCACCCGCGCCTCGCTCTATCGCCGGATGGAAAAGCATGGCCTGTAGCGGTCGGCGCGGATGATCGGCTCCCGCTATCTGGTCGGGCTGGTCTGGCGGCTGGGGCTGCTGATCCTGGCGGCGCTCGCCTTCGCGGAGACGCTGGCCCGACCCGATCTCGGCGCGACGCGGATCGTCGCCGCACTGGTGGTGATCGGCAGCGGCGCGCTGCTGTGGCGCCACGTCACCCGCACCAATCGCGAACTGGCGCGCTTCATCGACGCCGTCCGCTTCGCTGATTTCAGTCAGGGCTTCATCCATCGCTCCGAGGGCAGCGGCTTTTCGGAGCTCGGCCGCGTCCTCGACGGCGCGATGAAGCGGCTGCGCGACGACAAGCACAAGCTGATCGATGCCAACCGCTTTTACGAAGCGGTGCTCGACGACGCGCCGACCGCCCTTCTGACGGTCGATGGCGAGGGACGGGTGGAGCTTGCCAACAAGGCGGCGCGCCGCCTGCTTGTCCGCCACAAGGGCGTCCGCGTCGAGGATTTCCGTGATTATGGCGATGCATTCGCGCGGGCGCTGGAGGGCGGCGCGATCGGGCGGCCGCGGCTGGTGCCGCTGGTCAGCGACGGTGTGCCCCAGACGATGCTGGTGAGCGGCGCCGTCGTCCACCGGCTCGGCGGGCTCGTTCGAGTCGTCGCGGTCCAGCCGATCCAGGGCGAGCTGAACGCCATCGAGATCGCCGCCCAGAGCGATCTCATCCGCGTCCTCACTCATGAGATCATGAATTCGATGACGCCGGTGACGTCGCTCGCGCACAGCGCGGCGGCGTTGATGCGCGCCGCGGACAAGGGCGCGGATCGCGACGTCGCCGATGCCCGGGGCGCCGTCGAGACGCTGGCGCGCCGGGCCGACGGGGTCATGCACTTCGTCGAGAGCTACCGGCAGATCAGCCGCGCGCCGGAGATCAGGCGCCGAGCGATCGACGTGGCCGCCTGGGCGGATGAGCTCGCCGCGCTCTTCCGCGCCAGCGACAGGGCCGAGGGCGTCACGCTCGATCTTGCCGTCGATGCCGGGATGGCGCTGGAGGCCGATCCGGACCTGATGAGCCAGGTGCTGATCAATCTCCTACGCAACGCGGCCGACGCCGCGCGGGATCATGCCGAGGCGCCCCAGGTCCGCCTTGCGTTCCAGCGCGCCCGATCGGGCCGCGCGCAGATCGAGGTCGCCGATAACGGCCCGGGGGTTCCGGAAAACCTGAAGCAGGATGTCTTCCTGCCTTTCTTCACCACCAAGGCAAAGGGAAGCGGGATCGGCCTCAGCCTCGCCCGCCAGGTCGTCCTCGCCCATCGCGGCGTCATCAGCCTGGAGACCGCGCCGGAAGGCGGCGCGCTGTTCCGGATCCTGCTCTAGGCCGCGAGCCGCTTCGCGAGCGCGTCGGTCTGGGCGCGGATGTCGGGCACGGCGATGCTTTCCCAGAACGCGCCCTTCGTCGGCGGGCCGATCACGAACAGGCTGCCCGAGGCCGCACCGTCGCGGCCGATCGCGCCGAGCGTGTCGGGATCGACGTCGATGCCGATGCGGCAGGGATCGGGCTGGATTCGGCCCGATGACAGGAGCGCATCGAACAGCGGCTCGCCCGCGCGGACGATATCGAGCTCCGGCCCGGTGCAGTTGACGATCCGCGCGGCATGGACGGTCTCGATCCGGTCGGTCCCGCGCGCACGCCATGCGACGGCCGCGCCGCCCGCTTCGGGGTTGATCGAGACGATCTTGCCGGCAGCGAAGGTGAGCCGACCGGCACGCTCGAGCCGGTCGACGGTGGCGCCGACGGCCGGCGCGATGCGATGGCGGTGGACGTCCCACCAGGGGCGCAGGTGCCTCAGGAAACGGCGACGCTCGATGTCGCCGGCCTTGCGCCAGAGGTCCTGGGTGATGCTCCGCAACTCATGGACGGCGCTGCGCCAGCCAACCTCCTGCGAGCGCCGCCGGATCCGCCGCAGCAACGCCACGCAGTTCGACGGCAGTTCCCCCTGCGGCGCCACGATCGGCTCGCGCGCCTCATGCGCGCGTGGCGCGAGCCCACGCCGCGACAAAGCGAGGATCCGCCCCTGATAGCCGAGCGCGTCGAGCGTCAGGATCGTGTCCACCGCGGTCAGTCCCGTGCCGATCAGGACCACCATGTCGTCGGCTCCCAGGCCTTCGACGCGAAGATCGGCCCAGGGATCGCCGATCCAGGCATCGCCGAGCGCGGCGACATCGATCCGGCCGGGCAGAGCGGGGCGAAGATTGCCGAGCGCCAGGATTGCCGCATCGGCGACGATCTCGCGGCCGTCCGAAAGCGTCACATGCTCGCCATCCGCCGCCGCGACGACGTCGGTCGCCTCGCCATGCACGATCGTCACCCGATCGCCCGTCTCGGCGAGGAGCCCCGTGATATAGTCGCCATAGGCCATGCGCGGCGCATAGGCCTCGGCATCGCCGCCAGCCGTCTTCTCGAACCAGTCGACGAAATGGTCCGGCCGGTCCGGAAAGGCGGTCATCCGCCGCGCCGGCACGTTGAGCAGATGCTCGCTCCGCCCGGTGCCGTAGGCGACGCCGCGCCCGGGCACCCGGCCGCGCTCGATCAGGGTGACCTGGCTGACGCCCTCCTGGACGAGGTGAATCGCCTGCAATGCGCCGGACAGGCCGCCGCCGATGATCGCCACATGGTTCATTGTCGCATTCGCTCCTTCAGGCGATGTCCTCGACCTCGACATGGTCGGCGAGGGTGAGGCCGTCGAGGATGCGCGCCGTTTCATCGCGCACCCGCAGCATCGCGCGGTGGAGCCGGCATTTGTCCTCGCTGATGCAGTTGCGGCACGGCTCGTGGGCCAGCCGGCTGGCGCAGGGCAGGAGGCCGAGCGAGCCGCGCGTCAGCCGCACGATCTCGCCATAGCTCACTTCCGAGGGGGGCCGAGCGAGCCAGTAGCCGCCTTCGCGGCCGCGCAGCGTCTCGACCAGGCCGTCGCGGCGCATCTGGGAGAGGATCACGGTCAGGAACTTCGCCGGCAGGTTCTGCGCCTCGGCGATCTCGGCGAGCTGGACCGGCCCTTCGCCATAGCGATCGGCGAGGTGGAGCAGCGCCCTGATTGTATACCGCGTCCGTTGAGAAAGCATGTCCCGGCCCATTTGGGCCGCGCGGGCAAGAATGGCAACGCCTTAGCCGCGACGATGTGGCATCGCGTCGCGCCTGAGGCGCACCGCCCGCATGGCGAGCCAAACCTCGCCAAGGAACAGCAGCAGGCCGAGGATGAGCAGCCCCATCGCGATCACGAACAGCCAGGCGATCGGCCGGCCGATTCCCACCGCCGCGAGATCCGCGACGAAGAGCAGCGCGACGAGAACGCAGACGAAGAAGGCCGCCGCGGTGCAGGCGCTGATCGCGAGGTTGGCGAGCGTCGTTCGCTTGTCGAGGATGTAGAGCTCGGCCGTGGCGAGGCGGAGCCGCTCCGCCTCGAACGAGGCGAACTCCCGCTCGATGTCGCGAGCCCGGTCGACGGTGCGGGCAAGACGCCCGGCCATGACATTGAGGAAGGAACCGATGCCGGCCAGCAGGAAAACCGGCGCGACCGCCAGCTGGATCTGGTGCGCGATCGTGCTGACCGCGGCGGCTTCGTGCATCCGTCCCCCTTTCCGCCGCCGCCTCCTCTCCCGACACGAGAGAGGAGGGGTGGCGGTGCGACTAGGCCCTGAGGCTCGCCTTCAAGATCTTGCCGGGCGCGCGCGGCGGCTCGCCCTTTGGAAGCGCGTCGACATGCTCCATGCCCTCGATGACATTGCCCCAGACCGTATATTGGCCGTCGAGGAAGCCGCAATCGTCGAAGCAAATGAAGAACTGGCTGTTGGCGCTGTCGGGATCGCTGGTGCGCGCCATCGATGCGGTGCCGCGCGCATGCGGCTCGCGGCTGAATTCGGCCTTGAGATCGGGCTTGTCCGATCCGCCGGCGCCGGTGCCGGTGGGATCGCCGCCCTGGGCCATGAAGCCGTCGATCACGCGATGGAAGGTCACGCCGTCGTAAAAGCCTTCCTGCGCCAGCTCCTTGATCCGCGCGACATGGCCGGGGGCGAGATCGGGCCGCAGCCGGATGACGACGTCGCCGCCGCTGTCGAGGGAGAGGACGAGGGTATTGAGATCGTCGGCCATCGGAAGTCCTTGGATGAGGGGTGTCGCACCCATTTAGGGATGTCGTCCGTGAAGCGCCACCGCCTTGCAATCCTGGTCGACATGCCTAGGGAGGGCGCTCACACCGGCACCAGGAGAGGGCGATGAGCGAGAGCGATTTCGAAGCGCCCCCGATCGGCCCCGATGCGGCGGGCGAAGGCGCGCCGCCCGGTCCGCCGCCACCGCCCGAAAACCGTCACGACGAGGATGACCGGCTGAAGTCGGAATTCGTGAGCGAGGTCGTCGATCGGCTTCACGGCGGCGACATCGATGGCGTGCGCTCGCTGGTCGAGCCGATGCACGCGGCCGACATCGCCGACCTGTTCGAGCTGGTCGGTCGCGACGATCGGCCGCCGCTTGCCGCGGCGCTCGCCGGCCTGATCGACGGCGACGTGCTGGCCGAGATGAACGACTGGGTGCGCGACGAGCTGATCGACGAGCTGAGCGCCACCCAGGTCGCCGAGATCGCCGGAGAGCTCGAGACCGACGATGCCGTCGCGATCATCGAGGACATGGAGGAGGCGGATCAGCGCGCCGTGCTGCGCGCGCTCGATCCGGACGATCGCGCGGCGATCGAGGAGGCGCTGTCCTATCCCGAGGAATCGGCCGGCCGACTGATGCGCCGCGACGCGGTCGCCGTGCCGGAGCACTGGACGATCGGCCAGGTCATCGATTTCCTGCGCGCGGGCGAGGAGATCACCACCGATTTCTGGGAAGTGTTCGTGGTCGATCCCGCGCATCGCCCGGTCGGCACCTGCCTCCTCTCCTGGATCCTGCGCACGCCGCGGCGGATCGCGATCGCCGACGTGATGAAGCGCGAGCAGACGCTGATCCCGGTCGACATGGACCAGGAGGAGGTGGCGCTGCGCTTCCAGAAATATGCGCTGATTTCCGCCGCCGTCGTGGACCAGGCCGGCCGGCTGGTCGGCATGATCACCGCCGACGACGTCGTGCACATCATCCAGGAGGAAGCGAGCGAGGACATCCTGCGGCTGTCCGGCGCCGGCGAGGACGACATCAACGAGCCGTTGCCACAAACGGTCAGGCGCCGTCTCACCTGGCTGATCGTCAATCTCGGCACCGCGGTGATCGCCGCGGCGGTCGTCGGCCTGTTCCAGGGGACGATCAGCCATCTCGTCGCGCTCGCGGTGCTGATGCCGATCGTGTCGGGCATGGGCGGCAATGCGGGCACGCAGACGATGGCCGTCGCGGTGCGGGCGCTGGCGCTCAACCAGCTCACGAGTTCGAACTCGATCCGCGTGTTCGTCCGCGAATTCCGGATCGCGCTGGTGAACGGCGCGTGCCTCGGCCTCCTGCTCGGCATCGCGGTCAGCCTGATCTTCCGCAGCACCGATCTCGGCATCGTCATCGCGCTGGCGATGGTGATCAACAATCTCGTTGCGGGGATTTTCGGCGTGCTCGTGCCGGTGACGCTTGAGAAGCTGCGGGTCGATCCAGCGGTCTCGTCGGCGGTGTTCGTGACGATGGCGACCGACGTGATGGGGTTCTTCTCGTTCCTCGGCCTCGCGACGCTCTGGGGGCTTGGCGGCTAGCGCGGGAGCGCGCCCGCCGGGCCGCAGCGCACCTGCCCGGCGCCGGGCCCACGCACCGTGCAGGCGGCGCGGCCGGAGATCGTGACGTTGCCGACGCCGAGCGCGGTGACATTGGCGGCGCGCGCGGCGGCGAGGGCGATCGTTCCGGTGGTCGTGGTGGTCAGCGTGGCCTCCTGCGCGATCAGCCGCGCGCCATCGACATCGCCGCTGCCCTGGATATCCGCCCGTAACGTGCCGGCCGTCCCGGCAAGCTCGATTCGGCCCGATCCGGCGAGGCCGATCGACAGATTGTCGGCCGTGACGTTCGCGACGGCGAGCCGGCCGCTGCCTTCGACGGCAATGTCCGCGCGCAGGCCCTGGAGGCGGTCGATCGCGAGCGTGCCGGGGCCGATCAGCCGGGCCGAGCGCAACTCGCGTGTCGTGAGTTCGATCGTGACCACGCCTTCCTGGGCGCCGTCATTCCCGCCCCAATAGTCGCGGTTGCGGCGGATCCGGAGCGTCCCGCCGTTGACGTCGATGACGACCCGGTCGAGCGATTCGGTCGATCCGCTCGCCCGCGCAGCCGAGGGGCGGCCGGTCACGAGGTGGACGACATAGGGCCCTTCAACCGAGACCCGGTCGAAATCGGTGACCGAATAGCTGCGCTCGGCAGCGGCCGCCGGCGTCGCCGCAGCGGCCAGGGCAAGGGCGACAAGCTTCCTCATCGCGCCGACCATGACGCCAAACGGCCAAGCGTCAATGGCGAACCGGGGTCACGACGAGCAGTGCAGGTCCCCCGATCCCATTTTCGAGACCGTGCAGCGGGTCGTTCCGCTGACCACGACGTCGCCGGAGCCCATGATCGAGCCGGTGACGGAGCCGCTCGCGCGCAGGCGCGTGCCGCCGGACCCGACGATCGAGACTTCGGCGTCGCCGGTCTGGAAGCGATCGAGCGTCGCGTCTCCGGATCCCGCGATCGAGACCCGGGACCGCTCGGCCGAGCCCGCGGCGCGGATGTTGCCCGATCCGGCGATCGAGAAGGTGGCCTCCCGGGCTCGAAGCGCGCCGATGTCCATGTCGCCGGATCCGCCGATCGACGCCGCGAACGTGTTCGCTTCGGCGCGGTCGATATGCATGTCGCCCGATCCGGAGATCGACGCCGCGTTCAGCGACGGTGCGGTCACGTGGATCGTGACCCGGCCGAGATCGTAGTCGCGAGAGAAAGGACCGTGGCGGCGCGTGCCGATCTTCAGCGCGCCATCCTCGACGCGGATCTCGAGCCGGTCGAGCGAGTCCTGCGGGCCTTCCGCACGGACGGAGGGCGCGCCGCCGACCGCCACGGTCACGTCGGGCGAGCCGGCAAGTTCGACCGACTGGAACGCCCCGACCTGGAAATCGCGCTGGCCGGGCCGCGTGTCGCCACGCTCGGGACCGCCGGCACTTGCCGAGCAGGCGCCGACAAAAGCCAGGCCGGGAATGAGCCAAAGACCGTGACGCATCGCATCCTCCGTAGCTGTGTTATAAGCATAATACGCACTAGGACGACATCGCGCAACGAAAAAGGGCGGCCGTTTCGGGCCGCCCTCTTCGTTCGTCCGGTCGCTCGCTCAGGCTTCGACGCGCACCTTGTGGTGGACGCTCGCGGCCTTGTTGAGGATGTCGAGGATCTTCTCGAGCGCCTTCTTCTCGTCGACCTGCTCCATCGCGCCGAGCTCGCGGGCGAGGCGGGTGGAGGCGGCCTCGAAAATCTGCCGCTCGGAATAGCTCTGCTCGGGCGCGTCGTCGGGCCGGAACAGGTCGCGCACGACCTCGGCGATCGACGCCAGGTCGCCCGAATTGATCTTCGCCTCATATTCCTGGGCGCGGCGCGACCACATGGTGCGCTTCACCTTGGGCTTGCCCTTGAGCGTGGCGAGCGCCTCCTGCATCGTCTTGTCGGAGGAAAGCTTGCGCATCCCGACGCTTTCCGCCTTGTTGGTCGGCACCCGGAGCGTCATCTTCTCCTTTTCGAAACGCAGCACATAGAGCTCGAGCGCCATGCCGGCGATGTCAGTGCTCTGCAGGTCGATCACACGGCCGACGCCGTGCTTGGGGTAAACGACATAATCGCCAACGTCGAAGCTCAACGCCTTCGTTGCCATCTATTGGAACCTTCCCATGGAAACGGCCGCGTCCGAATCGCACCGGCCGCCTCCGTCCCCAAGGATGCGGCGCAAGCGCGGATTGTGCGGCAACTCGCTCAGATCACCTTATGCGGATGCGCGGGGCACCCGCTTCGAGGCGCCCTATATAGAGGCAAAAGGAGAGAAAATCCAGCCCTATGACGCCTTTGGCGCTTTGTCGCGCAGTCCATCGACGCTGAATGCGCCGGGCCCGGCAAAGACGAAATAGAGAAAGATGAAGCAATAGAGGATCGCCGCGTCGCCGCCATTGTTGAGCGGGAACGGGTCTTGGGGCGCGTGGACCATCCAGTAAGCGAAGGCCATCACGCCCGATGCGACGAAGGCCGCGGCGCGGGTGAACAGGCCGATCGCGACGAGCAGCCCGCAGGCCAGCTCGAAGATGCCGGCATAGGCGCCGGGGCTGCCCAGCCCAGGGCCGATCCCGGCCGCCGGGCCTGGCGGAAAGCTCAGGAACTTCTGCATTCCATGTTCGAGGAAGAGCAGGCCGACGAGGATGCGCAGGACGCCGCGCATGATCGGCTGGTAGCGATCGAGATGGTTCATTTTCGCGCGCCTCCCAATCGGTGTCGGGGCCCGCGGGCCGCCTCGCTCAGTCGCCCTCGCCGGGGTCGGGCGAGAAATATTTGTCGAACTTGCCTTCCTCGCCCTTGTGCTCGTCGGCGTCGGCGGGCGAGTCCTTCTTGCGGGTGATGTTCGGCCACTCGGCCGAATAGGTGCTGTTGAGTTCAAGCCACTTTTCAAGCCCGCTCTCGGTGTCGGGCAGGATCGCCTCGGCCGGGCATTCGGGCTCGCACACGCCGCAATCGATACATTCGTTGGGGTTGATGACGAGCATGTTCTCGCCCTCGTAGAAGCAGTCGACGGGGCAGACCTCGACGCAGTCCATATATTTGCAGCGGATGCAGGCATCGGTGACGACGTAGGTCATGTGCGTTCTTCTCCCCGGCGAATCCCTAATCGTCGCCGGCTGGCCCCGTCAATTCGGAATAAAGCGTGCGTGCCTCGGCGGGCGGGCCGCGCCGGACGGGGAGCGCCTCGATCCGCAGGATGCGAACCTCGCCGCGCTGGGCGAAGGCAAGGACGTTGCCGACGCGGACGGGCAGATGGGCCTTGTCGACGACGCGGCCGTCGAGGCGCAGGCGCCCCTCTTCCGCCATCGCCTGGGCCTGGGCGCGCGTCTTCACGATCCGCGCATGCCACAAGAAGCGATCGAGCCTGATGCTCTCAGCCACGCCCGAGCTCCGCCAGCGCGGCGAAGGCCGATCCGCTTCGGGCGCCGGCCCGCGCGCGGCGGCGACGCTCGCGACCGCGCCAGACCCAGCCTTCGCCGGCGCTGTTCGGGTGAAAGCCGATGTCGCGCATCAGCTTCGCGAGCGCGGCCGGCTGCAGGCCCAGCGAGGTGACGAGCGCGGCATCGACCGCATCCCCGGCTTCGCCCGCCCGCGCCCGGTGCGCCTGCTGCGCCAGGCGCTCGGCGACGTCGACGCGGATCGACTGGGGGCCCGCGGGCCGGAAGCCGAGCCGCATCAGCAGCGCCGGATCGGCGGGCGTCGGCAGGACCACGCTGCCCGGCGCCGGCAGTTCGGGCATCGGCATGTCCGCGGCGGCGGCCCGCAGGGCGGCGCGCCAGCGCATCGCCTCGGGCTTGAGCAGGGCCGGCATGAACAGATCCAGCGCGCCGATCCGGACGCCGAGCGCGGTCACGGTGCGGCGCTCGCCTCGATCCAGCGCGGCGAGCGGCTCGGCCACCGCGTCGCGGGCGACGATCCCGCCTTCATCGACCAGCAGGGCGAGGAGCGCGCGGATCGCCGGCGCCGCGGCGGGATCGCGGGCCGCATGGCCGGCGGCGCGAAGCGGGCCGAGCCGGGCCTCGATCCCGGCGCGAAGCCAGTCGGTCAGCCGCTCGGTCACGAGCGCGCGGCCTTTCAGCGACACCGCCTCGAGCCCGCGTCCCGGCACGACGCGCGGGCTGAGCAGGTTCTTGCCCGCCGCGAGCCGCGCCACCTCATGCCCGCGCCACAGCAGGGCGACCGGCGCGCCCGCATCGGTGCGCAGCGAGAAATGTGCATCCTTGTCGGCCGCCAACGCGGCGGCGCGCCGCTCATATTCGTGGCCGAGCCGGCGCTCGGCGGTGGCGAGCAGCATCTTGCGGTCGGCATGGCGGGCGGCCGGATCGACCTCGAACGCAAACCCCTTCAGCCGCCCGATCGGAAACGGCCCCACGCTCACCTCCCCTTCGGCGTCGATCGCCACCGGGGGCGGCGCGGCCCCCTTGCCGAGATCGCGCATCAGCATCGACGTGCGCCGATCGACGAAGCGCTGGGTGAGCCGCTCGTGCAGCGCGTCGGACAGCTTCTCCTCCACCGCCATGGCGCGTTCGGCCATCGCGGCCGGATCGGCCAGCCAGTCGGGGCGGTGCGCGACATAGGCCCAGGTGCGGATGCCGGCGAGCCGGTCGGCAAGCGTGTCGATATCGCCCTGGATATCGTCCAGCCGCGCGACCTCGCTCGCGAACCAGCCTTGCGGCACATGGCCGTCGCCCTCGCTCAGATGGCCGAACAACCGGCCGACGAGCCGGCTGTGCTGTTCGGGGCCGGTCTTGCGGAAATCGGGGAGGCCGCAAGCGGCCCACAGCCGCCGGACCATCGCCCCGGTTGCGCGCCCGATAACCGATGAATCGCCGGCGAGCAGGCGAAGCACGGCAAGGTCGATCGCTTCCGGCGCCGCGCGCAGCCCGGCAATGACCGGCCGCCGCTCCAGCGACCGGATCAGCGGCGATACGCCGGAAAAATCGAGATCGCTCTCGCGCCAGTAGAGATGGTCCAGCGGGGCGAAGCGATGCTGCTCGATCGCTTCGATCTCCTCCGGACGGAACTCGGCCAGCGGCTCGCCTTCGAAGGCGAGCGTGCCGAAGGTGCCGTCGCGCTGGTGCCGCCCGGCGCGGCCGGCGATCTGCGCCATTTCCGCGATCGTCAGTCGGCGGCGACGCTTGCCATCGAATTTGGAGAGGCCGGCGAAGGCGACATGGCCGACATCGAGATTGAGCCCCATGCCGATCGCGTCGGTCGCGACCAGATAGTCGACCTCGCCCGCCTGGTACATCGCGACCTGGGCGTTGCGGGTGCGCGGGGAGAGCGCGCCCATCACCACCGCCGCGCCGCCGCGCGTCCGCCGGAGCATCTCGGCGACGGCATAGACCTGCTCGGCCGAGAAGGCGACGATCGCCGAGCGGGGCGGCAGGCGCGACAGCTTGGCGGCGCCGGCATAGGTGAGCGTGGAAAAGCGGGGGCGGCCGATGATCTCTGCCCGCGGCAGCAGGGCGCGGACCATCGGCTTCAGGCTTTCGGAGCCGAGAATCATCGTCTCCTCCCGGCCGCGCGCGTGGAGCAGCCGATCGGTGAAGACATGGCCCCGCTCGGGATCGGCGCCGAGCTGCGCCTCATCGAGCGCGACGAAGGCGAAATCGCGATCGGTCGGCATCGATTCGGCGGTGCAGCAATACCAGCGCGCCTTTTCGGGAAGGATCTTCTCCTCGCCGGTGAGCAGCGCGACCTGGTTCGCCCCCTTTATCGCCACGATCCGGTCGTAGATCTCGCGGGCCAGCAGCCTGAGCGGAAAGCCCATCAGGCCGGACGAATGGCCGCACATCCGCTCGACTGCGAGATGGGTCTTGCCCGTATTGGTCGGGCCGAGGACCGCCTTCACGGTCCCGGCGGCTTCGTGACGCATCGTCCCTAGATCGGGCGGGCCGGCGCGAAACGCAACCGGCCGTTCGTCCGGCCAGCGACTCGCTTCGGCGCAGGGACCAGCCGGGCGCGACGTGCGTAATTTGACTTTAACCCCTTTTGTACACACTCATTTGCACGCGCCGGGCGGGGTGGTTTGCACGGCAGGTTGGAGCGGGTCTTCGGGCCCGGGGACGGGGACAAGCCGGTCTTGTATCAATATCGCGAGATGAGCGGCGGATCGGCCGGCGGCGCGGCGGCGCTCCGGTTCGGCGGCGCATCGCGCGACCGGGCCGGATTCGGCGCGCGAGTGGCGACGTCCAGCTTCCGCAGCGCCGGCGATTTCAACCTTGTCGTCGATCTTGGCCAGCGCATCGGATCGGGCGAATGGTTCCGTGGCCTCGCCACCCTCGTCGCGCTGTGCTGGGCCATCTGGTCGCTGACGCCGTCGCTCGCGCCGCTGCCCGGGTCCGTGCCCCTGCCCTTTTCGGAGGCAGAGGCGCAGCAGGCCGGTGCCCTGGCGATCGCGCCGCTTGCTTATGGCGGCGACACGGGGCGGCGGATGGCGCCGTCGGAGGCCGTCGTGCCGCTGCCCGAGGCGCCGGAGCGGCCGATCGTCGATCTCGCCGCCAGCCTTGGCCAGGGCGATGGCCTCGCCGCGACGCTGCAGCGCGCCGGCGTCGGCGCGGCGGAAGCGAACGGCGTGGCGGAAATGGTCACCGCGGTCGTGCCGGCGAGCGATCTTCAGGCCGGAACGACGATCAACCTGACGCTCGGGCGGCGGCCCAACCGGCTGGTCGCACGGCCGCTCGAAAAGCTGGCGATGCGTGCGCGTTTCGATCTCAAGATCGAGATCGCCCGTGCCGGCGACGCGCTGCGGCTCACCCAGATCCCGATCGCGGTCGACAATACGCCGCTGCGGATCCAGGGCCGCGTCGGCGACAGCCTCTATCGCTCCGCCCGTGCCGCCGGCGTGCCGGCGCGGATCGTTGAGACCTATTTGCGGGCGCTGGCGACCCAGATCGGCGTGCCGTCCGGAATCAATGCGGACGACCGGTTCGACATCATCGTCGCGCATCGCCGCGCCGCGACCGGCGAGACGGAGACCGGCGATCTGCTTTTCGCCGGCCTCCGGCGCAATCGCGGTCGCGATCTCCAGCTCATGCAATGGTCAAGCGGCGGGACGACCCAGTGGTTCGAGGCCTCTGGCGTCGGTCGCCAGAGCGGCGGCCTGCTCCGGCCGGTCCCGGGTGCGGTCAATTCGCCTTTTGGCCCTCGTTTCCACCCGGTCCTCCATTATACGCGGATGCATACCGGGGTCGATTTCCACGCCGCTTATGGCCAGCCCATCGTCGCCGTCGCCGATGGCCGGGTGGTGCGGGCCGGGCGTGCCGGCGGCTATGGCAACCAGGTGATGCTCGCCCATGCCGGCGGCCTCGTGACCTCCTATTCCCACATGAGCCGCTTCGCCGTTTCGGTCGGCGATCGGGTGCGGCGTGGGCAGGTGATCGGCTATGTCGGCGCGACCGGCCTCGCGACCGGTCCGCACCTGCATTACGAGATGTTCCGGGGCGGCGCCCGGGTGAATCCGCTGACCACGCAGTTCGCCACGCGGGCCCAGCTCAGCGGCGCCGACCTCGCCGGCTTCCGCAATCGCCTGCACAGCCTGCTCGCGACACCCCTTGCCAGCCAGCGCGCCGATGCGACGGCGGGCGCGCCCGCCCACCGCGCCGCGCCCTGATCATCGCAAAGGTCGCTTTGGGGCAAGGGCCGCGCCGGGCGCGCGGGATCAACGGCCCTGCGCGCGCCAGCGCTTGACGACGCGGCCGACCATCGCCTCCTCGTCGCCGGTCTGTCGCCACAGCTCCGAGAAGAGCGGATCGGACGAGGCGGGCCGGAGGTCGCGCTCGAGATCGTCGAAGGCGACGCGGATCGGGATCGACACACCCTCGCCGCACACGATGCACTCGCGGTTCCGCAGCGCCGGGATGACGTCGAGGAAGCCGCGCGAACCTTCGGGCATCGCCGCCTTGACGAACATCTGGTCGCGATCGTTGTTGAGGCGCATCGAGATGATCGTGCCGCATTGCGAGAGCACGCCTTCGGCAAGATCGGACGGCCGCTGCGTGATGAGGCCGAGCGAGACGCCATATTTACGGCCTTCCTTGGCGATCCGCTCGAGCACCTTGCGCACCGCCTGGCCGCTCTCGCTCTTGTCGGACGGCACGTAGCGGTGGGCCTCCTCGCAGACGAGGAGGACGGGCCGCTGGACCTCGCTTCGCGACCAGATCGCATAATCGAACACCAGCCGCGAGAGCACGGCGACGACGACGGAGACGATGTCTGACGGCACGCCCGACACGTCGATGATCGAGATCGGCTTGCCGCGCGCCGGCAGGCGGAAGATCTTCGAGATGAACGCGCTCATGGAATCGGCGACGAGCATTCCGGAGAACATGAACTGGTAGCGTGGATCGGACTTCAGCTCGTCGATCTTGCTCTTGAGCCGCATGTAGGGCGCCGTGTCGGTCGCCTTGTTGAGCAGCCCCATTTCCTGCGTGATCGCATTGGTGAGATCGGACAAGGCGTAGGGGATCGGCGAATCGACGGTGAGCTTGTTGAGCCCCTCGGCCGCGCGGTTCCTGGCGCGCGACTGGAGCAGGCACTTGGACAGGATGCCCATGTCCTGCTGGCGGTCGGCGCCCTGGCTGGTGATGAAGACCTCGCAATGCTCCTCGAAGTTCATCAGCCAGTAGGGCATGGCGAGATTGTCGACATTGTAGAGCTCGCCATGGCCCTTGAACGCGGCCGAATATTCGCCGTGCGGGTCGATCATCACGATATGGCCTTCCGGCGCGAGCGCGCAGATGCGGTGCATGATGAGCGCCGCCGCGGTCGATTTGCCGGTGCCGGTCGATCCCAGAAGGGCGAAATGCTTGCCGAGCAGCGCGTCGATATAGAGCGCGCCGCGCACGTCCTTCGTCGGATAGACGGTGCCGATCTCGATATTCGCGCGCTCGTCGGCGGCGAACATCTGCTTCAGGTCCTCGCCGGTCACCGGATAGGCGCGGCTGCCGGGGATCGGATAGCCGGTGATGCCGCGCTTGAAGTTGACGAGCTTGCCGCTCGCCGGATCCTCGTCGCCTTCGCCGAGGAAGTCGATCTCGGCGGTCACGGCCCCGGCTTCGGGATCGGTCACCTTGAGGTTGCGGACGTTGGCGAGCAGCCAGCGCCGGCCGCTGTCGATCTTGATCTGGCTGCCGACCTGGCCCGAAAGCGCGACGGAGGGGTCGGGATCGACCGCGAGCTCGGCGAGCCGCCGGCCATTGATCTCCACCCGCGCGCCGCTGCCGGCGATCTCCACGATCTCGCCGATCGCCTCATGCTTTGCGACGAGCGTGCCGCGCGGCGGGCTGAAATGGACCGGCCCGTCGGCATTGTCCCCGCCGGCCGGAAATTCGTGGACGTTCATTGCGTCGCTCATGAAAGACCAATCCTCGCGCCCGTCTTGTCGGGGAGAGGCTTAGACGTTCGAAGTAAACAAGTGGTATTTGTGGGTGTCAGGCGAAACGCCGGCGGAAGAGCGCGCTGGCGCTCCAGCCGAGGAAAAGCGAGATCGCGACCGCGGCGATGCCGTAGCTGAGCGACCATCTTTGCGCCGCCTGGGCGACGAACCGTTCGAACCCCAGCTTTTCGATGCGGATTTCGCGGGTCGCGCCGGCGATCACCCGGCCGTTGCGGATGAGGAAGGTTTCCGCCGTATAGGTGCCGACGGGGACTCGCGCCGGGATCGCGATGCGGGCCCGGTAGAGCACCCCTTCGCTGATCTCCACGCCATGCGGATATTCGGCATAAAGCTGGCTGCGGCGGCGCAGATCGATGAGGCCGTGCTCGAACCGTTGCAGCGTCGCCGCGTCGGCGCCGCTCCCCGGCGACAGCTGGAGATTGTCGAGGCCCAATTCATAGATCGCGGCGGTGCGATCGTCGACGAGCTGCGCAAGCGGTCGCGACGAGGCGACTGCATAGAAGGTCGGGGCCGAGCGGAAGCGCGCGCGCTCGACGTTCATCCAGATGCCGGCGACCTTGCGCTTCTCGCGCACCACGATCGGCTCCACCGGCCCCTTCAGCACGACGGCGACGTCGGTCGCGCCTTCGGGCGGGCGCCCGTCCGGATAGACGATCGCGCCGAACAGCAGCAGCTCCTCGCCGGCAAAGCTGTATCGTATCTCGACATTGCGGTTCGAAACGTCGGGCACCAGATGCGGCTGCGTCTGGCCGAGCAGCAGCGGCGTCGAGAGCGCGAGCAGGAGGGGGAAGAGCCGCTTCACAGCTGCTGCACCGTGTAGATTTCCTCCGGACGCCAGCCGAGCTGGAGCGCGAGGCGCCCGGCGACGCCGAGGATGACGATGGCGAGGATCATGCGCAAAAGCTCGGGCTTCAGCTTCTGCGCGATGCGCGCGCCCACCTGCGCGCCGACGACCGAGCCGAGCAGCAGGAGGACGGCGAGCACGATATCCACCGATCGGGTGGTCGTGGCGTGGACGAGGGTGGTCACCGCGGTGACGAACAGGATCTGGAGGAGCGACGTGCCGACGACGACCTGCGCCGACATGCCGAGCAGGTAGATCATCGCCGGGACCATGATGAAGCCGCCGCCGACGCCGAGCAGCACCGTCATGATGCCTGTGAAGAAGCCGAGGATGAGCGGCGCGAGCGGCGAGATGTAGAGCCCCGAACGGTAGAAGCGCCAGCGCATCGGCAGCGCTGCGATCAGCGGGTTGTGGCGCGGCGCCGGGCGCTCGCGGCGGCGCGGCTTGAGGATGGCGAGCGCGGTCGCTGCCTCGCGCGCCATCAGCAGGCCGATGCCGCCAAGCAGCACGACGTAGAGGATCGAGATCACCGTATCGATCTGGCCGCCCTGCTGAAGCCATCGGAAGATGAGGCCGCCGGCGAAGGATCCGAAGATGCCGCCGGCGATCAGCACCGCGCCCATCTGGGTGTCGACCCCGCGCCGGGCGCGATGCGCGAGCACGCCCGAAATGCTGGTCCCGGTGATCTGCGTGTTGGCGGAGGCGACGGCGACGGCCGGCGGGATGCCGTAGAAGATCAGGATCGGGGTGATCAGGAAGCCGCCGCCGACGCCGACCATGCCGGTGAGCAGGCCGACAAGGCCACCAAGGCCGACGATCACCAGCGCGTTGACCGACAGGCCGGCGATCGGAAGGTAGATGTCCATCGACGGCCGATCCTAGTCGCTAATCGCGGCGCGCGGAAGCGTGACGCCTCGTCAAAAATCGCCGGCAAGCGTCAGCGCCGGACCCGATGCCGGCTTCGCCCTTCCGGCCAGCCTGAATCGCCAGTCGGCCGAGAGGCGCAGCGTCGACCGGCCGGCCGTCAGACGGATGGACGCGGACGGCCCGGCGTCGAGGCGCGCGACGCCTGGCTGGGCCGCGCCCCACAGGCCGCCGCCGACTTCAAACGGCCCGGCCGGTGTTGAAAGCCGGGCCGCGCCATCGACGAACCCTTCGCGGCGATGCGCGCCGACGATGCCCGCCTGGACATAGGAATCGAGGCGGAAATCGCGCGGCAGCGCAAAGCTGCGGCCGCCATAAAGGGTGACTGAGAAGGCTGATCGGCCGGCGCGCCCGATCCTCTCGCGCCGCTCGGCGAGCAGATGGAGGGGCGCTGCGGCTGGCCGCCAATCGATCCCGATTGCCGCCTCGGCGCCGGAGGTGCGGCGCAGCGGCGCGTAGAGCCGGGCGGCGAGCGCGAGCGGTCGTGCGGCATCGCCGTTCAGCCGATAGAGCAGCCGCGCCCCGGCCTGGCTCCCGCCAAGCGTGCCGCCTGGCGCCAACGAACGCCCGTCCCCGGGGCGAGCGAGAAGCCAGGCGCTCGCCGACCAGCGCGATCCGGCTTCGCCGGCAACGGGGGGCGCAATCGCGGGGGCCGCCCGAGGGGCGCCCGCTGCCGCGTTCGCGATCGGCGGGATGCTTGAAGCCTCAAATGAATGTGCTTCGGCGTCCGTCCCGGCGCCTGGCGCCCCGGCCGGGGTCCAGGGCTGGAGGCGCCTGCCGCGCCCCCGCAGCGAGCGTGCGGCCGCAACCCTCTCACCGCGCGAGGCGGGCGGCGCAACGGCCGCTTCGGAGGCGCTTTCGGGCGGGCCGGCCGGCGCCGGCTCGGCGATGCTGGCCACGGTCCCGCCGCGCGTCGGCCCTTGCATGCGCGGCTCGGGCAGCGTCGTCAGCCCGGGGCCGTAGAGAATGAGCAGCCGGACGCCGATCCAGCCGCCGACCACCAGCCCGAGGAAGCGGAGCGGCGGCGCCGGCCCGTTCATTCCGCCGGCAGCTCGTGCGGGAAGACGTGGGCGGTCTTGTCCCACGCCGCGGCCCCCGTCCGCCGGAACCGGACATAGAGGACGAGCGCGCGCCGCGCGGCCAGCATCGCGATCGCATTGCCGATCACGACACGCGGGATCGCGCGCAGCCCCTCGCGCCAGCCATAGCTGCGCGCCACGAACCCGAAGCGCATCGCAAGGCGCCAGGCGAGCAGGCCGCCATTGATCGCCATCAGCAGGCCGAGCATCGGCGGGATCGGGTGGATTGGCGGCCCGCCGGCGAGCGCGACCAGCAGCAGGACGGTCCACAGCACGAGCCCGGCATAAGCGGCGAGCAGGATCAGCGCGGCGAGGACCGACTGCCGGTCGCGCATCCGCATCCAGCGTTCGGCAAGGCCGCCGGTCCAGCCCAGCCGGTCCCATCCAGCCAGCGCGATTCCGACCATCCAGCGCGCCTTCTGGTTCACCGCCGCGGCAAGCCGGGCCGGAAAATAGCCCCTGGTCGCGACGCTCGGGCGGCCGGGGCCCACCGGAAGCCGGACGAAGGCGGCGGGATGGCCCATCGCGCCGAGCCGGAGGCCAAGCTCGTAATCCTCGGTCAGGCTGGCGGGATCGAACGGGGTTCCGTGCGCTTTCGCCATCCGATCGAGCGCCGTACGCGCGATGGCACAGCCGACCCCGGCGGAGGGGACCGCGGCGCCAAGCGCCTCGCGCACCACCAGCTCCTTGCCATGCGCTTCCGCGAACTCGTCGGCATAATGCGCGCCGATCCATCGCGCCTTGGGATCGATCAGCGGCAGGACCGGAAGCTGGACGAGGTCGAATCGCTCGATCAGCGTGTCGAACAGGCGAAGCTCGGCTGAATGGACGATATCCTCCGCGTCGTGGAGAACGACAGCCTTGAACCGCCGGCCTTCCGCCGCCTCGTCGGCGCACATGGCGTCCCAGAGCCGATTGAGGCAATCGGCCTTGCTCGTCGGCCCGGGCATCGGCCCGATCGCGAGCCGCACCGATGGTGCGCGGAGCGCGCGAACTGCGTCGATGGTCGCCGGATCGTTGGGATAGCAGCCGACATAGATCCGATGGTCGAAGCCTGCGAACATGCGCGTCGCATGGTCCAGCATCCGGCCGATCACCGCCGATTCGTCCCAGGCCGGCACGAAGATCGCGATCGCGCCGGGCGCCGCTGGATCGGCGAGGCTTGCCGCGCAGGCCCGCGCCGCGCCGCGCCGCCGCAGCCGCCGGGTGAGGACAGTCGCGATCCAGATGAAATCGACGACGAGATCACCGATTCCCAGAAACAGGAAGCCGACGGCTGCGAACAGCGCGATTTCACGCCATGCGACTTCGGCTGCCGCCGTGATCAGATCGCCGATCGCCATGAATTCCCCCCGGAACCGGACATGAAATGATCCGAAACGGAAGGAAATCGCAAGCCCTGTCGAGCTTGCGAAGTCTTTCGCCGAAACAGGTGCGCGAGTTGATGCGCTTAATCAGGATCGAAAAAGATCGTCCGGATTGCGCATGGCCTTTATCTCGATCGCGTTTCCGGATGGATCGGTGAAGAACATCGTCGCCTGTTCGCCGGTCGATCCGGCAAAGCGGATCGTCGGTTCGATCACGAACCCAGTGCCCGCCTCGCGAAGTCGCGCGGCGAGTTGCTTCCAGTCCTCCATCGTCAGCACCGCGCCGAAATGCGGAACCGGGACATCATGTCCGTCGACCGGATTTTCGTGGCGACGTGCGGCGCCTTCTGGCGCGAGGTGCGCGACGATCTGGTGCCCGAAAAAGTCGAAATCGACCCAGCTTTCGGCGCTGCGGCCTTCGGGGCATCCCAGCAGCCCGCCGTAGAAAGCGCGCGCGGCGCCGAGATCGTGGACTGGAAAGGCGAGGTGGAAGGGTGGAAGGCTCATTCCGGTTTCCTATCGCGTGAACGCGGTCCTGGGGAGTCCGGCCGCACGCCGACGCCGCCGCCCTTGCCGAGACCGCCGTTCCGTGATTCTAGGCGGCGATGGACAGGAACCCCGATCGGCGCGCTCATTTCTGGCTGCTCGGCGCGCTCGCGCTCGGCGCCTGCGTGCCGCAGACACCTCGTCCGGCGCCGGTGCGGCCGACCGCCCCGCCACCCGAGCCGCAGCCTTATCCGCGCGCCGGGCTCGAAACGGTGATCGGCCGCACGGCGCGCGTACTGGTCGATGAATTCGGCCCCGCGCAGCTCGATTCGCGCGAGGGGCCGGCGCGCAAGCTCCAGTTCCTGAGCCCGGTCTGCGTGCTCGACGCCTATCTCTATCCGCCGCGCGGCGGCGGCGAGCCGATCGTCACCCATGTCGACGCGCGCCTGCCCGACGGGCGGGAGATGGACCGCGCGTCCTGCGTCGCGGCGCTCAGCCGCCGGCCGCAGGCGCGCTGAGCCGCGCCAGCGCCCAGGCGGCGGCTTCGGCGACGACCGGGTCGGGATCGCCGACCAGCTTGCGAAGGGCGGGAACGAGGTCCGGGCGGCCGCTATTGCCCGCGGCGATCGCGGCGTTGCGGACTATCCGATTGCGGCCGATCCGCTTGATCGGCGATCCCGCGAAGACCTGGCGGAAACCCGCGTCGTCGAGATCGAGCAGATCGGCGAGCGCCGGCGCGGCAAGCTCGGCCCGGGGCAGGAAGGCGCGGTTGGCGCGCGCGGCATCCGCGAACCGGTTCCAGGGGCACACGGCCAGGCAATCGTCGCAGCCATAGATGCGATTGCCGATCGCGGCCCGGAATTCCTCGGGGATCGGGCCCTTGTGCTCGATCGTGAGGTAGGAAATGCAGCGCCGCGCATCGAGCCGGAACGGGGCCGGAAAGGCGTCGGTCGGGCAGGCGGCGAGGCAGGCCGTGCACGAGCCGCAGCGCGCGGCGTGCGGCGCGTCGGTCGCGAGATCGAGCGAGGTGTAGAGCGCGCCGAGGAAGAGCCAGCTTCCGTCCGCGCGGCTGACGAGATTGGTGTGCTTGCCCTGCCAGCCGATGCCGGCCGCCTCAGCAAGCGGCTTTTCCATGACCGGGGCGGTATCGACAAACACCTTGAGCTCGCCCCCGGCAAGCTCGATCAGCCGGCGGGCGAGCGCCTTCAGCGCCTTCTTGACCAGGTCATGATAGTCCGCGCCCTGGGCGTAGACCGAAATCCGGCCGCGATCGCGCGCGTCGGCGAGCGCCAGCGGATCCGCGGCCGGCGCATAGCTCATCCCGAGCGCGACGACGCTGCGGACGTCCGGCCACAGCGCGCGGGGAGCGGCTCGCCGCACGGCCGTCTCCTCCATCCAGACCATGTCGCCATGGCAGCCCTCGGCCAGCCATTGGCGCAACCGCTCGCCGGCTTTCGGCGCGGCATCGGCGCGCGCGATTCCGAACGCGCAAAAGCCCAGTTCTTCGGCCGATCGGCGGAGGTCTTCGCGAAGCCTGTGCTTGCTTTCCAATCTATTCTCCGCTTAATCGCGCTTTACTTTGTGCGGGGGTTGCAAGAGCGTAAGTGAGCAATTTGGCGATCGAGGCGCGGGGGCTTTTCAAGTCGTTCGAGGGCAAGCCCGCCGTCCGGGGCATCGACATCGCCGTCCCGGAAGGCGCCATTTACGGCATATTGGGACTGAACGGCGCCGGCAAGACGACGACGCTCAGGATGCTGCTCGGAATCATCGAGCCGGACCGGGGCACGCGCAGCCTGCTCGGCCACGAACGCCCGCTCGAGGCGGCGAAGATCGTCGGCTATCTCCCCGAGGAGCGCGGCCTTTACCCGGCCATGACGACTCGCGACGCCATCGCCTTCATGGGCGCGCTGCGCGGCCTGCCGCTGGACGTCGGCCGCAAGCGCGCCGAGATCCTGCTGCGCGAGAACGATCTCGGCGCCTATGTCGACAAGCCGATCAAGAGCCTGTCCAAGGGAATGGCGCAGACGATCCAGCTGTTCGGCACCATCGTCCACAAGCCGCGCCTGATCGTCCTCGACGAGCCTTTCTCCGGGCTCGACGCGATCAACCAGGGCCGGCTCGAACATATGATCCGCGAGGAAGCGGCGGCCGGCACGACGGTGATCTTTTCCACCCATGTCATCCACCATGCCGAGCGTCTGTGCGAGCGGATCGCGATCATCGCCGCCGGTGAGGTGCGGTTCGAAGGGCGCGTCACCGAGGCGCGCGATCGTCTGCGCCCGCATGTTCGGTTGAAGACGCGCGCGAGCGACGGCGCCTGGCGCGCCGCTTTGCCCGCGGGCACGGTCCAGGACGGGGGCCTGTTCGAATTCGAGCTGCCGGCCGGCGGGATCGAGCCGCTGCTGAAGGCGCTGATCGACGGCGGCGCCGGCATCGAGCAATTGTCGATCGAGCGGCCGGGTCTGCACGACGCCTTCGTCGCCATCGCCGGGCCGTCCGCGCCGGCGACCAGGTCCGGCGAGAACGGGCTGGAGATCGCGGCATGATGAGCCTGTGGGAAGCGGCGTGGGTCATCGCACGCAGGGATTTCGTCGCCACCGTCTGGTCGCGCACCTTCGTCCTGTTCCTGCTGGCGCCGCTGATCGTCGTCGCCTTCACCCTTCTCGTCAGCACGATGTCGGCGCGGCGCGAGGCGGCGGCGTTGCAGCCGGTCGTGGCGCTCGTCGCCGACAGCGCCACCACGCAGGCGATCATGGATGCCCGCGACCGGCTCGTCGCCGGCACGTCCGAACAGGCCTTCCCGGCGCTGCGCCCGGTGGAGCCGGCGGAGCATGTCGGCGCCCAGGTGAGCCAGTTGCTCGCGGACGTCGAGGGCAATTATTCGGCGGTGCTGAGCGGAACGCTCGATCATCCGGTGCTCACCGGCCCGCGCCGCGCGGACCAGTTCGTCGCCCGGCGGCTCCAGCTCGTGATCGACGATGCGCGGCAGATGTCCACCATCGCCGCCGGGCATCGGGATTTCCGGTCGGTTCCGGTGCAGCGCGTCGTCACCGCCGCCGCCGCCGGCAACCTCCAGATGCTCCGTCGCCAGTTCGCGCGAGGCGGGCAGACCCTTATCTTCATGGTCACCGTTCTTCTCGCGACCCTGCTCCTGTCGACCCTGGTCGAGGAGAAATCGAACAAGGTGATCGAAGTGCTCGCCGCGGCGGTGCCGCTCGACTCCATCTTCCTCGGCAAGCTGTTCGCGATGCTCGCCATCTCGACCGTCGGCCTCATCGTCTGGGGCTCGATCGGCGGTGTCGCCTATCTGTTTTCGCAAGTCGTGTCGGATTGGGTGAACCTGCCGGATGTGTCGCCCGCGGTCGGCTGGCCGGCCTTCATCGTGCTGATCATCGTCTATTACGCGACCAACTTCATGCTGCTTGGCTCGCTTTTCCTCGGCATCGGCGCGCAGGCGAGCAGCGTGCGCGAGATCCAGACGATCTCGATGCCGGTGACGATGCTCCAGCTTCTCGTCTTCCTGCTCGCGATCAATGCAACGGGAAGCGACGCCGGATGGATGGGATGGGCGGCCTGGCTCGTGCCCTTCAGTTCACCGATGGCGATGGTCGGCTATGCCTCGATGTCGGACAGCCTGTGGCCGCATCTGCTTGCACTGCTCTGGCAATTGGCGTGGATCGTGGTCATCGTCCGCATCTCCTCACGGCTCTTCCAGCGCACGGTGATGAAATCGGGATCGCCCGGCAGCCTGTTCGATCTGAAGGCCTGGCGCGCCGGCGGGGCCGGATAGCGCAGGCCCTCTCAGTCCCGCCCGGTCTCGCCTCGCGCGGCGTCCCGGGTTATGATGGCGCGATGGCCGCCGAATTGCCCGGACGACTTGGGACGAACGACGCGATCGCCCTGCTGCGCGACGAGCGCGATCGCGCGGTCGAGATGCTCCGCCGGATCGAGGAGGAGGGCTGGACCTTCCAGGCCGCCGAAAGCGCCGACGCGCCCTCGCGAGACATCACCGACAAAAGCGCCAACCGCCAACGCCAGATCATCGAGCGGATGGACCGCCTGATCGGCTTCTTCGAAAGCGTCGCGGCTTAGGGGAGGGCCAGGCGGCGAAGGTCGGACCCGTGAACCTCGTCGCGGTAGAGCGCGGTCGTGTGGCCGGCGGGCGAGGCTTCGCCGCGATACATTCCCGGGGTGGTGAAGCTGAAGATTGCCTCGCCCGTCGGCGTCACGACGATCACGCCGCCGGCGCCGCCAAGCGCGCCTACTTCGCCCATCACCGCATCCGCGGCCGCCTGGGGCGCTTCGCCGAGCAGGCGGATGCGCGCGCAGATTTCATGGGCGGCCCCGACGCGCAGGAACTGCTCCCCGCTTCCGGTCGCCGACACCGCCGCGGCCCGATCGTCGGCATAGGTCCCGGCGCCGATCACCGGCGAATCGCCGATCCGGCCCCAACGCTTTCCGGTGAGACCGCCGGTCGAGGTCGCGGCGGCGACATGGCCTGCCTGATCGAGCGCGACCGCCCCGACCGTGCCATATTTGAGATCCGCATCGAACGCGCCAGCGTCGCCCCGCGCGCGCAGCTCGTCGAGCTGCCGGCGGCGTTCGAGGGTGACGAACCAGTCATTCGCCACCTGCTCCAGACCCTGCTCGCACGAAAATTGATCGGCGCCGTCGCCGCGGAGGAACGCGTGGGGGCTCGCCTCCATCACGCGCCGTGCGACGCTGACCGGATGGCGGCTGCGCGATACGCCCGCGATCGCGCCGGCGCGTCGGGACGCGCCTTCCATGATCGCGGCATCCAGCTCGACCCGGCCGTCATAATCGAGCACGGCGCCGCGGCCGGCATTGAAATTGGGATCGTCCTCGAGCACCCGCACCGCGACCTCGACCGCGTCGATCGCAGCGCCGCCTCCGGCCAGCACCGCCCCGCCTTCGGCCAGGGCGCGACTGAGCCCGGCGCGGATTCCCGCCTCCTGCTCGGCCCCGATGGCATCGCGCTCGAACCGGCCGGCGCCTCCATGCACGACCAGTCGCCACGCGCGCGTCGCGCCGTTCTCCGTCGTCATTGCAAGAATTCTCCTTTGCGGCCCGTGCTATAGGCCGCGGGCCGGATCTGGCCAAGCGCCCCGCTACGCGTCGGCGGTGGCGATCATGTCGTCGGCATGCCGGCGCGGCGCATCGCCATTCGCGTAATCGGCGCCATCGGCACTGGTGACGATCTCGAATCCCCGCATCAGCGTGCGATGCACGGGGCATTTCCCGGCGATGTCGAGCACCCTTTCCTTGATTTCGGCGGGTATCGGGCCGTCGAACACGATATGTCGTTCAAACCGGTCATGCGGCGCATCGCCGGCGCCGTCGGCCGGCACGACCTGGTGGGCGGCCTCGACGCGAAAGGTCGGCAGCGTGAGGTTCTTGCGCTGTCCATAGAGGCGGATCGTCATCGCCGTGCAGGCCGCCAGCGCCGCGGAAAGCAGTTCATAGGGCGTCGGGCCGCTGGCGTCGCCGCCCACATTCACCGGCTCGTCGGCCAGGATCGCGCCGCCGCGCACCTCGATCTCGGCCTGGAAGCGGCCCTTTCCTGTGGGACGCGCGATCACGCGGCCGGTCGTATCGGTGGGGTTCGAAACCATGCTGTCACCTCGCTGCGCCGCCAATGGCACGAATTGCACGCGGGTGCGAGCGATGGTGAGCGATCAGTGCCCTTGCGTGAACCGGCGCAGCGCCGCGACATCCTCGTTCGCCACCGGGGCGCCAGTCGCGTCGGCGGTCGCGGCGATCGAGCGGTTGGCCGAAGGATTCGGTGCGGAGCCGGCGACGTCCACCGCGAACCAGATCACCATCGCGGCCCAGATCAGCGCCATCCATCGGCTGCGGAAGATCGAGGTAAGGCTCGGCCCGAACATCGCACCGCTCTAGCGCTGGACGGTTAAGGCTTCGTGCCGCATGGACGGCTCCGACCGGCCGATGCGATGCGTTGCGGCGCACAGGCGAGGCGCCGGGAGGGAACCCGCCAGCGATTCGTTGGCTATGCCTGGACAAGTGGCCGAGGAGGCGAGGGATGGGTGCGTTGCGAGGATTTCCGGGGGCGCTGGCGCTTCTGGTGGCCGGCTGCAGCAATGGCGGATCGGCCGAGCTGGCCAATGGCGCAGCGGGCGGCAATGGCGCGCCGGCCGGCAACCGCGCCGCCGCGGCGGCCGCCAGCCTCGATGGCAGCACCGTCGCGCCGGCGCTCCCGCCCTGCCCGTTCGAGCGGACGCGCGAGTGGATCGGCGCGATCGAGAACGGGCGGCTCAACGTTACCGGCCGGGTCGACCTGCAGATGGCGGGCTTCCGGCCGACGCTGACCGAGCGGCGCGCCTCCGGCCCCGGCACGATCGCCTTCGATCTGACCTTGTCGCCGGCGGCTGGCGCGGCCGTCACCGATGTCGCCCGCTACCAGCGCGCCGGCGTTTCGCCCTATCGCACCGCCGAAGTCTATTGCGGCGGCCGCCGGATCGCGAGCATCAGGCTGATTCAGGTCGGATAGCGGCGAACAGGGCGGGCACCGGCTCGCAAGGCCGCAACGCCGCCCGCCCTTCCCTGGACCAGCAGAGCAGGCCCCGGCGCTCGACTCCGCCGCCGAGCAGCAGGGTCACGCGCAGGCCGGGCCGAAACGCGCCGTCATCGGCAGCGGCTGCGCGATCGCGGGTCGAGAGACTGGTTGCCATCCACGGCCATCCTTTCACGCGCCGGCCAGGGCGCGCAAAATGCCAACCCGCATATTTCGCATCGGTTCCCCGGTCCGGCGCGCCCGGGAAGCACAGTGAGGCCTTCAATTCATCCAGTTTGGACCGACTGGAAGGCCTGGGCGCGCGCCGCGCCGATCGGGGAGAATCCTCTTCCCCGCGTGATGCTTCCAAAAAGCGATGAGATAGTATAACGTCAAGGCGTCAAACATGGAGGATCTTATGCCTCAATCCCGCAAGCCGCGCGCGATCCGGACGCGCTTCCCGTCGATGCGGATCGACGATCAGCCGATCGCCGCGATCAACACCACGCCGCTCATCGATCTGATGCTCGTGCTCATCATCATGTTCATCGTCACCCTGCCGATGCGCGAGAACAAGGTGCCGCTCGACCTTCCGACGAATCCGACGCCGCCCGCCGTGCCGCCGCCGGTGCACCGCCTCGATCTCGATGCCGCCGGCCAGGCGCGGCTTGACGGGGTGGCAATCTCCGACTCGGCATTGCGCGCACGGCTCGCGGCGATCGCCGCCGATCCGGCCCATCCGACGCTTCATTTCAGCCCGGACGGCGCCACTCGGCATGAGCGGGTCGATCAGGTGCTGGCCGACATCCGCATCGCCGGGATCACCTCGCTCGGGCTGGTCGACGCGGCGCGGTTCGAGGCCGCCATCGCCGGCTGAACAGGACGGGGCGCCGGGACCCGGGGATCCCGGCGCCCGTCCTGGCCTAGCGACAGCGCACGCTGCCGCGTTCGACCTCGCGGCCGAGCGCGCCGCCCGCCGCGGCGCCGATCAGCGTGCCGAGCAGGCTGGAGCGGCCATTGTCCACCGCATTGCCGATCAGGCCACCGACCGCGGCGCCGACGATGAGCCCGGTCGTGCCGTCGGGGCGCCGGCAATAATAACGCCCGTCGCGGCCGCGATAGATGCGGTCGTTGCGGGTCAGCCGGCGCTCGCGATAATAGCGGCCGTCGCGATAATATTGATCGGCATAATAATAGCCGCCCGACGGCGGGCGGTTCCAGTCATAGCGGTTGTACGTCCGCCAATCGCGGTTGCGGGCCTGGGCGATGTCCCGCCGGCAGTCGCGAAGCTCGCGATTATATTCTCGGCGATTGTCGGCATTGCGCAGGTCTCGCCGGCAATCCTGCCGCGCTTCCCGCTCGTTCCGCCCCTGGGCATCGGCCGGGGCGGCGAGCGGCAGCGCCGCCGCAACCCCCGTCGTGGCCGCAAGGGCCAGAATCAGACTTCGCATCATTTCCTCCTCTCCTGAGGGCGCCAGTGTGTGGCGCTGCGGGGGACAACGAGGCAGCGCGACGGTGGTTGCGCTGCCCGCGCCGTCACGGCTTGCGGCGGGCGCGGCGGCGGGGCAGGCTGCGGCGGAGCGAAGGAAAGAGCGATCGATGCCGGTAATCCTGCTGCTGTTCATCTCGAACAGCTTCATGACCTTCGCCTGGTACTGGCACATTCGCGGCGGCGCGCTTTCGAAGCCGATCGCGGCGGTGGTGCTGATCAGCTGGGCGGTCGCGCTCGTCGAATATAGTTTCGCGGTGCCCGCCAACCGGATCGGGACGCTCCACGGCTGGACGCCGGGTCAGCTCAAGATCGCGCAGGAGGCGATCGCCCTCACCGTGTTCGGCGTCTTCATGGTCGGCTTCCTTGGCGAGCCGCTGAGCTGGCGCTTCGGCGCGGCCTTCGCCTGCATCCTGGCGGCGGTCGCCTTCATGTTCGTGGGCCGGTGAAGCCGGAAGAGGACGGGGCCGCCGGTTCGACGGCCCCGCAGGGGTTCAGCGATAGGGACGATAATGGTGGCGGCGCGATTCGAAACGCGCGCGCGCGATCTCGCGCCGGCATTCGGCGAGCTCGCGGCGATATTCCCAGCGATTGCGTGCGTGGCGAAGCTCGCGGCGGCATTCGCGCTGTTCGGCGCGGACGCGGTCGTATCGGTTGTAGCCGCCATGATATTGCGCCGAGGCGGCGGTGACGGGAAGCACGGCGGCGGCAAGGCCGGCGGCGGCGATGATGAGTTTACGCATGAAACAACCCTCCTCGTGGACGTTCGCACCGAGCGGCGACTCGGGCATGAACGCACGAAACATGGCCCCGGGCGCCTGAACCGGGCGCGAAGCGGATGTTCATTCGCGGTTTAGGGCGCAAGGCCCGCGGCGCGGACGATCAGCCGCGCGGCGCCATGCGGATCAGGCGGGAGGTTTCGACGGCCGCCTGGCGGTGGATCACGGCGGCGCGATAGGCTGGATCGGCGATCATGGCGAGGAAGGCGTCGGCGGAGGGATAGCGGGCGATGAAGGCGGCATCCCACGCCTCGTCCGCCGGCCCGATCAGCACGATCTCGGGCGCCGCCTGCCAGATGATCGCGCCGCCGACGCCGGCGAAGACCGGGCCGCTCTCCCGCTGGTAGCGCCGATAGGCCTCGGCCCCGCTCAGCCCCTCCGCGGCGGCCGGATGCTCCGCCGGATAGGCGGCCAGGCCACGGAAGCGCAGCAGGTTCAGCATCTCGATCGGCGCATCGCGCGGCAGCGCCTTGAAGGCATCGAAGGCGGCGCGTTCGGGATCGATGTGGTGGTCGGGCATGGGGAGATTATGCGGCGGCGCGGTTGCTGGAAGCAAGCCGCGCGCAGGGGCACGCAAATCGCGCCCAGGTCCGATTCACGTCACGCGAGACGCGAGGATGCGAAGGAGAAGAAATCAACGGGCTTCGGCCTGTTCGGCCGCCGAGGCGGCCGGATCGATGGTGAAGGCGATGCTCATGCCGCGGCCGGCGCGGCAGGCCGAGGTGCAAGAGTCGTCGAGGCGCGCGACGAGGCGGCCGTGGCGGACGACCCGGGCGGTGTCGGGGCGGAACCCGTCTCTTGCCTCCACCGCCGCCATCGTCGCGCCGGGAAGGCAATCGCGGATGATCGCGCCGTAGCGTTCCGGCGTCACCTCCGGCGGCGTCACGTTGCGCCAGCAGCGATAGCCGCCGTCGGCCGGCCGGCAGCCGTAGAGGATCGGCGGCGCGAAGCCCGCGTCGATCAGCGCGCGGAACGACCCGGCCCGATTGGCCGCATCCGACAGGCGCCGCATGTCTTCGCAGCGCGGCGGCTGCTCCCCCGGATCGCTCGCGGTCGCGGCGAGCAGCAAGGCGGCCAGCACGAGGTGCATTCAGTCCTCCCCGATCGGAACGTCGGCGCAGTGATGGCGGGCGGCGGGACAGGCTTCGTGGAGCACGGTGATAACCGGTACCGCGGCGCAATCGCCGCCGCGCTCGGGATACGACACGCGGAATTAGCTTCAGCAGCTGCTAGCGGAAATTAGACAATCCGGCCCGCTCGAGATCCCTCATAAGCCGACGACGAGATTCCTCTATCTTCGACCTCTCGGTTGTCGGCTTACGTTTGTCGGGCGGAGGCAAATTCGTAATCGGCAGAAGGAGATGAAGTTGCTTCCGACTTCCCTCATCCTGTTTCATTGGTAGCACCGTCCCCCTCGGCGTTCAGCTTTCGAATGACCATATTCTCGGTGATTGTATATGAATCCAGCGGTGTTGCGAATATCGGTTTGGCGTCCCGAGGATTCGGTTTGACGAATTTTCCGCCACTTTTCCGCTCACGCCCCGCGCTGGAAAAGAGCCGCAGCGAGGTTCTCGGAGCAAATCCTTCGTACTGAAGAAAGCGAACCTTGTCGTCGCAGTTTTCATCCAGAGAAATTGCGTCGCTGTGAAGGTCAAGCGCCAAGCTCTTCGAGTAGGGTTCCACATAGTAGACCGTGCCAACACCCGCGGCCACAATATGTCGGGCGCAATTGTGACAGGGGAAAGTGGTGGTATAGAGAGTAGAGCCGACCGTCGATCCGGTTCCTAGGCGCGCAACGGAGACGATTGCCTCCATTTCTGCATGAACTGAACGTGAGAACTCGATTAGGTTAGCGACTCCTCCTTCCATGGTGTCAGAAATCACAGAAGCTGCATTTTCACCCGCTGCTCCTACAGCGCCGGCAATTTTAACAGCCAGGCCATGCTTATGCTTGTCGTTATGGCATTCGTTATCTTGCCATCTAAAGCAGCGATGATCGGCCGCACCGCCCTCCCCATATAAGCCGCCGCCAAATTTTGGCACGTCGTTGCAGCCAACGCCGAGAAGGTCTCCGACATTGTCGTATATAGCGGCACCAACTTGACGAGAAAGGCAGGCTGACCGGACCGCCGCCGATGCGGCTTCCCAATCGCACATTCTCGGGTGCAAAGACGCTCACCACCCATAACAGGTCACCATAGACCTGCCTGAGGCGGCGCAGTTCAGCGGGATTCTTGAGTGAATCGACAAAATATGCTCGGCGCTGAGGGAGGACGACCCTGGTTCCGTCCACCTCTGCGTACCCTTTCCTCTGGTCGCGCTCGATAGCTATTTTTTCGATAGCTCGGTCAGCAAGGTACTCGTCGCCAAATTTGGTTCTTAGCGCGTTCCCTACCGTTTGGTATCGATCGATCCGTTCCGAGACACTCAACGTGTCGGGGATGTCCAAATCCACTTCGTTAGCGTGCTCTTTTATGATTCTACTGAGAACAATGTGGACAGGGTCATATCCGAACTCGTCCTGAAGCTCTTTCGACATGGCCTCGTAGGTGGTCGTACATCCCGACCCGACCGGTCCCACGAGCGCTATTACAAGCTCCAAACTGATACGATCGTCTATGTCATTGATCTTTGGACGCTCTGATCCGATAGTCCGATCATTAGCCGCAAGTGGTCTGGTCGCCATTTTGTCAGCTTATATGGCGGCATTTGAAATTAAAAGATCGCTTTATAAGACTGTGCCAGCCGTAGACGTTTGGAGAGCATCAGCCGTATTGGTCGCGAATATGGCTGTTATAATACTGCCCTTTGGACGTAGCCGAGAGTAGTCCGTTATAAACGGAAATCGGCACTCCATAGTAGCTATAAAGGCCACTTTCGCTAAACCAGATATCGAGACGTCGAGCGCTATCGTCATACTCGACACGATACATTGCTGACGAATTGACAAGGGGCATAGCCTACTCCGCAGCCACCCCGGCCCGCGTGAACATGTCGTCCCCTTCGCCGCCAGCCTCCGGCGCGTCATTCGCCGCCTTGGCCTGCTGGCGCCGGTCGAAATTGTCCCACACCTCGTTCCAATTCCCCCTGGTCGCGGCCTTGGAATATTCGGTCGCGCGCTGTTCGAAGAAATTGGCGTGCTCGACGCCGTTCAGCAGAGGCGCGAGCCAGGGGAGGGGATGCTCGTCGATCATGTAGATGGGCTGGAAGCCCAATTGCCCCAGGCGCCAGTCGGCGATGTAGCGGATATACTTCTTGATCTCCTTGGGCGTCATGCCGGGGACGGGGCCCATTTCGAAGGCGAGATCGATGAAGGCGTCCTCAAGCCGGACGGTCTTCTGGCAGACGTCGAGAATGTCCTCCTTGACGCTCTTGGTCAGGCAGTCGCGCTCCTTCACGAAGGCGTGGAACAGGCGGGTGATGCCCTCGCAGTGCAGGCTCTCGTCGCGCACGCTCCAGCTCACGATCTGGCCCATGCCCTTCATCTTGTTGAAGCGCGGGAAGTTCATCAGCATCGCGAAGCTGGCGAAGAGCTGAAGCCCCTCGGTGAAGCCGCCGAACATGGCGAGCGTGCGGGCGATGTCCTCGTCCGTGTCGACGCTGAAGGTCGCGAGATAATCGTGCTTGTCCTTCATCTCCTTGTACTGGAGGAAGGCCGAATATTCGCTCTCCGGCATCCCGATCGTGTCGAGCAGGTGGGAGTAAGCGGCGATGTGGACCGTCTCCATGTTGCTGAACGCGGTCAGCATCATCTTGATCTCGGTCGGCTTGAACACGCGGCCATATTTGTCGTGGTAGCAATCCTGCACCTCGACATCCGCCTGGGTGAAGAAGCGGAAGATCTGCGTCAGAAGGTTGCGCTCGTGATCGGTCAGCTTCTGCGCCCAATCGCGGCAATCCTCGCCGAGCGGCACCTCCTCCGGCATCCAGTGGATCTGCTGCTGGCGCTTCCAGAAATCGAACGCCCAGGGATATTCGAACGGCTTGTACTGCTTGCGGGCTTCGAGAAGGGGCATTGGACTACTCCGTGATCCCCTCTCCCGCCGGGAGAGGGAGGGGCCCAGGCAAAGCCTGGGAGGGTGAGGGTGATTGGCGGGCGGAGGGTTGGTCGCTCCCGCCGCTTCGCGGCTCCCTCCCTCTCCCAATGGGAGAGGGATTGTGTCCTTGCGTCCTCATCGCTCGCGGACCCTGACGATGCGGTCGCGGTAGACGACGTGGCTCTTCCGCGCGCCGACGCCGAAGACGACGATGCCGAGGAAATAGCCGAAATCGTACCAGCCGCCATTGTTGGGCACCGCGTAGATCGCGACGTCGGGCATGAAGAGGCTGAGCACCCAGGCGACCGGGAAGATGAAGCCGTGCCACAGCCCCAGAAGGAAGCCCGGCGCGGCCGGCTGGACCGCGTCGGCGCGCTGCACCGCGCAGGCGGCAAGGCCGGCGAGCGATGCGATCGCAAGGAGCGCGCGGGCCCTAGCCATGGCTGAGATGGATATAGCCGAGGGCGTCGGCGGCGATGACCGCGCCGCCGATCAGGAACAGGACGCCCGCCTGCCGGCGCTGGCCGAAGCCGCGGCTGCCGCGATCGAGGACAAGGATGACGAGACCGACGGCGGCGAAGACGGCGCCGAGGAGGAGCTTCACATTCTGATCCAGGTGCATCCGTCTCTCCTTTCCCCGACATGGCGGGCCGGGCCGCGCTCACCCGGCCGTGTCGCGATCCCCCTCTCCCGCCGCGGGAGAGGCGCCGTTACTGGCACGCAAGGCACTCGTCATAATCGGTGCTCTCGACGTTGATCTCGCGCAGCTCGGGCGTGTTGTCGGCCTCGACGCCGCCAGCGAAACCGGCGCGCTGCACGCTCTTCGAGCGCAGATAATAGAGCGATTTGATGCCGAGCTCCCACGCACGATAATGGAGCATCAGGAGGTCCCACTTGTCGACGTCGGCCGGGATGAACAGGTTCAGCGACTGGGCCTGGTCGATATAAGGCGTGCGATCGGCGGCGAGCTCGAGCAGCCAGCGCTGGTCGATCTCGAAGCTGGTCTTGAACGTGTCCTTCTCGTCCTGGGTCAGGAAATCGAGATGCTGGACGCTGCCCCCGCGCTCCAGGATCGAGTTCCACACGCTGTCGCTGTTCTTGGACTTCTCCTTGAGCAGCGCCTCCAGGTGCGGGTTGCGGATCGACCAGCTGCCCGACAGCGTCTTGTGGGTGTAGATATTGGCCGGGATCGGCTCGATGCAGGCCGAGGTGCCGCCGCAGATGATGCTGATCGACGCGGTCGGCGCGATCGCCATCTTGCAGGAAAAGCGCTCCATCACGCCTTGGTCGGCGGCGTCGGGGCAGGGCCCCCGCTCGTGCGCGAGCATCATCGATGCCTCGTCCACCTGGGCGCGGATGTGGCGGAAGATCTTGAGGTTCCAGCTCTTCGCCATCGCGCCCTCGAACGGAAGGCCGCGCGCCTGGAGGAAGGAGTGGAAGCCCATCACGCCAAGGCCCACGCTGCGCTCGCGCGCGGCGCTATATTTGGCGCGCGCCATCTCGTCGGGCGCACGATCGATATAGTCGGTCAGCACATTGTCGAGGAAGCGCATGACGTCCTCGATGAAGCGCTTGTCGCCGTTCCACTCGTCCCACGTCTCGAGGTTGAGCGAGGACAGGCAGCACACCGCGGTGCGGTCCTTGCCATGCTGATCGCGGCCCGTCGGCAGCGTGATTTCCGAGCACAGGTTCGAGGTCGAGACCTTGAGGCCGACGTCGCGCTGATGCTTGGGCATCGAGCGATTCACCTGGTCGATGAAGATGATATAGGGCTCGCCGGTCGCGAGGCGGGTCTCGACCAGCTTCTGGAAGAGCGCCCGGGCATCGACGGTGCCGCGCGCCGATCCGTCCTTGGGCGACTGCAGCGTCCACTCGGCGCCGTCGCGCACCGCCTCCATGAAGGCGTCGGAGACGAGGACGCCGTGGTGGAGGTTCAGCGCCTTGCGGTTGAAGTCGCCGGACGGCTTCCTGATCTCCAGGAACTCCTCGATCTCCGGATGCGAGATATCGAGATAGCAGGCAGCCGATCCGCGCCGCAGCGAGCCTTGCGAGATTGCCAGCGTCAGCGAATCCATCACCCGCACGAAGGGAATGATGCCGCTCGTCTTGCCGTTGAGGCCGACCGCCTCGCCGATGCCGCGGACATTCCCCCAATAGGTGCCGATGCCGCCGCCGCGCGCGGCGAGCCAGACATTCTCGTTCCAGGTGCCGACAATCCCCTCGAGGCTGTCCGAGACCGAATTGAGGTAGCAGGAAATGGGCAGGCCGCGACCGGTGCCGCCGTTCGACAGGACCGGCGTCGCCGGCATGAACCACAATTTCGAGATATAGTCGTAGAGCCGCTGGGCATGGTCCGCATCATCGGCATAGGCCGAAGCGACGCGGGCGAAGAGATCCTGGAACCGCTCGCCGGGGAGCAGGTAGCGGTCCTGCAGCGTATCCTTGCCGAAATCGGTGAGCAGCGAATCGCGGCCATGGTCGATCTCGATCGCGAACGCGCGCGGCGCGACCGATTTCGAATCGATCGCGGCCTCGCTCTTGCGGGCCTTCTTCACGGGCGTTTCCAGAATCGTCGCCACGTCGCTCGCGCTCACTTCGCTGCTGCCGGACAAGTCCATAGCTTACCTCATGTTCCCCATGCGTTCCAGCGGAACGTCCGCTCATCCTAGGCGCATTTTCGGGGAATACATGGCCTAAATCGGGTTCTTCCCCGATATCCACAAGGGCCGCGCGAGCCCTTCGCCGGCAACAACCGGCGTCGGGCGCTCTCCACAACCCTTAGTGCTCCCCCTATCGAGCGCCACTAGCCATAGTGTTTGAAATGGGAATCTGGCGCAAGAGGGTAAATCGCCGTTAACCCTGATAAAAGCGCGACTTTGGCGGTTTCGCAGAGGTCGTTGCGGGTGCGAAATTATCCTGCGGGCGAGGCGCGCGCATCGCCGGCCAAGGCGGCGGCAGATCAATGCGCGTGGCCCCTCTCAGCCGTCATCCTCATCCGGCCGCGGCAGCAGCCAGCTCGCGATCAGCACGGGCAGCAGGCGGGCGGCGGCGATGAAAGAGAGGCCAAGGAAGACCCACTCGGCCGGTCCGGCCGGGGCCCAGGCGCGACCGAAAACCGGTGCGAGCCCGAGATAGAAGCAGCCGGCCGTCGTCGAAAGGGTCATGATCGTGCCGGCGATGCAGCCGGCTCTGGCGCGGACCGCCATCTCGCGCTCGTCCAGCGCGCCATCGGCGTCCGGGATCAGCCGCGGCCCGAAATACGGGACGACCTGCGCCGCGCCGAATGCGAAGTAGAACAGCGCGGCCCCGACCAGTCCGACGCGCCAGTCCCAATGGCTGCGGCTGCCCGCGACATAGAGCGCGTAACCCGCCGCAAGCGCCGCGAGCGCGACCAGCGGCCACCAGCGAAGGCTGCGCGCGCGCGGGCGGCCATGAATGGTCAGCGAATCGAGGCGCGTCGCGTGGACGAACCGGTCGAGCGAGGCGGGGACGTCCATCATCTTTCTCCGGTGAAGCGAAGCGCGTCGGCGATCGGGGGGAAGGGGCGAAGCGAGAAGATCGATTCGACGGGCACGTCGAAATGCGCCGCGATCTTCAAGGCGAGTTCGAGGCTCGGCTTGTAGTCGCCGCGCTCCAGGTAGCCGATTGTCTGCGGGTTCACGCCGACCGCCTCGGCCAAGGCGCGGCGCGAGAGGCCGCGATCGGCCCGAAGCAGCGCGATTCGGTTATCCATGTGCATGGACTAGATGATTTATTGTGTTTACACAATGGTCCGTTTGGCAGGCGCAAGTGCTTCATAGGCCGCCTGGAGGCGAGCGAGGACCGATGGCTTCCCGCTCGGCGGCTGGCCGAGATGGGCGGTCCGCAGCTCGTCCATGAAATCGGCCCACAGCGCCGGCCCGCCTTCCTCGAGCAGTTGCGCCCGGATCGAGAGTTCCGGCGTCACCGGCAGGTGGCGCCGTCCCCAGGCGCCCATCTGGACGAGCAGCGGCACCAGCTGGATCGCCCTTTCGGTGAGGCTGTAGCGCGCCTTCTGCTTGTGATCGGGATCGTCCGCCCGGGTGAGCAGGCCGAGCGCGACCAGCCGCTTCAGCCGGTCCGCGAGGATGTTCGAGGCGATCTTTTCCTCCGATTCGCGGTGCAGGACCCGGAAATAGCGGCGGTCGCCGAACATGATGTCGCGGATGACGATCAGGCTCCAGCGATCGCCAAGCACTTCGAGCGTCAGGTTGATCGGGCAGCCGGAGCGCAGATCGGTCATGGGCGACACCCCATTCAAAAACCGCTTGCAATTTAATAGCGGTCTGCCTATCCGACAAGCGGTTGCAAATCAAAAGCGGTTGTGGAGGATGAAATGAAGGTGCGTGTTTCGGCGTTCAGCCTGTCCATCGACGGATTCGTGGCCGGCTCCGATCAAAGCCTCGCCGATCCGCTCGGCAAGGGCGGGGAGGCGCTCCACGAATGGATGTTCCACACCCCCACCTTTCGCGCGATGTTCGGCGAGGAGGGCGGCGACGACGGGATCGACGAGCGCTTCGCGGCCCGGAGCATGGCCAATGTCGGCGCCTGGATCCTGGGGCGCAACATGTTCGGGCCGGTGCGCGGTCCCTGGCCCGACGACGCGTGGAAAGGCTGGTGGGGCGAAGAGCCGCCCTATCATGTCCCGGTCTTCGTCCTCACCAACCACCCGCGCGATCCGATCGCGATGAAGGGCGGCACGGTGTTCCATTTCGTCACCGACGGGGCCGAGGCGGCGCTCGATCGCGCGAGGGAGGCCGCGGGCGGCAAGGACGTGCGGATCGGCGGCGGCGCCGCGACGGTGCGCCAATATCTCGAAGCGCGCGCGATCGACGAGCTCCATGTCGCGGTCGCGCCGATCCTGCTCGGCCGCGGCGAGCCGCTCTGGCAGGGGCTCGATCTTGCCGCGCTCGGCTATAAGGTGACCGACTCGGTCGCCGGCGAGAAGGCGACCCACCTCATCATCGAACGCCAGGGGGAGACGGCGCAATGACCCTCACGCTCCATGCCCATCCGCTGTCTTCCTATTGCTGGAAGGTGCTGCTCGCGCTCTACGAGAACGGAACCGAATTCGCGTTCGCCCAGGTCGATCTCGGCGACGAGGCGGGGCGCGCGGCGTTCATGGCGCTGTGGCCGGTCGGCAAGATGCCGGTGCTGATCGATCGCGATCATGTGATCGTCGAATCGAGCATCATCATCGAGCATCTCGACACCCATCACCGCGGACCGGTCCGGCTGCTTGCGCACGATGCCGATCCGGACATGGCGCTGAAGGCGCGGCTGATGGATCGCATCTTCGACAATTATGTCATGGGCCCGACGCAGGCGATCGTCGGGGATCGGATCCGGCCCGACGGATCGCACGATCCGCTCGCGGTGACGCAGGCGCGCGCCATGCTCGACCGGGCCTATGGCTGGATCGAGGGCGAGATGGTTTCGCGAACCTGGGCGGCGGGCGAGAATTTCGGCCTCGCCGACTGCGCGGCCATGCCGGCGCTCCATTATGCCCAAAGGGTGCATCCGTTCCGCGATCGCTTCCCGGCGCTCGCCGCCTATCAGGACCGGCTGGAGGCGAGGCCGTCGGCGAAACGGGTCCTCGCCGAGGCGGCGCCCTACGCGCATTTCTTCCCGGCGGGTTGAGCGGCTCCGCCGCGAACGGCAACGATGTCGATGCGCTGATGCGCGGCGGCGACTGAGGCGATTGGGGCCGACGCCACGCGGACGCCGGCCCCTCCCCCGATACGCGACACGAGGGAACCAGGGTACCGACGCGAAGATACGCGCCGCGCCGGTGCCCCGTTCCAATGGCGATTCGGGATTGAGCGAAGACTGAACATGTCCGTTATCGTTCGTTCATCGAAACGGACCGGCGGCATTTGACTCGCCGGCCCGGCGGGAGGAACATCCGCCGGTTGCGACCGGAGTCGCGGGAGACTCGCCATGATCAGCTACGCTCTTCAGCTCGCCACCCGCTATGACGGGCTGGTCATCGCAAGCTTCCCGGACCTTCCGGGCGTAAGCGCGCTGGGGCGCGACGATGACGAGGCGATCGGCGAGGCGCGCCGGGCGCTGGAGGAGGCGATGGCCGGCTATGCGCGCGACGGCGTGGCGCCGCCGCCGGCCAATGCGCGGGCGGCGGTGAGCGTCAGCGTGCCGCGGCCGCTGCCGATCCCGGCCTGAACGGCGGTCGTTCGCAATGGATGATAAGGGGGACCCGGTCCGCGATGCGGCGGATCAGGCGCGGCAGGCGGCGCAGCTTGCGCGCGTGGCCCTGATCGTCGCGGCGATCGCGTTCGCGCTGTCGATCCTGGGCATCTTCCTGCCGCTCCAGCTGGGCAACTAGGCTCAGTCGCCGAGCCAGGCGGCAAGGATGTAGAGGGCGACGGCGATGGGGCCGAGCGCCAGCAGCGCGCCGAGGGCGGCGAACCGGATGAAGATCGGGTCGCAATCGACGGTGCGGGCGATGCCGGCGCACACGCCGAGCAGCTTGCCGTTGGCTTTGTCCGGTGCGTAGCGGGTGGTCATTTCGTCAATCCCTGTGAACTGGCTGCATCGGGGCGAGGGCCGGAATGGCCCCCTGCCGGAGCAGGGGGGTTAGATCATGGTGGCCGGGCCAACCGCGGCGGAGAGGAACAGGCTGCCGACCAGCAGCGCGCCGAGGGCGGAAACGACCAGCGACTGAACGTTGTAGAGCGAAACCGACATTTTAATTCTCCCTGATCCCGACCGCCGGACCATCCGACGATCATGCCAGGGACTGTGCAGCGCCCGTGCCAAACGCAGAAAACGGCGGAAATCCGCGCTTTTTGCCGATCACGTGATTTCGGGGCCGTTTCGACATCGCCAATAGACGGCAATCTACGCCAACTTTTGGTGTCCGAAATCGAACGCTGGTGATCGCCAGCGGGCGGTCAGTCGCCGATCGCCGGTTCCGTGTGGTCCGGCGTGGCGGGCGGGGCGGCCGAAACCAGCCCTTCGCCGATCGCGCCGCCGACGAGCGGGGCGACGATGCCGAGCGCCTGGAGCCAGCCGGGCATCGGCAGCAGGAGGACGGTCGCCAGTGCGTAGAGCCCGAACAGGATGATGACCGTCCAGGCCGCCCAGCGCTGGCGGGAGATCGCCTTCGCCACCGCCCCGGCCGCGAACCCGCCTGCGAGCCAGGCGACGACGAGCGTGAGGCGCGCGCCGAGCGGCATGTCGCCGAAGGCCGATCGCACGCCATCGGGAGTCATCTCGATGGCCCGCTGCAGTGGTGTCGGGAAGAGCCAGCCGCCAATCACCGCGACGCACGAAGCGGCTGCCAGCGCGACGACGATGCCGACGATGATTCCCAGGAATGCGCGCATTTCGATCTCCCCCTTGTTCGCCCCGCCTATCGCAGCGGCCCCAGCCGTGCGAGCGCTCGGCGGCGTCTAGCGGCGATTGACCGACGACGCATCCGCATAGCGAGGCGAGGGAAGGACGCTAGGCAGCACGCCGCCGCGCGGCAACAGGATCTCGCTCGCGCGGATGGTGGCGGCGGCCGATCCCGCCGGCCGGCACTGCGCGAAGAGCGTCGGATAATCGGCGTCGGACCGGGCGAGCTCCCCCTCGGTCGCCGCGAGGCACGCGGCCTCGCTCCGATAGGGTGTCTCGACCGTGCGCACCTGCTGACAGGCGGCATCGCCTTCGCCGCACCCCAGGATCGCCATGACGAAAAGCACCGGTCCCATTTTCCGCTCCTTTGAGCGCACAATGTTCAGGTCGCGACTGTCGTTCCCTTCGTTGCGCGCCCGTTATTTGGGAAAGGCGGCGCCATCGCCTATCTAGCGACGAACATGGCGAACGAGGCGACAGAGGAGACGGCACCGGCCGAGCCGACATTCGCGGTGCTGCGGCGGTTCCTGCCTTATCTGTGGCCGGCGGGCGAGCCGGGCCTGAAGGCGCGGGTCGTCGTCTCGCTGCTCCTCGTGCTCGCCTCGATCGGCGTCACGACCCTCGTCATGCCGCTCGCCTATGGCGCGGCCGTCAACCGGATGACGGCGGGGCTGGAGCCGGCGGCGGCGGTCGCCATCGCCCTCGTCGCCGCTTATGCGGGCGCGCGCTTCGGCGGGGTGCTCGCCGACAATCTCAGGAACGGCATATTCGAACGGGTCGGCCAGGACGCGACCCGCCGGCTCGCCGAGACGACCTTCCGCCACCTTCACGACCTGTCGCTGCGATTCCATCTCGAGCGGCGGACGGGCGCCGTCACCAAGATCGTCGAGCGAGGGACCAAGAGCATCGACATGATGCTCTATTTCCTGCTGTTCAACATTGCGCCGACGCTGGTGCAGCTCGTCATCGTCATGGGGCTGTTCTGGGTGAAGTTCGGCTGGGGCCTCGTCCTTGCGACCGCGGTCATGGTCGCGCTCTACATCCGCTACACCCGCATGGTGACCGACTGGCGCACGCAGCTGCGCGTCGCGATGAACGATCTCGACACCAAGGCGGTGGCCCGGGCGGTGGACAGCCTGCTCAACTACGAAACGGTCAAATATTTCGGCGCCGAGGAACGCGAGGCGCGGCGCTACGGCCGGGCCGTCCGCAAATATGCCGACGCCGCGGTCAAGAACGAGACCAGCCTCGCCTGGCTCAACGTCGGCCAGTCGTTCATCACCAACGCGATGATGGCCGGCGCGATGGGCTTCGTCGTGTGGGGCTGGAGCGAGGGGCGCTTCACGACGGGCGATCTCGTCATCGTCAACACGTTGCTCGCGCAGCTCTTCCGGCCGCTCGACATGCTCGGCATGGTCTATCGCACGATCCGGCAGGGACTGATCGACATGGACGCGATGTTCACGCTGGTCGATACGCCGGCGGAGATCGTCGACGCGCCGGGTGCGCCGGATCTTCGCGTCGCCGCCGGTCACATCCGTTTCGAGGACGTGCATTTCGGCTACGAGCCGGGACGCGAAATCCTGAAGGGCGTCGATCTGGAGGTGAAGCCCGGAACGATGACCGCGGTCGTCGGCCCCTCGGGCGCCGGCAAATCGACCCTGTCGCGCCTCCTGTTCCGGTTCTACGCGCCGACCGCCGGGCGGATCACGATCGACGGGCAGGATATTTCAAGCGTGAAGCAAGCCAGCCTGCGGGCCGCGCTCGGCATCGTCCCGCAGGATACGGTGCTGTTCAACGACACGATCGGCTACAATATCGGCTACGGCAAGGACGGCGCCACCGACGAGGAGGTCGCGGCGGCGGCGCGGGGCGCGGCGATCGACGGTTTCATCGCCTCGCTGCCCAACGGCTATGACTCGATGGTGGGCGAGCGCGGGCTCAAGCTGTCGGGGGGCGAGAAGCAGCGGGTCGCGATCGCGCGCACCCTGCTCAAGGACCCGCCGATCCTGATCCTCGACGAGGCGACGAGCGCATTGGACAGCCGCACCGAGGCGGCGATCCAGGAGACGCTGAACCATGTCGCCAGGCGGCGCACCACCATCGTCATCGCCCATCGGCTTTCGACCGTCGTCGAGGCCGACCAGATCGTCGTGCTCGATCAGGGCCGCATCGCCGAGCGCGGCACCCATGCCCAGCTGCTGCGCGCGGGCGGCCTCTATGCCGAGATGTGGACGCGTCAGCAGAGCGAGCGCGAGCAGGAAGGCGAGGGCGCGGTCGAGGCCGCCGAATAAGCTCAGCCGCCGAGCGCGATCCGGGTGGCCGCCCCGATGCCCTCGAACAGGGCCGGCTCCGTGCCCGTCATCCACACCTGCCCCTTGCCGGCGAGCCGCTCGAACAGCGCGCCGCGGCGCACTGGATCGAGATGGGCGGCGACCTCGTCGAGCAGCAGGATCGGGCGGCGCGCCGTCGCGTCGGCGACAAGATCGGCATGGGCCAGGATGATGCCGATCAGCAGCGCCTTCTGCTCGCCGGTCGAGCAGAGCGCGGCGGGCTGGCTCTTGCCGACATGGGTGACGGCAAGATCGGTGCGGTGCGGGCCGACGAGGGTGCGCCCGGCGGCGGCGTCGCGCGCGCGATCGGCGGCCAGCGCGGCGGCGAGATCGGGCACCTCGCCGCCTTCGAGCGCGATCGCGGCGCGGGCGAAGGGGCCTTCGGGCGCCTCGGCGAGCCGCGACGAGAGCGCGTCGACCGTCGCCTGCCGCGCCTCGGCGAGCGCCGCGCCATGTTCGGCCATGCGCGCCTCCAGCGCGGTCAGCCAGTCGGGGTCCGCCGCGTTTTCGGCGAGAAGCTTGTTGCGCGCGCGCATCGCCGCCTCGTAGCGCGCGGCATGGGTCGCGTGGCCGGGGCGGAGCGCGAGCACCAGCCGATCGAGGAAACGACGCCGCGCCGATGCGGTGTCGACGAAGAGCCGGTCCATTGCTGGCGTGAGCCACAGCACCGACAGCCATTCGGACAGCGAATTGGCCGACGCCGGCGCGCCGTTGATCCGCACCTGACGGCGTTCGGGCGCGCCGGCGAGCGTGCCGGTGCCGACCCTGATCTCGCCCTCCCCGTCCGTCGAGGCGCGCAGATCGGCCGCCACCGCGAATCCGCCCGTGCCGCCCTTGCGCGCCATCTCGCCAAGGCTGGCGCCGCGCAGGCCTCGACCCGGCGAGAGCAGCGAGACCGCCTCCAGCGCATTGGTCTTGCCCGCCCCGTTCTCCCCGGTCAGGAGGACGAAGCCGTCGCCGAGCGTGAAGGCCGCATCGGCATAGGACCGGAAGTCGGCCAGGCTGAGGCGCGAGACATGCACCGAACCGCCCTAAGCCCAATCGGCAGCCAGCGAAACATCTCCCCTCCCGGCCAGGGAGCCGGAGTTTTCGATCGAGTCCGGCCAGCCAACCGATGCCTTCGGTCGCACGCGCCTTCCCCGCGCCGCCGCGTCCGGCTAGGCCGGGGGCGATGGCAGATGCGGGACAGACCGAATCGTCGCGGCTCGCGCCGGTCGACATCTCGGGCAACCGGCTGACGCTGCTTCCCGAAGGGCCGCAGCGGCTGGAGGCGCTGATCGACCTGATCGACGGTGCGACGGAATCGCTCCGCCTGCTCTATTATATCTGGTGCGACGATCCGGTGGGCCGGCGGGTGCGCGACGCGCTGGTGCGGGCGCAGGAACGCGGGGTTCAGGTCTCGCTCCTGATCGACGATTTCGGCGCATCCGGCGCGCCGGCCGGATTCTTCCAGCCATTGATCGATGCCGGCGCGCGCTTCTGCCGATTCGTGCCGCGCTGGGGGCGGCGCTATCTGCTCCGCAATCACCAGAAGCTGGCGCTCGCCGATGGCGCGCGCACGATCATCGGCGGCTTCAACATTTCGGCCGATTATTTCGGGCGGATCGAGGACGGGGCGTGGCGCGATCTCGGCCTGATGGTGGAGGGGCCGAGCGTCGCCTGCCTCACCGGCTATTTCGAGGCGGTGTTCCGATGGGCGGAGGATGACGACGATTCGATCCGCAAGCTGCGGCGCATGCTCAGCCGCTACAGCACGCGGGACGGCGCGCTCTACTGGCTGTTCGGCGGCCCGACGCGGCGGCTTTCCCCCTGGGCCCGTTCGCTGAAGGGCGACATGATGGTGGCGACACGGCTCGACATCCTGGTCGCCTATTTCGCGCCGAGCCTGTCGATGTTGCGGCGGATCTTCGGCGTGGCGAAGCGCGGCCGCGCCCGGGTCATCACCCCGGCGATCACCGATCATCAATGGACGATCAATTCGAGCCGCTTCTTCTACGGGCGGATGCTGAAGCGCGGGGTCGAGGTCTACGAATATCAGGCGACCAAGCTTCATTCGAAGCTGATCGTGCTCGACAATGTCGTCCATATCGGATCGGCCAATTTCGATCTCAGGAGCCTCTATCTCAACCTGGAGATGATGCTTCGGATCGACGATGCCGACTTCGCCGAGATGATGCGCCGCTTCGTCGACGGCGAGGCGGCGGCGAGCAAGCGCATCACGCGCGAGGCGCATCGCGCCAATTCGACCTGGTGGAACCGGCTGAAATGGAGCGTCGCCTGGTTCCTGGTTGCGACCGCCGACTACAATCTGGCCAAAAGGCTGAACTTCACGCCGCTGCGGCGGCGCTGAGGGCTACGACTTCCAGCCCCAGAAGAGGTGGCAGGGGGGCACGTTGACCCACTCGAAGCCCTTGTCGATCCGGTCGAAATGCGGCGCCATGAAATCGCGCACCTTCGCCTTGAACTGATAGACCAGGAAGGCACCGCCGGGACGGAGCGCCTTGTAGGTTTCCTCGGCGATCTTCGGGCCGACGCCGGCCGGAAGGGTCGAGAAAGGAAGGCCGGACAGGATGTAGTCGGCATGATCGAAGCCGCAATCGGCGATGATCTGCCGAACGTCCGCCGCCGAGCCGTTGATCGCGAGCAGGCGGCTGTCGGTGAACTTGCCGTCGAGATAGCGGATGAAATCGGGATTGGTGTCGATCGCGATCAGCGTCGCATCGGGGGCCATGCGCGCCAGGACATGTTCCGTGAAGGTGCCGACGCCCGGGCCATATTCGACGAACAGCTTGCAGTTCGCCCAATCGACGCGGCCCAGCATCTTGTCGATCACCGCTCTGGTCGACGGGATCACCGAGCCGACCATCACCGGATGTTTGATGAAGCCGATCAGGAATTGCCAGAGCGGGCCGCCCCCCGTCGCCCGCGCGTAACGTCGATCGCGCGGGGCCTGCTCAAGTGATGCTGACATATTCGCTTCCATTCGAAGAAAGGTGACGGGTTCGCAAATCGGCGCGGCCTTGGCAAGCGGCAAGCTGGACCTGACCCGGAACGAACCGGGCGGTGCGCCAGGCGATCAACGCCCGATCCGCACGGCTGTTTCCGGCCGCCCGCGACGGCCGCGCGTCAGGCCTTCGACCCGCGCGGCGTGAGCATCCCCGGGGTGATGAAGCCGATTCCCGACGTGCCGGCGCTCATCGCGTCCTGCTTCAGGCTCGCCTGGATCTGGGCATATTCATTTTCCATTTCCGCCGTCACCGAGGCGCGGGTCTCCGCCAGTGCGCGATTGAATTCGGCCATCGTGACGCTCGTCGCCTCGATATGCTCGCGCAGCGCCATCAGGCCGGCGCGGCGGACCAGGTCCTCAAGGTCCGCTCCGGTGAAGCGCTCCGTCTTGGCCGCGAGCAGGTCGAGATCGACATCGTCGGCCAGCGGCATCCCCTTGGTGTGGATGCCAAGGATGTGGCGCCGGCCCGCCTCGTCGGGGACGGGAACGTAGATCAGCTCGTCGAAGCGGCCCGGCCGAAGCAGCGCCGGATCGATCAGGTTGGGCCGGTTGGTCGCGCCGATGACGACGACCGACTGGAGTTCCTCCAGCCCGTCCATCTCGGCAAGGATCGTGTTGACCACCCGCTCGGTCACCTGCGGCTCGCCGAGCCCGCCGCCCCGCGCCGGGACCAGGCTGTCCAGCTCGTCGATGAAGATCACGGTCGGCGCGACCTGGCGGGCGCGGGCGAACAGGCGCGCGATCTGCTGCTCGCTCTCGCCATACCATTTGGACAGGAGGTCCGAGCTCTTGGTGGCGATGAAATTCGCCTCCGCCTCGCGCGCGGTCGCCTTGGCGAGCAGCGTCTTGCCGGTGCCCGGCGGTCCATAGAGCAGGAAGCCCTTGGCCGGGCGGATGCCGAGCCGGCGGAAGCTCTCGGGATGCTTCAGTGGCAATTCAACGCCCTCGCGCAGCCGCTCGCGGGCCTCGTCGACGCCGCCGATATCGTCCCAGCCGACATCGGGCATCTGCACCATCACCTCGCGCATCGCCGAGGGCTGGACGCGCTTCAGCGCTTCCTCGAAATCCTTGCGGGTGACCGACAGGTTGTCGAGCACCTCGGGCGGGATCGTGCCGTCCTCCAGATTGAGCTTTGGCATGATCCGGCGCACCGCCTCGATCGCCGCCTCACGGGTGAGGGCGGCAAGGTCGGCGCCGACGAAGCCATAGGTCTGGCGGGCCAGCAGCTTGAGATCGACGCCGTCGGCGAGCGGCATGCCGCGGGTGTGGATGGCGAGGATCTCGCGCCGGCCGTTCTCGTCCGGCACGCCGATCACGATCTCGCGGTCGAACCGGCCGGGCCGGCGCAGCGCCTCGTCGATCGCCTCGGGACGGTTGGTCGCCGCGATGACGACGAGGTTCTGGCGCGGCTCCAGTCCGTCGAGCAGGGTGAGCAGCTGGGCGACGAGGCGCTTTTCGGTCTCGCCGGTCACCTGGCCGCGCTTGGGCGCGATCGAATCGATCTCGTCGATAAAGATGATCGAAGGCGCGGCCTTGCCCGCTTCCTCGAACAGCTCGCGCAGCTTCTTCTCGCTCTCGCCATAGGCCGAGCCCATGATTTCGGGGCCGGCGATATGGAAGAAGCTGGCGTCGCTTTCGTTGGCGACCGCGCGGGCGAGCCGGGTCTTGCCGGTGCCGGGCGGGCCATGGAGCAGCACGCCCTTGGGCGGATCGACGCCGAGCCGCTCGAAAATCTCTGGATAGCGCAGCGGCAGCTCGACCATCTCGCGAAGCTGGTCGATCGTCGAGCCGATGCCGCCGAGATCGTCATAGGTGACGTCGGCGCGGCGCTTCTCGTTCGCCTCGGTATATTCGGGGCGCAGCTCGACCTCGGTATTGGCGTCGATGAGGACGATGCCCTTGGGCGCGGTCGACACGACGACAAGGCGGATTTCCTGCAGCGCATAGGCCGGCGCGGTGAGCATCTGGCGAAGCTCGGGCGGGATGTCGCCGCGGGTGATCTGCTGCTGCCCGGTGGTCGAGACGACGTCGCCGGCGGTGAGCGGCTTCATCCCGAAGCTGCGCTTCAGCGCCTGGGCCGAGCCCTGGAGGCGGAGATTCTTCTGCGCCGGCGCGAAGACGACGCGCTGGGCCGGCTTGGCCTCGGCCTTGCGGATCTCGACGAAATCGCCCGATCCGATCTCGGCATTGGCGCGCTGGAGGCCGTCGAGTCGGATGATCTCCAGCCCCTCGTCCTCGGGATAGGGGCCGACGGCGCGGGCCGGCGTGGCGCGCTTGCCGACCAGCTCGATCACGTCGCCCTCGGCCAGGCCCATCTCGGTCATCAGCGCGCGCGGCAGGCGGGCGATGCCCCGGCCGCTGTCGTCGGGCCGCATCGTCGCGACCTGGAGCCGTCTCGCCTTGGATTCGCTATCGGCCATGCTCGTCTCCTTGCCAGCGCACCCACATAGGCAGCGCTTGGGGATCGGCCAACCGGGCGCGGACAAAAAGAAAGGCCGACCCGAAGGCCGGCCTGAAAGTTTTTAGGAGAGGATGCCTGAAAGGCAGGGGCTTTTTGCGGCCGCGAAGGATTTTGTGCAAGTGCGAAGAAAACATTCGCACATGCAACTTTTGCATCTTGAATCCGACTGGATTCCGGGGGAAAACAACGCAGGACCGCAACGCGGCGTCGTCCAAATGCAATGTGCGCCGCACAAAAGTGGAGGCCGGCGATGAAAAGGCTCCCGCCCCTGACGGCCGTCGAGGCCTTCGTCCAGACCGCCCGGCTCGGTTCGGTCAAGGCCGCCGCCGATGCGCTTGCCTTGTCCTCCCCCGCGCTCTCCCGCCGGATCCAGGCGCTTGAACGCCATGTCGGGAGGCCGCTTTTCGAGCGCGGCCACCAGTCGGTGCGCCTGAACGCCGACGGCGCCCGGCTGCTGGCGGACCTCGGTCCGGCGCTCGATGCGCTGGCTCGGGCGATGGTGCTGCCGGCCGATGGCGATGACGCGCTTCGTCTGCGGCTCGGTGTGCCGCCGCTTTTCGCCTCCTTCCGCCTGATCCCGAAGCTCGCGGAGCTGCGCGCGCGCCATGCCGACCTGCATATCGATCTCGACACCGGCCCGGGCGCCCTTGCCCGGCTCGATGACGAGCTCGATGCGGCGATCGTCCTGACCCGGGCGGTCGATCCGGCGCTTTACAGCCGCACCATCCCGACGGGCGGGATCGTCGCGATCGGATCGCCCGAGACGGCGGCGCGCTTCAGGACCCCCGCCGATCTGGCCCGCGCGACCGTGCTCGTCCACCGCGACCTCCCCGACGCCTTCGATTCGTGGCGGCGGGCGGCGGGGGTGCCGGGGCTCGCGCCGGCGGAACTGGACGAATTCGATTCCGGCCAGGTGATGCTCGGCTCGGCCGCGCAGGGCCTCGGCATCGCCTTCATGTTCGAGGCGCATCTGGACGGCGCCAGCGATCCCCGGCTGGTGCGCCTGTTCGACGTGGTCGCCACCAGCGCCCATGCCTATCGCTTCGCCTGCCGCCGCGCGGCGCTCGATCGGCGGCCGGTGCGCCTGTTCCACGACTGGCTCGTCGAAACGCTGGGCTAGTATCACATCGGCGCCTCGCGCTAGTCATCCCTCGGGGCAGCGGAGGCGAATGTGGCCGGGCATCATCATGGACACAGCCACAACGGCCACAGCCATGGCCCGGTCGATTTCGGCCGCGCCTTCGCAATCGGCATCGCCCTCAACACGGGCTTCGTGCTGGTCGAAGCCGGGGCCGGCCTCATCACCGATTCGATGGCGCTCCTCGCCGATGCCGGGCACAATTTCTCCGACGTCGTGAGCCTTGCGATCGCCTGGGTCGGCGCCGGCCTTGCCCGGCGACCGCCGTCGAGCCGCTTCACCTGGGGCTATCACGGGGCCTCGATCCTCGCCTCGCTCGGCAATGCGGTGCTGTTGCTCATCGCGTTGGGGGCGATCGCGGCCGAGGCGGTGCAGCGGCTGCTGGCGCCCGAGCCGGTTTCGGGCGGCCCGATGATCGCCGTGGCGGCCGTTGGCGTCGTCATCAACCTTGCCACCGCGCTGCTTTTCGTCCGCGGGCGCAAGCGCGATCTCAATATCCGCGGCGCCTATCTTCACATGGCGGCGGATGCCGGGGTCTCCGCCGGCGTCGTCGTCGCGGGCGGCATCATCCTCATGACCGGCGCCGCGTGGGTCGATCCGGCGCTCTCGCTGCTGATCGCGGCGGTGATCTTCTGGAACAGCTGGGGCCTGCTGCGCCAGTCGGTCTTCCTGTCGATGGGCGCGGTGCCCGACGGGATCGAGCCGGAGGAGGTGCGCGCGGCGCTCGCCGGCCTGCCCGGCGTCGCGGCGGTGCACGATCTCCACATCTGGCCGATGGGCACGGCGGCCGCGGTGATGACGACGCATCTCGTCGTCGCCGGCGGCCATCCGGGCGATGCCTTCCTCGCCGACGCGCAGCGGCTGATGCACGACCGCTTCGGCATCGGCCACGTCACCATCCAGATCGAGCTCGGCGACGCCGGCTGCGCCCCCTGCGAGGCCGGCTGAGCCGTCGTTCCCGGCATTGGAAGCGGCCGCGCTTTCTGATAGCCGCGTGTCATGCCCACCACCTCCGCCGCCTCCGCGCGCGAGATCCTGACCGGCCTGCACGAGGTCATGGCCTCGAAGGCGAGCGCGCAGGCAAAGCTCAACAAGGTGGTGAAGATCATCGCCGATGCGATGGCGAGCGAGGTCTGCTCGATCTACCTGCTGCGCGACGGCCTGCTCGAACTTTATGCGACCGTCGGCCTCAACCAGAGCGCCGTCCACGTCACCAAGCTCGCGCTCGGCGAAGGCCTGGTCGGATCGATCGCGCGCGATGTCGCGGTGCTCAATCTCGCGGAAGCGGCGGGTCATCCCGAATTCGCCTACCGCCCCGAAACGGACGAGGAACTTTTCCATAGCTTCGCGGGTGTCCCGATCGTGCGCAAGGAGCGGGCGATCGGCGTGCTGGCGGTCCAGCATGCCGATCCGAGGGCCTATGACGAGATCGAGATCGAAGCGTTGCAGACGGTGGCGATGGTCCTGTCCGAACTGATCGCCAATGCCGGGCTGGCCGATCGCGCGGTCCAGGCCTCGGATCCGGCGCGCGACGCCGGGACCGCGCGGCTGATGGGCCTCAGGCTCGTGGTCGGCATGGCGCGCGGCCACGCCGTCTATCATCAGCCGCGAATCCTGATCGAGCATACGGTCGCCGAGGATATCGAGGTCGAGCGTCATCGCGTCCTTTCGGCCTTCTCGCGGATGCGCGAACAGATCGACGCGATGACCGGCCAGGCCGAATTCGGCACGGTCGGCGAACATCAGGAGGTGCTCGAGACCTACAAGATGTTCGCCTATGACGAAGGCTGGGCGCGGCGGATCAACGAGGGCATCGATTCCGGCCTCACCGCCGAGGCGGCGATCGAGCGCGTCCGCCAGCGGATGCAGCAGCGCATGCGCCAGATCGACGATCCGCTGCTCGCCGATCGGATGCACGATCTCGACGATCTGTCGAACCGGCTGCTTCGCATCGTGTCCGGCCAGCTCGGCACCGCGGCGCAGATGAGCCTGCCGCAGGATGCGATCCTGATCGCGCGCAACCTGGGGCCGGCCGAGCTGCTCGAATATGATCGGCGCAAACTGAAGGGCGTGATCCTCGAGGAAGGGTCGCTCACCGCGCATGTCACCATCGTCGCGCGGGCGATGGGGGTGCCGATGCTGGGCCGCATCCGCAGCGTTCGCCAGCAGATCGCCGAGGGCGATCTCGTCCTGCTCGACGGCACCGCAGCGGTCGCCTGGGCGCGGCCGACGCCGGCCGTCGCCGAGGCGTTCGATACGAAGCTCAGCGCGAGCCAGCGGCTTCGCGCCCATTATGCCGCGCAGCGCAACCTGCCGCCGGTGACGAAGGACGGCGAGCGGATCATGGTGATGGTGAATGCCGGCCTGCGCGACGATGTCGCGGCGCTCGCGGCCACCGGGGCGGACGGGATCGGCCTGTTCCGCACGGAATTCCAGTTCCTCGTCTCCGCCACCCTGCCCCGCCGCGAGAGCCAGACGCGGCTCTATCGCTCGGTGCTCGAAGCGGCGGGCGACAAGCCGGTCGTCTTCCGCACCGTCGACGTCGGCGGCGACAAGCAGCTGCCCTATCTCGACGGCGGCGACGAGCGGGAGGAAAATCCGGCGATGGGCTGGCGCGCGCTCCGGCTGGCGCTCGATCGCGGCGCGCTGATGAAGGCGCAGGCGCGCGCGCTGGTGGAGGCGGCCGCGGGGCGCGAGCTCGATATCATGTTCCCGATGGTCTCCGAGCCCTGGGAGTTCGACGAGGCGAAGGCCTTGGTCGAGGCGCAGCGCGCCTGGCTTGCCGAGCGCAAGAAAATGGTCCCCCGCGCGGTGCGTTACGGCTGTATGCTCGAGGTCCCGGCGCTCGCGGAGACGCTCGACCTGCTGCTGCCGAAACTCGATTTCGTCTCGATCGGCACCAACGATCTCACCCAGTTCCTGTTCGCCGCCGATCGCTCCAACCCGCGCCTCGCCGAGCGCTATGACTGGTTGTCGCCGGCGATCCTCCGCTTCCTGCGGCGCGTCGTCGCTCAATGCGACGCGGCCGGCGTCCGGGTCGGGGTGTGCGGGGAGATGGGCGGGCGGACGCTCGAGGCGCTGGCGCTGATCGGCATCGGCCTCAAGCGGCTTTCGATCACGCCCGCCGCGGTTGGCCCGGTGAAGGCGATGATCCGATCGCTGGATCGCGGCGCCGCGATGGCGGAGCTCGATCGGCTGCTCGCCGCCCCGCCGCCGAACCTTCGTGCCGCGCTCGCCGACTTTGCCGAGCGCCAGGGCGTCGCGGTCGGCTGAACGTCTTGGCGGCGCGAACTTTTCAAGGCGTCCCTGTTGACAGGCCGGTCGCTCTGCGACCAAGCAACGGCCATAGCGGAGAGCGGATCGCATGACGGCAGACGACGCCCACGAGGAGTCGCGTGGACCGGTGACCATTGGCGAGCGCCTCGCCCATGCGCGCGAGGCCGCCTCGCTGTCGCTCGCCGAGATCGCCGCCCAGACGCGAATCCCGATCCGTCATCTCCAGCATATCGAGGCCGGGGAGTGGGATGCGCTGCCGGCGGCGACCTATGCCGTCGGCTTCGTTCGCTCCTACGCCGAAGCGGTCGGGCTCGACGGCGCCGAGCTCGGCCGCGAGCTTCGCCATCAGCTCGGTGGCTCGGTCCGACGCGCGCCGGCCCCGGAATATTATGAGCCGGCGGATCCCGCGCGGGTGCCGCCGCGGGCGCTGGCGATCGCCGCCGCCTTGATCGCGATCCTGCTCGTCATCGGCTATGCGCTGTGGCGCAGCTCGCTCGGCGACGGGACAACGAGCACGGCGGAAGCCCCGCAGGCGCAGCTTCCCGTCACGCCCGCGCCCGGAACGCCGCAGCCGGCCGCGCCCGCGCCGGCTGCGCTCGCCGGGCAGCCGGTCACGCTGACCGCGACCGGGGAGGTGTGGCTCAAGATCACCGAGGGCGCGAGCGGCCCGTCGCTGTTCCAGGGAACGCTCCAGCCCGGTCAGACCTTCACCGTGCCCGCGACTGCCCAGCATCCGCTGCTGCGGACCGGCCGGCCCCAGCTGCTTCGCGCCAGCGCGGGCACGCGCGATCTCGGCATGCTCGATACCAGCGAGCACACGGTCGCCAATGTGAGCCTGCTGGCCCAGGACATCGCCACTCGCGCCTCGTCGGCGCCCCCTTCCGCCACCCCGGCGGCGGCGCCGTCGTCGCCCGCGCCCGTGCCCGTGGCGCCGGGCGCCGAACCGTTGAACGCCGCGACCGCTTTCTAGGCCGAGGCGATCGGTCGGGGGTGGCGGGCGGTGCCGTCCTTTCCTAACATGTCGTCGAAGCCGTCACCCACGGGGATCCCACATGCGTAAATTGCTTATCGCCTTCGCCCTTGCCGCCAGCGCCGCCACCGGCGCGATCGCCCAGAGCGGGCCGCAGCCGATCGAGCGGCGCGTCGGGCGGCTGGAGCAGGAGATGCGGGCCGTGCAGCGCCGCGTCTTTCCGGGCGGCCAGCCGGGGGTGGTCGAGCCGGAAATCCGCCCGATCGCGCCGGCCGGGCCGACGAGCGACGTATCGGGCGATGCATTGGCGAGCCTTGCCGAGCGGGTCGATGCGCTCGAGGCGCAGCTGCGGTCGATCACCGGACAGGTGGAGGAACAGGGCCACCGCACCCGCCAGCTCGAGGCGCAGCTGACGCAGTTGCGCGCCGATCTCGGCGGCCGGCTCGATCGGCTGGAGCAGAATGCGCCGGCGGTGAACCCGGCGCCGCCGATCCCGGCGGGGCCTGCACCGGCGGCCCCGGCGGCCGATGATCCGGCCGCGGCACCCTCCGGCGCCACCGATCCGGCCGAGGAAGCCTATAATGCCGGCTATCGCCTGTGGGCCGCGCAGAATTTCGCCGAGGCCCAGCGCGCGCTCAACACCGCGGCCACCCGCTATCCGAACAGCCGCTGGACCAGCTGGATGCGCAATCTCCAGGGGCGCGCCTATCTCGACGACGACAAGCCGGCGACGGCCGCGCGCATCTTCCTCGACAATTACCAGAACAATCCGCGCGGCGAGCGGGCCGCGGACAGCCTTTATTTCCTCGGCCAGGCGCTCACCCGGCTCAATCGCCGCCCCGAGGCGTGCCGGGTCTATGACGAGCTGGCGCAGGTCTATCCCAATATGCGCGACTATATCCGCACCCGGCTTCCCCAGGCGCGCACCGACGCGCGCTGCGGCGCCGGCGGCGGCAACGCCCGCTGACCCGGTTTGCTCGCGCGCGGCGAGCGCCTAAACGGGCGTCATGCCCGATCCCGCCCTCGTTCGGCGCTTCGCCGATGATCTCGACGCGCTGATCGGCGCCGGCGGACGCGTCGGCGTCGCGATCTCGGGCGGGCCGGATAGCCTCGCTTTGCTCCTGCTGACTGCCGCGGCGCGCCCCGGGCGGCTCGAGGCGGCCACGGTCGATCACGGATTGCGCGAGGAAAGCGCGGGGGAAGCGCGGTTTGTCGCGGAAACCTCCGCGCGCCTCGCCATTCCCCACACGATCCTGCGCCCGCCGTCGCCGATCCGGGGCAATCTCCAGTCGGCCGCGCGCGCCGCGCGCTACGCTTTGCTCGAAGAGTGGCGCGCCGCGCGAGGGCTGCATTATGTGCTCACCGCCCATCATGCCGACGATCAGGCCGAGACGCTCCTGATGCGGCTCAACCGTGGCTCGGGCCTTGCCGGCCTGTCTTCCATCCGGGCGACCAACGGCCATGTCGCGCGACCGCTGCTCGGCTGGCGCCGCGCGGAGCTTGCCGCCGTGGTCGCCGCGGCGGGGCTGACCTGGATCGAGGACCCGAGCAACGCCGATCCACGCTTCGATCGGGCCCGGCTTCGTGCCCATCTCGGGGCGGCCGGCTGGCTCGATCCCGCCGCGCTCGCCCGCAGCGCCGGCGCCCTCGCCGCGGCCGGAGAGGCATTGGAATGGTCAGCAGACCGCCTCTGGGCCGAGCGCGCCGCGCCCGACAATGACGGTCTGGTCGTCGATACAAGCGGGCTGCCGGTGGAGATGGTTCGCCGGCTGGTGCTGCGCGCGCTTGGCGAGGTCGCGCCGGGCGCGGCGCCGCGCGGCGCGGAACTCATGCGTCTCATCGCCGACCTGGAGGCCGGCCGGACGGCGACTCTCGCCGGCGTCAAGGCGCAGGGCGGCGATCGGTGGCGCTTCGCACCCGCGCCGCCGCGGCGCAGATAGTTTCGCTATCGGAAGGACTTGGCGCGCGCGGGGGCGCGTGCGGGAGTCGACCCCGAGTAAAATTACCGTATAAAGTCGCCCGATCGCCCATGGTCGGGCGGTGCGGGGGACGGGGATGGATGTCGCGCTGAACGCCCAGCCGGATGGGCCGGCCGCCGATCCGCTGGCGGCCCGGCTCGCGCTTACCTGGCTCGGCGTCGATGCGACGCCGCGCCTGATCTGCACGCAATGCTGTTCGCTGCTCTGGACCAATGGCGCCGGCCAGGACGCCCTCGCCCGCGGCGGCGCGCTCGAGCTTCGCGACGGGCTGCTCCAGGCCGGCGACCGCAACGGCCAGTATCTCTTTGCGCGATTCGTCGCCGAACTCGGCCCGCTGCCCGGATCGGTCGCGCTGCCCTTCCCGGACGGCGATGGTCACCTGCTGCTGCGGGGGCGGCAGATCGGTGGCGACAGCGGGTCGCGCTATCTCGGGATCGCCTTCCATCCGACCGGCAGCGGCTTTCGCGCGCTCTACGCCGATCTCGACAAGGTCTACCAACTGACCCCGGCCGAATATCGCGTGCTCGGCGAGATGATCGACGGCCGCACCGCGGATGCGATCGCCCGTCTGATGAAATTGTCGATCGAGACGGTGCGATCGCACATCCGCCACATCTATTCGAAGCTGCGCGTGTCCTCGCGCGAGGAATTGTTCAGCAGGATCAGCCCGTTCCGGCTGTGATCCAGCGCCTTCCCCCCTCCCCCGAAGGGGGACAATCCGGGCGGCGATCGCGGGAGCAGGTTTGGAGACGGCCCGTCGCGTCCGTCCGCCCGGTACGAAATGGGGAAGAGACCCGTTTCGTACCCTTACACCTAAGCCACTGGATTCGCGGCATCAACCTGCGGATTTTTCGGTATCGGCAATGCGCCGCCGGCGGCGATGATCGCTTCGAACGCGATCGAAGGAATCGCAAGTGAAGGGACGGCGTTGCGCGAAGCGACGGCGCTGCGCCTGCGTGCAAGAAGTCATCCGGATCCGAAAACATCTTCCAAGTAAACATATGGACCGGCTCAATTTGAATTGAGTCGTCGACAATAAGTCGACGAATTGCGCGAAATTGAGATGGCAGGGCACGCGGCCGGCAAGGCGGCATATCCACATGAATTATTTTAATTTCGCGTCGGGTGGCCGAGTTATCCCTTGCGGAGGTTCCTCGAGTGTGATGACTAGGGAGATGGGGGATATCGTCGTGAATCGCGTCTCGGGCGGAAGGCTCGCGGAAATTAAGGTCGTGGCCAGGGCCCAGCCGGCCGTCCGCAAGGCGGCAATGGCGCTGCGCGCGGATTCGCTCGCGGCCGAGCCCGGCGGCTTCCTCGGTTCCGAAGATGAGCTGATCCTTCGTTACCGGGTCAGCCGGCCGACGTTGCGGCAGGCCGCCGCGTTGGTTGGTCAGGAGCAACTCGTGACGGTCCGTCGCGGCGCCGGTGGCGGCTATTTCGCGCTGCGCCCGGACGTGTCCGGCATCGTCCACATGTCCGCGATCCTGCTCGAGCTCCAGGGCGCCCGGATCGAGGACATGCTGCGCGCCATCGAGGGAATCCGCCTCGAGCTGATCGCGCTCGCGGCGACGACCGCCGACGATGAGGTACTCGAGCGGCTCGCCGCCTTCGTCGCGAGCGACGAGGCGATTGCCGAGGCCGATTATGATTTCGCGCATTTCGTGGAGGCTGAGCGCAGTCATAACCAGATGGTTGGCGAGGCTTCGGGCAACGTCGTCCTCCACCTGTTTCTCCAGATCGTGATCGAACTGGTGTGGACGCGTCGTCCGCCGGAAGATGCCCTGCTCGGGCCGAGGGCGCGCTATCTCGAATGGCGGAGCCTGCGTAACCGGATGATCCGCGCCGTCGTGGCGCGCAATGCCGAAGGAGCCCGGAGCGCGGCGCGACGCTGCGGCGCTCGGGTCCGTGAGTGGCTCGACGAGGATGCCAAGCATGCGGCGGCGCGGCGGCGCACCCACAACCGGACCCGTCACGGCTATCGGCGACGCGCCTGATCCCTCGCCCGGCCGGGGCGGACATTCGGCGGCGAAGAGCCAGATGGGCGGCGGCGATTTCACGGCTGGCGCGTTGCAACAGTCGATGGACGATCTCTTTGCGTTCCCGCTCGTGCCCGGCCTTGCCTATGCGGACGCCTTCCTCACTTCCGAAGAGGAGCGGGCGCTGATCGCCGCGATAGACCATGAGGCGCTGGCGCCGTTTCGATTTCACGGCTGGACCGGCAAGCGGCTGACCGCGTCGTTCGGATGGCATTATGATTTCGACACCGCCGCCTTCGCGCCCGCAGACCCCATCCCGGCTGCGCTGCTTCCCGTCCGCGCGCGGGCGGCCGCCTTTGCCGGCCTCGATCCCGATGCGTTCGTCCAGGCGCTGCTGATCCGCTACGATCCCGGTGCCGGCATCGGCTGGCATCGCGACCGGCCCGTCTTCGAACATGTCGTCGGCCTGTCGCTCGGCGCCGAGGCGGTGCTGAGGCTGCGCCGGCGACGGGCCGGGGGCGGGTTCGCCCGGGCATCCCAGCCGCTGGCGCCGCGATCGATCTACCATCTCACCGGCGAGGTGCGCCACGAATGGGAGCACAGCATCGTGCCGATGGAAACGACACGATGGTCGATCACCTTCCGCAGCCTTTCGCAGCGTGGCCGCGCGATAGGCGGCTGAGGTTCGGCCCGGGGGTGCCGGGGACCGACGACCGCGGCGCGGCTTGATTCCCGCTCATTTTCAGGAATCCGGTCAATCTCACGGCGCGCCCGGAACCGCGGCGTGGCGACATGCGCTTCTCCCTTCAACCCTGAAGGAGCAAATCATGTCCATTCTCGACAAGGCGATCGCCGCGGTGACCCCACCCGAAAGTGCGGAGGATCGCGCACAGGCGCGGCGCAAGGCGCGCGAACTCGCGACGCCGGGCGACTGGCTGAGCATCATCATCGACCATCACGAGCGGATCGAGCAGGCCTTTGCGAGCGTGAAATCGGCCAACGAGACGTCGTCGCGCCGCGAGGCCTTCAAGGCGCTCGCCATTCTTCTCAACGGCCATTCCGCCGCGGAGGAAGCGGTCATCTATCCCGAGATGACCGAGGCCGGGCAGAAGGGCCACGCCGCGCTGGCTTATGAAGAGCAGTCGATGGTCAAGGTGCAGATGGCGCTGCTCGAGACGATGGAGCCGATGAGCCAGGACTTCATCGACAAGCTCGAACATATCGAAGGCGCGGTCGCGCACCATGTCTATACCGAGGAAAAGACCTGGTTCCCCGAGCTCAAGGAAAGCGCGCCCGCCGGCGACCAGAGCCGCCTCGCCCTGCGCTATCGCGAGGAATTCGATCGCTATGCCGGCGCCGATCTCCTCGCGACCGCCTGAGGGAGACGATCGTGGCCAATCTTCTTGGAGCCCTGATCGGGGCGGCAATCGATCGTGGCGACGGCGACAGCGGAATCAAGGGCGCGATCGTGGGCACGATCGCCGAAAGCGCGATCCGCGCGGCGCTCCCGATCGCCGCCACCTGGGCGCTCGGCTGGGCCGTCCAATATGGCGCCCGCAAGGCGTGGCAGGCGGCGGTCGGGCATGATCCTGTCGATCCGCAGAGCGGCGCGCTCGCGGCCGGCTGACCTAACGCAGGTAGAATGGAGAAGGACATGGACCTGAAATCGCTCGCCCGGCCGCTTGGCTGGTTCTCGATCGCGCTGGGCGCGGCGGAGCTCATCGCACCGCGACGGCTTGCCGCCGCGCACGGCAAGGCAGAGGCGGCGCCGCTCGTCGGCGCGTTCGGCGCGCGCGAGATCGCCGCGGGCATCGGCATCCTTGCCGCGCCGCAGCGCTCGGCCGGCCTGTGGGCACGGGCGGCCGGAGACGTGCTCGACATCGGCGCTGCCGGGCTCGCGCTGAGCGGCGCGCGGGGCCGGTCGCGCGCGATCGCCGCCGGAACGCTGGCCTTCGTCGTGGGCGCGCTCGCGGTCGACCTGCTCGTCGCGCGGGCGGTGGCGCGCGCATGACGGCCGGGCGGCAAGGCGGGAGCGAGCGCGGCAAGCGCGCCGGCTTCGATCGCCGCACCGGCGCCGCGACCGGCAGCGGCTCGGAAGCCGGCGACGTCCATGACGGCCGCGAGGATTACGACACCGACCTTGAAGCCGGCGGCATCGCCCCGCCCCGATCGGACCCATCGCCCAAGGGGCATTGAGGATATCGCGGCGAAGCTGGCAGGCAGCGGCGGCGCGCCCAAGCGCCGGCGACCCTGAACTGGCTCGCGACCTGTGCGGATCAAGGCCTCGGGGCAGGGGTGGGGTTCCCGTCCAGCATGAATGCGATCCCGCGGGGGCTCGGCGGGGTCACGGCCTCGACTCGTGGATTATCTTATGTTACACCGTCATTATCACCGATTAAAACCGTGGTGGGTCGGTGGCTGAGAGATTTGGTGCTCCCGCCAAAGCAGGGAGACACAATGCCACAAGCCGATACATCCCCCTTCCGGCGATTCGCGAGCCGGCTGGAGAGCCTCGCGGCGATCGGCGCTGAGGAACGGGCGGCGATCCTCGGCCTGGGCGGAATGATCGTCCAGGTCGGCGCCGGCATCGATCTTGTCCCGCCGGGCCGGCAGGGCGCCCATGTCCATTTCGTCGTCGAAGGCGTGATCGGCCGCTTCGCCGCGTTCAGCGACGGTGTCCGCCAGATCACCGCGCTCCACATTCCGGGCGACGTCGCCGATCTTTATGCGGTCGTCCGCCCCGGCACCGCTCCATCGCTGCAGGCCCTTGTGACGACCACCCTGATCAGGGTGCCCATCCAGGATATGGCCGCGCTCGCGCGCACCATGCCTTCGCTGACGGAAGCCTTCTGGGCCTATTGCGCCGTCGATATCGCGGTGCTCGAGCGATGGGCGGCCAATCTGGGCCGGCGCGCGGCGACGCAGCGCATGGCGCACCTGCTGTGCGAGATCGGATTGCGGGTCGAGCAGGCGGGACGCGGCGAAAGGCGAGCCTTCAGCCTGCCGCTCACCCAGCAGCAGCTTGGCGATGCGCTCGGCCTGACGCCTGTCCACATCAATCGCACCCTGAAAGGCCTGCGCGGCGAAGGCCTCATCTCGATGACCGGCCGTGACTTCCAGATCCACGACTGGGACCGGCTCAGCGCGCTCGGCGATTTCGATCCATCCTATCTACAGCTCGAAAATGCCGTGCGAGACGGAATGTGAGCGGGCGGCGCATTAACCTGTGTCGTTTCGCCCTTCACACGATTGAATGCAGAAGAGTCCAGGTCGGGACATGTATCGGTCACGACGATTCGGAGGCCGTTACAAGATGAGCCAAGCTGAATTCAGAGATTCGGACGGCAGCCACCGGTCCCATCATTCGCAACAGCGGGAGATCGATCATATCCTGGCCGATCTTCGCGCGTTGCGGTCCACGATCATCAATGCGTGGCGGGACAGCTCCGTGATCCTGGTCAAGGAGGAACGGACCCTCCTGCGCGACGAAATCCGCGCGACTTGTGAGATGCTGACGACCTTGACCTCGAACTGAGCCGCCGATCGGCGCGATCGCCGCGACGCGGAAGATTCGGTTTGATCCAGGTCAAAGGGAGCGGCCGGCAAGGAACAATCCACCCCGATTTCCTTTGTGCGCTTCGAAGGAGAAGCGTCGCCATGATGATGGTCGAAACCGAATTGCGGCCAAGCGCCATTCACGGCATCGGCGTCTTTCTGATCGAGCCCGTCGCGGCCGGCCGCACGATCTGGCGCTTCGATTCCCGGATCGACCGTGTCTATGGCGACAGCGAGATCGAGACCCTTCCCGCCCATATCCAGCGTTTCCTGCGGACCTATTCGACGCTGCACCGGGACGCCGGGCTCTGGGTCCTATGCGGCGACAATGGCCGGCATTTCAATCATTCGGATCGCCCCAACACCCTCTCGCGGGGAATCGCGTTCGGCGATGATGTCGCCGCCTGCGATTTACCGGCGGGGACCGAGCTCACATCCGATTATCGCACGATCTGCGATGCCATGCGGACGAGCGGGCTCGATTTCGGCGACGCCCGCCAGCCCTTGTCATTGGCCTCCTAGGTCTCGCCCGGCAGGCCGAGCTTCGTCGAGGCCTCGGATCGTCTGCTCCAGGGACGGTTGGCAGCGGAGCGGATCGGCTAGCCGCCGAGCTTGCCGAAGGTCTCCTCGAAGCCATCGGTGTCGCCGCGCGCGAGATAGTCGGCCTGTTCGGCGATGCGGTCGCGCGCGATGCGGCCCTTGAACGGGCCCATCCGCTCGTCGAGATGGGCAAGCTCGGTTTCGTTGAGGCTCGCGAGCTGATCGTAGCGCATGACACCGAGCTCGTTGAGCCTGGCGGCCATCTTCGGGCCGACGCCCTTGAGCTTCTGGAGATCGTCCGCCGGGCCTTCGCCGCCGGCGAGCGCGCGATGCGCGTCGACGCCGAGCACCTCGCCGGTCACGTCGGTCGCGGCCGCCGCAAGTTCGTCGGTCACGCCCTCGCCCTCGGCCGGCGCCGGCGACGCCTTCACATAAGGGCGATCGGTGCTGGCGACATAGGGCTCGGCCGGACGCTTCGATTCGATCCGGCCGCCGCCGCGCGGGCGCATGACGAGGAAGCCGACGACGAGCACGGCGAGGACGGCGACGATGATATAGATGGTCGTGGACGACATGGGCGGCATTGGTCCTTTTTCGAGGCTTCAGTTTCGGTTCGAGCGACGGCGCAGCCACCAGCCGGTGGCGAGGCCGATCAGCAGCGCGGCGACAAGCAGCGGCAGGTTGAACTCGGCAAGGGTCAGCATGATCCCGGCCTCACAGGAAGGTCTCCCGGCGCGGGCGGAACAGGTGCCAGCCGAGCGCGATGCCGATCAACCAGGGAAGCAGAGCGAGCGCCTCGGTCTCGACGAGGAGAGGAAGGACGAAGCCGCCGCTCCCCGCGTCCGCCCAGTGCACCGCGCCGACGCCGGGAACGGCGGCGACCGTGCCGGTGATGCCGGGAAGCAGGCCCATGCCGTTGCGCTGGAAATCGTTGGCGCTCCCCGAAAGCGTTGCCGCGCGACTCAGCGGATCATGGCCGAAGGCGATGCGGGTGGGAGGCGCCATCGAGGCGCGCACCGCGGCGTCGGCCTCAGCCTGGAGACCGGCGACGAAGGCGGCCCCCTGGCCGAGCGGGCCGTGGACGATCCAGCCGCTGGCGAGCAGGGCGGCGAACGAGATCAGGAGCTTGGTCCAGGCCTTCATGCGCCGCCGATCCTAACGCCGCGCGCCACCTCGCGCCAGCCGATGTCGCGCCGGCTAAAGCCGGTCGGAAAGTCGATCGCGTCGACGGCGGCATAGGCCTTTCGCTGCGCCTCGGCGACGTTCGCGCCGGTGGCGGTGACGTTGAGCACGCGCCCGCCAGTGGCGACGAGCGTCCCGTCCTTCAGCGTGGTGCCGGCGTGGAAGATCTTCGCGCCGCCTGCCTCGCCCTCGGCGAGCCCGCCGATCGCGCCGCCCGTTTCGGGCGTGCCCGGATAGCCGCGCGCCGCCATCACGACAGTGAGCGCGGCGTCGGCCGAGAAGACCGGCGGCGCCTGGGCGGCGAGCCGGCCCGTCGCGGTCGCGAGCATCAGATCGACCAGGTCGCTTTCGAGCCGCATCATCAGCACCTGGCACTCCGGGTCGCCGAAGCGGGCATTATATTCGACCAGTTTCGGCCCTTCGGGGGTCAGCATCAGCCCGGCATAGAGGACGCCGGAATAGGGCGTTCCCGCCTCGGCCAGCGCGCGCGCCGTCGGCCGGACGATCTCATCGAGCGCCCGCGCCTCCAGCTCCGGCGTCAGGATCGCGGCTGGGCTGTAGGCGCCCATGCCGCCGGTGTTTGGGCCGGTGTCGCCGTCCCCGACGCGCTTGTGGTCCTGCGCCGAACCGAACGGAACGACGGTTTCCCCGTCGACCAGCGCGAAGAAGCTCACCTCCTCGCCGGTCATGAACTCCTCGATCACCACGCTCGCGCCAGCGCCACCGAAACCCCCGTCGAACATCGCCGCGAGCGCGGCCTTCGCGTCCTCGAGGGTCTCGGCGATGACGACGCCTTTCCCTGCGGCAAGGCCATCCGCCTTGATCACGACCGGAAGCCCGAAATCGGCCAGCGCGGCTTCGGCGGCGGCGATGTCGGATGCGCGGACGTACCGCGCCGTGGGGATGTTCGCGCGCGCGCACAGATCCTTGGTGAAGCCCTTCGATCCTTCGAGCTGCGCCGGGATCCGGTCGGGACCGAAGACGGCAATCCCCATCGCGCGCAGATTGTCGGCGAGGCCGTCGACCAGCGGCGCTTCGGGGCCGATCACGACCAGGCCGATCGAATGGCGGCGGCAGAAATCGATGACGGCGCGATGATCGGCGGCGTCGATCGCGGCCAGCTCGGCGCATTGGGCGATGCCTGGATTTCCGGGCGCGGCATACAATCTATCGAGGCGCGGCGATTGCGCGAGCTTCCATGCCAGCGCATGTTCGCGTCCACCCGAACCGATGAGCAGCAGATTCACGAGCAGAGCCTTGGCATGAGCGACGATTTTCCAGCGGGCGATCCCGGGCTCCTAGCAAGCGAGGGGCCGGGCGACAACGCGCGCGCCATTTCGGTCTCCGAGCTTTCGTCGGCGCTGAAGCGCACGGTCGAAAGCGCGTTCGATCATGTCCGGGTGCGCGGCGAGATTTCCGGCTTCAAGCGGGTCGCTTCCGGCCATTGCTATTTCACGCTCAAGGACGAGAGCGCCTGCGTCGATGCGGTGATCTGGCGCGGGCAGGCGGGCGCGCTTCGGTTCCAGCCCGAGGACGGCGTGGAGGTGATCGCGACCGGGCGGCTCACCACCTATCCGGCGCGCTCGCGCTATCAGATCGTCGTCGACCGGCTCGAGCTTGCCGGACAGGGCGCGCTGATGGCGCTGCTCGACCAGCGTCGGCGCAAGCTCGCGGCAGAGGGGTTGTTCGACGAGGCGCGCAAGCGGCCGCTGCCATTCGCGCCGGCGCGGATCGGCGTGGTCACCTCCCCGACCGGGGCGGTGATCCGCGACATTCTCCACCGGCTCGAGGACAGGTTCCCCACCCATGTCCAGCTCTGGCCGGTCCCCGTCCAGGGCGACGGCGCGGCCGAAAAGGTCGCGGCGGCGGTCGCCGGGTTCAACGCGCTCTCCATGCCCCCCGACCTGATCATCGTCGCGCGCGGCGGCGGTTCGATCGAGGATCTGTGGGCGTTCAACGAGGAAATCGTGGTCCGCGCGGTGGCCGGCTCGGCGATCCCCGTCATCTCGGCGGTCGGGCACGAGACCGATACGACCTTATGCGATTTCGCCGCCGACCGCCGCGCGCCGACGCCGACCGCCGCGGCGGAACTGGCCGTGCCGGTCCGTGCCGAGCTGATGGCGCAGGTGCAGAGTCTGGGCGCCCGCGCGGAGCGGTGCGCGCGGCGCACGCATGAGCGGCTTGGCGAGCGGCTCGAAGCGCTGCTCCGCCACTGGCCGGCCGAGGCCGACCTGCTCGCGCCGCAGCGCCAGCGGCTCGACGAGCTTGGCGATCGCCTGCCGCGCGGCCTTCGCGCCCGCCTCGATCGCGCGCGCGGCGAATTGGGGCACGCCGCCGGGGCGCTTCGGCCGGGGCTGCTCATCCACGCCCAGGCGCGGGCGGCCGAGCGGCTCGCCGCGTTGTGGCGGATCGCCGAGGCGGCGCATCCCGAGCGGCCGCTGGCGCGCGGCTATGCCCTGGTGCGCGACCGCGACGGTCGCGTCCTGACCTCGGCGGCGGCAGCCCGCGCAGCGCGCCGTCTCGATCTCAAGTTCCACGACGGCGATGTCGAGGCGGGCGTGGGCGGCGAGGCACCCGCGCCGCGCCGCAGCCCCTTGCCCGGCCGGCCCGATCAGCCCAAATTGCTGTGACATGAGGATGATCCGATGCTGATGTCGCACAAGGGCCGCCCGGCCCGCATTCACTATCTCCAGGGCACCTATCGCGTGCTCGTCCCCGGCGATCACGTCATCTGCGCCGTAACCCACCAGCCGATCCCGCTCAGCGACCTTCGCTACTGGAGCGCCGAGCGGCAGGAGGCCTATGTCGATGCCGCCAGCTCGCTGAAGGCCGAAGGACGCGGATGAAGGCGCTCCTTGCCGCCGCCGCGTTGATCCTCGGCTCGGCGGCGGCGGATCCCGGCGTCACGCTCGACGGCCCGCCGATGCAGGGCGCGCTGCTCCGCGGCGCCGCGCCGGCGGGGACGCTGTCCCTGACGCTTGATGGCAGGCCGGTTCCGCTTGCGGGCGACGGGCGCTTCCTGATCGGCTTCGATCGCGATGCCGGGCCAGAAGCGCGGCTCGTGATCCGCCGCGCCGGCGGCGAGCAGGTCCAGACCTTGCGCGTCGCGCCGCGCGCGTGGCGGATCGAGCATGTGGGCATGGCGCGCCCGAGCGGCGGGCCGACGCCGGCGTTCCAGCGCCTGCGCGAGGGCGAGCTGGCCCGGATCGGGGCGGCGCGGACGGCCGCGTCCGACAGCATCGGCTGGACCCAGCATTTCATCTGGCCGGCGCGCGGCCGCCTGTCCGGCCAGTTCGGATCGCAGCGAATCTACGCCGGCGGGGTGCCCGCCGCCTATCACAGCGGGACCGATATCGCGGCAGGGGCGGGCGCCGCCGTGGTCGCCCCGGCCGACGCCGTGGTGACCCTCGCGCCGCCGCCGATGTTCAGCCTGGAGGGCAATCTCGTCATCCTCGACCACGGCATGGGGCTGACGAGCGCCTTCCTCCATCTGTCGCGCGTCAGCGTGCGGACGGGCGATCATGTCCGCCAGGGCCAGCCGATCGGCGCCGTCGGCGCCACCGGCCGCGCGACCGGGCCGCATCTCCACTGGAGCCTCATGTGGAACGGCGCCAGGGTGGATGCCGCGGCGTTCGTGGGCGGGACGCCCTAGCCCGTTCGCCGGACCCGGATGGCGGGCTGGCCTGCGACTTCCATCATGTAGTTGCCGACGAGGCCCCGGCGGATCAGCACCGCCGTGCCCCGCCGCGGCCAGATCGCGAGGGGCTGATTGTCGACCTGCGTCCAGGTGCCGCCGTCCTCGAGCGTGACCACCCAGCGGCCGCCCTGCCCGTTGGAGGCGCTCGCGACCGTGCCGCGCAGTTCGCGCACCTCTTCGGCGTCCTCGTCCCGTCCCCCGTGGTCGCGCCCGCCGCCGCCGAACAGTCTGATATCGGGCAACGCGAAGCCGAACAGCCGCCGCCTCGTCTCGCGCACCTGGTTGCGATCGACGACGACGATGTCCCGGCGCTCCGTCGCATCGGCAAGTCGCGCGGCCGCCGCGTCGAAGCATTGCAGCCGCTGGGGCCCGTCGGCGATCGCCCGGCAGGCAATGACCGCATCGACCTGGTCGGCCGATCCCGGCTCCTGCGCGACGCCCTGTGGCGGGCGCGCCTGGCCCAGCGCGGCGGCCGGCAGGACGAGCAGGGCGGCGGCGAGCAGGTGGCGCGAGGTCATGGTCTGGCTCCCATCGGTTGTGCGCGGAAATTGTGCGCAAGCGCGCCGGCCAAGGCAACAAATTCCTCTCCCGCCGCCGCGCCAGGGGCGGGAATCGATTGTGGCAATTTTGTCACGGAGGGCAAAATAGGGCGGCGCGAACCCACAGGAGAATTGCACCCGACGCCGGTTTTCTTAAACAGGCGAGGCTTGCGCGGCCTGTCCGGGCTGCACGCGGGGCGTAATTTTCAAATGCGGCCGTGGCCGTACCAAGGGGATGGAAATGACCAAGACGCAGATTTTGACGAAGCTGCTGGCGACGACCGTATTTTGCGGTGCGGCCGTAGTCGGCGCGCCTGCCTTCGCCCAGGACAGTCAGCCGGCCCAGCCCGCCAATGGCGCGCAGTCCGATGAGGGTCCGGCGATCGTCGTTACCGGCTCGCGCATTCCGCAGCCGAACCTCGAGAGCGCCAGCCCGATCACGGTGGTCAACAGCCAGGATATCCGCCTGACCGGCACGACCCGCGCCGAGGACCTCGTCAACTCGCTGCCGCAGGTCTTCGCCTCGCAGGGCGCGAACATCGCCAACGGCGCGACCGGCACCGCCACGCTCGACCTGCGTAACCTCGGCTCGCAGCGTACCCTGGTCCTCGTCAACGGCCGTCGCCTTGTTCCGGGTGATCCGTCGTCGTCCGCGGCTGACATCAACATGATCCCCGCCGCGCTGATCGACCGTGTCGACGTGCTGACCGGCGGCGCCTCCTCGGTGTACGGCTCCGACGCCGTCGCCGGCGTCGTGAACTTCATCCTCAACACCAATTTCGAAGGCTTCCGCGCCGACGCGCAATATTCCTTCTATCAGCACAACAACGATACCCGTCGTTCGGTGACCGACGCGCTGAACAATTCGGGCTTCGGTTTCCCGACCGGCCATGTCGCCGACGGCGGCACCTATGACGCCAACCTCGCCTTCGGTGCGAGCTTCGACGACGGCCGCGGCCATGTCACCGCTTATGTCGGCTATCGCAAGATCAACGCGGTGCTCCAGGGCCGTCGCGACTACAGCGCCTGCACGCTGAGCGCGCATGCTGCCGATACCGGATTCAACTGCGGCGGCTCCGCGACCTCGGCGAACGGTACCTTCTTCACCACCACCAACACCTACCAGATCGGCAACGGCCGCGTGTTCACGCCGGGTTCGACGCCATACAATTTTGGTCCGCTGAACTATTATCAGCGTCCGGACGAGCGCTACACGGCCGGCCTGTTTGCCGACTATGAAGTGACCGAGGGCGTGCGTCCCTATGTCGAGTTCATGTTCATGGACGACCGGACGGTGGCGCAGATCGCCGGCTCGGGCGATTTCGGCAACACGATCAGCATCAACTGCGACAACCCGCTCCTGTCGGCGCAGCAACTGGCCATCGCCTGCAACCCGGTCAACCTGCTCGTTTCGCCCGACGGGTCGACTGTCGCGAGCGATACCCGCGCCGCAAATGCGCAGATTGCGTTGAACAACGATAACGATCCGACCAACGACGGTCCGGTTCCGGCGATCCGCACGCCGTTTCAGTTCACCGATCCGGTGAGCGGATTGCAATACCAACGCGGCCTGCTCCAGATCCTTCGCCGCAACGTCGAAGGCGGTGGCCGTCAGGACGATCGCCAGCATATCGAATATCGCACGGTGGTCGGCGTCCGCGGCGACATCAGCTCGGCCTGGTCGTATGACGTCTACTATCAGTATGGCCGGACGAACTTCTCCGAGACCTATCGCAACGACTTCTCGGTCAATCGTCTGACCAATGCGCTCGACGTCATCACCGGGCCGGATGGCACCCCGATCTGCCGCTCTGCGCAGACCGGCGGTTCGGATCCGAACTGCGTGCCCTACGACATCTTCGCGCCGGGCGGCGTCACTCCTGCGGCGCTGACCTATCTCCAGACGCCGGGCTTCCAGCGCGCCACGGTCGAAGAGACCGTCGCGTCGGCCAGCATCACGGGCCAGCTTGGCGATTACGGGCTTCGCTTCCCCTGGACCGACGAAGGCATCGGCATCGCGGCCGGCGTCGAGTATCGCAAGGAAGCGCTCGACTTCAATTCGGACCTCGAATTCCAGACTGGCGACCTTGCCGGTCAGGGCGGCGCCACGCTCCCGGTGCAGGGCCAGTTCGATGTCCGCGAGGCGTTCGCCGAAGTCCGCATCCCGATCGTGAGTGACAACTTCCTGCATGAGTTCACGATCAGCGGCGGCTATCGTTATTCGGATTACAAGAATCCGACCGGCGCGAGCTTCAGCACCAACACCTACAAGATCGAGGCGACCCTGGCCCCCGTTCGGGACATCACCTTCCGTGGCGGCTACAACCGCGCGGTTCGCGCCCCGACCGTCCAGGACCTGTTCTCGCCGCAGTCGGTCGCTCTGGACGGCACCACCGATCCGTGCGCGAAGGTCGATAGCGACGGCAATCCGGTCGCGATCACCGCGCAGGATACGGGCTGCCTTGCGCAGGGTCTGACGGTGGGCCAGATCGTTCAAGCCAATCCGGCAGCGCAGTATAACGGCCTCACGGGCGGTAACCCGGACCTCGGGCCGGAAGTCGCCGACACGTGGACCGCGGGCGTGATCTTCCAGCCGCGCTTCATCCCGCGCCTGGCGATCAGCGTCGACTGGTTCAACATCAAGCTGAAGCAGGCGATCCAGGGGATCGGCGCCGACACGATCATCCAGCAGTGCGTCGACACGCAGGACCCGTTCTTCTGCGGCCTCATCCACCGCGACCAGTTCGGTACGCTGTGGCGGAGCACGAATGGCTACATCGTCGACACCATCCAAAATATCGGTGGCCTCAGCACCCGTGGCATCGACGTCAATGCCAGCTACAGCCATTCGATCGGGGCGATGGGCTCGCTCGGCTTCAACTTCGTCGGCACGTGGCTTGACCGTCTTGTCACGGACGCCGGCGTCGGTGCTCCGCAGGAGTGCGCCGGTCTCTACGGCAACATCTGCGGCACGCCGAGCCCCGAGTGGCGCCACCAGGCCCGTGTGACCTGGACTGGCCCGCACGGTATCGGCGCCTCGCTCCGCTGGCGCTATTTCGGCCCGGTGGATATCGATGGCACCGCGTTGCAGCCGAACAACCTGAAGATTCCGGCGCAGAACTATTTCGATCTGTCGCTGACCTTCCGGATGAACAACCACTATTCGTTCCGCCTCGGCGCGAACAACATCTTCGATCGTGAGCCCCCGCTGGTCGGCTCGCAGGCCTGCCCTGCGGTCATCTGCTCGGGCAACACCTATGCGCAGGTGTACGATGCCCTCGGGCGCTACATCTACGCCGGCGTCACGCTCGACTTCTAAGTCGCACAGACGACGACAGCCTTGGATGGCGGGCCTTCGGGCCCGCCATTTTTCTTATCCGGACGATGGGCTAAAAGGTCGCGGTGACCAGTCTCATGGATAGCCAGGATCCGGCGGCACTCGAGGCCGAGGCCGATCGCGCGGCCGCGCGCGGCGACCTCGCCGCCGCGCGCGCGCTGCTCGAACGGACGGTGGCGCTCGACCGGAGCCGCGCCGATTCCTGGTTGAAGCTGAGCGCGATATGCCGCGGGCTCGGCGATCTCCAGGCCGCGCTCGTCGGCGTTTCCGGCGCGTTGGCGGTCGAGCCGCTCGGCTTCGTGCCCTTGCTCCTCAAGGCAAACATCCTTGAAAAGCTCGGCCGCGAAGCGGAGGCGGGCGAGGCTTATGGCCACGCGCTGGCACAGCAGCCGCAATCCGTCGCCTCCCACCTCCGCCAGATGACCGAGCATGCCAAACGCATGCACGCCGCCCATGTCGAGCGGATGGCTGCGCGGCTCGACGGCGCGCTCGATGCCGCGGCCGCGAAGCTGGACGGATGCGAGCGCCGGCGCGCCGAGCGCTTTCGCGACAATATCGTCCGCCGGACCCGGCCATTCCACTCAGAGCCGACCCATTTCCACTATCCCGGGCTTCGCGAGCGCGAGTTTCACGACCGCGAGGATTTCCCCTGGCTCGCAGAGCTCGAGGCGGCGACCGACCCGATCCTCGCCGATTTCAACCGGGTGCTGACGGCCGAGCGCGCGGAGCTTGAGCCCTATATCCAATATCCCGAAAGTGCCCCCCTGCGGCAATGGGCCGCACTCAACCGGAACCGCGACTGGACGGCGATCCATTTGGTTCGCGGCGGCGTCCCGGTCGAGGCCAATGCCCGCCATTGCCCGACGACGATCGCCCTCCTCGAGCACCTTGAGCAGCCGGTCATCCCAGGGCGCGGACCCAATGCGATGTTCTCGTTGCTCGCGCCGGGTGCGCATATTCCGCCCCACAACGGCGTGTCGAATGCGCGGCTCGTCTGCCACCTCCCGCTGATCGTGCCGCCCCGTTGCTGGTTCCGCGTCGGTGCCGAAACCCGCGAGTGGAAGGTCGGCGCGGCGTGGGTGTTCGACGACACGATCGAGCATGAGGCGATGAACGGCAGCGACGCCTTGCGCGTCCTTCTGATCGTCGACACCTGGCATCCGGATCTGTCGCCCGGGGAACGGGGAGCGGTCTCGGCGATGATCGCGGCGAGCGGCTTCGACGACGGGCCGGAGGCATTGTGAAGACGCAGGCGCGCGCGCTTCTTGCCGCACTTGCGCCGGCCGACGCCAATTCCGTGTTTCGCGCCACTGCCACGGCCGTGAAGCATGGCCTGTACGACGAGGCACTCGCTCCGCTCGAGAGTGCGGCGAAGCGCCATTCGCGCGATGCGCGCATCTGGCAGATACTCGGCCTCGCCCATCGCGGCCGCGAGGATTCGGTCGCCGCGCGCGATGCCTTTGCAAAGGCGGCGCAGTTGGCTCCGGGCGACCCGCTGATCGCTCATTCACTCGCCAGGGTGACGATGGAGGCTGGCTTCCCGGCCGCGGATCTCTTCGCCCGCGCCGTCGCCATGGCGCCGGACGATGGCGCGGTGCGCCAGGGCTATGCCGCCGCATTGTTCGCCGAATCGCGGATGGACGAGGCGATTGCGATGCTCGACGCGGCGCTGGCGCGTTCGCCCGCCTGGACCGCCGGACACGAGACGGCGACGCGACTGCGCTGGATGCGCGGCGATGGCAACGGCTCGACCGTCACTTACGAGCGCGCGCTCGCCGCGGAGCCGGGCCGCCAGGACCTGTGGCAATCGCTGATAAGCCTCCTGCTCCAAGGGGAGCGGTTTGACGAGGCGCTTACCGTGATCGCGCGGGCCCGGGCCGCTTTGGGGCCGCAGCCGATCCTCGATGGCCTCGATACGGTATGTGTCGCCGAAAGGGGCGACATCGAGGCGGCCGACCGTGGCTTCGCGCGGCTGGGCCCAATCAGACATGTGTCGATGGCCGTCCGCTATGCGCGGCATCTGTTGCGGGCCGGGCGCGCGCTGGAGGCGGCGGCTTTTGCGGAGCGCTGGATCGACGCCGACCCCGATTTCCTGATGACGCCCTATCTCGCCGTGGCATGGCGGCTGACCGGCGATGCGCGCTGGCAATGGCTCGAAGGCGATCCGCGGCTCATCGGTGTCTACGATATCGGCGCGCGGATCGGCGCGCTGGACGCCCTCGCCGCTCGCCTTCGGACGCTCCACCTCGCGACGCGCCAGCCGCTCGACCAGACCGTGCGCGGGGGGACGCAGACGGACGGACCCCTGTTTGCCCGGGCCGAGCCCGAGATCCGGGCGCTGCGGGAGGCGATCGTCGAAGCGGTCGAAGCCCATGTCGCCCAGCTTCCGGCGCACGATCCGCGCCACCCGCTGCTCGCCGCGCCGCGCGGGCCGGTCCGCTTCGCTGGCTCCTGGTCCGTGCGGTTGAGCGACGCCGGCTTTCACGTGAACCATGTCCACCCCGCTGGCTGGCTGAGCTCGGCTTTCTACGTGGCGCTGCCGGACGGCGCGATCGGCGGCGATCGGCACGACGGCTGGCTGACGCTCGGCGAGGCCACCGAACTCGGGCTCGATTTGCCGCCGATCCGCCTCATCGAGCCGAAACCGGGCCGGCTGGTTCTCTTTCCTTCCACGATGTGGCATGGCACCCGCCCGTTCGCCGCCGGCGAGCGGCTCACCGTCGCCTTCGACGTCGCCCGACCGAATGACTGATCCGATGCTCGAGTCCAATTCCCAGCTCTCCGCCGCCATGACCCTTATCAAGGGTGGCGATCTCGTCGGCGGGCGGGCGCTGCTCGAAGCGGCGCTCGTCGAAGCGCCCACCGACAAGGCGTTGCTCGGCTTCGCAGGCATTGTCACAGGCCAGCTCGGCGACACGGGCGCGGCCATCGGATACTTTCGACGATTGCTCGATCTCGAGCCCCATGATCGCGGCGCTCGCATCAACCTTGCCACCGCGCTGATCGCCAGAGGCGATCTCGATGAAGCCCTTGTCACGGCGCGCGCTGGCGAAAGCGACATCAAGGTCCGCCGCCTCGTCGGCTATATCTGCCAGCAGCTGGGCCGGATGGATGAGGCGGAGGCGGCCTATCGCGACGTCGTCGCCGCGATCCCCAGCGATTATGAAGCGTGGAACAATCTCGGAAATGTCCGGGGGGCCAGAGGCGACATCGACGGCGCGATTCTCGCGTTCGAACGTGCGATCAACCTCCGGCGCGACGCGATTCCCATCTACGTCAATCTCGCGAGGGTTCTGACGAACGTCGATCGCGACGAGGCGCGGTTGCGAACGATGATCGAGGCCGCCAGGATCGCGCCTGACAATGCGGAGGTTCAGCTTGAGCTCGGACTCGCGCTTTCGGTGGTGCGCGATTTCGCGGCGGCGGAGCGGGCCTATCGTGCCGCGATCAGGAACAGCACCGGTTTCACCCCCGCTTATCTCGAACTGGGCCTCCTGCTCGAGCGGCTGAACCGGTTCGACGAGATCGAGGCGTTGATCGAGGAGGCGCGCAGCCGCGGCGCCGCCGGTCCCGAGATCGATTTCGTCCGCGCGCTGGGCCTGCGTCGCCAGGGCCGCAGCGAGGAAGCGCTGGCGCTTGCCGAATCAACGCCCCCGACCATCAACCGCAATCGGCGCGCGCATCTGCTCGCCCAACTCTACGACAGCGTCGGCGATTTCGACAGCGCCTATGCGGCCTATGTGGAGATGAACGAGGCCGCGCTTGTCGAGCGGCGGCTTCCCGACGGGCCGACGTTTGTCGAGAAAGTGGAGGGAAGCGCCGCGCTGCTGACGCCCGAGCGGGTTACCGCCTGGCCGCCCGTCTCGGTCGACCATGATCCCCCGGCGCCGATCTTCCTGATTGGCTTCCCAAGGTCGGGCACGACGCTGCTCGACACGTTGCTGATGAATCTTCCGAATCTCCACGTTCTCGAGGAGGTCGAGATCGTCTCGCGCGTGGAGGAGGCGCTCGGCGGGGACGAGCGGATCGCGTCTTTGACGGATGCCGAGGCGAACGTGTTGCGGCGGCGCTATTTCGAAGTGCTGGATCAAATCGAGCCGGCGGCGCCGGGCCAGACGGTCGTCGACAAATATCCGCTGCACATGGTGCGCATGCCGCTCATTCACCGCATCTTCCCGGATGCCAAGGTGATCTTCGCCGAGCGCCATCCGTGCGACTGCGTGTTGAGCTGCTTCACCTCCAATTTCAATCTCAACCACGCGATGGTCAATTTCGTGACGCTGGAAGGAGCCGCAAGGCTGTACGACACGGTATTCGATGCTTGGACCCGCGCGCGCGATCTCTTGCCGATCGACGTGCATCATGTCCGCTACGAGCGGATGGTGGTCGACGCCGAGAGCGAAATGCGTGGCCTGCTCGATTTTCTCGGCCTGCCTTGGGATCCCAAGGTCCTCGACAATCAGGGCAGCGCGGCGCGCCGCGCGCATATCCGCACGCCCAGCTATTCGCAGGTGACGCAGCCGATCTACAACCGCTCGGCCGGGCGCTGGCATCGCTACCGTAAGTTCATGGAGCCGGTGCTGCCGATCCTCGCCCCCTGGGCCGAGCGCATGGGATACGAGATCTAGGCGACCGCCAGCTTCAGCGCGCCGTCGCCTTCGTCGACCTTGACCGTCTGGCCGTCCTTCACCTCGCCTTTGAGGATCGCATCGGCGAGCGGGTCCTGCAGATATTTCTGCACCGCGCGCTTGAGCGGCCTTGCGCCATAGACCGGATCGTAGCCGACCCGGCCGAGCCAGGCGCGCGCGCCGTCGGTGAGTTCCAGCGCGATCTTGCGATCCTGGAGCAGCTTCTGGACGCGGGCGACCTGGATGTCGACGATCGGCCCCATGTGCGACGGCCCGAGCCGGTGGAAGAGGATGATCTCGTCCAGCCGGTTGAGGAATTCGGGCCGGAAATGGCCGCGCACGATCTCCATCACCTGGGGCTCGACGCTCTCGACGCTCTGATCGTCGGCCAGGCCGGTCAGGAACTGGCTGCCGAGGTTGGAGGTCAGGATGATGATCGTGTTGGTGAAATCGACCGTGCGGCCCTGCCCGTCGGTAAGCCGCCCATCGTCGAGCACCTGGAGCAGGACGTTGAACACGTCGCCATGCGCCTTTTCCACCTCGTCGAACAGGACGACCTGATAGGGCCGGCGGCGGACCGCCTCGGTCAGCACGCCGCCTTCCTCATAGCCGACATAGCCCGGCGGCGCGCCGATCAACCGCGCGACGCTGTGCTTTTCCATGAATTCCGACATGTCGATGCGGACCATCGCCGAATCGTCGTCGAACAGGAATCCGGCGAGCGCGCGGGTGAGCTCGGTCTTGCCGACGCCGGTGGGGCCGAGGAACAGGAAGCTGCCAAGCGGCCGGTTCGGGTCCTGAAGGCCGGCTCGGGCGCGGCGGATGGCCCGGCTGACCGCCTCGACCGCCTCCTTCTGGCCGATCACGCGCTTGCCGAGCGCCTCTTCCATGGCGAGGAGCTTCTCGCGCTCTCCCTCCAGCATCTTGTCGACCGGAATGCCGGTCCAGCGCGAGACGACGGCGGCGATATCCTCGCTCGTCACCTCCTCGCGAAGCATCGCGCTGGAGCTCGCCGCCTGCGCCTCCTCGAGCTGGCGCTCCAGGCCGGGGATGACGCCGTAGGACAGCTCGCCCGCTTTCGCGAGATCGCCGGAGCGCTGGGCCTGCTCGAGCTGGAGCTTCGCCGCGTCGAGCTGCTCCTTGATCTTCGCCTCGGCGTGGATCTTCTCCTTTTCCGCCTGCCAGCGCGCGGTCAGCTCGGCCGACTGCTCCTCGAGCGCGGCGAGATCGCCCTCCAGAGTCTTCAGGCGGTCCTTGGACGCCGCGTCGCTTTCCTTGCGGAGCGCCTCGCGCTCGATCTTGAGCTGGATGATGCGGCGATCGAGCGTCTCGATCTCCTCGGGCTTGGATTCGACCTCCATGCGGATCCGGCTCGCCGCCTCGTCCATCAGGTCGATCGCCTTGTCCGGGAGGAAACGATCGGTGATGTAGCGGTTGGACAGCGTGGCCGCGGAGACGAGCGCGGAATCGGTGATCCGGACGCCGTGGTGGAGCTCGTATTTCTCCTTGAGCCCGCGCAGGATCGAGATCGTGTCCTCGACGGTCGGCTCGCCGATGAAGACCGGTTGGAAGCGCCGCTGCAGCGCCGGGTCCTTTTCGACATATTTGCGATATTCGTCGAGCGTCGTCGCGCCGATGCAGTGGAGCTCGCCGCGGGCGAGGGCCGGCTTCAGCAGATTGCCGGCGTCCATCGCGCCTTCGCTTTTCCCGGCGCCGATCAGCGTGTGCATCTCGTCGATGAACAGGATGATGTCGCCCTCGGCCTGCTTGACCTCGTCGAGCACCCCTTTCAGTCGCTCCTCGAATTCGCCCCGATATTTCGCGCCGGCGATCAGCGCGCCGAGATCGAGCGCCATCAGCCGACGATCCTTGAGGCTGTCGGGGACATCCCCATTCGCGATTCGCAGCGCCAAGCCTTCGGCGATCGCCGTCTTGCCGACGCCGGGATCGCCGATCAGCACCGGATTGTTCTTGGTCCGCCGGGCGAGGATCTGGACGGTGCGGCGGATTTCCTCGTCGCGGCCGATGACCGGATCGAGCTTGCCGTCCCTGGCGGCCTGGGTGAGATCGCGCGCGAATTTCTTGAGCGCGTCATAGCGATCCTCGGCCGAGGCCGTGTCGGCGGTGCGCCCGCCGCGCAATTCGTTGATCGCGGCGTTGAGCGCGTCGGCCTTGAGGCCGGCCGCGGCCAGCGCCTTGCCCGCATCGGTGGTGGAGGCGAGGGTGAGGGCGAGCAGCAGCCGCTCGACCGTCACATAGGAATCGCCCGCCTTCTGGGCGATCTGTTCGGCCTGGTCGAGCAGGCGGATCGTCTCGCCGTCCAGCGCCGGGGCGGCATTGGCGCCGCTGCCCGACACGGCCGGAATTTTCGCCAGCGCCGCATCGGTTTCGCGCCGCGCCGCCGCGGCATCACCGCCGGCCCTTGCGATGAGGCCCGAGGCCATGCCCTGATCGTCCTCAAGCAGCGCCTTCAACAGGTGCGCGGGCGCGATCCGCTGGTGGTTCATCCTCAGCGCGACGGTCTGCGCCGCCTGGAGGAAGCCGCGCGCGCGTTCGGTGAATTTCTCGAGGTTCATGTCGGTCCCTGTTCCGGTTCAGCGCCCGATGTAGTGTTGCATTTTTGCCACGCAAGCGCATCCTAGAACAGTTGGGTGGCGGGGCAAGCGTCATCGTGACACGGGCCGGTCGCGATGTGGCCGCCGGGGCATGCGCATTCGTCGTTGCACTTGCGTTTCCTGGTTTTTTCGGCGGCCGTATTGCATTGACCGCACACCGCGCTAAGGTCCACGGCTTGTGATTTCCCGGGGGTATTCCATGCGCAAGTTGTTGACCTCATTCGCCCTTGCGGCCGGCCTGTCGGTCGCCGGCCTCGTTTCGTCCGGCCCAGCCGCGATCGCGCAGCCGGCGTCGACATCGGGCGGATCGATCCAGCAGCTGGTGTCGGCGGTGAACATCCCGCATGAGGAATTCACCCTGCCCAACGGCCTGCGCGTGATCGTCCATGAGGATCACAAGGCGCCGATCGTCGCCGTTTCCGTCTGGTATTCGATCGGCTCCAAGGACGAGCCCCAGGGGCGCACCGGCTTCGCCCACCTGTTCGAACATCTCATGTTCGGTGGATCGGAGAACAGCAACACGAGCTATTTCGAGCCGATGCAGCAGATCGGCGCGACCGACATGAACGGCACGACCTGGTTCGACCGCACCAATTATTTCGAGACCGTCCCGCGCGGCGCGCTCGATCGCGCCCTGTTCCTCGAATCGGATCGCATGGGCCACCTGCTCGGCGCGGTGACGCAGCAGAAGCTCGATATCCAGCGCGGTGTCGTCCAGAACGAGAAGCGCCAGGGCGACAACCAGCCCTTCGGCCTCGTCGAATATCACGAGCTCAACGCGCTGTTCCCGGAAGGCCACCCCTATCATCACTCGACGATCGGCTCGATGGCCGATCTCGACCAGGCCTCGCTCCAGACGGTGCAACAGTGGTTCCGCGACCATTATGGCCCGAACAATGCCGTGCTCGTGCTCGCCGGCGACATCACGCTCGCCGATGCCCGCCAGCTTGTCGCGCGCTATTTCGGCGATATTCCGCGCGGGCCGCAAAACCATCCGGCCGAGGCCAGCGTGCCGACGCTTGAGGCCCGGATCGACGAGACGATGCACGATCACGTGCCCGCCACCCGCCTTTATCGCGAGTGGGTCGTCCCCGGCATCCTTGATGAATCGCAGGCGCCCCTCGATGTCGCCGCCGGCGTCCTGGGCGGACTTGCCAGTTCGCGCCTCGACAATGCCCTCGTCCGCGGCGATCAGACCGCGGTCAGCGTGAGCGCCGATGTCGAGACCTTCCACCGCGTCAGCTTCTTCAAGGTCCAGGTGGACCTGAAGCCGGGCGCCGACGCCGATGCGGTGTCGCGCCGGCTGGACCAGATCATCGCCGATTACATCGCCCACGGCCCGACCGCGGACGAAGTGCAGCGCTACGTCACCAGCTCGGTGGCCAGCCGCATCCGCGGGCTCGAGCAGGTCGGCGGCTTCGGCGGCAAGGCGGTCGCCCTCGCGGAGGGCGCGCTCTACGCCAATGACGCCAATTTCTACCGCCGTCAGCTCGCGGCCCTCGCCGCCGTCACCCCGGAAAGCGCGCGCGCGGCGATGCAGCATTGGCTGACCCGCCCGGTCTATGCCCTGCGCGTCGACCCGGGCGAGCGCGAACCCTATGAGGAGGCAGCAGGTTCGGGCGGCGCCGCGTCGTCGCACATGCCGCGTTACTATCGCACGCCCCGCGCCGACGAGCATCCGCTCGCGCCGAACCCGTCGGCGACCGCCAACGACGCTGCGCCCGCGACCGGGCGGCGCCCGCTCGCCTATGACGTCGATCGCTCGCATCTGCCGCCTGTCGGGGAGATCGCCGATCTCCAGTTCCCGCGGATCGAGCATGCCCGCCTGTCCAACGGCATCGAGGTGACCTTCGCGCGCCGCACGGCCGTCCCGGTGGTCCGCGTCTCCGTCCAGTTCGATGCCGGTTATGCCGCCGATCGGCCGGAAACGTCCGGCCTCCAGAGCTTCATGGCCGCGCTGCTCGACGAGGGCACCGCGTCGCTGAACTCGATCCAGGTCGCGGAGGCGCGCGAGCGGCTCGGCGCCCAGATCACCGCAGGGGCGGGCCTCGATCGCACCTCGGTCACGCTGGCGGCGCTGAAGCCGATGCTCGGCCAGTCGCTCGATCTCATGGCCGACATCATCAAGAATCCGGCCTTTGCCCAGAATGAGATCGATCGCCTGCGCGGGCAGCGCCTGGCGCAGATCGCGGCGGAAATGTCGCAGCCGCAGGGCATCGCGCTGCGGACCTTGCCGCCGTTGCTCTACGGCACCGGCTATCCCTACGGGACGCCGTTCACCGGATCGGGCTCGCCGGAGGCGGTGCGCGGCTTCACCCGCGACCAGATCGTCGCCGCGCATGACGCATGGATCCGCCCGGATACGGCGCAGATCTTCGTGGTCGGCGACACCACCCTGGCCGAGATCGTGCCGATGCTCGAAGCCCGCTTCGGAAACTGGCGCGCGCCGTCCGTTGCGCGCGGAACGAAGAGCTTCGCCACCGCGATTCCGGACCCGCGTCCGCGGATCATCCTGGTCGATCGTCCGCAATCGCCGCAGTCGCTGATCCTTGGCGGCGCCGTGCTCGGCGTGAACGGGACCGACGACCTGCTCGATCTCACCGCGGCCAACGACGTGCTCGGCGGGAGCTTCCTGTCGCGGCTCAATACCGAGCTGCGGGAGACGCGGCACTGGTCCTACGGTGTCTTCGGCATCGTAAACCAGGTCCAGCACCGGGTGCCCTATATCGTCTTCGCCCCGGTCCAGGCGGACCATACGGGCGATGCGCTCGGGGCGCTGCGCACGCAGATGACGGAGTTCCTGGGGTCGCGCGGCGTCACCGCCGACGAGCTCGAGCGCACCGTCAACGGCGGCATTCGCGAGCTGCCCGGCAGCTTCGAGACGTCGGCCGCCGTGCTCGGCGCGCTGCAGCAGAACGCGCTCTATGGCCGGCCGGACAATTATTATGACACGCTCGCCAGCCGCTATCGCGCGATGACCCCGAGCCAGCTCGACGCCGTGGCGCGCCGCACGATCGATCCGTCCAAGTTCATCTGGGTGGTGGTCGGCGATGCCTCGCGGGTCCGCAGCCAGCTCGAGCCGCTTGGTCTGCCGATCGAAACGGTGGGCGCGCCCGCGGCCGCCGCGGCGCCGGCCGCGCACTGATCCCGGATCGGGCGGGGGCAACGGCTCCCGCCCGTCCGTTTCCGTTCCGGAATCGGCCGAACCGCGCGGGCGCGCCGCCCGGTGCGATCAGCTCAATGTCGTGACATGGCCCATCTTGCGCCCGGGTCGGGCCTCGCCTTTGCCGTAGAGGTGGAGGTGGGCCGCGGGATCGGCGAGGATCGCCGGCCACTCATCCGCCTCGGCGCCGATCAGGTTGCGCATTTCGGCCCCCGCAGCGGTGAGCGCCGTCGCCCCGAGCGGCAGTCCGCAGATCGCGCGGACGTGATTTTCGAACTGCGAGGTCGTCGCACCCTCGATCGTCCAGTGGCCGCTATTGTGGACGCGCGGGGCCATTTCGTTGAACAAGGCCTCGCCGCCAACGGCAAAGAATTCGACGGCCAGAACCCCGACATAGTCGAGCGCCTCGGCAATGGCGCTGGCGAGCCGCGCACCCTTTTCGATCGCCGGCGCGAACGTGGCGGGCGCGGGAACCGTCGAACGACGAAGGATGCCGCCTTCATGCACATTGCGCGGCGCATCCCACAGCACGATCCGGCCATCCCCTCCCCGGCACAGCAGGATCGAAAACTCGCCGTCAAAGGCGACGAAGCCTTCCAGAACCGACGGCGCGCCGTTCACCGCGGCCCAGGCCGCATCGGCATCGCCCGGCGCCATGAGCCGCGCCTGGCCCTTTCCATCATAGCCGAGCCTCCGCGTCTTCAGGATCGCGGGCGTGCCGATCCCGGCCATGGCCGCGTCGAGGCCGGCGCGATCGTCGACCGCAGCGAACGGCGCAGGGCGCCCGCCAAGCTCAAGGACGAAGCGCTTTTCGGCCAGCCGGTCCTGCGCGATCTCCAGCGCGCGCGGCGGGGGGTGAAGCTCGGAATGCTCGCCGAGCGCCTTGAGCGGGCCGGCGGCGATATTCTCGAACTCATAGGTGACGATGTCGACCTGGTCCGCGAAGCGCGCCAGCGCCTCGGCATCGTCGAACGCTCCCCGGGTGAAGCGCGCGGCGACCTCGGCCGCGGGCGGTGCCTCGCCGGGCGCGTAGATATGGCAGCGATAGCCCAGAGGCGCGGCGGCGAGCGCGAGCATCCGCCCGAGCTGTCCGCCCCCGACAATCCCGATGGTCGCGCCCGGCGGGATCATTCCGGGCGTTCGTCGACCGCGTCGGTCTGTGCCGCGCGCCAGGCATCGAGCCGCGCTGCAAGCGCATCGTCGCCAAGCGCGAGGATGGCGGCGGCGGCGAGCCCGGCATTGGCGGCCCCCGCCCGACCGATCGCATAGGTCGCGACCGGCACGCCGGCGGGCATCTGGACGATCGACAGCAGGCTGTCGAGACCGCTCAGGGCTTTGGATTCGACCGGAACGCCGAGCACGGGCAGCCGCGTCATCGACGCCGCCATGCCGGGCAGATGGGCTGCCCCGCCGGCCCCGGCGATGATCGCCTTGAGCCCGCGTCCGACGGCGCTGGTCGCATAATCGTAGAGACGCTGCGGGGTGCGATGGGCGGAGACGACGCGCGTCTCATAGGCGATGCCGAGAGCGTCGAGCATCTCGGCGGCATGGCGCATCGTCTCCCAATCGGAGCGGCTGCCCATGATGATTCCGACGAGCGGCGCGGCTTCGGCCATTTCTCGACCCCCTGAACGGCGAAGCGCAGTCCTTAACGGCGGCGCGCCCGCCCGGCAATGCGCCGGCTGCTTCGCGGCTTGTTAACCAGTCCGCGCTATGCGGCGTGCGAGGGATTTGCGGATGGCTGACGTGGAACGCAACGATGAGCTGGATGGTGCGGCGCGCGCCGCACTCGACCGCCTCGCTGACGAGAATGCGCTGCTTCGCGCGGCGCTCGCCGACGTGCGCGCGCGCGTCGCCGAGCTCGAGGCGAGCGCCGACTGCGATCCACTGACCGGCCTTCCCAACGAGCGCGAGCTCGCCCGCCATCTCGACAGGGTCGTGAGCCAAAGTGGGCGGCACGGCACCCCCGCGGCCTTCCTTGCCATCGACATCCGGTCGCTGCGGGAGATCAACGCCCGACACGGACGGGTCGCCGGCGATGCCGCGCTCCGCCATCTCGGCCGGCTGCTCAAGGGGCTCATTCGGGCGAGCGACGTGGTTGCGCGCATGAACGGCGGCTTCGCCCTGATCCTCGACCATCTCGACAGCGAATCGGCGATCGAGACGGGCGAGCGGATCGCGCGCTTCGTGGCCGGCCAGCCGCTCGACATCGGCGGCGCCGACCTCGTGCTCGACCTCACCGTCGGAGTCGCTGCGATCCTGCCAGGCGACGGCGCCGACGACGTCCTTCACCGCGCCCACCGCAATCTGGCGCGGGTCAAGGAATTCAGCGCCTAGCGGTCCTTGAGATAGTAACGCTCGATCGCGTTCAGATCATCGTCGAGTTCATAGACGATCGGCTGGCCAGTCGGGATTTCGAGGCTGGTAATCTCGTCGTCCGGAATGCGCGACAGATGCTTGACCAGCGCCCGCAGCGAATTGCCATGCGCGGAGATCAGCACGCGCTCCCCCGACTTCAGCGCCGGCGCGATCCGGGTGTCCCAGTAAGGAAGCACCCGCGCGATCGTGTCCTTGAGGCTCTCGGTCGCCGGCACCTCGATCCCGGCATAGCGGCGGTCCCGGGCGAGGTCATATTCGCTGCCCGGCGGGAGCGGCGGCGGCGGGATGTCGAAGCTGCGCCGCCAGATCTTCACCTGCTCGTCGCCATGCCTGGCCGCGGTCTCCGCCTTGTTCAGCCCGGTGAGCCCGCCATAGTGCCGCTCGTTCAGCCGCCAGTCCTTCTCCTCGGGCAGCCACAGCCGGCCCATCGCCCTGAGCGCGATGTGGAGCGTGCGGATCGCGCGGGTCTGGAGGCTGGTGAAGCAAAGATCGAAATCGAGGCCCTTGGCGGCGAGCAGCGCGCCCGCCGCCTGCGCTTCGGCCTCTCCCTGCGGCGTCAGATCGACATCCCACCAGCCGGTGAAGCGGTTTTCGAGGTTCCAGGCCGACTGGCCGTGGCGGACGAGGACGAGGCGCGGCATCAGGCTTTCCGGTAATCGGCGATCCGGCCCGACACCGCGTGGAGCGCGTCGAGGCAGGCGCGGGCGAGCAGGCGGCAGCGATCCGGCGACCAGCCATAGGTCTCGTCCGGAAGCGTCTCATTGTCCTTGAACGGCATTTCCAGCGTCATCGAGACGGCGCCATAGCGCTCGGCGAGCTGGGCGGTGGACATGGAAAGGTTCGCCTGGCCCGGCGCCGGCACTTCATAACCCTTCTCGGTCTGGAAATCGGGGGTCGCGGCGACCAGCGCGGTCGAAAAGGCCTCGAACAGGTCCTGTTGCGACTGCTTGAAAGACGGGATGCCCTCGAAGCCCGCGAGGAAATTGGCGGCGATCGCCTCGTCGCCATGGACGTCCATCGCAAAATCGACGCCGGTCTTGTCCATCTCGTCGCGCACGTAGAGCACTTCCGGGCTCCTCTCGGCGCTTGGCGCGTGCCATTCGCGGTTGAGATTGACGCCGACCGCGTTGGTGCGAAGGTGTCCGCGCTTCGATCCGTCCGGGTTCATGTTCGGAACGACGTGGAAGGTGAAGCGCTCGCGCAGCTTGCGGACGACCGGGTCGGCCTCGTCGAGCAACCGCTCAAGCGCCCCTTCCATCCACCATTCGGCCATCGTCTCGCCGGGATGCTGGCGCGCGTAGAGCCAGGCCTGGAGCGGGCCGCCGGGAAGCCGGAAATAATCAAGCTCCTGCCCGTCGAGCGTCTGGCCGAGCGAGCGATATTCGACGCCGGGCTGGGCCGCGACCGAGGCGACGAGATCGTGGTGCCGCTCCATCGTATAGGGCGCGAAATAGGCGATCCACACGCTGTCCGACGCCGGGGTCAGGCGGACCGTCAGCGCGCCGGCTTCATAGTTGCTGTCGACCCGCGTCCATTCCTCGCGATCATAGGACATGCAGGCGCGGTAATTGTCCCAGCCATGCGGATAGGCGGAGCCGGCGCAATTGGTGATGCGAAGCTGGAGATCGCGGCCGGCGCCCCCGGTCAGGCGGAAATAGAACCACTGGTAGAAATCGGATTGGTGGTCCTTGACGATCTCGAGATCGACACGGTCGCCGTCGATTGCGACCAAACGGATATTGCCGCCGTCGAAGGCGCTGGAAACGGAGAGAGTCATTGCTTCCCTGGATGATGAAATGGGGGGTCAGCGCACTGTGATAGTGCGACCAGACTCTCCAGGGAAGTCTTGAAACAGGGCGGTCGCCAGCCTATCCACCGCCACCCGCTGATCGGCCAGCGGCGATCCGGCCGCGGCCTCGATCTCCGCGCGACCTTCCCAGGCGACGGTTGCATCCGATCGGCGCTGGATGCGGATCGCGAGACTGGTGACGAGGATCCCGCCGCGGCGCGCGCCGCCGATCGGGATCGTCCCGCCGACGCCGACGCCCACGCCGCTGCGATAGCCGCCCGTCGCGCCGCCAAGGCCGATGCTGAGCCCGGACCGGCGCGCCGGCCCCTCGCGCATCGTCTGGACCACGCGCATCGTCGCCACCTGTTCCGATGTCGCGCCGGGCGGGACGATCGTCCAGCCGAGCCGGGTAAGCTCGCGGGCGACCGGGCCCGAAAGCTGCGCGAATTCCAGGCTTCCCGCGTCGCCCGAATTGCCGGGCTCGATCAGGATCGAGCCGCGCGCGATCGGCTCGCCGAGATGGAATCGGGTGACGCTGGCCCCGGCGCGGGCGCCGGAACCCTGATCGGTGGCACATCCGCCAAGGAGCGCCGCGGCGGCGGCGAGCGCCAGGCCCGAACGAAGCAACGACATGCGCATCTCAACCTCCCGGACGGGTTTTCAGGCTCAAGCCATCTTAGCCGCTTTTCGGGCGGAAGCATCTTCCAATCGTGCGGCGCGGATTGGCACGTGGTTGCACAGGAAGGCCAAGCGCGGGCGCAACAATGCGAATTGATGACGACCGCCGATCGCGCATTGCGGCGGGTGGCTCGATCATGTTGTTTTCCGGCCGCCCACGATTCGTAACAGGGGGAATTTTGATTATGAAACTGGTATCCACGGCCCTCCTCGCGGCTGGCCTGATGACGCTCGCCGCGTGCGGTGGCGGCACCGCCAACAATGCGGCCGATGTCAATGCGGCGGACGAGAATCTCGCGATTCCGGCCGACGATCTCGGCAATCTTTCGGACAATGTCGCCGACGCCAATGCGGTGGACGCGAACGCGACCGATGCCGCCGCGGTCGACGCGAACGCGGTCGACGCGAACACTGCCAACACGCAGTAAGCGCTCCTGATCCGCTGAGGTCTCCCTAGGTTGAAGCGGTAAGCCTCGCCCCCGGCAATGCGCCGGGGGCTTTTTCATGCGCGCGTACCATCATCGCCGAGCGGATAGGCGGTGGTGTGCTTGACCCGCTCCATCGCGAATCGCGACGTGACGTTCTTGAGCGGCACGCGGGCGATCAGCCGACGATAGAAATCGTCATAATCGGCCATCGATCCGACCGCGACGCGCAGCAGATAATCGATCTCGCCGGCCATGCGGTAAACCTCCATCACCTCGGGCATGGCGGCGACCGCGTCGGCGAAGGCGCCGAGCCAGTCGGGTGTGTGGTCCGGCGCCTCGATCTCGACGAAGACGGAAATGCCGAGCCCGATCGCCTTGGGATCGACCAGCGCCACGCGCCGCTCGATAATCCCCTGCGCCTCGAGCTTCTGGATCCGCCGCCAGCAGGGCGTCTGCGAGAGGTTCACGCGGCTCGCGATCTCGGCGACGGGAAGCGACGAATCCTGCTGGAGGATGGCGAGGATGCGAAGATCGGTGCGGTCCATATCTGCCCCTGGAATATTTTTGCGATTGGCGCCTCTCTATAGCCTGCCGGGAGCACAAATTTCCATTCAAAAGCGAAGATCGCGGCCGATTTGTTGTCTGCCGTGGCGGTTGACTTCCTCGCCCCGCCCCACTAGGTGAGCGCCTCGCTTTTCAGACAACCCAGAAGCTTGAAGAACAGGCAGGCAGCGCGCGCCATGAAGATCCGCAATTCCCTGAAGTCCCTGAAGTCGCGTCACCGCGATTGTCGCGTGATCCGCCGCCGCGGCCGGACCTACGTCATCAACAAGACGAACCGCCGCTTCAAGGCGCGCCAGGGCTGACGACCGGCCGGCTCGCGCCGGTTCCCAGCGAATGCGATATCACGAAGCGCGCGCGCCGATGTGGCGGGCGCGCTTTCAGCTTGCCCTGTGCCGATCGAGCTCGTCGCCGATCAGGCGGGCGACATGCACCACATTGGTCGATCCGGGCACGCCGAAGGGGACGCCGGCGGTGACGATCAGCCGGTCGCCACCCTTCGCGATCGCGTGGCGCAGCGCCATTCGCTTGGATTTGCCGACCATCTCCTCGAAACTGTGGACGTCGCGGGTGCGCACGGCATGGGCGCCCCACAAAAGGCCGAGCTGACGCGCGGTTCGCATCGACGGGGTGAGCACCAGCAGCGGCACGATCGGCCGCTCGCGCGCCACCCGCCGGGCAGTCGATCCCGAACTGGTGAAGCAGACGATGGCCGATGCGGTGATGGTGCGCGCCATTTCGCTCGCCGCCCGCGCGATCGCGTCGTTCGTGGTGGCGTCGGGCAGGGTCTCGGTGAAATGGACGCGGGCATAGTGGGTTGGATCGGATTCGGCGCTGGTCGCGATCCGGTTCATCATCGCCACCGCCTCGCGCGGGAACCGGCCGGACGCGCTTTCGGCGGACAGCATGATCGCGTCGGCGCCGTCATAGACCGCGGTCGCGACGTCCGACACCTCCGCCCGGGTCGGCGACGGGGCGGTGATCATCGATTCGAGCATCTGGGTGGCGACGACGACCGGGCGGCCCAGCCGCCGCGCCGCCTCGACGATCCGCTTCTGGAGCGGCGGCACCGCCTCGGGCGGCAGCTCGACGCCAAGATCGCCGCGCGCCACCATCACCGCGTCGGCAAGCTCCAATATCCCCTCGAGCCGGTCGATCGCCGACGGCTTCTCGATCTTGGCGAGCAGCGCCGCCTTGCCGCCGATCAGCCGTCGCGCCTCGGCCACGTCCTCGGGCCGCTGGACGAAGGACAGCGCAATCCAATCCACCCCCTCTTCGAGCGCGAACGTGAGATCGGCCCGGTCCTTGTCGGTCAGCGCCGCCAGCGGGAGCACCACATCGGGGAGGTTCAGCCCCTTGTTGTTCGAGATCGTGCCGCCGACCTCGACCTCGGTCTCGATCGTCTCCGCATCATGCGCGGTGACGCGAAGGACCAGCTTGCCGTCGTCGACCAGCAGGCGCGCGCCCGCCCGCACCGCCTCGAAAATCTCCTTGTGCGGCAGTGCGACCCTTGTCGCGTCGCCCGGCTCCTTGCGGCGATCGAAAACGAACCGCTGGCCGTTCCTGAGCTCGGCCTTGTCGTCCTTGAAGCGGCCGACGCGCAGCTTGGGCCCCTGCAGATCGGCCAGGATCGTCGTCGGCCGGCCGGTTTCCGTCTCCAGCCGCCGGATCGCGGCGATCCTTCGCCGGTGATCGTCATGATTGCCGTGGCTCATGTTGATGCGGAAGGCATCGGCCCCCGCCTCGGCGAGCGCGCGGATCATCTCCGGCGTGTCGCTCGCCGGCCCAAGCGTCGCGAGGATGCGCACCTTGCGGGAGCGCGGGGAATAAGGGGCGTGGCTGGGCTCTTTTCGCGGCATGGCGAAGGCATAGCCGCTCATAGTGACAGTGCAAGGCGCTTGAGCCCGGCGGCCCCAAACCGTAGGGGCGTGCGCTCAACCACGAATCCGATGGAGCGTCACTTGGCGGAAGGAAGCATTGCGGCCGACGAATTGCGGCTGCTGATCGAGCGGATCGAGCGGCTCGAGGAAGAGAAGAAGGCGATGCAGGACGACATCAAGGACGTCTATGCCGAAGCCAAGGCGCGCGGCTATGATCCCAAGACGATGCGCACGGTGGTGCGGCTTCGCAAGATGGAAAAGCACGTCCGCGAGGAATCCGAGGCGCTTCTCGATACCTACAAGGCAGCGCTCGGGCTCGCCTGAGCCCCAGGAATGTGAAAGGGTGAGCCGATGGCCGGCCACAGCAAATTCAAGAACATCATGTATCGCAAGGGCGCGCAGGACAAGAAGCGCTCGGCGATGTTCTCCAAGCTCTCGCGTGAGATCACGGTCGCGGCCAAGGCCGGGCTGCCCGATCCCGATGCGAACCCGCGCCTCAGGGCCGCTGTGCTCGCCGCGCGGGCGCAGTCGATGCCCAAGGACAATATCCAGCGCGCGATCGACAAGGCGTCAGGCGGCGAAGCCGAGAATTACGAGGAAATCCGCTACGAAGGCTTTGGGCCGGGCGGTGTCTCGATCGTCGTCGATGCGCTCACCGACAATCGCAACCGAACCGCGACCAATGTCCGCACCGCTTTCTCGAAGAATGGCGGCAATCTGGGCGCCTCGGGATCGGTGACGCACGGCTTCGACCGGCTTGGACTGATCGAATATCCGGCAAGCGTCGGCGATGCCGACAAGGTGCTGGAGGCGGCGATCGACGCGGGGGCCGAGGATGTCGAATCCGACGAGGACGGGCACCGCGTCTGGACGACGATCGACGATCTCCACAGCGTCTCGCGCGCGCTCGAGAGCGCGCTCGGCGAAGCCGAGGCGGTGAAGCTCGCCTGGCGGCCGCAAACCTCGGTCACCGTCGGCGAGGACGACGCGCAGCAGCTCCTGAAGCTCGTCGACGCGCTTGAGGAAGATGACGACGTCCAGACCGTGTGGGGCAATTACGAAGTGCCCGACGAGGTGATGGAGAAGCTGGGTTAGCGAGGATCGGACCCCTCCCCTTTAGGGGGGGGGATCAAGGGGTGGGGACAACGTGCGGGCCGACCCGAAGCTTGGAGAACATGCTCGATCCATGCGTCGGGAACCGACCGAGCCTGAAAAGCGACTTTGGCGGCATCTTTCGGGCTCGCAGCTCGGCGGCTTCAAGTTCCGGCGTCAGGCAGCGATCCCACCCTTTGTCGCCGACTTCTTCTGCCCCGCGAAAGGGCTGATCGTGGAAGTGGATGGCGAGACCCATATCGCAGAGGCGGACGCCAGGCGAGACGCCATGCTTGCGGCCCGTGGGTTCCCAACGATCCGCTGTTCCAATCGCGACGTGATGAGCAATGTCGACGGCGTACTGACTGTCATCCGCCAGACTCTCGAAGATCTTCCCGATCGGTGCTGGGGCGCTTCGACATACCCCACCCCAACCCCTCCCCTGAAGGGGAGGGGCTAATGGATGTCGTCATCGGCCTCGATCCCGGTCTTGCCTGCACAGGCTGGGGGGTGATCGCGGCCGACGGCAACCGGCTTTCGCATGTCGCCAACGGCCAGGTGCGAACCGATGCGAAGCAGCCGCTGCCGGCGCGGCTGGTGCGGCTGGAGGAGGCGCTGGCGGCCGTGATCGCGGCGCACGGGCCGACCGAGGCCGCGGTCGAGGAGGTGTTCCTCAACGACAATCCGCAATCGACGCTGAAGCTCGGCCAGGCGCGGGGCGTGGTCCTGCTGGTCGCCGCGCGGCAGGGGATCGCGGTCGGCGAATATGCACCGCGGCTGGTCAAGAAGGCGGTGGTCGGCACCGGCGGCGCGGACAAGGCGCAGGTCCACGCAATGGTCCAGCGGCTCTTGCCCTCGGCGAAGATCGCCGGCGCCGACGCGGCGGATGCGCTGGCCGTCGCGATCACCCATGCGCACCATCTCGCCAGCGCGCGAAGGGTGAGGTGATGCCCCCGTCATTGCGAGGAGCATAGCGACGAAGCAATCCAGCGGGACTCGGATGCTGCACTGGATTGCTTCGCCGCGCTCGCAATGACGAGCTGGACCGGGTAGGCAGCAAACATGATCGCGAGGCTGCGGGGAACATTGACGGAGTTTGGCGCCGATCATGCGGTGATCGACGTGAACGGCGTCGGCTACCTCGTCTCCGCCTCCACCCGCACCCTTTCCGGCCTCGGCGCGATCGGGGACGAGGTGGTGCTCCACACCGAAATGCTGGTCGGCGAGGATTTCATTCGCCTGGTCGGCTTCGCCTCGGCCGAGGAGCGCGACTGGTTCCGGCTGCTCGTGTCGGTCCAGGGCGTCGGGGCCCGCGTGGCGCTGGCCATCCTCTCCGCCCTGTCCGCCGACGAGGTCCACCGCGCGGTGGCAAGCGGCGACCATGCGATGATCGCCCGCGCCCAGGGCGTCGGCCCCAAGCTCGCGCAGCGCATCGTCAACGAGCTGAAGGACAAGGCCGGCAGCGTCGCCCTCGGCCCCGCCGGCACGGCCGCGCCTGCCCCGGCGGGCGGCAAGGCCCAGGACGCCATTTCCGCCCTCGCCAATCTCGGCTTCCGCCCCGCCGAAGCGGCAGCGGCTGTGGCGAAGGCCGAGGCGGAGCTTGGGCCGGAAGCCACGCTGGATGCGCTGGTGCGGCTGGCGCTAAAAAAGGCCGCGAAATGACTTCCCTCCCCGACCTTCCCGCTTTCGCGGGTGTGACGGCTGGGGCTAGGCTCCGCGCGGCATGACCGACCCTGACCGCCTCACCACCCCGGAGCGCCGCCCCGAGGATCTCGACGCCGCCCTGCGCCCCAAGTCGCTCGACGAATTCGTGGGCCAACAGGCGGCGCGGGAGAATTTGCGGGTGTTCATCGCCGCCGCCAAGGCGCGGGGCGATGCGCTCGATCATGTGCTGTTCTTCGGGCCGCCGGGGCTTGGCAAGACGACGCTGGCGCAGATCGTCGCGCGCGAGCTCGGCGTCGGCTTTCGCGCCACGTCCGGGCCGGTCATCGCCAAGTCGGGCGATCTCGCCGCCCTGCTCACCAATCTCGAGGACGGCGACGTCCTGTTCATCGACGAGATCCACCGGCTCCAGCCGGCGGTGGAGGAGATTCTCTATCCTGCGATGGAGGACCGCGTCCTCGACCTGATGATCGGCGAGGGGCCGTCGGCGCGCTCGGTGCGGATCGATCTGCCAAAATTCACCCTGGTCGGCGCGACGACGCGGCAGGGGCTGATCACCACGCCGCTGCGCGACCGGTTCGGCATCCCGGTGCGGTTGCAATTCTATGCGGTGGAGGAGCTTGAGCAGGTCGTCCGCCGCGCCGCCCGTTTGCTCGGCCTGACGCTCACGCAAGACGGCGCCCGCGAGGTCGCGCGCCGCTCGCGCGGCACGCCGCGTATCGCCGGGCGGCTGCTGCGCCGGGTGCGCGATTTCGCGCAGGCGGCGGGGGATGCGGAGGTCGACGCGAAGATCGCCGATGCGGCGCTCAACCGCATGGAGGTCGATCATCTCGGCCTCGACGCGATGGACCGGCGCTATCTCCACATGATCGCCGACATCTATCGCGGCGGCCCGGTCGGCGTCGAAACGCTCGCCGCAGGCCTTTCCGAGCCGCGCGACACGATCGAGGAAGTGATCGAGCCTTATCTCATCCAATTGGGCCTCATCGCCCGCACCGCGCGCGGCCGCTGCCTCAACGGGCCGGGCTGGACGCATCTCGGCCTGCCGCAACCGAAAGGCCAGGCCGGCCTGTTCGACGGCAAATGAAGGAGCGCCGCATGAAATCTCTCGCCCTCGCCCCCGTGATCGCTGCCGCGTTCGCGCTCGCCGCGGCGCCTGCTCCGGCGCAGGAGGCGGCGGCCGCCGCGGCGCCCGATTATTCCGATCAGGCGGCGTGGCTCTGCCTGCCCGGCCGCGACGGCGATTCCTGCGATCGACCGCTCGCCACCGCCGATCTCAACCCCGACGGCTATGGGCCGGTGCATCAGGACGCGCCGGCGGCCGATCCGCCGATCGACTGCTTCTACATCTATCCCACGGTCTCGCGCGACCCGGGCCTGAACAGCGACATGATCCCGGGCCGGGAGGAAATGGCGGCGGCCATGGTCCAGTTCGCCCGCTTCGCAAGCGTGTGCAAACCCTATGCGCCGCTCTATCGTCAGGCGACGATGGGAAGCATCCCCGCGATGATGCAAGGTCAGGACCCGGCCCCGATCCTCGGAATGGCCTATGCCGACGTCGCCGCCGCCTTTCGCTACTATCTCGATCATTACAATCGGGGCCGGCCGTTCGTGATCGTCGGCCACAGCCAGGGCTCGATCCACGGCATCACGCTGATCCAGCGCGAGATCGAGGGACGCCCGCTCGCGCGGCGCATGGTCTCGGCGGTCCTCCTCGGCTTCAATGTCGAGGTGCCGGAAGGCCGCGACGTCGGCGGCACCTTCCAGCACACGCCGCTGTGCACGCGCGCCGGCCAGACGGGCTGCGTCATCACCTATCAATCCTTCCGCGCCGAAGCGCCGCCGACCGGGCCGGGCCTGTTCTCCTATGCCAGCCGTGACGGCTGGACGGTCGGCTGCACCAATCCCGCCGCGCTCGGCAGCGATGCCGCCGCGCCGCTCGACAGCTACTGGATCGCGACGCCCGCCGGCTCGCCCGGGATCACCTGGTCGACCACCGGGGCGCCGCCCGCGACTTTCCTCCACACCCAGGGGCTCGTCTCCGGCCAGTGCCGGCATGACGGCAGGATCGGCTATTTCGCCATCAGCGTGAACGCCGACCCGAACGACGCGCGGACCGATAATATCCCCGGCGACGTGCCGCTCCCCGGCTGGGGCATCCACCTGGTCGACGTCAGCGAGGCGCAGGGCGATCTCGTCCGGGCGGTCGCGGCGCAGAGCGCAGCGTTCCTCGCGGCCAATCGGTGACGGCGGCGAGGGGAGGCGGAGCGCCCGCTCCCCCCTCAGGTCAAGGCGTGCCGCGCCCGGACGCGAAGGATGTCGACGCGAAATCGCCTCGATTCGTCCCGCGGCCGATGCGGGGGCTTGGCCGGCCTGCCCGCCACGGTTAAGCGCGACGGGCTGTGGGTGACGCGATCGACAAAGCCTATGCGGGCGCTTTCGTGGGCAGGACCCATCATTTCGCGCTGCGCGTCTATTTCGAGGATACGGACGTCGCCGGCATCGTCTATTATGCCAATTACCTCAAGTTCATGGAGCGCGCGCGATCGGACATGCTGCGCGCCGCGGGGATCGATCAGCGGGCCGCGATCAAGGCGGGCGAGGGAGTCTATGCCGTCGCCGAGGTGCAGATCCGCTACCGCACGCCGGCAAGGCTGGACGACGAACTCGTCATCCTCAGCGAACTGAAGGAGGTCCGCGCCGCGAGCGCCCTCATTCATCAGCGAGTCATGCGCGGGCCGGAGATTGTGGCCGAAGCATCGGTCACGGCCGCCTTCCTGTCGCTGGACGGGCGGCCGAAGCGCCAGCCGCGCGATTGGATCGAACGGTTCGAGCGTTTGAAAGGGGAAGCTGATTGACAAGTCTTACTCTCGTCCATGGAGCGATGTCGCCGGTCGCGCTGTTCCTGCAGGCCGACATCGTCGTGAAGGCGGTGATGATCGGGCTGTTGCTCGCCAGCGTCTGGACCTGGACGATCATCATCGGCCAGCTGCTGAAGATGGGCCGGGCGCGGCGCGAAAGCGACCGGTTCGAGCGTGATTTCTGGAAGGCGCAGGATATCGACGCGTTCCACGAGGCGCGTGGCCGCAGCGATCTGCCCTCCGCCAAGGTGCTCGCGGCCGGCATCGCCGAGTGGCGCCGCTCGACCGCCGGGCGCGCGATCGACCGCGAAGGCACGCGCGCGCGGCTCGCCGTGGCGCTGAACGCGGCGGTGGGCGCCGAGATCGACCGGCTTGCGGCGCGGCTCAACATCCTCGCCACCGTCGGCGCGGTGGCGCCCTTCGTCGGCCTGTTCGGCACGGTCTGGGGCATCATGCGCAGCTTCACCGACATTGCGGGGCAGCAGAATACCAGCCTGGCCGTCGTCGCGCCGGGCATCGCCGAGGCGCTCTTCGCCACCGCCCTTGGCCTGTTCGCAGCGATTCCGGCCGTGATCGCCTATAATCGCTTCAGCTTCGGCATCGAGCGGTTCGAGGCGCGGCTGCAGCGGTTCGCCGACGGATTCCACGGCACCCTTTCGCGCGAGCTTGAGGCGGAAGCCTGATGGCGATGGGGCCGATCAAGGGCGCCGGCCGCCGCGGCCGCAGGGCGCCGATGGCGGAGATCAACGTCACGCCGATGGTCGACGTGATGCTCGTGCTGCTCATCATCTTCATGGTGACGGCGCCGCTGCTCACCGCCGGCGTCCAGGTCGATCTGCCCAAGACCAAGGCGGCCGCGCTCGACCAGGACCAGCGGCCGGTGTCGATCTCGATCGACCGCACCGGCGCGATTTTCATCGACAACACTCGGGTGCCGGAAGGGGCGCTCGGTCCACGGCTCCAGGCGATCGCCTCCGGATCGAACGACGAGGGCGGCCCGCGTATCTATCTGCGCGCCGACAGCGGCCTCGATTACGGCCGGGTGATGGAGGTGATGGGCGAGATCAACCATGCCGGCCTTCGCCGCATGGCTCTGGTCGGCAACCCGCAGGGCGAGGCGCGCTGATGGATCGCGCGGAAAAGACGGGCTTCGGCATATCGCTGGCGGCGCATCTTGCGCTTCTCGCGGTGCTGTCGCTCGCGCTCGCCCGCGCCGCGCTGCCGCCGCCCCCCGCTGATTCGATCGAGGTGTCGTTCGTCGATCGCGTCGCGCTCCAATCCGCCGCACCGTCGCCGGCGCCAGCGCCGCCCGAACAGGGGCGCGCGCCCGAAACCGGCCCGACCGAAAGTGCCGCTCCGACGCCCGCGCCGACGCCGGCGCCGGCGCCCCCCGCGCCGCGCCAGGCCGATGTCGCGCCGAGCCCCGAGCGTGCTCGGCCGCAGCCCGCCGAAACCCGGCCGTCCCCGCCGCGCCCCCAGGAAACCCCGCCGCGGACCCGTCCCGGCACCGAGGGCAGCGCGCAACAGACCCGGCGCTCGCTGCTCGGCCCCGATCTGCTGCGCGGAATCGGCCGCGATCCCTCGCCATCGCGCGACAATCGTCAGCAGGCCGCGACGATGAGCGCGCAGGCGGCGGCGAGCATCGCTTCGGCGATCGCGCGCCAGGTCCAGCCCTGCGCCGACCAGCAGGTCAATCCGGGCCCTGGCGCCGAGCGCATCCGCACGACGATCAACCTCCGGCTCAACCGCGACGGATCGCTCGCCGCGCGGCCGCGCGTGACGGGGCAGACCGGGATCGACGACGAGAACCGCCGCTATGCCGCCCGTGTCGCCGATCTCGCCATCGCCACCTTCGTCGGCTGTTCGCCGCTGCGCGGCCTTCCGCAGGAGCTCTATGACGTTCCGCGCGGCTGGGCGAACTTCACCATGAACTACAGCCTTCCGGGATGAGGATGAGAAACGTGCGTATCGCCCTGACCATCGCCGCCGCCGCGACCGCCCTCGTTGGCGTCGTTGCTTCGAGCCAGACACCCCGGCCGCCGGCCCCGGCCGTCCAGGCGCCGCCGCCCGGCCAGCAGCAGCCCGCCCAGGCGGGGGATGATTCCGGCCAGCTCGTCGTCGATGTGACCGGGGGCCGTCGCGCGCCGATGCCGATCGCCATCCCCTACATGCCGACCCCGGCGGCGACCGGCACCGCGGCGGGCAACACCGCCGAACTCGGCCACCAGGTGTCGGACATCATCGCCAACAACCTGCGCAATTCCGGCCTGTTTTCGCCGATCGGGCCGCAGGGGCTGCCGAACGTCGCCTTCGCCCAGGTGACCGCGCCCGATTTCGGCGCTTTCGGTGCAACCGGCGCCCAGGCGCTTGTCCAGGGATTCGTCCAGGCGAATGGCGACGGCACGCTGACCGTCGGCTGCTACCTCTACGACGTCGCCTCGCACAGCGAGCTCGCCCGTCAGGGATTCGTCGTCCAGCCGGCCCAGTGGCGCCGCGCCGCGCACAAATGTTCGGACACGATCTACACGCGGCTGACCGGCGAAGGTCCCTATTTCGATACCCGGGTCATCTACGTGTCGGAAACAGGACCGGCGCGGCACCGGATCAAGCGGCTCGCGATCATGGACCAGGACGGGGCGAACCACCGTTTCCTGACCAACGGCCAGGCGACCGTGCTGACCCCGCGCTTCGCGCCGAACCAGCAGACCGTCGCCTATATGAGCTACGAGAACAACCAGCCGCGCGTCTATGTCTACGACGTCGGGTCGGGCCGCAGCCGGCCGCTCGTGTCGCAGCCCTACATGACGTTCGCGCCGCGTTTCTCGCCGGACGGCCATTCGATCATCTTCTCGATGTCGGTGAACGGCAATACCGACATCTACCGGGTCTCCTCGTCCGGTGGGACTCCGCAGCGGCTGACCAATTCGCCGGGCATCGACGACGGCGGCTCCTTTTCGCCCGACGGAAGAAGGATCGTCTTCGAAAGCGACCGGGGGGGCACCCAGCAACTCTATGTGATGAACGCGGACGGATCGAACCAGCATCGAATCAGCTTCGGCGGCGGCCGCTACGGAACGCCGGTCTGGAGCCCACGCGGCGATCTCATCGCCTTCACCCAGGTCGGCTCGTTCCGGATCGGGGTGATGAACCCCGACGGCAGCGGCGAGCGGATTCTGACCGGCGGGCCGCTCGACGAGGGGCCGACCTGGGCGCCGAACGGCCGCGTCATCATGTTCAGCCGCGCCAACGGCCAGATCTGGTCGGTCGACATTACCGGCATGGCGATGCGGCGCGTGCCGACACCTTTGGGCGCATCGGACCCATCCTGGTCCCCTTTGCGCGACTGAGCGTTTGAATACGGGCTTTCCAAGAGGAGGGAACATTATGACCATGAAGATGACGAGCCTGGCCCTGATCGCTGCCGTGGCGCTGACCGCGGGCTGCGCGCATCAGCGGCGCGACCAGCTGCCGCCGGCGCCGCCGAGCGACATGAATCCGGGCGACCAGGGCAATGGGATGGATCAGGGGAATGTCGGCAATGCCGCGGTCCCCGGCTCGCGCGCCGATTTCCTGCAGAGCGTGACCTCCGACCGTGTCTTCTTCGATACCGACAGCTATTCGGTCGACGATCGTGCCCGCGCGGTTCTCGACGCGCAGGCGCAATGGCTCAATCGCAACCCGAATGTGCGCGTCACCATCGAGGGCCATGCCGACGAGCGCGGCACGCGCGAATACAATCTCGCGCTCGGCGATCGCCGCGCCAATGCGGTGCGCGACTATCTCCAGTCGCGCGGCGTCTCGCCCGCGCGGATGCAGACGATCAGCTGGGGCAAGGAGCGCCCGGCCGTCGACGGCCATGACGAGAGCGCCTGGGCCCAGAACCGCCGCGCCGTGACGGTGGTGCCGGAATAAGTCTGCTTGCCTCCCCGTCGCCTCGGCGACGGGGAGGAATGTTCAGGCCGAAAACGCCCCGTCCAGCATCCGGGCGAGGCGTTCGCCGCCGCGGACGACCTGGAGCCTCAGGACCGGGATCAGCCGCCGCACCAGAGCCTCGTCCATCACCGTGCCGCGCGGGATCGGGGTCGTGCACGGATCGGCGACCAGCGTGCCGTAGACCGATTGGCGGCTGATCTCCCAATTCTCGCGCGCCCAATCCTCGACACTGCCGCCGCGCATCGCCGCACGCTGGTCCGGCGTGAATTCGGACAGGAGACCGCGCGCCTCGCCGGGAGGCGTCGAAATCGCCCGATCGGCGAGCAGGCCGTCCCAGATGCTGTGCAGATTGGTCCGGCCGCCGATCGCGCCATAAGCGACCGTCTCGTCATTGCCGCCGCGATCGTCATGGTCGCTGGCATGGAGCGGCTGGTGCAGGTCGCCGACGAAATGGACGAGGAAGGCGAGCGCCATCAGCCGCTCGCGCACCGGAACGCTGTGATCCCTGATGAGGCGCAGGTTGCGGGCGATCTGGTCGGTCACGCAATCATGGTCGCGGCATGCGGCGCGCAGGTCGAACGGGCGGCAGATGTCGACATCGGCGAAATGCCACGAATAGGCATAGCTGAACCGGTCGCGATATCGCTTGATGCAATCGGGCCAGACGCTGAGATCCGCGACATTGGCGGCGGGACATTCGGGCGTTTCGAGCAGCCGCGATTGCGCCATCAGCCGCGACATTTCGGCCCTGGTGTGGGGCGACACCTCGATCCAGGCGATCCGAGCCACCGTCCGGTGGCCGTAATCCCACCAGGCGAGCGCCGGTGTCGAAGCAAAAGCGAAGGTGAGGAGCGCGGCGAGGCGCAGCAGGACGAATCTCATGTCCCGCCCCTATCTCCCCCGCGACGCGGGCGCAAAGCCCGGAAAAACTTGTAATGTTGGCTGTGGGGCGACGGGTGGCGGATCGAAACCGGCTGGCGGGCGGGCGCGGGCGCCGCTAGAGCGCGCCCGATGACCACGCATATCGGCCAGCCCAAGTCCGATCGCCGCATCGAAAGCCGCGACGATCTCCTCGCCGTCTTTGCCAAGGGCGAGAAGCCGGCCGCCGAATGGCGGATCGGCACCGAGCATGAGAAGTTCGTCTATCGCCACGCCGATCATCGCGCGCCCTCCTATGACGAGCCGGGCGGCATCCGGGACCTGCTGAACGCGCTCACCCGCTTCGGGTGGAGTCCGGTGATGGAAGGCGACAAGATCATCGCGCTCTCCGGTCCGGACGGCGCGATCAGCCTGGAGCCCGCCGGCCAGTTCGAGCTGTCCGGCGCGCCGCGCAGCAACATCCACGAGACCTGTACCGAGGCCGGTCGCCACCTGATGCAGGTGAAGACGATCGGCGACGAGCTCGGCGTCGGCTTCCTCGGCCTCGGCATGTGGCCGGACAAGACTCGCGAAGAGCTGCCTCGCATGCCGAAAGGCCGCTATGCGATCATGCTCAACTATATGCCGAAGGTCGGCACGCTGGGGCTGGACATGATGCTCCGCACGTCGACGATCCAGGTCAATCTCGACTATGCCTCGGAAGCCGACATGGCGCGCAAGTTCCGCGTCGGGCTCGCGCTCCAGCCGCTGGCGACCGCGCTCTTCGCCAATTCGCCATTCACCGAAGGAAAGCCCAACGGTTTCCTTTCCTTCCGCAGCCATATCTGGTCGGACACCGATCCCGACCGCACCGGGATGCTGCCGTTCGTGTTCGAGGATGGGTTCGGCTACGAACGCTATCTCGATTACGCGCTCGATGTGCCGATGTACTTCGTCTACCGCGACGGCAAATATCTCGACGTCGCCGGCCAGTCCTTCCGCGACTTCCTTGACGGCCGGCTGCCCGCGCTCCCCGGCGAGAAGCCGCTGGTGTCGGATTTCACCGATCACCTCTCCACCATCTTCCCGGAGGTGCGGCTCAAGAGCTTCCTTGAGATGCGCGGCGCCGATGGCGGGCCGTGGAGCCGGATCTGCGCGCTGCCGGCGCTCTGGGTCGGCCTGCTCTACGATTCGGGCGCGCTCGATGCCGCGTGGGACGAGGTGAAGCATTGGGGCCTCTCCGGGCGGCAGGAGCTGCGCGATTCGGTGCCGAAGCTGGGCCTCGCCGCGAAAACGCCCGATGGCGAAACCCTGCTCGACCTCGGCCGGCGCGTGCTCGCCATCGCCGAGGCGGGGCTCAACGCGCGCGCCGGGCTCAATGCGTCGGGCGACAATGAATCGGGCTTCCTCGATCCGCTGCGCGAAATCGTCGCCAGCGGCCGCACGCCGGCCGATCGACTGCTGGAGCGCTATCGGGGCGAATGGGGCGGCGACATCAGCCGGATCTACGAGGAAGAGAGTTTCTAGCGGTTTCGGCGATTTGACTTTTCGTCGTCATCCCAGCGACAAGCGCACCGACGACGAAACGAACCGGAGACGCCGATGGCCGAGCGCCGCACCCTCTATCCGCCGATCGAACCTTATGAGACCGGGCGGCTGGAGGTCGGCGACGGTCACAGCCTCTATTGGGAGCGATGCGGCACGAGGGGCGCGAAGCCGGTCGTCTTCCTGCACGGCGGGCCGGGAGCCGGGTGCAGCCCCGATCATCGCCGCCAGTTCGATCCGGCGCGCTACGACATCCTTCTGTTTGACCAGCGCGGCTGCGGGCGATCGACGCCCCATGCAAGCCTCGAGGCAAACACCACCTGGCATCTCGTCGCGGACATGGAGCGGCTGCGCGAGATGGCGGGGCATGAAAGGTGGATGGTCTATGGCGGATCGTGGGGGTCCACCTTGTCGCTCGCCTACGCCCAGACCCATCCGGAGCGCGTCACCGAGCTGGTGCTTCGCGGCATCTTCACCTTCCGCCAGAGCGAGCTCGACTGGCTCTACGTCAAGGGCGCCTCGGAAATCTTTCCGGACAAATGGCCGGCTTTCCTCGCGCCGATCCCGCCGGAGGAACGCGGCGACATCGTCGCGGCCTATCAGCGAAGGCTGACCGGCAGCGATCGAGCCGCCCAGGTCGAGGCCGCGAAGGCGTGGAGCAAGTGGGAGGCGGAGACCGTCACCTTGCTCCCCAACCCCCATGTCATCGAGGAATTCACCGACGACGAATTCGCCGTCGCGATCGCGCGGATCGAAAATCACTACATGATCCACAAGGGGTGGCTGGAAGAAGGCCAGCTCATCGCCGGCGCGACGAAGCTGAAGGGCATTCCGGGCGTGATCGTCCAGGGCCGCTATGATTGCTGCACGCCGCCGGTTACCGCCTGGGATCTCAAACAGGCCTGGCCGGAGGTGGAGCTTCACATGATCGCCGATGGCGGCCACCTGTTCAGCGAGCCGGGCATCACCGACGCGCTGATCCGCGCGACGGACGCGTTCGCGCGCTGAAACGAGGCGCGTTCATGCCCGCGCAAGCTGGCACGGTCTAGCGCTGGTTTTGCACGGTCTGTCGTGCGTATGGGGCGACTCGCCGCCTCGAAGAGGGGAGAATTCAATGCGAACAGCCATTTCCTTTGCGGCGCTTGCCGCGGCCTTGACCTTCGCTGCGCCCGCCGTGGCGCAGACCGGCACCTATCGCGGGACGCTGGCGCAATGCGGCGACGGCCAGCGGCTCCAGCTTCGTGCCGGCCAGCGTTACATCATCTCCGCCTCGGCCGATTTCGACACCGTCCTGCGGATCCTGCGCTCCGGCGCCAGCGACGTGCTCGCCCAGGATGACGATGGCGGCGACGGGACCAATTCGCGGCTCACCTTCGCGCCGACCGAGACCGGCACCTATATCGCCTGCGTGACTGCCTATGCCTCGAGCGGCAGCGGGGCCTATACGTTGACCGTCGAGAACGCGCCGCCGCTGCCGCCGCCGGCGACCCGCCCGACCAGCACCGAGAGCGCGACCTGGCAGGTCTATGACGGCACGCTGACCTCGAACGATCCGACGGACGACGGCGCGCCGTTCGACGACTACCAGATCCAGATTCCCGATGGCCACCGGGCGATCATCAGCCTTGAATCGGCGGCCTTCGACACGGTGCTCAAGGTCTATGCCGCCAATGAGCGCGGGGCCGAGCCGGCCGCGAGCGACGACGATGGCGGCGGCGGGCTCAATTCCTTCCTGACCTTCGCGCCGGAACATGGCGGCACGTTCATCGTCCGCGCGACCTCCTATGGATCGGGCGGCACCGGCGCCTACCGGCTGCGTGTCATGACGAGCCCGGTTCCGGCGCGATCCGAACCGTCGTACGATGACGCAAGCGACGCGGAGTAAGCTTTGAGATCAGGCGTGGAATGGGGCCGTTGCGCTCCATCCACGCCGCATATTCGCGATAGGCGGGATCGGCCATCAGGTGCCGTTCCTCGGTGCGCGCCCGCCAGTAATAGACGCCGCTGACGAGCCCGAGGACGACGGTGTTGCGGATCGCGTCGACGACATTGTCCGTGGTCGCGAGGAAGGGCAGGGTCGCGAACCACCAGAACAGGTTCTTCGACAGATAGGCCGGATGCTTGGAAAATGCATAAGGCCCGTGCGTCAGGATGCCGCGATCGGTAAGGTTCGAAAAGCGGATGCCGAAGGCCACTGTCGCCCAGGCATAGATGCCGGTCAGGAAGGCGAGCCACAGGCCGACCAGCGCCATGATCAGCGGATCATCGCCGAGCCAGTAGATCCAGTCCGCCGTGCCGATATGGTAATCGAGCGGCCCGCCCGGGTTCATCATGATGAATGGCGGATAGCAGATCAGCGCCGCCGCCCATCCCGCCGCATAGGGATTGGCGGTGCGGATATGCGCGTCGAGCGGCCGGAAGGTCAGCACATAGCCGACCGTCGCGAAGCTCACGTCGATCATGAACATGACGCTGATCAGCCAGCGCGCCAGATTGACCGGATTCTCGCTGACCCAGGCCGATTCGGGGTGGATCGCCTCGACCCAGTTGCCCGGCACGATCGAGATCATGAAGGCGAGGAAGAAGGCCTTGACCGCCCAGGCACGCCAGAAATCGTGGAGCGCCTGGCGGTCCGCTCGGTCGCCGCGCCCGATGAGGAGCTGGCCGAAATGCCAGGCGCCGTCCTTCGGCTCCTTCAGCCGTCGGTCGAGCCAGATCACGTAGGGGATCGAGAAGACGAGCATCGCGATCGAGGCGACGCCCAGGACGTACATCGCGAACAGCCAGGCGCCGTCCCAATACCAGCGCGCGATGCAATAGGCCGCGCCGATGATCGCCCAGATGCCCCAGAGGCCGGCGATCTTCGCAATCGAGATGTCGAGCGTTTCCCTGAGCGGGCGCGGCGGCGAATCCCAGTCGATCCCGGTGGACGGGCGCCGATGCACCTTGTCGACGAGCAGCGACCAGAGGATCATGGGTACGCCGCAGGCGAGCAGCGCGGTCAGCGCGGCAAGCGGCCCTTCCATGCCATAGGCGCGCGCGACGCAGGTCCAGGCGATGAGGCCGGCAAGCCCGATGAGGCCAACCCCGGTGCTGACCGCGGAGGCGGGGCGGGGATCGTAGCGCGTGTCCGGCGCGAACTTGGTTTCGGCGTTCATCGCCCCGCGCCCTAGCGCGAAGAAGTAAGCAAGCCGTGAAGGCGCCGATCTGCGGGAAAAGCGGTCCGGGCGATAAGCATTCATCAACTCATTTCCGGAGACAATGAAGGCGAAAGCCAAATCATAAGTGTGGGGAAAGCCGATGCTGGCCCAGGACCGGGTCGAGGAGACCAGCTTCTCCTTCTCAGCCGATGTGCCGTTGCCGCCGGACCGGCGGCACCAGGATCGTCACATCAAGATTCTTCGCGTCGGCGCGATCTTCGTCGACGGCCGTCGCGAGCTTTGCCTGATCCGCAACATCTCCGCGGGCGGCCTGATGGCGCATGTCTACTCCAGCGTCCGGCCTGGCCAGCACGTGACCGTCGAGCTCAAGACCAATCAGCAGGTCGAGGGCCGGGTCGTCTGGGTGCGCGAGGCCAATGCCGGCGTCGCCTTCGATCACGAAGTCGATATTGAGGAGCTGCTCGCCAATCCGGCGCAGCTCGACAATGGCTGGAAGGCGCGGGCGCCACGCGTCGAGGTCGATCGAGCCTGCGTGCTCCGCGTCGGCGCGCGCACCTATCGCGTGCGCACCCGCGACATTTCCCAGAGCGGTATCAAGATCGAGTTCGACCGGCCGATCGGGTCGGATACGCAGGTCATGGTGACGCCAGAGGATTTCCGTCCCGTTGCCGGCACCGTGCGGTGGCAGCAGGGCGGGGCCTGCGGCATCTCGTTCAATCAGCTCGTGCCGCTGGCCGAGCTGATCGCCTGGCTCAAGAGGCGCTAGACCAGCGCCGACTTACGGCTGGCCCGTCTCGCGGACGGGGCATCGCGGCGATGGGCGTGGAAATCGGTGGAGCGGGTGAGGGGAATCGAACCCCCGTCGTAAGCTTGGAAGGCTTCTGCTCTACCATTGAGCTACACCCGCGCCGGCGCGCTCCAGTGCCAGAGCGGACGCCCCCGCGTCAACCGGCTCGGCCGGATGGGGCGATCGCACCGTCAATGCAGCCCAACCTGTCCGGCGAGGCTCGCGTAGATCGCTTGCGAATCGTAGCCGAGGCCGTGCTTGAACACGATGATGGGGCGGGTGATCGCGGTGATGTCGCTCGCAAGGTCGCCGTCGAGCAGGACGAGGTCGGCGCGCTTGCCGGCTTCCAGGCTGCCGGTCTCGTTCGCGATGCCGAGATAGGTCCCGCCGTTGAGCGTCGCGATGCGGATCGCCTCGGCGACGCTGAAGCCGGCTTCGTGCAGCAGCTCGATATTGCGCTGGTCGCCCAGGCCCGCGATGACATGGCCGTCGCCGGTCGGGTCGGCCCCCGCCATCAGCAGGCCGCCGGCGGCGACGAACGCGCGCTCGAACGCCATTTCCTTCCTGAGACGCAGATCGAGGAAGGCGGCCGCCGGCGCCTGGGCGGCGTGACGGGAGACCTCCCATTCCCACACCGCCGGATGGAGCAGCTCGCGAAGATGCGGAGTCGCCTCGAGGTTCGGCCGATCGCCGCCTTCGAACACCGCCAGAGTCGAGGTGATCGCGACACGATGCTCCACCAGCGTGCGGATCATCCGCGTCACTTCGGGTGAATCGGGCGCGACATTCTGGACGATGTTGCGGATCACCGGGCCGGCGCTCTGGCCCGGGCCGTGCGCGCACAGCCCCGGCGCGCGTTCGGCGTCCAGTTCTCCGTCCGGCGCGCCGAACGGACCATGCTCGAGATTGTCGATGCCGAGCCGCGCCGCCTCTTCATAGCCGACCGAGCAGATATGGCCGGTGATCTTCATATTGTGGCGATGCGCCTCGTCGATCGCGGCCGCGAGCTCGGCGGGCGAGATGTTCATATAGGCCTTGGCCGAGGTGAAGCCGAGCGAGGCCCAGTAGCTGACCAGCGCGCGCGCATCCTCCGGGTCGCGCAGCGGATAGAGCTGGGGAATCGCCGGCGGGGCCCCCTCGAGATAGGGCGTCGTGAGATCGACATCGGGCCCGACCATGCGCCCCGCCTCGATTTCCCGCCTGATGCCGAGGTCGCCATAAGGATCGGTCGAGCCACCGGTCCGCGCGGTGGTGACGCCGCTGGCGAGATAGAGCTGCGGGAAGGTCACGAACATCTCGTTGGCGATGAACGGGCCGTCGATCGACGCCGGGCGGAACATATGTTCGTGCATCCCGACGAGCCCCGGGATCACCGTCTTGCCGGTGCCGTCGATCGCGCGGGTGCCCTCGGGCAGGCGGACCGTGCCGTCGGCGCCGATGGCCGCGATCCGGTCATGATCGATCAGCAGGGTCTGGCCCGCGCGCGGCGCGGCGCCGGTGCCGTCGATCACGGTCACATGCTCGATCGCGACCAGCGGCCCGCGCTCGCGCACGAAATCCGGTTGCTGCGGCGGCTGGGCACGGCCCGGAAGGGCGCACAGGAGACAGGCGAAAAGCGGAAGAATCTTGCGGATCATCGGCGGCCCCCTTGGCTGGCATCGACTCGGTCTCGGCGGCGCGGAGACTGACGCCCCGATGCGCGCGGAGGCAAGCCCTAGTCGCCGCGCTCCGGCGGTTCGTCATGGACGATCCAGCTGTGGTTCTCGACGATGTAGGAGACGACCGGGCGACCGGCACGGTCGCGCGCGGGCCGATAGCGGAAACGCCGCTCGATGAGGTCGCAGGTGGTCTCGTCGAGAAGCCGGCTGCCGCTCGATCGGGTGATGACGCAGTCGGTGACGCGGCCGTCCAGCTCGACCCGATATTCGACCGAGACCGTGCCTTCGATCCCGGCTTCGCCAAGCCCGCGCGGATAATCCGAATCCCGTAGCCGTCCGCTGAGGCGACGCGGCGGGGTGCCGCCGCCCGCGCCGTCGCCTTCGCCCGGCCCGGCGCCATTGCCGATCCCGCCGCCCGTGCCGTTGCCGAAGCCGCCAGCGCCGTTGCCTGGCCCGCGGATGGGCGCAAGGCCGGCGGTGGGGTCGGTGCCCTGGGCCGGCGCCGGCGTCGCCACCACTGGCGTCGGTCGGGGGAGGAGTGGTGGCGGCGCCTGGATTTCGGTGGGGGTCGATCGGATGTTCGGCGCCGATCCGCCCCCGGCCTGGCGCTCCGCCGGGCGCGGCGGGGGGACGATGCGGCGGGGCGGCGGCCGGACCTCGGGCGGCGGGGGCGGTGGCGGCAGGACGCCGAAGACGGTCAGCTGCTCGCGCATCCCGCTCCGGATCGGCCCGCCGGCAAGGCCGACGATCAGGCCGTAAGCCAGCAATCCCTGAAGCAGGGCCGCGGCAACGGCGGACCGGACGCGGTCACGATCCCACAAGCGGGACGCCTCCATGCGCCCAATCTAGGCGCAGCGACCATGGGGGCAAGCTCAGCCGGCCGCGGCGGAGGCCGTCCGTGCATTGTTCGCGCGGTCGCGATCGGGGAGCCGGTGGTCCGGATCGATCTCGGCCCGCGTCACGGTCTGGCCGGCGGGGATGAACAGGCTGGTCGAGACGTTGCGGATCCAGCTTTCGGCCGGCAGTCGATAGTCGCGGCGGCTGCCGTCGGCGAAGCTGACCCGAAGCGTCGCCGGCATCACCAGCCGGTCGTGGCTTGCGACCACGATCTCGGTGCCGCCGCCCTCGGCCGGCGCGATCCGGTCCACCGCGAGATCGAGCTGCCAGTTGTTCGCGTACCAGCCGCGCCACCACCAGCTCAGATCCTCGCCCGCGCCGCTTTCCATCGCGCGGAAGAAATCGGCTGGCTTGGGATGCTTGAACGCCCATTCGGCGATGAAGCGGCGGAAGGCGCGATCGAACCGATCCGGTCCGAGGATTTCTTCGCGAAGCAGCACGAGGCCGAGCGCCGACTTGAAATAGGTGACCGGATGGCGCCAGCGCTCGATCACCGTGTCGGCGCGCGAGAGGATCGGGGGCGCTGAGGGATCGGCGAGGATGGGCAGGATCTCGTCCACCGGATTGCCCCCGTGCGGCGCATATTCGCCGTCACGCTTGGGCGCATATTCGCCATGGTTGAAATCGTCGCTCTCATAGACGTCGATGAAGGTGTTGAAGCCTTCGTCCATCCAGGCATGGCGGCGTTCGTCGAAGCCGACGATCATCGGGAACCAGCTGTGCCCGATCTCGTGCGCGCTGATCCAGAACAGGGTCTTGCCGGCATCGTCGATGCCGTCGAAGACGATGCCGGGATATTCCATGCCGGTCGCCGGGCCCGCGATGTTGATCGCCGCCGGCCAGGGATAGGGGAACCAGCGGCGCGAGAATTGTTCGACCGCGTCCTTCATATATTCGGTCGATCGGCCCCAGCGATCATTGCCCTGGCTTTCGGCCGGATAGAAGGACATGGCGAGCGAGCTGCGCCCGCCGGGGAGGTTGATCCGTGCCGCGTCCCAGGCGAAGACGCGGCTCGCGCTGAACGCGACGTCGCGCGTGTTCTGCATCCGGAAATGCCAGGTGAGCTGGCCGCCCTGGCGGGGCCGCGATGCGGGATCGCCGATCTCCTGCGGGGACCGGATCATCACCGTCGCGTCGCTGTGGCGGGCCTGTTCGAGCCGGCGGCGCTGCTCGGCGGTCAGCACCTCCGCCTCGTTCACCAGTTCGCCCGATCCGGCGACGAGCATGTCGGCCGGCACCGTCACGAAATAGTCGAAATCGCCATATTCCAGATAGAATTCCTGGGCGAGGTAGGGGAGCGTGTCCCAGCCGCGAATGTCGTCATAGACGGCCATGCGCGGATACCATTGGGCAAGATCGTAGATCGGCCCGGCCTGTGCATTGCCCCAGGCCATGCGCCCGCCCCATTCGCCGGGGATCGTGAAGTGCCAGGCGATGCGCATCCGCACTTTCTGGCCATGCCCGGCGAGCAAGGCGGGGAGATCGACGCGCATCCGCGTATCGGTGACGACGTGGTTCGCGGCGACGAAATGGCCATCCTGCTCGATCTCCACCGAATCGAGGACATAGCCTTCGCTCGTCCCTTGCTGCGGCCGGCCGTTCGCAAAGGCGCCGCGGCTGTTCTCGCGGTAGAGATTCTGGTCGAGCTGGACCCAGAGCGAATCGAGCGCATCCGGGCTGTTGTTGGTGTAGGTGACGATCTCGCTGCCGGTGAGCACAGGGCCGTGGCCGTTGCCATGCTCGTCGATGCTCGCATGGATCTCGTAATCCGCGCGGTTCTGCCAGTAAGCGGGGCCGGGAAGGCCGTTGGACGAGCGATACTGGTTCACCGCCTGGCCCATGTCGAAGGGCGCGAACAAGGCGGCCGGATCGTAAGCGGGCCGGGGCTGGGCATTGGCCGTGGCCGATGCGGCCAGTCCAGCCAAAGCGAATATCCACGCGGCCAGGGCCTTCATGCGATCCTCCTCGTCATCCGGCATGGCGGCTGTCCTAGCACCGCCGGCCGGGTTTGGAAGAGTCGAATTGGCAGAATGGCTTAGGCGACAGGCTCGCTCGCGATCCGGCGCAGCGCCTGTTCGAACGCCTCGGGCGGTTGCCCGCCGGAGAGGAGGTAGCGCCCATCGATGATCACCGCCGGAACCGCGTTGATCCCGCGCGATCGCCAGAGCTGCTCGGCCGCGCGGACCTCGGCGGCATAGAGGCCCTGGTCGAGCACCTCGCCGGCCGCCTTCGCGTCGAGCCCGGCCTTTTCGGCCGCTTTGACCAGCACCGCGCGGTCGGACGGATTTTCGTCATTGGTGAAATAGGCCTCGAACAAGGCGTGCTTGAGCGCGGCCTGCCTGCCTTGCGTCTCCGCCCAGTGGAGCAGCCGGTGGGCATCGAACGTGTTGTAGATGCGACTCTCCGGCCCGCGCGCCATCACGAAGCCGACGGAGGCGGCGCGCTCGCGGATCACCTCGCGGTTTGCGGCCATCTGCTCGGGGGTGGCGCCGTATTTGCGGGCGATATGCTCGGCGCCGTTCTCGCCTTCCGGCGCCATGTCGGGATTGAGCTCGAACGGCTGGAAATGGATGTCGGCCTCGATCAGGTCCCCGGTCCGCGCCAGGGCTTCTTCCAGGCCTTTCAACCCGATCACGCACCAGGGGCAGGAAACGTCTGAAACGAAATCGATCCGCATCGGGCGCGACATGGCCATCTCCTCATTGGTCGCGCCCGATATGGGCGGCGGCGGCCGCCTAGGGAAGGGCCGGGCTTGCGGCAGCCCACCGCGGCCGGCATGACGCCGAGATGGACGATACAGGACACGCCTCGGCCCTGCGTCACTTCTTCGCCAGCGAGGCGGCGGGGGGATTGCTGCTGATCGGCGCGGCGGCGCTGGCGCTGATCGTCGCCAATGGCGGGTGGGGCGATGCCTATCGCCACCTCCTGCATCTTCCAGCCGGAACGCTTCCCATCCATGGGCCGACCGATCTGCACTTCTGGGTGAATGACGGCCTGATGGCGGTCTTCTTCCTGCTCGTCGGGCTGGAGATCAAGCGCGAGTGGCTGGAGGGCAATCTGCGCGATCCGGCGAGCCGTCGTCTGCCGCTGATCGCTGCCGCCGTCGGCATGGCGCTGCCGGCCATCGTCTATATCGCGGTCGCGGGTTCCGGCGATCTCATTCGCGGCTGGGCGATCCCGGCGGCGACCGATATCGCCTTTGCGATCGGAGTCCTCGCGCTGCTCGGCCGCCGCGCGCCGGCGAGCCTCAAGCTGTTCCTGACGAGCGTGTCGATCGCCGACGATCTCGGCGCCGTCGCGATCATCGCGATCGCCTATACCGCACGGCTCGATTGGGCCGCGCTCGCCGCAGCGGCGGTCATCGCGGCGGCGATGTATGCGATGGGGCGCGCGGGCGTCAGGCGGCTGTGGCCGTTCGCGATCGGCGCGGTCCTCCTGTGGTACGCGATGCTGGTTTCCGGCGTTCATGCGACCGTCGCCGGGGTGATCGCAGCCGCCACCGTGCCGATCGCGACCGACGAGGAAAGCTCGCCGCTCCACCGGCTGGAACATCAGCTGGCCCCCTGGGTCGCGTTCGGGATCGTTCCCCTGTTCGGCTTCGCCAATGCCGGCGTGTCGCTCACGGGGCTCGGCCTTGGCAGCCTGTTCGCGCCACTGCCGCTCGCCATCGCCGCGGGCCTGTTCCTCGGCAAGCAGGTCGGGATTTTCGGCGCGGTGCGCGCGGCGGTCGCCCTTCGCATCGCCCCGCGGCCGTCGGAGGCGTCGTGGCTCCAGGTCTACGGCGTCGCCTTGCTGTGCGGCATCGGCTTCACGATGAGCCTGTTCATCGGCGCCCTCGCCTTTCCGGATCGGCCCGACCTCGCCGAGACCGCCAAGATCGGCATCCTTGCCGGTTCCCTGCTCTCCGCCGTTACCGGCTTTCTGGTGCTTCGCCTGGCGCCGCGGCCCCGCCCGTCCGCCTGATCAGCGCGGCTTCGGGAAAGCCGATGGTGACGATCGTCCCGCGCGGATCCTCGCGCTCGCTCGCAGCGACGGAAAGGCCCATTTCCTCGGCGAAGCCCTTGACGATGGCGAGGCCGAGGCCCCCGCTGCCCTTGCGGCCCGATCCGGCGCGGCCAAGCGGCTCGAACAGCGCCGCCCCGCCGCCCGGCGGCAGTCCGGGGCCCTGATCGATCACCGACAGGTCGAGCCCGTCGCTGTGGCGGCTCGCGACGATCGCGATCGGCGTGTCCGGATCGGCATTTCGGGCGGCATTTTCGATCAGATTGATGAGGCAGCGCTGGAACAATGGCGGATCGACGGCGACGAGCGGCAGCTCGGGCGACAGATCGAGGGTGATCTTGTGGCCCGCGAGCGCTTTCTTCAGCGTGTGCGCGGCGCTCGCCACGGCGTCGGCGAGGTCGACCGGCGCGCGCGCCAGCGTCAGCGCGCCGCTTTCCATTCGAGCCATGTCGCGCAGGTTCGCGACAAAGCGGTCGAGCCGCGCGCTTTGCGCCTGGAGCGCGGCGACCAGCGCCGGATCGGCCTCCTTCTCCTTCAGCGCGCCCGTCACGCTCACGATCTTCGCGAGCGGTGATTTGAGATCGTGGCTGACCGAGGCGAGCAGCGCGGCGCGCAGCCGGTCGCGCTCCTTCAGCCGGGCGACGCTGGCCATCTCTCCCTCGAGCCCGATCCGCTCCAGCGCCAGCGCCGCCTGGTCGAGCAGGCTGAGCAGCAAGGGGAGCTGATCGGAGCGAATCGCCGCGCCGCCCTCCGCGCGCGCCAGGCCGAAGACGCCGAGCGATTTCCCGCCCGCCCGCAGCGGATGGAACAGCCAGTCCGACGCGGTCAGCGTGTCGGAGCCGAGGCCGGCCGGCTGTCCGTGATCGAACGCCCATTGCGAGGCGGCCTCCTCGATCGTGCCGAGCCGGTCTTCCGGCGGCACGGCTGCGGCGAGCTTCAGGCCGTCCGCGCCGGGGAGCAGGAGAACCGTATCGACATCGAGCAGACGCGATACTTCGCCGCACAGAGTCTGGCCAAGCTCCGTCCCCGAGCTGATGCCGGTCAGGGTGCGCGCAAAGCCGGCAAGCGCCGAATTCTGGCGCGCGCTCTTGCGTGAAAGATCGGCCTGCGCGCGAACCCGTTCGGCCAGCTGGCTCGCGACCACCGCGACGCCGATCAGCACGAGCACCGTGATGAGGTTCGCCGGATCCCGGATGGTGAAGGTGTGCAGCGGCGGGATGAAGAAGAAATTGTAGAAGAGCGATGAGAGCAGGCCGGTCGCGATCCCGGTCCGCACGCCATAGCGGGTCGCGGCGAGCATCACCGGAATCAGATAAAGCATCCCGATATTGGTGATGTGGCCGAGCGCGTAGATCGTCGTGCCGAGCAAGGTGATCAGCGCCACGGCGAGCGCGGAGACGAGATAGCCGGCGGGGCGGCCCCAGCCGCTGCCGCGCCTCGGCCCCGCCGGCCGCGGTTCGCGGTCCGCCGGCTCGTCGAGCGGCAGGACGTGGACGGCGACACCCGGGGTCTCGCGGACCAGGCGATCGACCACGGAGCCGTGGCGAAGCTCGAACCAGCGCGAGCGCGCCGATTTGCCGACCACGATCTGGGTCGTGCGATTGTCTTCGGCAAACCTTTTCACGCCTTCGATCACCGAGGGCGCGGACAGCGAGGAGACCCGTCCGCCGAGCTGGCGGGCGAGCTGAAGAACGGCGGCGACTCGCTGGCGCTCCTCGTCGGTGAACGCGCGCGCGCGCGGCGTCTCGATATGGACGGCCGTCCAGGGCGCGCGGAGCGCATCCGCGAGGCGCTTCGTCGCGCGGACCAGCCCGTCTGCGCCGGGCAGCTCGCTGACCGCCACCAGCACCCGCTCCCCCGCGGCCCAGGTGCCCGCCAGCGCATTGGCCTCGACATCGTCCAGCATCTGTTCGTCGGCGGCCTGTGCGGCGCGGCGCAGCGCCAGTTCGCGCAGCGCCGAAAGGGTCGACCTGGAGAAGAAATGGGCGAGCGCGCGGCTGGCCTCGTGCGGCACATAGACCTTGCCGTCCTTCAGCCGCTCGATCAGCTCGTCGGGCGGGATGTCGACGACCTCGATCTCCGCCTGATCGAGCACCGTGTCCGGGACGGTTTCGCCGACACGCACCTTGGTGAAGCTCGTGATGACGTCGTTCAGGCTTTCCAGATGCTGGATGTTGAGCGTCGCGTAGACGTCGATCCCGGCGGCGAGCAACTCGTCGACATCCTGCCAGCGCCTCGGATGGCGGCTGCCGGGGATATTGGTGTGGGCGAGATCGTCGATGAGAACCAGGGCGGGGCGACGCGCGAGCACGGCGTCGAGGTCCATCTCGGTCAGCGCCCGGCCTTCATAGGTGATTTCCCGGCGCGGGACGATCTCCTGATCGCCGATCAGCGCCTCGGTCTCGGCCTGGCCATGGGTCTCGACGATGCCGATGACGGCGTCCACGCCGGCCGCGCGGCGGCTCGCGCCCTCGCGGAGCATCTCATAGGTCTTGCCGACCCCCGGCGCGGCGCCGAGAAACACCTTGAGCCGGCCGCGGCCCTGCTGCGCGGCCGCGCGCGGACGGGCGTCGGGCGAAGGGCGCGAGTCGATATCGTCGGGCCTGTTCACTCGTCCCTCTCTGCGCCGATCCGTCGCCTTTGTCGATTGACCAGAAGGCGCGCGACGTCGTTGCGCGTCCGTGCTAAATCGCCGCGCTCAGGATCCGGGAGACTTTCGCGATGCTTCGTCTGCTCCTTGCCGCCATGCTGATCGCCTTCGCCGCGCCTTGCACCGCCCGCGTCGCCCCGTTTCCAGCCGCCTTCTCGGTCCGCGACGTGGACGTCGGTGGCGCGACCCTGCACGTGCGCGTCGGCGGCCATGGACCCGCCGTCCTGCTTCTTCACGGTTTCGGCGACACCGGCGACATGTGGCAGCCGCTCGCCGTCCGGCTGATGGCGGATCACACGGTGATCGTCCCGGACCTGCGCGGCATGGGCCTCTCCTCCCATCCGGACGATGGCTACGACAAAAAGAGCCAGGCCGAAGGCATGGCGCGCATGCTCCACGCGCTCGGACAGGATGGGCCCCTGGCGGTCGTCACCCACGATATCGGCAACATGGTCGGCTATGCCTTCATCGCGGAAAATCGCGACCGGGTGACGCGCTGGGTGGTGATGGACGCGCCCTTGCCCGGCATCGGCCATTGGGACGACCAGTATCGCAATCCGAAGACCTGGCATTTCAATTTTCGCGGCCCGGATGTCGAGCGCCTGGTCGCCGGGCGCGAGCGGATCCTGCTCGATCGCTTCTACAACGATCTTTCGGCCGATCCGTCCCGCATCGATGATGCGACCCGGCAGCATTATGCCGCGCTCTATGCCCGGCCCCGTGCGATTCACGACGCATTCGAGCAGTTCGCGGCCTTCAACCGGGACGGGGCCGACAACCAGGCGTTCCTTGCCCAGGGACCGCTCGCAATGCCGGTGCTCGCCATCGGGGGCGATCACTCCTACGGAGCCGTCCTCGCGACCGAGATCGGCTTCGTCGCCAGCAACGTGCGCCCGCTCGTCATCGCCAATTCGGGCCACTGGCTGATGGAGGAGCAGCCTGATGCGACGGTGAACGCGATCCTCGCCTTCCTGAACGAGCGCTAGGACGGCCAGGCAAAGGCGAGCGTGGTGTCCCCGGTCGTCGCGCCGTCGGCGTCGAAGCGCCGCTCGATGATCGTTCCGCGTCCGTCCATCGCGATTGCGACGACGGTGCTGCACCGGGTTCCGTAGACCGGGTTGCGGATGAAGATGGGTGAGTTCGCCGGCTCCTGCGGCACCTCCGACGCCGCCGCGGGCGCAAGCCCTGCCGTCGGCAGCCGATCCTCGCCGAGCGCGTCGAGCAGCGCCTCCGGCGCCGATGCGCCGTCGACGATCCAGTCGAGCAGGCGCTGCTTCAGCCGGACGGTCTTGGGCCATGGCTCGTCGAGCCTGCCGTTGGAAAGGCCGTAGAGGCCGGGAGGGAGCGACGCGCGGACCGGCTCCGGCCGGTTGGTGAGGAACAGCGCCTCCTCGCGGGTTGCGGCGATCAGGTTGAACGGATTGAAGGAATCGAGCCGCTCGGGCTCATGGCCGTCCAGCATGTCGGTCACCAGCGCGCCGCGCGATTCCCGATCGGCCATGGGCGGCCCGAAGCCGCGCAAATTGGTGACGACGGCAAAGCGGCCGCTTTCCGAGACGCCGAGCCAGGTGCCGCCGGAGCGCAGGTCGCGGCCGGCAAGGATGTCGGGACGCTCGCTCCATCGCGCGAGCGCGGCGGCGGGACGGGCGTGAAGCTCGTCGCGATTGCCGGCGACCACGAGCCGCCACTCGGGATGGGCCTGCCAGGCGAAGGCGAGGACGCACATATCGGCTCGAAGGATGGTGGACAGGGCTGGATTCGAACCAGCGTACGGGAAACCCGGGCAGATTTACAGTCTGCTGCCTTTAACCACTCGGCCACCTGTCCAGAGGGCTTCCGATATGGGAAGCGCGCTATTGGCGAAAGCAGGGCGGCCTGTCAACGCGGCGCGGCTTGCCAGTCTTGCGCCGGCGCGCCAATGCGGGGCGATGCGACGCAAGGCCCGCCAGGCTTCCAAGCCCGAAAACCGCCCCCGGCTGTGGGGCCGCCACGCCATCGCCGCCGCCCTCGCCAATCCTGAGCGCAGGTTCGTGCGCATCTGGGCGACGCGCGAGGCGGCGGACATGCTGGAAATCCCGAGGGAGATTCCGGTCACCTTCGCCGATGTCGCTGATCTCGGCCGGCTGGTGCCCAGGGACGCGCCGCACCAGGGGCTGGTCGCCGAGGTCGAGCGGCTCGATGATATCCTCCTCGCCGATTTGCTGGATCGGGCCGAGGACGGGCGGCCGCTGCTTGTGCTCGACCAGGTCACCGATCCGCACAATGTCGGCGCCATCCTGCGTTCGGCCGCCGCCTTCGATGCGCTCGGCATCGTGACGCAGGACCGGCACGCGCCGGGCGAATCGGGCGCGCTCGCCAAGGCTGCGAGCGGAGCGCTGGAGACGGTGCCGTGGGCGCGCGTCGTCAATCTCGCCCGCGCGCTCGACGAGATCGCCGAGGCCGGCTTCTGGAGAATTGGGCTTGCCGGAGAGGCGGAGGCAACGATCGCCGAAGCGCTCGGGCCGCCGCGCGTCGCCTTGGTGCTGGGCGCGGAGGGCGAGGGGCTGCGCGCCAATGTCGGCGCCCATTGCGATACGCTCGCGCGACTGCCGATCAGCAGCGCGATCGAGAGCCTCAACGTGTCGAACGCCGCCGCGATCGCGCTCTATGCCGCGAGCGTCGCCCGCGATTGAGCGTCAATCCTCGGGCGCGATCGTCACCTTGAGGCCGTCCAGCTCCGCCGTCATCAGGATCTGGCAGGACAGGCGGCTGGTTTCCGAGCGGTGATCGGAGGTGTCGAGCAGGTCGTCCTCGTCCGCCTTGGGTCCGCCGGTCTTCGCGAACCAGTCCGGATCGACATGGACGTGGCAGGTCGCGCACGAACAGCAGCCGCCGCACAATGCCAGCACCTCATCGATCCCATTGTCCCGGATATTCTCCATGACGCTCCAGCCGGCCTTGGCGTCCAGCGCATGTTCGGCGCCGTCGCGCGTCGTGACGATGAGCTGTGGCATGATGTCCTTTGATGCGAAGAAACGAGAGGCGTTGGCGATCGCCTATGCTAGGCCCGCGCCGATGGATCAAGCGCGGGAGCGAGCGTGGGTATTACGGCGGAGCGGTTGAAGGCATCGCTCGATGCGCTGGCGGCGATCGAGCCGGCCTTCGCGCGGGCGCGGGCCGAAATCGGCGATCCCCCGCCGCGCATCCGCGCGCGCGGCTTCGAAACGCTGCTCCGCGCGATCGTCGGCCAGCAGGTCAGCGTCAAGGCCGCCAACGCGATCTGGGACAAGGTGGAGGTCGCGACCGGCGGCGCCGGCGATCCGGCGAAGGTCGCCGCGGCGAGCGACGAGGCGCTGCGCGCCGCGGGCCTCTCCAGGCAGAAGATCGCCTATGCGAAGAGCCTCGCCGAAGAAGTGCTCTCCGGCCGGCTCGATTTCGCGCATCTGCCGGCGGACGACGAGGAGGCGATTGCCGCGCTCACCCGCGCCCACGGCATCGGCCGCTGGACCGCCGAAGTCTATCTGCTGTTCGCCGAGGGGCGCGGCGACGTCTTTCCGGCCGGCGACCTCGCCGTGCGCCAGGAGATCGGCCGGCTGCTCGGCCACGAAACGCCGCCGAGCGAGAAACAGGTGCGCGCGCTGGCCGAAGCCTGGCGCCCGCATCGCGGCGCCGCGGCGATCTTCGCCTGGCACCACCGGCACATGATCGCGCTCTAGGCCGTTCAGGCCGCGGAGTCGGCCTCCTCGGTGCCATCGGCCGTATCGCGCCACCAGATCTCGACCGGCCCCGACAGCTTCACCGTCACCGGCATGCCGCGACGGTCCACCGCCTTGCCGGCGGCGACGCGGATCCAGCCCTCGGAGGCGCAATATTCCTCGACATCGGTGCGCTCGCGCTCCTTGAAGCGCACGCCGACACCGCGCTGAAGCGCGGCCATGTCGAAAAATTCGCTGCTCGGATCGTTGGAAAGGCGGTCGGGGGGCGTATCGGCCATTGAAAGGTCCTTCGATTGCGGATCAGGCGGCTTCTTACTCCGCCGGCGCGCGCCGTCCAGCCTCCCGCGCCTGGGCCGTCTCCCAGCACGGGTCCCAGGCCGGCTCCGGGCCGAAGCGCCTGACCAGGAAATCGACGAGCGCGCGCAGCCGCGCCGTCGTCGCCCGGCCCGGTGGCATCACGGCGTGGAGCGCGCCCTCCTCCGCCGGGAAATCGCCGAGCACCGGCTCGACCTCGCCGGCGGCCAGCGCGGGCGCCGCGATGAAATTGGGGAGCAGGCACAGGCCGAGCCCCGCCTTCGCCGCGGCAAGCAGCATGTCGCCATTGTTCGATCGCAAGGCCGGCGTCACGCGGATGGTCTGCCAGCGCGGGCCGACGCGAAAGCGCCAGCTTTCGTTGGCGTAAAGCAGGATCGAATGATCGGTAAGTTCGGCGGGGCTGGCGGGCCGCCCGCGCGCGGCCAGATAGGCCGGGCTCGCGACGACCGATTTGCGCACCGGCGCGATCCGTCGGGCGATCAGTGCCGAATCGGCAAGCCGCCCGATCCTCACCGCAAGATCATATCCGCCACCGGCGAGATCGACGTGACGGTCCTCGAATTCGATATCGAGCTCCACCTTGGGATGCGCGAGCGCGAATTCGGCCAGCGCTGGGGCAAGATGGGTGACGCCGAAGGTGAGCGGCGCGGTGAGGCGGATCGGGCCGGCGATCTGGGTGACCGCTTCGGCCACAACCTCCTCCGCGGCGTCGAGCTCGGCGAGGATATTGGCGGCGCGCGCATAATAAGCCTGGCCGATGTCGGTCGGCTGGGCGCCGCGCGCGCTTCGGGTGAGGAGGCGCGCGCCCAATTGCTCCTCGAGGCGGGCGACGCGGCGGGACAGGGCCGGCTTGCTGAGGCCCATCCGCTCCGCGGCGCGGGCGAAGGAGCCGGTTTCGGCCACTCGTACGAACGCGAGAACATCGACGAGATCGGTGGATGATCGTTCCATTTATCGCAACACCAAGATGCTTTCTGCTTGCCTTCCGGCAACGGATCTAGGCGCTTACATCGCTCCCCGCAACACGTTCCAAGGGGAGAAACACCATGTCCACCGCCCTGATCGTCACCAGCAGCGCCAATGGCGAGGCTTCGGTTTCGAACCGCATCGCTTCCGCCTTCACGGACCGGCTGCGTGCGATCGATCCGGCGATCCACATCGTCGAGCGGGATGTCGGCGCCCATCCGCTGCCGCACCTCGCGCCCGAGAATGTCGCGGGCGTGCGTGGCGAGGCGCGGACCGACGCGGAGATTGCCGCGCGCGACCTGTCCGATGCACTGATCGCCGAGCTGGACGCGGCCGATCTGCTGGTCATCGCCTCGCCGATGTACAATTTCGGGATCAGCTCGACGCTGAAGAGCTGGTTCGACCATGTCCTGCGCCCGCGCGTCACCTTCCGCTATTCCGAGAACGGCCCCGAAGGCCTGATGACCGGAAAGAAGGCGGTGGTGATCGAGAGCCGCGGCGGATTCTACAGCGAGGGTCCGGCGGCGGCGATGGATGGCCAGGAAGCGCATCTTCGCAATATGCTCGGCTTCATGGGCATCGCCGACGTGACCTTCGTGCGCGCCGAGAAGCTGGGCTTTGGCCCCGATGCGGTCGAGGCCGCGGTCGCGGCGGCGAGCGAGGCGCTCGACAGCTTCGCCGCGGCCGAGCTCAAGCAGGCGGCCTGAGCGGCCGGCGTCCGGCTCCACCCCTCCCCCGAGCGGGAGGGGGTTGCTATGTCCTCATTCGGAGACTCAAGATGATCGACGTTCGCAAATTCGGTTCGCTCGGCCATGCCGATCATGGCTGGCTGAACGCGCGCCACCATTTCTCCTTCGCCGATTATTACGATCCGGCCCGCATGGGCTGGGGCGCGATCCGGGTGTGGAATGACGACGAGATCGGCGCGCGTTCCGGCTTTCCGCCGCATCCGCATAGGGACATGGAGATCATCACCTATGTCCGCACCGGCGCGATTACCCATCAGGATTCCATGGGAAACAAGGGCCGGACCGCCGCCGGCGATGTCCAGGTGATGAGCGCGGGGACAGGCGTCCAGCACGCGGAATATAATCTCGAGGACGAGACGACCACGCTCTTCCAGATCTGGGTGCTGACCGACAGGCCCGGCGCGACGCCCTCATGGGGCGCGGCGAAGTTTCCGAAGTCGGATCGCTCCGGCCGGTTCGTCACCCTCGCCAGCGGTTTCGCCGAGGATGCCGATGCGCTGAAGATCAACTCCGCCGCGCGCGTCATGGGCGCGACGCTGGCGAAGGGCGAACGGGCCGAGCTCAGCCTCGATCCGTCGCGCCATGCCTATCTCGTCGCCACGCAGGGACCGATCGAGGTCAACGGCGTGCGCGCGGAGGCCCGGGACGGCGTCGCCATCACCGGCGAGGCGAGGGTGACGATCGAAGCGCTGGAGGATGCGGAGATCGTCCTCGTCGACGCGCGATAACGGCGCTCGCCCCCGCCCCTCGCCGGGCGGGGGCTTCCTACTGTTCCTCTTCGCGGATCACGCGGCGAGGATCGTCGCGGTCGACATAGATGGTGCGGGTGCGGCCGCCCTTTCGAAACAGCGGGATCAGGCCGAGCAGGCCGAGGAGGCCGAGCAGCCCCCAGTCGAACCCGCTTTCCTCGCGCGCGGCGGTCGCGGCATCGTTGGCGAACGGGTCCTCCGGATCGGCGAAGCCGTTGGGATATTCCGCGTCGGGAGAGATCGTCACCGGTTCGGAGGGCACTTGCGACTGCGCCGGGGCGGGCGTCGTTTCGGCCGCAGCCGGCGTGGTCGCCTCGTTGCTGGTGACGACCGGGGGCGGCGGCGCGATGACCACGGGTGCGGGGGCTTCCGCCTTCGGCGCCGGTGCGGGCTGGCCGGCGGGCGCTGGCGTCACATTGTTCTGGGCCGATCCAGCGCTCGCGGCAAGGCCGGCGATAGCGATCGCGATCAGGCTGTGGCGCATCCGATTCCCTTTCGTTTTTCCAAAGCAGGCCCAAGACCTTACGTTGTTAATACGGTAATGGCCGTGCGCCATCATCCGCTCGTCGCCACGCGAAAACAACCCGCCGCAGCGCGCCTCGTCCGCCGCGGCGAAACATGCACGGATCGTTGGCGGCGGGCGTCGCGATCTGGCGGCGCGACTGGTGGGGTAAGTTTCCTTGGCGATGTATGTCTACAGCACCGGCGGCGAGCCGGTCGGCTATGTGTTTGAAACGACAATCTACGATCTTGATGGAACGCCGCTCGGCCGCATTGTCGGCTGCCGGGTCCATCGCTTCGATGGCACCTATGTCGGCGAATGGTTCCGCGACATGGTGGTCCGACGGCCGCAGGCGCGGCCGAGGCTGATCCCGGCGGCGGAGCCGCCCCCCCCACGCCCGCCGGTCAGCGCTTCCTACAACCTGCGCGCGGTGGTCGATTACGGCTATCCTGACTGTTTCGGGCTGCTGCGCGAAGGGGCCTACGGCCAGGCCGCGGAATAAGCCGGCGCTGCACCGGCGCTTCGGATTTCCTCCCCGTTCGGCGTGAGACGCTTGCGCGACTCGATCTCCGGGTCCACTAGGGCGACACACAAAAAACGGGAGGGAATCAATACGATGCGGCTCGCTTCTATCATTGTCCTGATGCTCGCCACGACCGCCGGCGCCGCCCTTGCGCAGGCCCGGCCCGGCGCTTCCGACCAGCCCGACCAGCAGGAACGCGCGGCGACCCACGCCCAGGCGCAGCGCACCCATCGCGATGCGATGATCGCCGAGGTCGAGGACGCCTGGGCGCGGCCGGCGGTCGATGAGCATACGTCCGTCAGCCACGGTTCGGTCACGGTCGGCGGTCAGCGCATCGCCTATACGGCGACCGCGGGCACGCTCACCATCCGGGACGGCGACGGCAAGCCGACCGCCTCGATCTTCTACACGGCTTATACGCGCGACGGCGTCCCGGCGCGCGACCGGCCTGTAACCTTCTTCTACAATGGCGGGCCCGGCTCGGCGACGGTCTGGCTGCACATGGGCAGCTTCGCGCCGGTCCGCGTGCAGACGGGCGAGCCCGTCTACATCCATCCAGCGCCCTATGCCTTCGGGCCGAATCCCGATTCGCTGATCGACGCCACGGACATGGTGTTCATCGATGCCGTCGGCGCCGGCTGGTCGCGCCCGCTCGGCGAGAAGACGGGTCGTGATTTCTGGGGCGTCGACCAGGATGCCGACGCCTTCGCCCGCGCGATCGAACGCTACGTCACGATCAACGGCCGCTGGTCGAGCCCCAAATTCCTGTTCGGCGAAAGCTATGGCACGCTGCGCAATGGCGCCGTCGCCGCGAAGCTGGAGGAAGGCGGCCTCAGCCTCAACGGCATCGTGTTCCTGTCCTCGATCCTCAATTACGGGGTCCGCCAGCCGGGCTATGACCAGGACTATCTCGTGCTGCTGCCGAGCTATGCCGCGACGGCCTGGTATCACAACCACCTGCCGAACCGGCCGGCGGATCTCCCGGCCTTCCTGGACCAGGTCCGCGCCTTCGCCAGCGGCCCCTATGCCGCAGCGCTCGCCAAGGGCTCGACCCTTCCCGCGGCGGAGGCGCAGCAGATCGCGCAGCAGATGTCGCAATATATCGGCATCAGCCCGGACTATATCCTGCGCGCGAACCTTCGTGTCGATCTGCGCCATTTCGAAACCGAGCTGCTGCGCGATCGGCGGCAGGTCGTCGGGCGGCTCGATTCGCGCTATCTGCTCAACCCGACCGACGCCAATGCCGACAGCCCGACCGACGATCCGGCCTCGACCGCGACCACCGGTGCGTTCGTCGCGAGCTTCCAGGATTATGCGCGCCACACGCTCGGCTACCGGACCGAGCTTCCCTATAACGTCTCCGCCCGGACGCCCGATTTCCGCTGGGACTGGAACCATCGTCCGCCCGGAACCCGCGGCGGCGCCTTCGGCGGCCAGACCTCGCCCAACACGGCCGTCGATCTGGCCTATACGATGCGCACCAATCCCTATCTAAAGGTGCTGTTTCTCAACGGCTATTTCGATCTCGCGACGCCGTTTTTCGGAACCGAGTTCGACGTCAACCACATGCTGCTCGACGACAATCTGCAGCGCAACGTCGGCTTCCGTTATTATCAATCGGGGCACATGGTCTACATGAACCCGGCGACGCTCCACCAGATGCACGACGATCTCGTCGCCTGGTATCGCCAGACCCTGTCCGCCCAATAGCGACCCAATGGCCGGCGCCTTCGCGCCGGCCGGCAAGCCCGGAGGCCGCCAGCGGGATCATCGTTCGTCGGGAAATGGTGCCAGGAGAGGACTCGAAAACACATCTATCTAGTTGATATTAGATGTAGTTTTTCAAAGCCATCCGCTCGATACCCTGATCGATACCTCGGGAATTTCTGCTAGAGAGGTTCGAGTCCCGATAGCCCGTTGCGCGCTACATGGAGAGGGTGAGTCGGTGGTTTGCCGCAGGCGCACGCGAGCGATTGCGCAGGTTGGAAACTGCGGGCCCAGAACTCGGACGAACGGCCTGAACCCCGCTGCCCGCACGCTGTCACCACTTGTGGCGCTTGAAGTTCCAGAGGTGGCCGTAAACTTCGGACAGATGCTCGGCCTTCTGGTTCGAAAAGCCGCGGGCGACCAACATGGCGCGGAGCTCGTGCCCCGGGAGTTCCTGCCGACCTTCGCGCACCAACGCGTAGAAGCGCCCCCAATCGAGGGGATGAAGAGACGCCGTGTTGGCTAAGACGGCAAACCGCTCGAACAAGATCTTGGTCCGTGGTGAAAGCTTGGTCCCTTTCAGGACCGCCTTCTGAATCCTGAAGCGATGTCGCGTTGAGTAGGTGCGATTGTAGGCCTTCAACAACGGCAGCATCAGCCCGTTTGCGGCGGCGCAATAGATTGCACGCGTAGGCGGATCGGGAGCCCAGCATTCCGCTCGCATCTCGACCAATATCCGGCCAGGGATATCGTCGCGCGCGATCAATTGCCCGCCCACCCCCGTGTGTGGACTGCTGCCATGATATCGGAAATTCACGATGTCGAGCCTGTTGCGCAGCAGCGCGGAATCGTAGTGCCGTTCGACGGAGAACCGTTCGTCCTTCTCGGCAATGTCGGCCATGCGCTCAAGAAATTCCCGAGGTTCGATCCGGACGGCGATGTCGATGCCGGGCAATAGTTCCGCCAATGCTGTTGCTCCGCCAAATGTGGCGAGACTAGCAGAGGCTAGTGCCTTTCAAACAGACACCGAAGGCTGCGATACAAGATGAAGTTGGACCGACCCACCTTGACCGTCTCGATATCATCCGAGGCGATCAATTCGTAGAGGGTGGAGCGGCCGATGCCCGTGAGTTGACCGCTGTGGCAATTCGGATGCTGATCGGTTCTCCGGGGACGGGATGCAAGAACGGGGGCGGCAGTTGGCGACGACGATAGAAGAGCTGGAGAGTTCAGGATCGGCATCTGCGCCCATGCCTGCAAGCCGATCGCCTAGGAAGCGCGGCGTAACTCCCACCGAACCCCGCCCCTTCGATGAACCTGACTACCAGCGGCCCGATTTCAGCGGCAGCCGACGAACCCGGATCGGTTCGAGCGTCATCGAGCAATTCGTCGCCGGACACGATGCAGGCGATGTGCTGCGCGAGCTCATCCAGAACGAATATGACGGCGGCGGCGAGAGGCTGACGCTCACCTTCGGCAGTCGCTCACTGGAGATCTGCGGGACCGGCAAAAATATCGACCGCAGTGGTTGGGAGCGCCTGTCGGTCATTGTCGGCACTGGCAACGTCATGGGCAGCCGCGATGGCGAAGTCGTAGCCGAGAAGGAGAACGGCATCGGATCGAAGAATTTCGGCCTGCGCTCACTCTTTCGCTTCGGGAATGAGATTCATGTGCGCTCCAACGGGCAAGTCGCGCTCCTTGATCTTCAAACCCAGGAAACAGGACGCGAGCGAGATCCGGCATGGCGGGGCGAAAAAGGGGTCCGCATCCACCTGCCCTATCGGCAGGAATCGACCGAGAGGCTTGAAGCCTTCACTGTCGAACGCGAACAGCATGCCCTCGGTTTGATGGCGGCGAGCATGCCGGACACTTTGGTCAAGCTAGCCCACAGCGGCAAGAAGCGAGGCCTCCGCGAGGTGAACGTTCGTTCGATCCGCACGGGTCGAATGCTGCGTTGGAAGCAAGAGGCCAAGATCGGGCGCTGCCGGGCCGCAGGCGTTTCAATGGTGGCGCGAAATGGAAGACTCATCGACGGCGGCGACAAGGGTGCACCTTTTCAAGAAGAGGAATTCTCCCGATCGGTCGCGATTCCCGCTGAGCATGCGGCACGCCGTTTCCCCGCCTATTACAAGATGCCGGGCGGGCGGTTGAAGATTGCAGTCTCGGTCTCGATCGCACGTCGGCGGATCGACCTCGAACAACATGGCCACTTTTATTATCCCTTGAAGGCGCCATCCTCGCGCACCGGCTGCGCGATCAGCGTCAGCGCGCCGTTTGATCTCAACACGGATCGCAGCGAGATCACCGACCATGTTTGGAACGACTGGCTTATCGATCAAGCCGTCGAACTGACCATCGATCTGCTTAGGGCAGATTGGTTCGGCCGCTATGGTGCGGACGCCTTTAAGGCGCTGGTTGGCAACGGCCATGCCAGCCCTGATCGCTTTGCAACCAAGATTGCGGAACGACTGGCTAAGGACGCCTGCTGGCCAACTCTTGGGACGGGGGAGGACCATTTTGCCGCGGCGGGCGAGCTCGTATTGCCGGCGGCGGAGGAACTCACCGGCTTTCTTACCGGCAAGCGCTATCTCGACCGAGCGCTCGCCGCCGACAAGGCAATATGCGATCTGGTCGCCGATTGCGGCGCAAAGCGGTTCACCATTGCCTCGCTGGTCCGGCTACGTTGTGCGGGGAAAGACGAAAAAGGGCTCGCAACCAAGGTCGGCAACGACGCCAACTTCCACTTCACGAATTACCCCGCTGCCATCGCCGGGATTGATATGCAGGTTCGCCAAGCCTCGGCGCTTTCGGCTTATCCACGACGCCTGACCAAGCAGAATAAGCTTGATCTCGCCAATACGCATTCCACGCTGAATGCATCCGGTAAGCTGAGGCCAGCCGTCGAGCTCATGATCGTGGATTCCGATCTCTGGGCCGATTGTCCTGAGCCGCAGGCAAACCGGCTCCATCCAGATCTCATCCCCTTCAAGGCGATTTCAAGCCATTGCAGCAAATTCAATGAGGAGCAGTGGCTGATAGACGCTGCCGAACGTGCGGCCACGGCTGCGGCCGATGACCGGGAGCGGGAAACCCTTTATCGCAAGCTGCTTACCCGCGAGGCGCCGATTAGTCGGCCTGCGCTTACGGCCCTGCGCAACAATCCCGTGGTCAAGAATCAGCGAGGCCAATGGGTCGCCCCGGTCGCGATGGTGCATCTGAAAAAGCCGCTCGCTCGGCTGCTCGATCCGGTGATCGACGCGCCATCGAAGGAATTGCTGAATGCGCCTGGTCTAATCGGGCGTCTCCGCATCCGGGACACGCTGAACGGATCGGATCTCGTAGAGTACGCCCGAGGCTTGGTCGACCGGCCAGAGATGGCAGAACGATTTGAGAAGCTGCTGGTCGATAATCTCCAGTTGCTGAGTGCCGCCATTGTCGAGGAATTGCGCGCAATCCCCTTTCTTAGGGCGCGATCGGGCGAGCTTGTGGCTCCGGCTATCGGTGACCCGCTCCGGGGCGGCATAGAGCCGATAGAGCGACCCTTCCGACCAGGGATAGATCTGTACCGCGCCCACATAGCCGGCACTGGACGGTTCGCGCAGCGCCGCACGGTTCGCAGCGGCCACCCGTCCGCCCGGCCCGATATGCGCGCGCACAGACGGCGCCCGATTGGCATGGGCTGTCGCGGCATCCGGCGGTCCGGAGTGGCGTTCGGGCGCCGGCGAAGAGGCCGCGCCGGCATCCGCCGTGGTCGCGGCGATGAGCGCGAGAGAGGACATGGTGAGGACGAGGCGGATCATTGAGCGTTCCTTTCGGGGGTCAGCGGGACCGCCGGAGCGGCGTTGAGGTTCGGATCGAGCGGCGAGCCCTGGCGCGTCAACGCGACCGTCCGATCGACATTGGCGAATTTCGCCTTCTTGAGCTTGCGGAACTCCTCGCGCGCCTTCTTCAGGCCCTCTTTCTGCGCGGCGAGCGAAAGCTGTCCGGCCGTCGAGACCGCATAGCGGAAGACGCGGCCGAGGACGCTGCGCATCCGGCGCGCGCTTTCATAGCGTCCGGTCGCCTCGACCGACCGGAGAACGGCGAGTACCTCATGGGTGGTGATCTTGCCGATCGGACGATTGCCGATCTTCGGATAAGCCATGTCGAGCAGCCAGCGGATCTTGGCCAGCGTGATCTCGGCCATGCCTTCGCGCTCGTTCTTGGCGATCCACTCCTTAGCGACAGTCTTGAACGTGTCGTTCTCCTCGACGCGCGCCTTAGCCCGCGCGATCTTCTGCTCGTGCGAGGGGTCGAGGCCCGCCGCGATCATCCGCCGCGCCTCGTCGCGCTTGCCACGCGCGTCGGCCAGGCCAACGTCCGGCCAGAGACCAAAAGCCAGCGTCCGGTGCTTGCCGCAATGGACGTAATTGAAGCGCCACAGCTTCGAGCCGTTCGGCCGAACGAGCAGGTATAGCCCCGCGCCGTCGGTCAGCTTATAGTCTTTCTCCGCCGGTTTGGCATTGACGACGGTGGTGGCAAAAAGGGTGCCCATGTGAGGTATCGCCTCCGAAAATGGGGGAGAACGATACCTTCCGAGATACCCGATTTGTTCTCGATTGGCGCCGTATTCGCCCGGATTTCGCCGGACGATTATAGCACAAGAAATGGCGGATTTCAGCCATTTTTCTGATGTCCCCGGACGGTGCCGGAAGAACAAATGGTGCCCAGGAGAGGACTCGAACCTCCACGCCCTTGCGAGCGCCAGCACCTGAAGCTGGTGCGTCTACCAATTCCGCCACCTGGGCACGGGGTAGGCCGGGCGCGTTAAGGGGCGTGAGCGGCCTTGTCAACGCGCGGCTTGCCAAGCCGGCATCCGCGCGGCAAGGACGCGGCGAAATGATCGGCAAGGGCTTGAAGCAATGGCGTTGAAGACGGAGCGTCTGGTCACGCTGTTCGGCGGCGGCGGCTTCATCGGCCGCTATGTCGCGCAGTCGCTGCTCGCCGCCGGCGCGCGCGTCAGGATCGCGCAGCGCGAGCCGCGCCACGCTTATTTCATCCGTCCGCTCGGCGGACTCGGCCAGGTCCAGTTCGTGCGCGGCGACGTCACCGATGCGGACTCCGCCGCCGCCGCCGTCGTGGGCGCCGATGCGGTGGTGAACCTGGTCGGGACGCTCAAGGGCCGGTTCGAGGCGATCCACGTCGATGGAGCGCGCAACGTCGCCGCGGCGGCCGCCGCGGCGGGCGCGGACGCGCTCGTCCAGGTCTCCGCGATCGGCGCCGATGGGGACAGCGACAGCGCCTATGCCCGCACCAAGGGGGGCGGCGAGGCGGCGGTGCGTGCCGCCTTCCCGGGCGCGACGATCATCCGCCCCTCGATCGCCTTCGGGCCGGAGGATGAATTCGTGAACCGCTTCGCCCGGCTTGCACGGCTTGCGCCGGTCCTGCCGGTGGTGCGCGGCGGCTGGAAGATCCAGCCAGTCCATTGCGCCGATCTCGGTCGCGCCATCGCCGCCGCAGCCATGGCCCCGGAAGCCCATTCCGGCCAGGTCTATGAGCTTGGCGGGCCGCAGGTGATGACGATGCGCGAGGTGGAAAGCTGGATCGCCCGCGCCATCGGCCATGGCGGCAAGCCGGTGATCGAGATTCCGGATGCGATCGCGCGGCTCGGCGCACGCCTCACCGGCTGGCTCCCCTTCGCCCCGCTCTCCTGGGAGCAATGGCTGATGATGGCGAAGGACAATGTCGCCGCGGGCCCGGGCTTCGAATCCTTTGGGTTCCGCCCGGCGCCGCTCGCCGCGGTCGCCGACGAATGGCTCACCATCTATCGCCGGCGCGGCCGGTTCGCGCCACCGCAGGCCTATTGAGGCGCCGGTTGCGCGGGAACTGGGGACAAGCAATGAAGCGTCTGAACCCGATCCTGGCCGCGGCCGCCCTCCTTCTCCTCCTTCTTCCCCCGCTCGCCGCGATCGCCCAGCCGAGCCGGCAGGCAGGGGCGCCGCCGCTCGCCGGGGATATTCCGCCCCATTTCGCCTACAACCGGGATGGCTGGGATTACGAGCGCCGCGAGGTGATGATCCCGATGCGCGACGGCGTGAGGCTGCACACCGTCATCATCGTGCCCAAGGGCGCGCACGATCTCCCGATCCTGCTCACGCGCACCCCCTATAACGCATCGGCCCGCGCGAGCCGCGCGAACAGCCCGCACATGCTCGCGGCACTCCCCGAAGGCGACGAGGTGTTCGTCCGCGACGGCTATATCCGCGTCTTCCAGGATATCCGCGGCAAATACGGCTCGGAGGGCGATTATGTCGTCACCCGGCCGGTGCGCGGGCCGCTCAACCCGACCGATGTCGATCATGTCACCGATGCCTGGGACACGATCGACTGGCTCGTGAAGAACGTCCGCGAAAGCAACGGCCGGGTCGGCATGATCGGCTCGTCCTACGAAGGCTTCACGGTCGCGATGGCCCTGCTCGATCCGCATCCCGCGCTGCGGGTTGCGGCGCCCGAAAGCCCGATGATCGATGGCTGGATGGGTGACGACTGGTTCCATTACGGCGCCTTCCGTCAGGCCAATATCGGCTGGATCGGATCGCAGACCGGCTGGCAGGGGCGCGGGGAATCCCCCGTCTCCGGCGCCTATGACGATTACCAGACCTTCCTTCGCGCGGGATCGGCGGGCGCCTGGGCCGCGCAGTCGGGATTCGATCGCCTGCCCTACTGGAACCGGATGACGCAGCACCCGGCCTATGACGCCTTCTGGCAGGGCCAGGCGCTCGACCGGCTGCTCGCGGCGCATCCCTCGAGCGTGCCGACCATGTGGATCCAGGGCCTTTGGGACCAGGAGGACATGTATGGCGCGGTCCACACGTTCGAGGCGCTGAAGACGGCCGGGCACGAGGCGAACAACTGGCTGGTGATGGGCCCGTGGCGGCACAGCCAGGTCAATTACAACGGCTCCTCGCTCGGGCCGTTCAACTGGAACGGCGACACGGCGGCGGAATTCCGCCGCGACGTGCTGCTGCCCTTCTTCAACCGCTATCTCAAGGACAGGCCGGCCGCCGATCCGCCGCGCGCGCTCATCTACAATAGCGGCGAGAATCACTGGGATCGCCTGCCCACCTGGCCGCTCGCCTGCGCCGATGGCTGCGGCCGCCCGCTCACGCCGCTCTATCTCGAGCCGGGCTTCGCCCTCGGCTTCGATCGGCCGTCGGGCGACGGATCCGATTCCTACGTCTCCGATCCCGCCAGGCCCGTGCCCTATCTCGCGCCGCCGATCAGCTTCGCCGACGGCGATCGCTGGCGGACCTGGCTGGTACAGGATCAGCGCTTCGCCGCGGTTCGCCCCGACGTGCTCGTCTACCAGACCGAGCCGCTCACCGAACCGCTCCGAATCTCCGGGGCGCCGATCGTCGATCTGCGCGCGGCGACCACCGGGACCGACGCCGATTGGGTCGTGAAGCTGATCGACGTCTATTCCGACGAGGTGCCGTCCGATCCGACCAAGGGCGGCTACCAGCTCGCGCTCAGCCTCGACATTTTCCGCGGCCGCTATCGCGACAGTTTCGAACATCCCTCCGCGATTCCGGCCGGCCGGCCCCAGGCCTATCGCTTCCGCCTGCCGCCGACCAACCACGTCTTCCTGCCGGGCCACCGGATCATGGTGCAGATCCAGTCCAGCCTGTTCCCGCTCTACGACCGCAATCCGCAGACCTACGTCCCCAACATCTTCTTCGCCCGCCCGCAGGATTATCGCGCCGCGACGCAGACGGTGCTGCGCGGCGGCGCGAATGCGAGCGCGATCATGCTGCCGGTGGTGCGTTAATCTTTGCCGGTCGCCCGGCTGGACCGGCGATGCCCAAGCCCGCTAGGGAACGACGATGGACAGCCTCCTCACCATCATCCTGCTCGGCATCGTCGAGGGGGTTACGGAATTCCTGCCGGTCTCCTCGACCGGTCACCTGATCCTCGCCGGCGCGCTGCTTGGCTATGACGAGCATCACTGGACGGTGTTCAACATCGTCATCCAGCTCGGCGCGATTCTTGCGGTCGTCGTGTTGTACTGGCGCACCTTCATGGCGGTGCTGTCGGGGCTCGCGAAACGCCAGCCCGAATCCTGGCGGTTCGTGCGCAACATCCTCGTCGCCTTCCTGCCCGCCGCGGTGATCGGCCTCGCGCTGCACAAGCAGATCGAGGGGATGCTCGGCAGCCCGACCATCGTCGCGGTCGCCTTGATCGTCGGCGGTGTCGCGATCCTCGGCATCGAGCGCGCGGCGCCGCAGGGAAGCGAAAAGGGCGTCGCCGAAATCGGCCTTGGCAAGGCGATCGCGATCGGCTTCGTCCAGTGTCTCGCGATGATCCCCGGCGTCAGCCGCTCGGGCGCGACGATCATGGGCGCGCTTGCGATGGGCGTGGAGCGGCGCACCGCCGCCGAGTTCAGCTTCTTCCTTGCCATCCCCACCATGCTCGGTGCGACCACGCTCGAGCTGTGGAAGAATCGCAGCGATCTGGGCGAGGTCGGCGCGGGCGGGATCGCGCTCGGCTTCGTCGTCTCCTTTGTCGTCGCGCTGGTCGTGATCCGCTGGTTCATCGGCATCGTCTCGAAGCGCGGCTTCGCGCCCTTCGCCTGGTATCGGATCGTCGCCGGGGCCGCGGCTTTGGTGTGGCTGCTGAGCCTGCGCTGAGCGTTCAGCCTTCGCTCAGCCGTTGGTGTATAAGGGCCGCCGACTCGCTTGTGCCGCGAAGGAGCCTGTGATGCGCACGCTTCCTCTCTTTGCCTTGATCGCTTTTGCCGCCGTTCCAGCTGCGGCCCAGCCGCCCGCGCCCGACGATGAGGCTCTGGGACCGCTGCCGAGCCAGCGCCAGATCGAAGAGATGGCGCCCGCGATCGACCGCATGGTCGGCGCGATGCTCGACACCGATATCGGCCCGCTGCTCGATTCGGCGGACCCGCTCCGCCGCAGTCGTCATTACGGCCAGCCGGGGCGCACCGTTGGCGCGATGGCCGGGCGAGACGACCCTTATTTCGAGCAACGTGTCCACGAATCGATCTACGGTGGCGCCGACAAGCTCGGCCGCATGTCCGCCGCGCTATCGGCGGCAGCCCCCGTTCTCGCCCAGCAGGCGCAACAGCTGCGCCAGTCGCTCCATCAGGTCATGCGCGCCTATCGCGACGCCTATCGGGGGACGTCGCCCCGTGCGCCGGATCACGGCACGCCGGGCGGCATACCCGACGACGATTGATCGGGACGATTTGCCCGGTTTACTGGCGCGACGCGGCCGCTAAAGGTCGCGTCACCGATGTGGCATCTCTATCAATTTCCGCTCTGCCCCTTTTCGCGCAAGGTGAGGCTGATGCTCGCCGAAAAGGGCGTCGCGCATGAGCTGAGGCGGGTCTCGCCCTGGCTGCAGGACGATGATTTCGCTGATCTGAACCCGGCCGGCGAAACCCCGGTGCTGGTCGAGGAATCGAAGGGCGTCGTCCTCATCGATTCGCTCGCCATCTGCGAATATTTCGAAGAGACGCTGGACAAGGCGCCGCTGATCCCCGGCACCGCGAGCAACCGCGCCGAGGTGCGCCGGCTCGTCTCCTGGTTCGACGGGCGGATGCACCACGAGGTCGTGGCGCCGCTGATGGAGGAGCGGATGAAGAAGCGGCTCATCAGCCGCGCGCCGCCCGACACGACCGAGCTCAGGAAGGCGATGACGGCTGCCAACGGCCATCTCGACTATATCGATTACCTGCTCGATCACCGGCGCTGGCTCGCCGGGCCGGCGCTGACGCTCGCCGATCTCGCCGCCGCGGCGCAGCTTTCGGTCGCCGATTATCTGGGCGGCGTCGACTGGCGCGGGCACAAGCAGACCGCCGACTGGTATGCGGTGATGAAATCCCGCCCCGCCTTCCGCCCGCTGCTCGCCGAGCGGATGGAAGTGATCCAGCCGCCGGCGCATTACGACAAGGTCGATTTCTGACCTTGATCGCTGCCCCGCGAAGCGCCACATCGCGGCCATGCTGATCCAGACCGAGACCACGCCCAATCCGGCGACGCTGAAATTCATGCCCGGCCGTCAGGTGATGGACATGGGCACGCGCGATTTCGCGTCGCCCGAAGAAGCCGACGTCTCACCGCTCGCCGCCGCGCTCTTTTCGACGGGCGACGTGACCGGCGTCTTCTTCGGGCGGGATTTCATCTCGGTGACGGCGGGCCCCGGCGTCGACTGGCGCGGGCTCAAGCCGCAGGTGCTCGAAGTGCTGCTCGATCATTTCGCCAGCGGCGCCCCCCTCTTCAACGCGCCGAGCGCGGCCGACATCGTCGTGCCGCTCGACGACGATGTGGCCGACGATCCGGCCGATGCCGAGATCGTCGAGCAGATTCGTGCGCTGATCGACACCCGTGTGCGGCCGGCGGTCGCGAAGGACGGCGGCGACATCGTCTATCGCGGCTTTAGGGAAGGCACCGTCTTCCTCGCCATGCACGGCGCCTGTTCCGGCTGCCCGTCCTCGACGATGACACTCAAGAACGGGATCGAAAGCCTCCTCAAACATTATGTGCCGGAGGTCGTGACGGTCGAGGCCGTCTAGCTTGCCTGCTTCCGTCATTCCCGCGAAAGCGGGACTCCAGCTATGGTTGCGACCGCTTTCGCACAGGAAAGCTGGCCCCCCGCCTTCGCGGGGGTGACGAGGGGAGCTGGTTCTTGCTGCTGGTCATCGAAAGCGCCACCGCCGCCTGCTCGGCCGCGCTGCTCGACGCGGACGGCTCGGTTCTGGACGAGCGGCACGAGATCGTCGGGCGCGGCCATGCCGAGCGGCTGGCGCCGATGGTCGCCGAGTTGGTTGGCACGCGCCGGCCGGACGCGATCCTGGTCGATTGCGGTCCGGGGAGCTTTACGGGGGTTCGCGTCGGCCTTGCCCTCGCGCACGGCCTGGCGATCGGCTGGGGCGCGGAACTGGCCGGCTATTCCTCGCTGGCGCTGCTGGCGGCGGCTGCCGGAGCCGGCTCGGCGAGCGCGGCGCTTCAGGCGGGACATGGCGAGCTTTTCGTGCAAGATTATGGCGGTGACCCGCTCGTCCCGCTCGGTGACCTTCGATCGCTTCCGCCAGACGAGGCCGCACGGGCGGCGCAGACCGACCTTGTCGTCGGATCCGGCGCTGAAGCGCTCGTCGCGGCGCGCGGCTGGGGCGACGCGCGCGATCTGTTGCCGAGGGCGGCGGATGTGCGGCTCCTGCCGCCGGCGCTCCGCGCCCTGGTTCCGCGGCCGATTTATGGCCGCGCGCCCGATGCGAAGCCCGCCTCCGGCGCCGCAGGGCCGATAAGGTGAAGAGCGTCCCCGAACTGGTCGAAGGCGGCGCGGTCGATCTTCCGGCGGTGATGGCGGTGATGAACGAGAGCTTCGATCCGCGCTACGGCGAGCGCTGGACCTTCGCCCAGTGCGCCGGGCTGCTGCCGATGCCGGGAGTCTGGCTGACGCTGGCGCGCGTGGGCGATGCCGTCTGCGGCTTCGCGCTCGCGCGGATCGTCGCCGACGAGGCGGAACTGCTGCTCCTGGCGGTACGCAAGGACGCGCAGCGGCACGGGATCGGGCGGCGCTTGCTGGACGCCTTCCTGTCCGGCGCCCGGTCGCGGGGGGCGGAACATTTCCATCTCGAGGTCCGCGACGGCAATCCCGCGATTCATCTCTACGAGTCGGCCGGATTCACGCTCGCGGGCCGGCGCCGCGACTATTACAGCGGCGATGCTGGCCGGACATTCGATGCGCTGACCCTCGCGAAATTCGAGCCGCCACGGCGCTGATCTCTGTTTTCATGTCGGATTTTGGTGTTGCCGCCGCGAAATTCGCGTGGCGACACAACCCGGAACATTGAGCCATATACAAAATAGATAGCTATTCGCTGCTGTTTCGACTTGTCAAATTGCGCTGAAACAACCTATTCCGGCTTGCGCTCGTCACGGCCAATGGCGGGTGTCCTCTGATCACGATTTACAGGTATCGACACATGGATAATCAGGACGAATTCGGGGAGACTTTGATCACCCTCACGGCCGACATCGTATCGGCCCATGTCAGCAACAACAGCGTCGCCGTTTCCGATCTCCCGTTGCTGATCGGCAATGTCTTCAACGCGCTCAGCGGTCTCGGCGGGCGCCAGGAAGAGCCGGCGGCGAAGCCCGAGCCGGCGGTTTCGATCCGCGCCTCGATCAAGCCGGATTATATCGTCTGTCTTGAAGACGGGAAGAAGCTCAAGATGCTGAAGCGGCATCTGATGACCCATTACAATATGACGCCGGACGAATATCGGCAGAAATGGGGGCTTTCCGCCGACTATCCGATGGTCGCGCCGAATTACGCGGAGCAGCGTCGTTCGCTTGCGAAGAAGATCGGCCTCGGCACCAAGCGGGGTCGCGCGTCGCGCAAATAAGGGCGCCGTGCCGGATTCGCCGTCCCGTGCCTGGCGCGGGGCGGCGTTTTCGACCGTGCTTTGACGCTTCGCCGATCCGGCCTTAGATAAGGTGGATGACCCGCGCGATCGACATTGAGGCCCTGTGCGCCGAAAAGGGGCTGCGGATTACCGAGCAGCGCAAGGTGATCGCCCGCGTCCTTTCCGAGGCGGAGGATCATCCCGATGTCGAGGCGCTTCATGCCCGCGCCTCCGCCGTGGATCCCGGCATTTCGATCGCCACCGTCTATCGCACCGTGCGCCTGTTCGAAGAGGCGGGCATCCTTGAGCGCCACGATTTCGGCGATGGCCGCGCCCGTTACGAGGCTGCGGCGGAAACCCATCACGACCATCTGATCGACGTCGAGACCGGCAACGTGATCGAATTCGTCGATGAGGAGCTCGAGCAGCTCCAGCGGCGGATCGCGGAGAAGCTTGGCTTCCGGCTCGTCGACCACCGCATGGAGCTTTATGGCGTCGCGGTCGGCCGCGCGAAATAAGCGGGCCGCGTGATGCGGTTCTACTGGCGCGCATTGGCGATCGCCGGCGGGCTCCTCGTCTACTTTCCGCTCCATTATGCCTCGAAGGCGCTGCGCGGCCGCTCGCCCTGGGCGCGGCGCTTCCTCGCTTATGCCGGCCGTTGCTGCGGCCTTCGCGTCCGTGTCGAGGGCACGCCGCTCGGCGGCCGCGTGCTCTTCGCCGCCAATCACGTGAGCTGGCTCGATATCCTTGCGATCGGCGGTGCCGCCCCCACCGCCTTCATCGCCAAGAACGAGGTTGAACGCTGGCCCGTCATCGGCTGGCTCGCCGATCTCAACGACACGATCTATGTCGCTCGCACCGCGCGGCGCCAGGCGCGGCATCAGGCCGACCTTCTGCGCGCGGCTCTCGATGCCGGGCGCTCGGTCTCCTTCTTTCCCGAGGGGACGACCGAGGGCGGCCACCAGGTCCTGCCCTTCCGCGCCAGCCTGTTCGGTTCGCTCTACCCGCCGATGGAGGGCGTGCTGGTGCAACCGGTCGCCCTCGATTATGGCGAGCTCACCCATGACATGGCCTGGGTGGGCGAGGAAAGCACCGGGGCCAATGCCAGGCGCGTCATGCGCGATTATCGCCGGATCCCCGTCACCGTCCGCTTCCTCGATCCGATCGATCCGCATGCGGCGGGGGACCGCAAGGCGCTCGCCGCCTGTGCCCGCGATGCCATCGTCGCGGCGCTCGGCGCTTCCGCTGAACCGTGCGATCGCCTATAGGCGCCGGCCCATGACTTCCCCCCGTACCTTCAAGGTCCAGTCCTTCGGCTGCCAGATGAACGTCTATGATGGCGAGCGGATGGGCGAATTGCTCGCCGCCGAAGGCATGCGCGCGGCCGGCGACGGCGAGGCCGCCGATCTCGTCGTCCTCAACACCTGCCATATTCGCGAGAAGGCGACCGAGAAGGTCTATTCGGAAATCGGCCGGTTGAAGCGGCCCGACGGCAGCCGCCCGATGGTCGCCGTCGCCGGCTGCGTCGCCCAGGCCGAGGGCGCGGAGATCGCGCGCCGGGCAAAAGTGGACGTCGTCGTCGGCCCGCAGGCCTATCACAACCTCCCGGCCCTGGTCGCAAAGGCCGCCAGCGGCACGGTCGCGCTCGACACCGACATGCCGGCGGCGTCGAAATTCGGCGCGCTGCCGGCGCGGCGCAAGGTCGCACCCTCGGCCTTCCTCACCGTCCAGGAAGGCTGCGACAAATTCTGCACCTATTGCGTGGTCCCCTATACACGCGGGGCCGAGGTGAGCCGGCCGTTCTCGGCGATTTTCGACGAGGCGAAGGCGCTCGCCGACGCCGGCGCACGCGAACTCACTTTGCTCGGCCAGAACGTCAACGCCTGGGCGGACGAAGGCAGGGGCCTGCACGACCTCATCGAGGCGATTGCGACGATCCCCGCGATCGCCCGCATCCGCTACACCACCAGCCATCCCAACGACATGACCGACGGCCTAATCGCGGTGCATCGCGACGTCGACAAGCTGATGCCCTATCTGCACCTGCCCGTTCAGGCGGGCAGCGACCGCGTGCTGAAGGCGATGAACCGCAGCCACACTGCATCGTCATACCTGCGGATTCTCGAAAAGGTCCGCGCCGCGCGGCCCGATATCGCGCTTTCGGGCGATTTCATCGTCGGCTTTCCCGGCGAGACAGATGCCGAGTTCGAGGAGACGCTGAAGCTGGTCGATGAGGTTCGCTACGCCCAGGCCTTCTCGTTCAAATATTCCCCGCGCCCGGGCACGCCGGCCGCCGACATGGCGGAGCAGATCGCGCCCGCCGTCGCCGACGAACGCCTCCAGCGGCTCCAGGCGCTGCTGAACGCGCACCAGACCGCGTTCAACTGCGCCAGCATCGGCCGGCGCACCGAGGTGCTGGTCGAACGGCAGGGCCGCAAGCCCGGCCAGATGCTCGGCAAGTCTCCGTGGCTGCAATCGGTCCATTTCGAGAGCGCAGCGAAGATCGGCGACATCGTCGAGGTCGAGCTGGTCTCCGCCGGGCCGAACAGTCTCGCCGGGACGGAACTGGTCCGCTCCGCCGCCTGACTGTGGCGCGGCTGTATCGTTCCCTCGCAGCCGCCGCATCCCCCGCAATTGCGCTGGCATCTCGGATCGGCGAGGCCCATTTGGTTCTGTAGAAGACATCATCTGAACATTATGGCTCTACCGCCTTTTTGTTGTTGCCTATTCGGGCATGCATTCATCGACGCACGCCGCAAGCTTGTCGGTATTGTGAAGGTGCCATGAGACAAGAGCAGATCATCGAAATCCGCATCGACAACCAGAAACGGCTTTTGGTGCGACCATCCGAGGCTAAGTTCGACAAAATCTATCGGGCCGCGTTGGGCGTGCAGTGGGACCCGGAAGCGAGAGCTCTCACCAGCCCCGTGCCCCGGGAATGGGGCTATCTGCATTGGTTCCAGCAGATACTTGGAGCTGCTGCCGATGAATATGGTGTCGAGTTGACCTTGGTACCTGACACCTTGTGGACGGAAGTGCCGCTGGGCCTTCGGAGTGAGATCGAGGTTTTTGTAAACAGCGGCTGGTTTTCCAAGTTGATCGATGTTCGGAGGTCGCATGACAAATTGAGTTGGACCGCGCACCGGCTCCAGCACGCAATGTCATTGGCGGCACCGCATTGGGAAAACGGGCGCTATGCGGAGTACGTAAGGTGTTTGGACCAAGTTCGAGATCTTCTCTCTCCAGCCCAGCTAAAGCGTCTCACGATCGCTGAAAAACGATCTCTTTAGGCCACTGTGGCGTGCGCGCATCGCATCTCCGGAACCGCCCGGAGCAGGTGAAAGGCGCTGGCATTTCGGCGCGCGCGGCCCCACCTTGGCGACGTGACTCGCCCACGCGAAAGGACCCAATGAGCCGCAAGCCCGTCGCCCAGCCGGGATCGTCGCGCGCCCGCCTCGAAATCGAGTTCGAGCAGCCGCATCTCCTCGGCCCCCTGTTCGGGGAGTTCGATCGCAACCTTGTCGCCATCGAGGACCGGCTCGGCGTCTATATCGCCGCGCGCGGGGCCAAGGTGCAGATCGAGGGCGAGGCGGAAGATGCGGCGCGCGCCCGCGAGGTGCTGATCGGTCTCTACAACCGGCTCGACGAAGGCCACGACATCGATGCCGAGACGGTCAACGCGATCATCGCCATGTCCGGCCAGCCGACGCTCGACGGGATCGTCGCGCCCGAGGTGATCGAGCCGCCGCGGGTGATGATCCGCACGCGCAAGAAGACGATCGTGCCGCGCTCGCGCACCCAGGCCACCTATATGGAGGCGCTGGCCCGCGACGAGATGATCTTCGCGCTTGGCCCCGCAGGCACCGGCAAGACCTATCTCGCCGTCGCGCAGGCGGTGCAGCAGCTGATCGGCGGCAGCGTCGACCGGCTGATCCTCTCGCGCCCCGCCGTCGAGGCGGGCGAGCGGCTCGGCTTCCTTCCCGGCGACATGAAGGAAAAGGTCGATCCCTATCTGCGGCCGCTCTACGACGCGCTCTACGACATGCTGCCGCTGGAGCAGGTCGAGCGGCGGATCGCATCGGGAGAGATCGAGATCGCGCCGATCGCCTTCATGCGCGGGCGCACGCTTTCCGATGCCTTCATCATCCTCGACGAGGCTCAGAACACGACGCCGCAGCAGATGAAGATGTTCCTGACGCGCTTCGGCATGCGAAGCCGCATGGTGATCTGCGGCGATCCCAACCAGACCGATCTGCCCAATGGCGTGACCTCCGGCCTCGCGGATGCCGTTTCCAAGCTGGAGGGCATCGACAAGATCGCGATGGTTCGCTTCGGCGCCGGCGATGTCGTGCGCCATCCTCTCGTCGGCCGGATCGTCGAGGCCTATGAAGGGCCGGGGTCGTGATCCTCGTCGATGCCGATGTCTCGGACGACTGGGACAGTCGCACCGACTGGTCGGATCTCGCCGATCGCTCGGCCCGCGCAGCACTCGCGGGAAGCCGGTTCGCCGCGACGGTGCCCAGCCACGCCGAGGTCTCCATCAAGTTCACCTCGGACGCCGAGGTGCAGGCACTCAACGCCGAATGGCGCGGCAAGGACAAGCCGACCAACGTCCTTTCCTTCCCGATGGCGGAGCCCGAGGATCTCGCCGCCGCGCCGATGCTCGGCGATATCGTCCTGGCCCGGGGCGTCTGCGAAGCCGAGGCGGCGGACAAGCGGATTGCGGTGGAAAGCCACGCCGCGCATCTGGTGGTGCACGGCATGCTCCATCTGCTAGGATACGACCACGAAACGAGCGAGGCGGACGCGGAGGAGATGGAGGACATCGAACGGCGTGCGCTTGCCACGCTCGGCATCGCCGATCCCTATCAACAGACTGAGGTGCACCCTTAACCCCCATGGAAGAGGACAGTCCCGGCGGCCGGGAAGAAGGACGCACATTCTGGGGAGGGCTGCGCGCCTTCCTGTTCGGTGACGATGGCGAGGCAAGCCTTCGTGACGAGATCGAGGAGGCGCTCGAAAGCCGCGAGGGCGAGGCGCCGCGGGTCGGCGATCTCAGCGCGGCCGAGCGGCAGATGCTCCGCAACATCCTGCATTTCGGGGAAAAGACCGCCGGCGATGTCGCCGTTCCGCGCGGCGACATCATTGCCGTCCCGGCGACGATCGGCTTCGACGACCTTGTCGCGACGCTGAAGGAAGCCGAGCATAGCCGCCTCCCGGTCTATGAGGAGAGCCTCGATCGGGTCGTCGGCATGATCCACATCAAGGACGTGTTCCTCCACCAGGTCTCCGGCAAGCCGGCGCCGGCGGACATACGCAGCCTGATGCGGACGCCGCTCTTCGTGCCCGAATCGATGGGGATGCTCGATCTGCTCGCGCAGATGCGCGCCGGGCGGGTCCACCTCGCCATCGTCGTCGACGAGTTCGGCGGCACCGAAGGACTCATCACCATCGAGGATGTCGTCGAGGAGATCGTCGGCGAGATCGAGGACGAGCATGACGAGGAGCCGCAGGGGCTGCTCATTCCGCTTGAGGACGGCATCTGGGATGCAGATGCGCGCGCCGAGCTTGAGGACGTCGCCGAAGCGGTGGACGAGCGACTGGGCGAGGTCGAGGAGGATGTCGACACGCTTGGCGGCCTGGCCTTCGTGCTGGCCGGCCATATCCCGCAGCCGGGCGAGATGCTCGCGCACCCGAGCGGCTGGCGTCTCGAAGTGACGGAGGGGGACGCCCGCCGGGTGACGCGCCTTCGCCTCCACGCGCCGGCCGAACCGGCGCCGGTCGAATGACGCACCGGCATATCCGCCTGACGAGCGACGAAGCGGGGGTCGCGACCCTCGTGATCGATCGCCCGGAGCGCCTGAACGCGCTCAGCGCCGAGACGCTGGATGAGATGCGCGTCGCGATCGAGGGGCTGCCGCGGACGGGCGCGCGCTGCCTGTTGATGACCGGGGCGGGGCGCGCCTTTTCGAGCGGCGCCGATCTTGTCACCGGCGGCGGCATTCCCGAGGATGCGGGCGAGGCGCTGGAACGTCATTTCAATCCGCTGGTCGAGGCGCTGTTCGCCCTGCCGATGCCGGTGGTCGCGGCGGTCAACGGGCCGTGCGCCGGTGCCGGTTGCTCGATCGCGCTCGCCGCCGACATCGTGATCGCGGCCCGATCGGCCTATTTCCTCCAGGCCTTCGTCAATCTCGGCCTCATTCCCGATGCCGGCGCGACCTGGCTGCTGCCGCGCCTCGTCGGCCGCGCCCGGGCGATAGAGATGATGATGCTCGGCGAGCGGATCCCCGCGGAGCAGGCGGCCGAATGGGGCATGATCGCCCGCGTGGTCGATGATGCCGATCTGATGGCTGAGGCCTCGGCGCTGGCGGCGCGGCTCGCCGCCGGGCCGACCGTGGCCTATGCCATCATTCGCCGGCTCGCGAGGGACGCGGGGCAGGCGTCGCTCAGCGAGGCGCTCGCCGCGGAGCGAATCGGCCAGAGCGAGGCCGGCCGGACAGGCGATTTCAAGGCGGGCGTCGCGGCGTTCATCACCCGGCAGCCGCCGACGTTCGAAGGCCGCTGACCGCCGCTCCCCCGCGATCGCCGCCGGGCTCCAAGATTGCCTCCGCTTAATCTGGCGCATAAGAGCGCGCGCATGGCCACGACGATCGAAGAGCTCGAACAGCGCCGCGAGCAGGCGCGCCTTGGCGGGGGCGCCGCGCGGATCGAGGCGCAGCATGCCAAGGGCCGGCTGACCGCCCGCGAACGCCTCTCCGTGCTGCTCGATGAGGGCAGCTTCGAGGAATATGACATGTTCGTCGAGCATAATTGCTCGGATTTCGGCATGGAGACGCAGAAGGTGCCCGGCGACGGGGTCGTCACCGGATCGGGCACGATCAACGGCCGCCTCGTCTATGTCTTCGCCCAGGATTTCACCGTCTTCGGCGGCTCGCTCTCCGAACGGCACGCGCAGAAGATCTGCAAGATCATGGACATGGCGATGAAGGTCGGCGCGCCCGTGATCGGCCTCAACGATTCGGGCGGCGCGCGCATCCAGGAGGGGGTCGCCAGCCTCGGCGGCTATGCCGAGGTGTTCCAGCGCAACGTGCTCGCCTCCGGCGTGGTGCCGCAGATCAGCCTGATCATGGGCCCCTGCGCCGGCGGCGCGGTCTATTCGCCGGCGATGACCGACTTCATCTTCATGGTGAAGGACTCCTCCTACATGTTCGTCACCGGCCCGGACGTGGTGAAGACCGTCACCAACGAGGTCGTGACTCAGGAGGAACTGGGCGGGGCCATCACCCATACGACCAAGTCCGGCGTCGCCGACGTCGCCTTCGAGAACGACATCGACGCCTTGCTTGCGACCCGCGACTTCTTCGATTTCCTGCCGCTCTCCAACCGCCACGATTTGCCCGAGCGGCCGTCGGAGGATCCGTGGGACCGGCAGGAGGACAGCCTCGACACGCTGATCCCGGACAGCGCCAACAAGCCCTATGACATGCACGAGCTGATCCGGAAGGTCGTCGACGACGGCGACTTCTTCGAGCTCCAGCCCGCCCATGCCGGCAATATCATCACCGGATTCGGCCGGATCGAGGGCCGCACCGTCGGCATCGTCGCAAACCAGCCGATGGTGCTGGCCGGCGTGCTCGACATCAACAGCGCCAAGAAGGCCGGCCGCTTCGTGCGCTTCTGCGACGCCTTCGATATTCCGATCGTCACCTTCGTCGACGTCCACGGCTTCCTCCCCGGCACCGCGCAGGAGCATAACGGCATCATCAAGCACGGCGCGAAGCTGCTCTTCGCTTATGCCGAGGCCACGGTCCCCAAGATCACCGTCATCACCCGCAAGGCCTATGGCGGCGCCTACGACGTGATGGCCTCCAAGCATCTGCGCGGCGACCTCAATTACGCCTGGCCGACCGCCGAGATCGCGGTGATGGGCGCGAAGGGTGCGGTCGAGATCATCTTCCGCAAGGACATCGGCGACCCCGCCAAGATCGCCGAGCGCACCGCCGAATATGAACAGCGCTTCGCCAACCCCTTCGTCGCGGCGAGCAAGGGCTTCATCGACGAAGTGATCATGCCGCACTCCACCCGCCGCCGGATCGCGCTGGGCCTACGCAAGCTCAGGGACAAGCAGCTCGAAAACCCGTGGAAGAAGCATGACAATATCCCGCTATGACCACTCGGGCGCTGCGCTCGCAATGACGGGGTGTTGAGGTGAAGCTGGGAAGGCTAAACCATATCGGTGTCGCCACGCCATCGATCGAGCAATCGATCGCCATCTATCGCGACCTGATGGGCGCGGACGTGATTCGTGCGCCCTTCGACCTGCCCGAGCAGGGGGTGAAGGTCTGCTTCATCGACACGCCGAACAGCCAGATCGAGCTGATCGAGCCGCTCGGGCCGGATTCGCCGATCGTCGGCTTCCTCGCCAAGAACCCGCAGGGCGGGCAGCATCATGTCTGCTTCGAGGTGCCGGACATCGTAGCGGCGCGCGCCTGGTTCGAGGGCAAGGGCGCCCGCATCCTCGGCCCCACCCGGATCGGCGCGCACGGGACGCCGATCTTCTTCCTCCATCCCAAGGATATGGGCGGGGTGCTGACCGAGATCATGGAGACGCCAAAGGATGCGCATTAAAGCTCCCTCTCCCCGGCGGGGAGAGGGGTGGGGTGAGGGGGCTCGGCCTTCCCGGATACGCCCGACCCCCTCACCAACTCCGGCTAGACGGCAAAGCCGCCAAGCCTTCGTATCCTCTCCCCGCCGGGGAGAGGGGGGTGATTGCCATGTCTAACGACAAACCCACCCTTGCCGATTGGGACACCCTTGCCGCCAAGGAGGTGAAGGGCCGCGATCTCACCTGGCACACGCCGGAAGGGATCGACGTGAAGCCGCTCTATACGGCGGAAGATGTGGCCGACATCGATCCCGGCCTCCCCGGCTTCGCGCCGTTCACCCGCGGCGTTCGCGCCTCGATGTATGCCGGGCGGCCGTGGACGATCCGCCAATATGCGGGCTTCTCGACCGCCGAGGAATCCAACGCCTTCTATCGGCGCAACCTCGCCGCCGGGCAGAAGGGGCTTTCGGTCGCCTTCGATCTCGCCACCCATCGCGGCTATGACAGCGATCACCCCCGCGTCGTCGGCGATGTCGGCAAGGCGGGCGTCGCGATCGACACGGTCGAGGACATGAAGATCCTCTTCGACGGCATCCCCCTTGGCGAGATGTCGGTGTCGATGACGATGAACGGCGCGGTCATCCCGATCCTCGCTTTCTTCATCGTCGCCGGCGAGGAGCAGGGCGTTTCTCAGGAGAGGCTGGACGGCACGATCCAGAACGACATCCTGAAGGAGTTCATGGTCCGCAACACCTATATCTATCCGCCCGAGCCGAGCATGCGGATCATCTCGGACATCATCGGCTACACCTCGGCGCACATGCCGAAGTTCAATTCCATCTCCATCTCCGGCTATCACATGCAGGAGGCGGGGGCGACGCAGCTCCAGGAGCTCGCCTTCACCATCGCCGACGGCAGGGAATATGCCCGCGCCGCGATGGCGACCGGCCTCGACATCGACAAGTTCGCCGGCCGGCTCAGCTTCTTCTTCGCGATCGGCATGAACTTCTTCATGGAGGTCGCCAAGCTGCGCGCCGCGCGCAAGCTGTGGCACCGGGTGATGACCGACCTCGGCGCGCGGGATGAGCGCTCGAAGATGCTCCGCACGCATTGCCAGACGTCTGGCGTCTCGCTCACCGAGCAGGATCCGTACAACAACGTCATCCGCACCACGATCGAGGCGATGGCGGCGATGCTCGGCGGCACCCAGTCGCTCCACACCAACAGCCTCGACGAGGCGGTGGCGCTGCCCACCGATTTTTCGGCGCGGATCGCGCGCAACACCCAGATCGTCCTCCAGGAGGAGACCGGGATGACCAGGGTCGTCGATCCCCTCGGCGGCTCCTATTATGTCGAGGCGCTGACCCAGGAGCTCTACGAAAAGGCGTGGGAGATCGTCGAGCGGGTCGAGGCGGATGGCGGCATGGCCAGGGCGGTCGCCCATGGCTGGCCCAAGGCGATGATCGAGGAAGCGAGCGCCGCGCGCGCCGCCCGCGTCGATCGCGGCGAGGACGTGATCGTCGGGGTCAACAAATATCGTCTCGCCGACCAGGCGGAGCTCGACATCCTCGATGTCGACAACCATGCGGTCCGCGACGCCCAGATCGCCCGCATCAACAAGGTGAAGGCGGGCCGCGACGAAGCCGCCTGCCAGGCCGCGCTCGATGCTCTGCGCGAAGGAGCGAGAGGCAAGGCGAACCTGTTGGCGCTCGCCGTCGATGCCGCCCGCAAGCGCGCGACGCTGGGCGAGATCAGCCTCGCGATGGAAGATGTGTTCGGCCGCTTCGGCACCAATCCGACGCCGGTAAAGGGCGTCTATGGAGCCGCTTATGCGGAGGATGCGCGCTGGGACAGATTGGTCGAAGGCGTCGAATCGGTGGCGCGGTCGAAGGGCCGCAAGCCGCGGATGCTCACCGCCAAGATGGGGCAGGACGGGCATGATCGTGGCGCCAACCTGGTCTCCTCCGTCTTCGGCGATCTCGGTTTCGACGTCGTCGCCGGGCCGCTCTTCCAGACGCCGCGAGAAGCGGCCGAGCTGGCGATCAAGTCGGACGTCGACGTGGTCGGGGCCTCCAGCCTTGCCGCCGGGCACAAGACGTTGATCCCCGAGCTGATCGCCCATCTGCGCGACGCGGGGCGCGGGGACATCAAGGTCGTCGCCGGCGGCGTCATCCCCGCGCAGGATTATCAGTTCCTCCGCGATGCCGGCGTCCAGGCGATCTTCGGCCCCGGCACCAACCTGGTCGAGGCGGCGGGCGAGGTGTTGAAATTGCTGGGGCACAACATGCCGCCGGTGGAAGAAGCCGCCGAATAATCCCCCTCCCGCTTGCGGGAGAGGGCAGGGGTGGGCAAGAGGAGCCTCCATGAGCCTTGGACACGTCGACCCCCGGCCCCTCCCGCAGGCGAGAGGGGCGTTGCGCACCGACTGGACCCGCGCCGAGATCGCCGCGCTGTTCGATCGGCCGCTGCTCGACCTGCTCTACGAGGCGCAGCAGGTCCACCGCGCCCATCACGCGCCGAACGAAGTCCAGCTCTCCACCCTGCTCTCGATCAAGACCGGCGGCTGCCCGGAGGATTGCGGCTATTGCGCGCAGTCGGTCCATGCCGAGACCGGGCTCAAGGCGACGAAGCTGATGGACGTGCGCGCCGTTCTCCAGGCCGCCGCACAGGCGCGCGATCACGGCTCGACCCGCTTCTGCATGGGCGCGGCCTGGCGCAATCCCAAGGACCGCGACATGCCGGCCATCGTCGAGATGGTGAAGGGCGTTCGCGCCATGGGCATGGAAACCTGCATGACGCTCGGGATGCTGAGCGAGCGCCAGGCGCAGATGCTCGCCGACGCCGGCCTCGATTATTACAACCACAATATCGATACCTCGCCCGAACGTTATGGCGAGGTGATCTCGACCCGCAGCTTCGAGGACCGGCTGGAGACGCTGGACCATGTCCGCCAGTCGGGCATGAACGTGTGCTGCGGCGGCATCGTCGGCATGGGGGAGACGCGCGAGGACCGAATCGGCTTCATCCATGCTCTGGCGACCTTGCCCGACCATCCTGAAAGCGTCCCGATCAACGCGCTCGTCCCGGTCAAGGGCACGGTGCTCGGCGACATGCTGGCCGATACGCCGCTGGCGAAGATCGACGATATCGAGTTCGTCCGCACCGTCGCGGTCGCGCGCATCGCCATGCCGCAAAGCATGGTCCGCCTCTCGGCGGGCCGCGAGAGCATGAGCGAATCGACCCAGGCGCTGTGCTTCATGGCCGGCGCCAACTCGATCTTCACCGGCGACAAGCTGCTCACCGCGCCCAATGCCGGCGACGATAGCGACGCGGCGATGTTTGCGAAGCTCGGCCTCGCCCCGATGGCCGCGGCCGATCCGGCGCCGCCGGCCGGGCTTCGCCAGGGCGCCGGATGAGGAGGGGCGCGCCTCTCCTGATCCTCGCGGCGATCGCCGCCTCCGGCTGCTCGCGCAGCCATGCGCCGATCGACAACGGCCCGCGCGTCCATCTTTCAACCACCGATCCCGAGCGCAATCTTGCGGCGGTGCTCCGCTTCGTGCGGGCGACCTGCCTTGCCGACGTCGCGACGCCTGCTGAGATCGCCGGCGCGATCGAGGCGCAGCGCTGGCCCGCAGACGAGGTCGCGGCAAGCGCCGGCCAGCCGGTCACGGTGCGCGAGCTTGAACATGGCCGGATCGCTTATTCGGCGCTCCCGATTGAGGTGGCCGGGGGCCGCTTCGGCGATTGCCAGCTCGAGCTCGACGGGACGGTCGCGCCGAGCCTGGATCGGCTCCGCGCGGCGCTTCCGGCCCTCTTGCGCGGGCCGGGATTGCGGACGGTCGAAGGCCGGCCCGGCGAAACCGTGTGGCGCTGGCAGCCGGCGCCGGACCAGGATCGCGAAGTCTCGCTCTCGGCGACGGCGCCCGCCACCGCTGGCGCTCGTCCGGGCATCAAGATCCACGTCAGCAGCAGCGAATATACGCTGCAGTCCCCCCCGCCCACGACGACCGACACGGGGGTGGATCCGGGAGCGAATGTCGTTCGCCCGGCCCCCGTTCCGGCCCCGGATCAGGTGCCGGTGGTCGCGCCGCCGCCGCCACCCGCGCCGGGCAGCAGTCGTTGGGGCAACAGCACCGCGCCGCAATGAGTCGGGCCGCGCGCGCTTGACGTCGCCGGATCGCGCCGCTTGAAGGACCGCGAAGGGAAACCCGTCGCCGATGTTCAAGAAAATCCTGATCGCCAATCGCGGCGAGATCGCCTGCCGCGTCATCCGCACCGCGCGCCGAATGGGGATCGCGACCGTCGCCGTCTATTCGGACGCCGATGCCCGCGCGCCGCACGTGAAGCTGGCGGACGAGGCGGTACGCCTGGGCCCGCCGCCCGCGGGTGAATCCTATCTCAAGGCCGATCTCATCATCGATGCCTGCAAGGCGACGGGCGCCGAGGCGGTCCACCCGGGCTACGGCTTCCTGTCCGAGCGGGAGAGTTTCGCGCGCGCGCTGGCCGAGGCCGGGATCGCCTTCATCGGGCCGCCGCCGAATGCGATCGCCGCGATGGGCGACAAGATCGAATCGAAGAAGCTCGCCAAGGCGGCCGGCGTCAACGTCGTCCCCGGCTATGTCGGCGAGATCGACGACACCGACCATGCCGTCCGGATCGCCGGGGAAATCGGCTATCCGGTGATGATGAAGGCCTCGGCCGGCGGCGGCGGCAAGGGGATGCGCCTCGCCTGGAGCGAGACGGATGTTCGCGAGGGCTTCGAGGCCACCAAGCGCGAGGGCCTCGCCTCCTTCGGCGACGATCGCGTCTTCATCGAGAAGTTCGTCGAGGACCCGCGCCATATCGAGATCCAGGTGCTCGGCGACCAGCACGGCAATATCGTCTATCTGAACGAGCGCGAATGTTCGATCCAGCGCCGCCACCAGAAGGTGATCGAGGAAGCGCCGTCGCCCTTCGTCACGCCCGCGATGCGCAAGAAGATGGGGGAGCAGGCGGTCGCCCTTGCCCGCGCCGTCGGCTATTATAGCGCGGGCACGGTCGAGCTCATCGTCTCCGGCGCCGATCCAACCGGCGAGAGCTTCTATTTCCTCGAGATGAACACCCGTCTCCAGGTCGAGCATCCGGTGACGGAGGAAATTACCGGCCTCGATCTCGTCGAGCAGATGATCCGCGTCGCCTATGGCGAAAAGCTCGGCTTCACGCAGGCCGATATCGGCATCGACGGCTGGTCGGTCGAAACCCGCGTCTATGCCGAGGATCCCTATCGCGGCTTCCTTCCGAGCACCGGCCGGCTCGTACGCTACCAGCCGCCGGCCCGCGCTTCGTCCCGCGGCGAGGGCGGGGTGGTCGTTCGTGTCGACGATGGCGTCGCCGAGGGCGGTGAGGTCTCGATGTTCTACGATCCGATGATCGCCAAGCTCATCACCTGGGCGCCGACCAGGCTCGCCGCGATCGATGCCCAGATCGAGGCGCTCGACGCCTTCCGGATCGAGGGGATCGGCCACAATGTCGATTTCCTCTCCGCGTTGATGCAGCACCCCCGGTTCCGCGAGGGCAACATCACCACAGGCTTCATCGCCGAAGAATATCCTGATGGCTTCCAGGGCGCGCCCGCCGACGATTCGCTGATCGCCGATCTCGCCATCGTCGCGGCGCTCGCGGGCCGTGAGGCCGAGGCGCGGGCCGGGGCGGTCAGCGGCCAGCTTTCGGGCACCGCCGCCGCGACGCCGGCGGGCGAGACGCGCGTCGTCCGGCTCGCCGGCGCCGAGCATCGCGTGCGGATCGCAGCCACCGAAGGCGGCTTGCTCGCCTATCTGGACGACAGCGGCCCGCACGAGCTGATCGGGCGGCTGCCCCCGGGCCAGGGCCTGTTCAAGGGCACGATCGATGGTCGGATGCGCATCGTCCAGGTGGCGCGGCAGGGGCGCCAGTGGCGCCTCACGACGCGCGGGGCGAGCCATGTCGCCGATGTCCTTCCCGTCCATGTCGCCGAACTGTCGCGCTACATGATCGAGAAGGTGCCGCCCGATCTGTCGAAATTCCTGATCTGCCCGATGCCGGGGCTGCTGACCCGGCTCGATGTGAAGGAAGGCGACATGGTCGAGGCCGGGCAGCCGCTCGCGGTGGTCGAGGCGATGAAGATGGAAAACATCCTTCGCGCCGAGAAGGCCGGGACCGTGAAGTCGATCGCCGCCAAGCCCGGCGAAAGCCTTGCCGTCGATGCGGTGATCCTGGAATTCGCGTGAGGGCGGGCGTTGCGTCCAGGCCACGGCGCAGCCACAACTTGACCGCCCCCGCAACGAACCGCGAGGATGGCCGTTGAGCCGACCATGACCAGATATATCCGCCCCAACGGTTTCGCCGCAGCGGCCCTCGCGGCCGCCTTTTTCGGCCTCGCCGCCGCGCCGGTTTCCGCCCAGGACGCCGGCAGCGGCCATATCGTCACCATCGGCGCCGGGCCGCAGGTCTATCCCAAATATCCGGGCGCCGACAGCTACGGCCTCTATCCGATGTTCATCGGCGGCATCCGCCGGCCGGGCCAGCCAATGCCCTTTTCGGCCCCCGATCAGGGGTTCGGCTTCGGCCTGCTCGGCAGCGACAGCCCGATCGACATCGGCCCCGTCGTGAGTTTCCAGTCCAAGCGTGAGGAGCAGGATGTCGGCGCGCCGGTGGGCGATGTCGGCTTCACCGCCGAGGTCGGCGGCTTCGCGCAGGTGTGGATCGGACCCAATGTCCGCATCCGCGGCGATCTGAGGCGTGGGATCGGCGGGCACAAGGGTCTGATCGGCGATATCGGCGCCGATCTCGTGCTTCGCGATCGGGATCGCTACATCTTCTCGATCGGGCCGCGCGTGCGGCTGTCGAACGGGCGCTATCAGGACGCCTATTTCCGGGTCACCCCCGCGGCGGCGCTGGCGAGCGGACTTCCAGCCTATGATCCGCCGGGCGGCGGCGCCCATGCCATCGGCGTCCAGTCGGGCCTCACCTGGCGGACCGGCCGCAATTGGGGCCTTTACGGCTATGCCGGCTATGATCGGTTGATCGGCGATGCGGCGCGCTCGCCCATCGTGCGCGATCTCGGCTCGCGCGATCAGTTCTCCGGCGGCATCGGCCTGTTCTACGAGTTCCACGTCGGGCTTTGACCCGGGCGGGAGTGAGCCTTTAGGGTGGCGGGCATGAAGATGCTCGCCGCCCTCGCCTTTCTCGCCGCGGCCGCGCCGGCGACCGCACAGCTCAGCCCCCAGGAACGGCGCATCGCAGCCGCCGTGACGCAGGACGCGGACCGCAACGTCGCCCTGCTCGAGCGGCTGGTGAACCGCAACAGCGGCACGCTGAACCTCGATGGCGTCCGCGCGGTCGGCGAGATGGTCCGCGCCGAGCTGGAGCCGCTCGGCTTCGAGGTCCGCTGGGTCGATATGAGCGCCACGGGACGCGCCGGTCATCTCGTCGCCACCCACCGGGGCAACGGCCGCGGCAAGCGCATCCTCCTCATCGGCCATCTCGACACGGTGTTCGAGCCCTCCTCGCCGTTCCAGCGATTCACCCGCGACGGCGATCGCGCCACCGGCCCCGGCGTCGGCGATTGCAAGGGCGGCGATGTCGTCGCGATCGCGGCGCTTCGGGCGATGCAGCAGGCCGGCACGCTCGACGATGCGGACATCATGGTCGTGATGACCGGCGACGAGGAACGGCCCGGCGCGCCGATCGCGACCGCGCGCCGCGACCTGATCGAGGCCGGCCGATGGGCCGATGTCGCGCTCGAGTTCGAGAATCTCGCGCGCGAGGACGGCCGCGATTACGGCACCGTCGCGCGGCGCAGCTCGACGAGCTGGACGCTGACCGCCCACGGCCGCACCGGCCACAGCTCGGGCGTGTGCGGCCCCGGCCTTGGCTGCGGCGCGATCTACGAGATCGCCCGGATCCTCGACAGTTTCCGCCGCGAGCTGCCGGAGCCCAATCTTACCTACAATGTCGGCGTCATTGCCGGTGGCACGCCGGCCTCGATCGACGATGCCGGGTTCGCGGTCACCGCGTCGGGCAAGACCAATATCGTCGCCGAGACTGCGATTGCCCGCGGCGACATCCGCACCCTCTCGGCCGGGCAGGAAGCCCGCGTGCGCGCCCATATGCAGGCGATCGTCGCGCGACATCTGCCGCTGACCGATGCCGAGCTGGTCTTCGCCGGGGACGGCTATCCCCCCATGGCGCCGACCGCCGGCAACCGCGCGCTTCTCGCACGGCTGAACGCCGTCAACCGCGATCTCGGTCTTCCCGAGATGCCCGAATATGATCCCGCCAGGCGCGGCGCCGCGGATTCGAGCTTCGTCGCCGCCGACGCCGACACCCTCGCCGGCATGGGCGCGGCCGGCGGCGCAAGCCACGCCGAGGGCGAGTGGATCGCCCTCTCCAGCCTGCCCCGGCAGGCGACGCGCGCGGCGATCCTGATGACGCGGCTGAGCCGCGAGGCGCGCTAGGCCCGCTTCGCCGCGATCAGGTAGTTGAGCGACGTATCGACGCTCAGCTGGAATCCCCGTGTCGGGGACCAGCCGAGGCCGGTCACATCCGTCACGTCCAGGCCCAGGGCGGCAAGCCGGGCGGTCAGCTCATCGGGGGTCAAGAACCTGGTCCAGTCGTGCGTGCCCTTCGGGATCTGCCCGGTGCCTTCGCCGATCGTGATCAGCGCGAGCTTCGACAAGGTCGTGCGGTTCGGGGTGGAAAGGATCAGCAGGCCGCCCGGCGCCAGCGCGCCGGCAAGGCCCGCCAGGAAAGCGTCGACGTCCGCCACATGCTCAACCACCTCAAGGCAGGTGACGAGGTCGTAGGGGCCATCCAGCGCCTCGATCCCGCCGGCGCGATAATCGATCGCGAGGCCCTGTCCCGCCGCATGGGCCTTCGCCGCGGCGACATTCTCCGCGGCCGCGTCGATCCCGGTGACCTCGGCCCCAAGCCGTGCCAGCGGCTCCGCGACCAAGCCGGCGCCGCAGCCGACATCCGCCGCGCGCTTGCCGGCGAGCGGCCTCAGGCCATGCTCGTCGCCGCCCCAATGCTGGTCGATCCGCGCGCGGATATAGGACAGCCGCGCCGGGCCGAGCTTGTGGAGCATCGCCGACGACCCCCTGGGGTCCCACCATTCCGCGGCGAGCGCGCCGAAATGCGCGGCTTCCCGTGGATCGACGGTGACGCTTGCCTCGCTTGCATGAGCCATGGCCGCTCCCTATCAGGGCCGCCACTTCTTTCCCACGTCTTTCGGCAGCGCGCATGGCCCGCATCGTTATGAAATTCGGCGGCACCTCGATGGCCGGCATCGAGCGGATCCGCCATGTCGCCGGCCTTGTGAAGCGCGAGGCGGAGCGCGGGAACCAGGTCGCGGTCGTCGTCTCGGCGATGGCGGGGGAGACCGACCGGCTGATCCAGTTCTGCCGCGAGGCCGCCTCGCTCTACGATCCGCGCGAATATGACGTGGTGGTGGCGAGCGGGGAGCAGGTCACGTCGGGCCTGCTCGCGATCACGCTGCAAGGCATGGGAACCAATGCCCGTTCCTACATGGGCTGGCAGCTCCCGATCCGCGCCTCCGGCCACGCCGCCGCCCTGATCGAGGGAATCGATGCCGCGGTGCTGGAGGGCGTGTTCGCGCAGGGCGGCATCGCGGTCATCCCCGGATTCCAGGGCGTCACCGCCGACGGCGACGTCGCGACCCTGGGGCGTGGCGGCTCGGACACGTCGGCGGTCGCGCTCGCCGCCGCGATGAAGGCCGATCGCTGCGACATCTACACCGATGTCGACGGCGTCTACACCACCGATCCGCGCATCGTGCCGCGCGCGCGCAAGCTTTCCACCGTCACCTATGAGGAGATGCTGGAGCTCGCCAGTGTCGGCGCCAAGGTGCTCCAGACCCGCTCTGTCGGCCTCGCCATGCGCACCAACATGCCTCTCCAGGTCCTCTCTTCCTTCGAGGACCGGCCCGGGACGATGATCGTCGGGGACGAGGCGCTTGAGGACAATGATATGGAACGCAACGTCATCACCGGCATCGCCTATGACAAGAACGAGGCGCGCGTCACCCTGACCGGCATCCCCGATCGCCCCGGCGTCGTCGCCGCGGTCTTCGGGCCGCTCGCCGAGGCGAACATCAATGTCGACATGATCGTCCAGAATATCCCGCGCCCCGGCGAGGCGAGCGACCTCACCTTCACCGTGCCGACCGCCTCGCTCGCCCATGCCGCCGCCGAGCTGGAACAGATTAGGGGAGAGATCGGCTTCACCGAAATCCTCACCGACACCAATGTCGTGAAGGTGAGCGCGGTCGGCGTCGGCATGCGCTCCAATGCCGGCATCGCCGCGACCATGTTCAGGACGCTCGCCGATCGCGGCATCAACATCGTCGCGATCACGACCTCGGAGATCAAGGTGAGCGTGCTGATTCCCGAGGAATATACCGAGCTTGCGGTGCGCGTCCTCCACACCGCCTACGGCCTCGATGCGGAGGACGCCGCGTGAGCGAGCGGATCGGCCACGATCGCCTCGCTCGCCTGATGGCGCGCGGCGCCGGATTTCTCGGTTGCGAGACCGCGATCCTCGGCGGCGCGATGAGCTGGATTTCGGAGCGCCATCTGGTCTCCGCGCTCTCCAATGCAGGGGCGTTCGGGGTGATCGCCTGCGGTGCGATGACGCCGGACCTGCTCGATGCCGAGATCGCGGGGACGAAGGCGCTGACGGACCGTCCCTTCGGCGTCAACCTCATCACCATGCATCCGCAGCTCAGCGAGCTGATCGACGTGTGCGCGAAGCATGGGGTCTCCCACGTCGTGCTCGCCGGCGGCCTGCCGCCGCCGGGCGCGATCGAGCGGATCAAGGGCAATGGCGCCAGGCTGATCTGCTTCGCCCCGGCGCTGGCGCTGGCGAAGAAGCTGATCCGCTCCGGCGTCGATGCGCTGGTGATCGAAGGCATGGAGGCCGGCGGCCATATCGGCCCGGTCTCGACCTCGGTGCTCGCGCAGGAAATCCTGCCGCCGCTCGCCCACGAGGTGCCGATCTTCGTCGCCGGCGGCATCGGCCATGGCGGCGCGATCGCCGGCTATCTCGAAATGGGGGCGGCGGGCGTGCAGCTCGGCACCCGCTTCGTCTGCGCGCACGAATGCATCGCCCATCCGAATTTCAAGAAGGCGTTCATCCGCGCCTCGGCCCGCGATGCCGTGACGAGCGTGCAGATCGACCCGCGCCTGCCGGTGATCCCGGTCCGCGCGCTCAAGAATCGCGAGATGGAGAGCTTTGCCGCCAAGCAGCGCGAGGTCGCGCAGCTTCTCGACGAGGAGAAGGTCGAGATGGCCGAGGCGCAGCTCCAGATCGAGCATTATTGGGCCGGCGCGCTGCGCCGCGCGGTGATCGACGGCGATGTCGAGACCGGATCGGTGATGGCCGGCCAGTCGGTCGGGATGGTGAAGGAAGAAGCGAGCGTCGCTGACATCCTGGGCCAGCTCACCGACGAGGCCGCCCACGCGCTGGAGCGGCGCTCAGCCTAGCCTTCGCCTAGGTGCACATCGACAGCCAGGCGATCTGCATCACCGTCCCGTTCTCCACCGGCAGCGGATTGTCGGGATAGGTCCGCGTCTCGACGACGCGGCCCTGGGCGTCCAGCCGCCGCCGCTCGGTCGCGTTGATCGTGTGCGCCTGGCAATCGATCACGAGGTGGAAGATGTCGGGGCTCGGATCGGCGCCCGGATCCGTCATCCGGAACCAGGCGGTGCCGGTCGTCCCCGATCGCTCGATCGATGCGGCATCGACCGCGATCGATTGGCCCGAATCGGCGCGGCCGAGGTTGAGCCAGGCGGGCTCGGGCTCGGCCGGGGAGGGCGGCGCGAGCGCGACGATCGGCGGCGGCGCGACCGCCGCGGAGACCCCGCAGGCCTGGTTGGCGTCGTCCACAGCGGCGCGGATCGCGGCGGCCGGCATCGTCGCGGCGACCCAGCGGAAATCGCGCGGCGTCAGGCGCGCCGGATCGTAATAGCCCTGCCGCACCGCGCCGGCGGCGGTGGCGAGATCGCGCAGGCGATGGACGCTGAGGCTCGCGCCAAGCCGCGCGGCGACGCATCCCACCTGATTGTCGTCATAGCCGAAGCGTGCCAACTCGGGCGCGACGATGGACGGGCGAGGATGCACGAAATCGACGGCATGGCCGTCGCAGCCGGCGATCAGGCCGAGCGAGAGGGCCAAGGCGGATCGAAGCGCGCGTTTCATCCGCGATGCCGTTATCAGCGGCCGCAATCGATTGCACCCCCGCGGCGGCGAAACGCGGGCGCACGGGGACGCGGCGCAGGACGCGCGCGGGGCTAGGCGGAGCGGCGGGATCGGCCGGCGATCATCGCGACGAGCGAGTCCACCGAATAGGGCTTGCGGAGCAGTTCGAAGCCGTGGCTGCCCTCCTCGGCAAGGACGTGGCTGTAGCCGCTGGTGAGCACGACCCTGAGCGCCGGCCAGCGGCGACGCACCTCCTGGGCAAGGAGGACGCCATTGTCGCCCGGCATCACCACGTCGGAAAAGACCAGGTCGAACGCGCCCTCGTCGGCATCGAGCGCGGCAAGCGCCTCGACCGCGTTGTGCGCCCACACGACGTCCTGGCCAAGCTCGCCAAGCAGGCCGCTGGCGAAGGTGCCCACCTCCTCATTGTCTTCGACGAGCAGGATTCGCTGCCGGGCGATCGGCGTGGCGGCTCGATCGGCCTCCTCGTCGCTCCCGGCGTCCGGGCCTGCTTCCTCCCCGACGAGGGGGAGATAGAGGGTGAACCGCGCGCCCTCGCCGAGGCTGCTCTGGACGGTCACCTCGCCTTCCGATGTCTTGACGAAGCCATAGACCTGGCTGAGCCCCAGCCCGGTGCCCTTGCCGATGGCCTTGGTCGTGAAGAATGGCTCGAACATCCGTGCCTGGGTCTCGTCGTCGATTCCGATTCCATTGTCCTCGACGGCGACCGCCACGAACGGCCCCTCGCGGACCTGGCCGGCGGCGGTCGGCGCCCCTTCGACGCGGCGCGCCGAAATCCTCAGTTGACCCCCGCTCGGCATCGCGTCGCGCGCGTTGATCGCCATGTTGAGGATCGCGGTTTCGAACTGCGTCGGATCGGAAAAGACAGTGCCCGAATCCTCGGCCAGGTCGAGGATCAGCCGGATCGGCGAGCCGAGTGTCGTCGCGAGGATCTGCCGCATCCGCTCGACCCGGGGCGCGATCGCGAACCGCTCATTGTGCAGCGGCTGGCGCCTGGCGAAGACGAGGAGCTGCCCGGTGAGCAGCGACGCCCGGTCGGCGGTGTCCGAAATCGCCGACAGATAGCGCTCGCGCTTCTCGGCGGCGAGGCCGGGCCGTCGCAACATGTCCACCGATGCGCGGATCACGGTCAGCAGATTGTTGAAATCATGGGCGACGCCGCCGGTCAGCCGGCCGACCGCCTCCATCTTCTGCGCCTGCGCGAGCGCCTCGCGCGCCCGCTCCAGCTCCTGCTGCGCGTCGCGGCGTTCGGTGATGTCCCGGGTGATCTTGGCGAACCCGATCACCGTCCCGTCATCGTCGCGGATCGGATCGATGACGACGCTGGCCCAGAAACGGCTGCCATCCTTGCGGCAGCGCCAGACTTCCTTTTCGAACTTGCCTTCGTTGCCCGCGGTCGCGAGCGCCCGCGCGGGCTCGCCGTTCGCGCGATCCTCTTCGGTGTAGAAGCGGGAGAAATGCTGGCCGATGATCTCGCCGGCCTTATAGCCCTTGATCCGCTCGGCCCCCGGGTTCCAGCTGGCGACATAGCCGTCGGCGTCGAGCATGAAGATCGCATAATCGTGGACGCTCTGCACGAGCGCGCGGAATTGTTCGCCTTCGTCGAACGCCCTTGCGTCGCCGATATCGGTTTCCGGCTCTCCATTGGTCATATAGATTTTCAACTGCCGGACGCACCCTCTCCCAGACAATAACATGGGTTGGATGCGTAATGTTCCACCGGACTGGCAGGATTCCACATACGACGCTAGTGCGGGCCTTGTTCCAGGCCATTTCAGCCGAGGAGTCTCCAGATGCGAATGATCCGCTATCTTGCCGTCGTCGCCGCGCTCGCGATGGCGCCCAGCGCCGCCGTCCCGGCGCTCCAGACCGGGGTGCGCGCGCCCGATTTCACCACCACCGGCGCACTTGCGGGTCGCCCGTTCCGACTGCACCTGGCCGAGCAGCTCCGCCATGGGCCGGTCGTCCTCTATTTCTTCCCGCGGGCCTTCACCACGGGATGCACGCTGGAAGCCCATGCCTTTTCGGAAGCCGCCGCGCAGTTCCGCGCCGCCGGCGCGCGGGTGATCGGCATGTCGGCGGATGGGCAGGAGGCGCTGACCCGCTTCTCGGTCGAGGCTTGCCGCAACGCCTTTCCGGTCGCCACCGCCACGGCGGACACGATCCGCGCCTATGACGTGTCTCTCACGCCCGGACGGCAGGACATGACCAGCCGGACCTCCTATGTGATCGCCCCCGATGGGCGGATCATCTATTCCTTCTCCGACATGGACTGGCAGCACCATGTCACCAACACGCTGAACGCGGTGCGCGAGTGGCATGCCGCCCAACGCCGACATCGCGGATAGGGTCGCGGCGCGCTTTCAGGGAACCGAAGCGGCGGCTCAGCGATTGAACCGCCGGACGGCTGACTGTCACGCAGCTTCCGAGGCGCCTGGGCATCGGCTCGGGCGCCTCTTCGCGATGCAATTGCAAAGGGGAATGAAATGAGGATTGTGACCCTGGGGGCGATCGCCGCCGGCCTGATCGGGCTTGCGGCCTGTCACAACAACACGCCGCAGGAGAATGCGGCCGACAATCTCGAGCAGGCGGCGGACAATCAGGCCGACGTGCTCGACGACATGGCGAGCAACAGCAGCAACGACATGGTGGCGGACAATCTCTCCAACACCGCCGACGCCGTCCGCGACGCCGGTGCCAATGCCGCCGATGCGGTCGAGAATCTGCCCGACGCCAACGGCATGTAAATCCGCGTCCGGGGAGGGGCGGGGGTAGCGCCTGCGCCTCCCCGGTCGGTTTTCCGACAATTGTCTTGTCGCGCGCCGCGCCCGGAGCCGGCGCGCCGGCTTCAGCCGCCGATCCAGGCGGCCACCGCCACCGCAACCTGATTGGCTGCTTCGTTGAGCGCGGCGCCGACCGTCGTCGCGTCGTTTCCGGCCACCGGCACGCGGGCGGCGAAACGGTTGGTGACGACGCCGGCGTCCGGCCGGGTCAGCGCACCTTCATATTCCACCACCGCCTCATGCGCGTCCGGATCGAGCCCGAATCGAAGCAGCCGGCCGTTCAACACCGCACTGCGCGCCTGCGTGTAGAGCGCCGGATCGACGACTGCGCGATGCGTGCGCGCGGCGATCGTTTCAGACAGGAGGTTCCGGAACAGATCGGTCGGCGATTCGACCCATTGCGCGCCGCGAAGATACTGGATCGTCGTCGCATCGACATAGACCGGCACCCGGCTCGCGGTGATCGCGCGCGGCGCATCAGGGGTGGCGACGGTGATCGCCTCGCCCTCCGTCACCGTGCGCGGTTCGGCCGCCGCCGGGGCCTGTGCGGCGGTGAGCGTCATCAGCGCCGCCGGCGGGCGGCCGCCGCCGAAACATCCCGCCAAAGCCAGGCTTGCCAGCGCCGCGGCCGCGAACGGCGTCAACTTCTTGCCCATTGCCTTCACCTTTCCTGTCGCCGCGGCGCGCCACGACCGGGTCGATAATCGGGGAGCCGCTGGCCGCCGAGCACTCCGCGCACGCCTTCCTGGTCGAGCCGCTGGGAGATCGAGCGCAGCGATTCGCTCGTCGCGCGCAGGTCGCGCACCAATTGCCCGACCTCCGGCAGCGTCCGGTTCGAGAAGGTCTGGATGCCCGGCCGCGCATCGCTCACCGCCGCATTCAGATTCTGCATGCTCTGGTCGGCCGAATGGATGGTGCGCTGCAGCTCGGCCATAAGCGGGCGTCCGTTTTCGTCGAGCAGGTTGTTCGTCGTTCCAGCGAGCCGCGAAATCTGCTCGGCCGCATCCCCGGCCTGGCGCAGCGTCTCGCGTGCCTGCGCGATGGTTTGCGTGATTTCGGGACCGTTGCGCGCGAGGTTGCGGGTGACCTCGTCGAGATTGTCGAGGATCGAGGAGAAGGACCGCTGGTTGCGGTCGCCCAGCAGCTCGGTGAGCCGCTCCGTCAGCGTGTTCACCCGCTCGAGCAGTTCCGGCGCGCTGTTGAGCAGTTGCCCGAGCGCGCCCGGCCGGACCGGGATGACAGGATAGCCATAGGGGCACTCCGCCTCCGGATTGACGCGCGGGCACTGGATTTCGACCTGCGGCGCCGCCGTCCGGCCCGGCGGCGGGGGCGGCGGCGGGTCAAGCTGGATCTGGGTCGGACCGGTGAAGCCGACGCTGCGGATCGTCGCCGTCGTGCCCTGGAGCACCGGCGTCGTATCGTTGACGGAAATGCGCACGCGGATGAATTGCGGGCTTCTGGGTTCAAGGTGGATCGCCTTGATCTGGCCCACCGGGACGCCGCGGAAGGTCACGCCCGATCCCTTTTCCAGCCCGTCGATCGATTGCTGGAAGAAGATGTCGTAGGTCTTTTCGCCGCCCTCGCCGAACTGGCTCAGCCAGACGATGAACACGACGAGCGCGACGAGCATGCCGAGCACGATGCTGCCGACGAGGATTTGGTTGGATCTGGTTTCCATCAGGTCCCGGCCTTTTCGCGCTCGCTAATGGCCGCGGCGGCGCGTCCGCGCGGTCCCTTGAAATATTCCTGTATCCACGGATGGTCCAATGCCAGCAATTCCGGAATCGTTCCGACCGCGATCACCTTCCTGTCCGCAAGCACCGCGACCCGATCGCAGATCGCATAGAGCGTATCGAGATCGTGGGTGATGAGGAAGACGGTGAGGCCGAGCGAATCCCGAAGCTCGCCGATCAGCTGGTCGAAACCGGCGGCGCCGATCGGGTCGAGCCCCGCCGTCGGTTCGTCGAGGAACAGCAGCTCGGGGTCGAGGGCGAGCGCGCGTGCGATGCCGGCACGCTTCTTCATGCCGCCCGAAAGCTCGGCCGGATATTTGCTGCCTGCGTCCGCGAACAGGCCGCTCATCGCGATCTTGTAGGCTGCGATCTCGTCGAGCAGCGTATCGGAAAGGCCGGGATAATATTCGCGGATCGGCACCTGGATATTCTCGGCCACGGTCAGCGTCGAGAACAGCGCCGCGCCCTGGAACAGCACGCCCCAGCGGCGGCGGATATGCTTGGCATGTTCCTCGTCGCGGCCGATCATCTCCTCGCCGAACACGGTGATGTCGCCCTCGACCGGCGTCTGCAGGCCGATGATCGATCGCATCAGCACCGACTTGCCGGTTCCCGATCCTCCGACGACGCCCAATATCTCGCCGGCGCGCACGTCGAGGTCCAGATCCTCATGGACGATCTGGTCGCCGAACATGTTCTTGAGCCCGCGCACGCGGATGATCGGTTCGGCGGCGTCGCTCACGGCCATCCGATCTGGGTGAAGAAGACGGCGAAGAAGGCGTCGAGCACGATGACGAGGAAGATGCCCTGGACCACGGCGGTGGTCGTCCGGCGGCCCACCTCCTCGGCATTGCCCTCGACGAGAAGACCTTGGAAACAGCCCGCCATCGCGATGATGAAGCCGAAGGTCGGCGCCTTGATGAGCGTCTGCCACAGGTCGGTCATCGGGATGACCTCGCGGATTCGCTGGACATAGGTGATCGGCGGCATGTCGAGCGAGGCCCAGGTGAAGATGCCGCCGCCGACGATGGCCAGGATCGCGGCGTAGAAGCCGAGCAGCGGCATCATCAGCAGGGTCGCGAGCACGCGGGGGAAGACCAGCGATTCCATCGGCGAGATGCCGATGATCCGCATCGCGTCCACCTCCTCGTTGAGCTTCATCGAGCCGAGCTCGGCGGCAAAGGCGGAGCCGGACCGGCCGGCCACCATGATCGCGGTCATCAGCACGCCGAGCTCGCGCATCGCGGCGCGGCCGATCAGGTTCACGGTGTAGATCTCCGCGCCGAACTGGCGCAGCTGCACCGCGCCCTGCTGGGCGATGACGATGCCGACCAGCACGCTCATCAGCCCGATGATGCCGAGCGCGTGGATGCCGACCATGTCGAACTGCTGCACCACCGCGTTGAAGCGGAAGCGGCGCGGGTGGCGGAAGATCTGCGCGACCGAAAGGCAAAGCGACCCGAAAAAGCCGAGCAGCCCGACGAGCGTGGTCACGGCGGTGACCGATGCCGCGCCGACTTGCCCGACGAACTGGTAGATCAGCGGCTCGGGCTGGCGGCGCACCGTGATCGGCTTGTCGGCCTGCGCGACATGCTCGATCAGCGTGCGCTGCTCATCGCTCGCGCCGGTGACGGTCGCGCCCCGGTCACGCTCAAGCTTGTGGATCAGCCAGGCGCCGACCGTGTCCATCCGCTCGACGCCGGAGAGATCGACGACGATGTCGTCCGCCCGCACGGCTGCCAGCTCGTCGCTCAGTCGCCGCGCCCTCAGCATGGTGAGCGCGCCTTCGAAGCGAAGCACGCAGCGCCCGTCCTCGTCGGTCTGGCTGAAGTCGACGCTCATGGCTTGGGTGTCTGCTTCAATTCCCGCTCCCCGGCAAGCACATGGAACATGGACAAGGGCAACGCTTTCATGCTTGCGCGGGTGCCATGACCGAAGGATTGGCGATCTACGACATGGACCGGACGGTCACGCGGCGGCCGACCTATCCGCCGTTCCTGCGCTATGCGGCGCTGCGGCTGTCGCCGTGGCGGCTGCTGCTGGCCCCGCTCGTGGCGCTGACGACGCTCGCCTACGGCCTTCGCCTGATCGATCGCGGGCGCCTCAAGGAGATGAATTTCGAGCTGCTGCTCGGCCGGCCGTCCCCGGATGCGCTCGCACGGGTGGTGGAGCGGTTCGCCGATCGCCAGCTTCGGACCAATATCCTGCCCGGCGCGCGGATGCAGATCGCGGCGGACAAGGCGGCCGGGCGCCGGCTCGTCCTCGCCACCGCCTCCTACCGGCTCTACGCGGCGGCGATCGCGCGGCGGCTCGGGTTCGACGACGTGATCGCGACCGACACCCTCTCCGATCGGCACGGCCGGATCACCGCGACGATCGACGGCGCCAATTGCTACGGCCTTGGCAAGCTCGACATGATCGAGGCCTGGCTCCAGCGCGAGGGGCTCGATCGCGGCGCGCTCCACATCCGCTTCTATTCGGATCACATCTCCGATTCGCCGGTTCATCGCTGGGCGAACGAGGCCTTCGCCACCAACGCCGACGCCCGCCTCATCCGCCTCGCCGAAGCGGAAGGATGGGAAGTGCTCGAATGGCGGGACCGGCGAAAGGCGATCCGGCAACGCCCATAGGCCTCCCCGCCCCGGCGGAGCCGGGATGGGGAGGGCGTGCGTACAAAGAACGATGGAGCGGGCATTCGCCGCCGGCGAATGCCGAAGCGGCGTTACACCGCCTTCAGCGCCTGATCGAAATCGGCGATCAGGTCGTCGGGATCCTCGACCCCGATCGACACGCGCACCAGATTGTCGGTGATGCCGAGCGCCGCCTTGCGATCCTCCGGCACCGACAGGTGGGTCATCGCCGCCGGGTGGCTGGCCAGCGTCTCGGTGCCGCCGAGGCTGACCGCGAGATGGGCGATCTTGAGCGCATCGAGAAAGGCGAAGCTCTCCTTCTCGCCGCCCTTCAGATAGAGCGAGAAGGTCGATCCGGCGCCGGTGCAGTGGCGGCGGTAGATGTCGGCCTGGCGGCCCTCGGTCAGGAAGCCGAGATAGCCGACGCTCTCGACCTTGGGATGATCGCGCAGGAAGGCGCACACCTTGGCGGCATTCTCGCCGGCCCGGCTCATCCTCAGCTCCAGCGTCTCAAGGCTTCGCAGCAGCATCCAGGCGGTGTTGGGATCGGTGATCGTGCCGATCGTGTTGCGGATCATCCGGATCTGGTTGATCAGCTCCCTCGATCCGGTGATGCCGCCGGCGACGAGGTCGCTGTGCCCGCCGGCATATTTGGTCAGGCTGTAGAGCGACAGGTCCGCCCCGTGGCGCAGCGGCTGCTGCCACAGAGGTCCGAGGAAGGTGTTGTCGATCGCGATCGGCGGCCGGACATCGGCATCGAAGGCCGCGTCGCACACGCGCCGCACCGCCTCGACATCGACCAGTGCGTTGGTCGGGTTGGCCGGGCTTTCGAGGTAGACCAGGCCGACCCGGCCCATCCCCTTCGCGCGCTCGACCGTTGCCGCGATCTCGTCCTCGGTCGCGCCGGCCGGGAAATCCACCCATTGGATTCCGAACCGGCCGAGGATGCGGCCGATCAGCGTCTCCGTCGCCGCATAGAGCGGACCGGACTGGACGACGACGTCGCCCGGCTGGAGGAAGGCGAGCAGCAGCGTCGCGATCGCCGACATGCCGCTGGAGAAGCTGAGCGCGTCCTCGGCATCCTCCCACAGGCCGAGCCGGTCCTCCAATATCTCCTGGTTGGGGCCGTTGAAGCGCGAATAGATGAGGCCCTCCGCCCCGCCCGGCCGCTTGCCGGTCACGCCTTCGAAGAAGCGCTTGCCGGCGGCCGCGTTCTCGAAGACGAAGGTCGAGGTGAGGAAGATGGGCGGCTTCAGCGCGCCTTCGGAAAGCGCCGGATCGAAGCCGTGGCCCATCATCAGCGTGGACGGCTTCAATTTGCGCCCGCCGATCTCCAGCACGTCGGGCTTGGGTCGGCGGCGCGCGGTCGCGCCGGTCAGTTCGTTTTCGTCTGCCATGTCTCGTCTCCCTTCGGCGAATCGCGAACGATGCGTGGAGACCGAGCCTGTCGCTTCGGGACAGGCTCAAGGCCGGCTCCGGCGGAGCGGCCCAGGGGTGAGGTCCGTTGCCCGGACGCGCCTTTAACCGAAATCGACGGCGACGATCTAGCCCGGAAGCGCGATCAGCGAAATTTGGCGGCCGTAATCGGCTTCGCCCGAATGGGTGGCGCGGCGATAGGAGAAGAAGCGGTCGGGATCGGCATAGGTGTCGAGCCCCATCGCCTCCACCCGGGTCACGCCGGCGGCGGCGAGCCGGGCGGCGACATAGGCTTCGAGGTCGAACTGGTGACGGCCCGCGCGTCCGGGCGCGAAGAATCGCTCATTGTCCGGGTCGGCCTCGGCGAAGCGGCGGGCAAAGGCCTCGTCCACCTCATAGCTTCGCCGCGCGATGGCCGGGCCGATCGCCGCCGCGATCCGTTCGCGCGCCGCGCCGATCTTTTCCATCGCGACGATCGTCGCCTCGATCACGCCGCCAAGCGCGCCCTTCCAGCCCGCATGGGCGGCGCCGATGACCCCCGCTTCGGCATCGGCGAGCAGGGCCGGCGCGCAATCGGCGGTCAGGATGCCGAGGGCGAGGCCTGGCCGATCCGTCACCATGGCGTCGGCATGGGGCCGCGCATCGTCCGGCCAGGGGGCGGCCGCATGGACCGCGATCGCGGAATGGACCTGATGGACGGTCACCAGCGCGGCGCCCGGCGCCACGGCGGCCACGGCGCGGCGGCGGTTTTCGGCGATGGCGGCGCGCTCGTCGCCGGACCCGAGGCCGACGTTCAGGCCCGCGCACACCCCTTGCGAGACGCCGCCGCGCCGGCCGAGAAAGCCGTGCGGCACGCCGATCAGGCGCGATCGGATGGTCTCGACGCTCACAATGTCCGCCGCATCAGCAAATCCTCGTCGGCATGGGTGCCGACCATGAAGTCGTAACGCCCGACCGTCTCGAATCCATATCGTTCGTAGAACCGGCGGGCGCGGTGATTGTCGATGTAGACGGAGAGGAAGATTTCGCCAGCGCCGCGCGCCTCCGCCTCGCCAAGCGCCCAGGCCATGAGCGCGTCCGCCACGCCCGCGCCGCGCTGGTCCGGATCGAGATAGAGCTGGCGCAGCTCCATCGCCGGGCCCGCGGGCGTCACCGGCAGGGTCGGGTCGCTGACCTTGGCGAAACCGGCGACCGCGCCATCCGCTTCGGCAAGGCGGATGCGGAGGTCCGGCTGGGCGAGCTCGGCCAGCCATGCCTCGCGGGTGAAACCGGCATAGAAGGCGGCGAGGTCTGCCGGATCGTAGAGATGGCCGAAAATCTCGGTGAAGACGCGCCGGAACAGCGCGTCGATCGCCTCGACGTCGGCGGCGGTCGCGTCGCGATAGGTGATCTCGCTCATCTCAGAACCCCGCCGGATCGGGCCAGCCCGGCGCGGTCGCCGCCATGGTCTTGAACAATCGCCCCATCTGCGCCGGCGCGGTGAGGCGCAGCCGCGCGCCCTCGATCTCCTCGGTCCGCTCCGGCGCGGACCGGGCCAGCGCGGCGGCGCGAAGCGCGATCCCCATCGCCTCCAGCCAGTCGCCCTGGGGGCGCGGTCCGTGGACGCTTGCGCCCTCGCCGCGAATCGCTGCGGCGAGCGCCGGGAACTGGACATGGGCGGTGAGGTCGCGGCTCCCCGGCGCCTCCCAGGGATCGGCGAAAGCATGGCCCTTGACCGCCTGGAGCGTGTCGCCCGCGCCGGGCCGCGCCGGGCCATAGTCGATCGCGAGCAGCGCGCCGCCCTGGGTGACGATCCGGCACGCGAGCAAGCGGGCGAGCGCGATCCCGGCCGGCGACGCTTCGGTCGCGACACTGCCCTCGCGGACGAAGCGACCGCCCTCGATCGTCACCATGAGCTCGCGCCCCGCCGCATCGAACTGCGCGACCGGAAGCGCATCGAAAAATTCGTTGGCGACGATCAGCAGCGGGCCTTCGGGCAGCGCGGCCGGATCGTCGTGCCAGCGCGCGTCCGGCACCCGTTCGGCCTGGGCCGCGCGGAGCACCGGGCTGGTCTCGACGAAATGGACCTGCGGCACCAGCCCGGCGCCGCGCATGGCGCGCAGCGCATCGGCGGCGAGCGTGCCGCGCCCGGGCCCGAGCTCGACATAGGCGATGCCGTCGGGCCGGCCCGCGCGCCGCCACAGATCGGCGCACCAGATGCCGATCAGCTCGCCGAACATCTGGCTGATCTCGGGCGCGGTCGTGAAGTCGCCGGCCGCGCCAAGCGGATCGCGGGTGGCGTAATAATAGGCGTTCGCCGCCGCCATATAATCGGCGACGCTCACCGCGCCCTCTGCCTCGATCCGCCGGCGCAGATCGTCTTCAGGTGGCGGCCGGCTCATCGGCGGGGACCGGCCGGACGCGCTCCGTGCGCTTGTTCGCGGTGAAGACGAGATAGAGCCCGCCGAGAATCATCGGCAGCGACAGCCACTGTCCCATGTGCAGCCCGGTCTCCTGCGCGAAATGGACGAGATGCGCGTCCGGCTCGCGGATGAATTCGAGCCCAAAGCGGATCAGCCCATAGCCCAGGATGAAGAGGCCGACGAGGAGCCCCGGCTTGTAGCGCGCCCGAGTCTTCCAGAAGGCGAAGGCGAGGATCGCGAACAGCACGATGCCCTCCAGCGCCGCCTCGTAGAGCTGGCTTGGATGGCGCGGCGGGCCGAGCGCGGTGCAGACGCCCGCCGCATCGAAGGATTCGCAGAAGCGCACCGCCCAGGGCACGGTCGTGATGCTGCCCCACAATTCGCTGTTCACGAAATTGGCGAGCCGGCCGAAGAACAGCCCGAACGGCACGCAGCACGCCACATAATCGTGGATCCGCAGCCAATCGAGCCGGTGCTTTCGCGCCATCCACATGATGCCGAGGCTGACGCCGATGACGCCGCCGTGGAACGACATTCCGCCGTCCCACAGGCGCACGATCTCCACCGGATGCTGGAGATAGTCGAGCGGCTTGTAGAACAGGACATAGCCGAGCCGCCCGCCGAGGATGATGCCGAGCGTCGCATAGAAGACCATGTCGTCGGCATGGCGCTTCGCCATCGGCGCGCCCGGCTGCCCGAGCAGCTTCATCAGATACCACCAGCCGGCGACGATCCCGGCGAGATAGGCGAGGCTGTACCAGCGCAGCGAGAAGGCACCGATCTGGAACACGATCGGGCTCAAATGCAGGTCGGTATATCGGATCGCGGAAACCGCGTTCGCCGCCGCCGCCGATGTCGTCAGTGCGTCAATCAAGGCTTCCCCCTCCGGGTTCGCGCCTTCATAGTGGGGGCATAAGAAAAGGCAAAGACGGAGCAGGACTGGATGCCGAGCGAGCTGGATCGCATTTATGACGCAGCGATCGCCGAGGTCACCGGCGAGGGCGGACGGATCCAGGTCGGCCGCGATCCCGACACCGGCCTCGCCATCGTGACCAATCTCCCGCCGACGCTCCCCACCCTGTTCGACATCTTCTGCGGTCTTCACGCCGACATGGAGGCCGTGGTCGCCGGGGATGAGAGGCTGAGCTTCTCCGATCTCAACCGCCAGGCCACATCACTCGCCCGCGCCCTCGTCGCGCGCGGCGTCGGCAAGGGGGACCGGATCGGCATCGTGATGCGCAACTGCCCGGCGTGGATCGTCACCTGGATGGCGGTGCTCAAGGCCGGCGGGGTCGCGACCCTGCTCAACGGCTGGTGGCGCGGCGAGGAGATGATGCACGCGCTGACGCTGACCCGGCCGAAGCTGATGATCGCCGATGCGCCGCGCGGCGAGCGGCTCCAGGCCGCGGGCTGCCCGATCCCGCTCGTCATTCTCCCCATCGAGGGGCCGATCGAGTCGGCGATCGCGCCGCTGATGGATGCCGGCGAGGCCGATCTGCCGATCGTGCTGCCGACCGACGATGCGACCATCCTCTTCACGTCCGGCTCGACCGGCCTCGCCAAGGGCGCGGTCTCGACCCATCGCGCCGTCACGACCGCCGTCTATACCTATGCGATGGGGCTCGCCGCCCTGCTCGGCATCCGCCAGGCGTCGGGCAACCCGCCGGCGCCGCCGCGCACCCTCATCAACGTGCCGCTTTTCCATGTGACCGGCGAGGTGCCGGTGCTGCTCAACAGCTTCGTCATCGGGCGCACGATGGTGCTGATGCCGAAATGGGACCCGGAAGAGGCGCTGCGGCTGATCGAGAAGGAGAAGATCACCTATTTCGTCGGGGTTCCGACGATGAGCATGGAGCTCGCCCAGTCGCCGTCCCGCACGAAATATGACCTGTCGTCGCTCACCGACATCGCCGCCGGCGGCGCGGCGCGGCCGGTCGCGCATGTCGAGCGGCTTGAAAGGACCTTCACCGGCGCGCAGCCGGCGCTCGGCTACGGCCTCACCGAGACCAATGCGGTCGGCTGCTCGAACTTCTGGTCCAACTACCATGACAAGCCGGCCTCGACCGGACGGGTGATGCAGCCGCTGGTCGAGCTCGCCATCCTCGGCGATGGCGACGCTCACCTGCCCGCCGGAGAGCGCGGGGAGATCGCGATCCGCTCGGCCGCCAATATCCGCGGCTATTGGAACGACGAGGCCGCGACCCGCGCGGCGATCACCGCCGACGGCTATTTCCGCACCGGCGACATCGGCTATCTCGACGAGGACGGCTATCTCTTCATCGTCGATCGCAAGAAGGACATCATCATTCGGGGCGGCGAGAATATCAGCGCCCAGGAGGTCGAGGCCGCCCTCTATGGTGACCCGCTCGTGACCGAGGCGGCCGTGTTCGGAATTCCCGACGAACGGCTCGGCGAGGCGCCGGCCGCCGTCATCTATGGCGAGAAAGGCGGGCTCGATTCCGCGTCCGTGCTCGCCTTTCTTTCGGAGCGGCTGGCTGCGTTCAAGCTGCCGGCGGTCATCTGGATCGCCGATCGGCCGCTGCCCAAGCTCGGCACCGGCAAGATCGACAAAGGTGCGCTTCGCGCGCACTATCGCGACGCCGCCCAGGTCGGCTGAAGCCGCGGTTTCGCCGATCGACCTTGGCCCAACCACGGGGAAGGAGAACCCGCGATGATCCGGACCGTCGCCGCCGCCGCTGCCGCTCTCGTGCTCGCCGCGTGCAATTCAAGCCCGCCGCCCGTCGCGCCGGTCAATGAGGCCGACAGCGCCGCCGCGAGCGGGAACCAGATCGCCGCGCTTCCCGAGGGCAGCCGCAACGGGGTCTTCATCCGGGCGATCCGCGATGCCAACCAGGATTGCCAGCATGTCGATTCATCGGAGCCGGCCGCGCCGCAGCGGGGCAATCCGGCCTGGACCGCGCATTGCGACAACGGCGCGACCTATACGATCGTCCTCACCGGCAATGGCGGCGCGACGGTGGTCAACGGCGCCGTGGCGCCGGCGCCGGGCGCAGCCGCGAACACGCAATGATCCGCGTCGCCCTCCTCACCGCCGGATGTGCCGCCGCCCTGGCGGCGCTGGCGGCGTGCGGCGACGATTCGCCGCCCGCCAACGTCCAGCACATCACCATCGCCAATCCCTATAACGACCAGCTCAAGGCGCTCTCGCCGCCGATGCAGCGGCTCGGGTTGATGCGGGCGATCCGCGACAACGGCAATCGTTGCCACAAGGTGCAGGCGGTCGCGCAGCAGCAGGATCACGGCAATCTCGCCATGTGGGTGGCACTGTGCGACGATGGCCGGCATTGGGCGATCTTCATCGCGCCGACCGGCGATACGCAGGTGCGAAACTGCTCCGACGCGGAGCGGCTCCACCTGCCGGTCTGCCACCCGGTCGCGCCGCCAGCCGAGCCGATCCCGAACGGGCAGCTCTGAGCGTTCAGCAGTTTTCGTATTTCCAGTTCCGGCGCTTGCCCTCGGCGAGCCATTCCACCGCCTGCGCGATCCGCTTCGTGCGCGTCTCCTCGCGCTTCGCCTCGGTGATCCATTCGACATAATCGCGCCTGGCGCTGGGCGGGAAGGCATCGAACGTCGCCTTTGCCGGTGCATTGGCGTCGATCGCGGCGCGCATGTCATTCGGAACCTCGGGCGGCGCCTTGTTCGCCGGCGGGCGCGGCGGCTTCGCGCCCGAATCGATCAGCGCCATCGACTGGCGCGTCAGCTCGATCAGGCGATCGCGCGGGGGCAGATCGTCGATCGATCCGATCCGCCCGAACTGCCCCATCGCCTCGGAATTGCGCTCATCCTGCCGGAGCATCGCATCGTTCCAGTAACCGAAGCTCGCATGGGCCTTGAACGCAGCCATGTTGGCGAGGATCTTCCCCTTGTAGAGGAAGTTCGGCATCCCCCACTTCACCGCTTCCTCCGCGTCGGGGCACGCCTCGTGGATCGTCGCGCGAAGATGGGTCAGGATCGGCCGGGCGAAGTCCGCCTGGCGCTCGATATAGGCGTCGATCCTGGGGTCGGTCTTCATGGACGCGGATCATTCCCCGCCCGCCGGGCCGATGCAAGTGCGGTGACGGATTGTGTTGCCTACATAATACACTTATACCCGCGCCGAGGAGGATCGCCATGACCTTGCTGAAGCTCGCTCCCCTGTTCGCCGGTGCGCTCGTGCTCGGCGCCTGCGATGTCCACATCGGCAACGACGCGGGTGAGGACGCCAATATCGACATCAATGCCGCCGGAAACGGCCAGGACGGCCGCGTGTCGATCCAGGCGCCCGGGTTCAACATGTCGGTGAGCGTGCCTGAAAGCGTCCGCGCCGAAATGCGCGCCGACAGCACCGACGGATTCCTCTATCCGGGCTCGCGGGTCGGTGGCGTCCACGTCAACGCCAATGAAGGCGATGGCGTGGTCGACATCGCCTTTTCGAGTCCCGACGACAGCGCGCGCATCGCCGACTGGTATCGCGATCCGGCGCGCGGACCGGACGTGCATGTCGCCTCGGCCGCGCCCGATGGCGGTGGCTTCGTCATCTCCGGCACTCGGCGCGGCGATCAGCATTTCGAGGTGCGCCTGACGCCCCGCAACGGCGGCGGCGTCGATGGCCGGCTGGTGCTGACCGGCTCGGAACACTAAATCCTCCCGTGGATCCTCCCCACGAGGGTGCGCCGCACGGGGAGGCATGAGGAGACCGAATGATCCCGATCGCCGACCCGCACGAGGTGCGCGCCCATCTGGTCGCGGCAGCGCGGGCCGGCACCGCCCTCTCCTATGGCACGCTGCTCGAGCATCTGGGGTACCGCTTTTCCCGGCCGAAGATGCGGGCGCTGTGCGCGATGCTTGGCGAGATCGACCGCGCCGCCGCCGCCAACGGCGAGCCGGAGCTCGCGGTGCTTGTCGTTCGCGCCAGCGACGGCATTCCCGGCCAGGGCTGGTGGGTCGCCGGCGGCGGCCGCGACCGCGGCTATGATGGACCGTGGGAGGGGCCCGAGGCGGCGCGCTTCATCGCCTCGGTTCAGGCGGAAACCTTCGCCTACTGGCAGTCCCGTTCCGGCACAGATGCCGCCCGGCCCCCGCATTAACCGATTCCGATCACCCATCGCGGCCCGGCTTGCGGCATATAGGGCGTCAGGGAGACGCCTTTCATGATCGCTCGCGCCATGATTCTTCGTTCGATCGGCCTTGCCGGCCTGCTTGCCCTCGCCGCGTGCGGCGGCGGGGAGGCGAACAATCTCGCCGCGCTCGACAACAGCCTCGCCGGCAACGATGCCGATCCGGCGCTGACCAGCGCGCTCGCCGACCAGATCATGGTCGATCCCAATCTCAACCAGCAGGCGCATCCCAATCAGGCGCGCCCGCCCGAAACCCCGGTGCAGGCGCAATATCCCGCCGGATCGTCCGCCGGCGGCCAGCGGGTCGCGGCGGCGGGGGGCGATCACGCGCCCGCCGGCTGCGCCCAGCCCTTCGACAACAACCTCTCCTGGGCGCAGCGTCTGCCGGCCGAGTTTCCGGCCTATCCGGGAGGCCGCATCACCGAGGCGGCGGGGAACAACAATGGCGGCTGCTCGATGCGCGTCGTCAGCTTCACGACCAGCGACAGCTGGCAGCGGGTGATCCAGTTCTACCAGGGCGTCGCGCAACGCGGCGGCTATGATGCGGAGCATCAGGTGCGTGGGCAGGATCATGTGCTCGGCGGGGTCAATCCGCGCACCGATGGCGCCTATTACCTCATCGTCACGCCGCAGGCGAACGGGTCCGAAGTCGCGCTGATCGTCAATAACGGGCGCTGAGGCTGGCGCACCGACGCCCGGCCGGGTACAGGCCGGCCATGCCCAACCTGCTCATCGTCATGCTCGGCGGCGCGTTCGGCGCGGGCCTGCGGCATCTCGTCGGGCTCGTCGCGCTGCGCGGGCTCGGCCCCGGCTTTCCCTGGGGAACCTTGAGCGTGAACCTTGCCGGCGGGCTCCTCATGGGCCTGCTGGCCGGCTGGCTGGTCAGGGCCGGCGGCAGCGAGCAGACACGGCTGCTCCTCGGCGTCGGGCTGCTCGGCGGCTTCACCACCTTCTCGGCCTTCAGCCTCGAGGTCGCGCTGATGATCGAGCGGGGCGAGATCGGCACCGCGCTCGCTTACGTCCTCGCCTCGGTGCTCGGCGCGGTGGCATTGCTCTTCGCGGGCCTGTGGATCGTGCGGGCGGCGGGATGAGCAGCGATCAGGTCCGCCAGTTCACCGTCGATGCCGAGGATGATGGCATCCGGCTCGATCGCTGGTTCAAGCGCCATCTGCCGGAGGCGGGGTTTGGCGAGGTTTCGCGTTGGGCGCGCACGGGTCAGCTGCGAATCGACGGGAAGCGCGCGACTCCGGGCGATCGGATCGAGGCGGGGCAGGTGATCCGCGTGCCGCCCCAGAGCGCGAAGGCCGCGCCAGCAAAGCCGCAGCGCCGCCGCGAAGTGCTGAGCGAGGACGAGATCGAGTTCGTCCGCGCGATGGTGATCGAATCCGATCCCGCCGCCTTCGTGCTGAACAAGCCGCCGGGCCTCGCCACCCAGGGCGGCACGAAGACGAAGGACCATCTCGATCGGCTGCTCGACGGCCTGGTCGATGAAGGCGCGCCGCGGCCCAAGCTCGTCCACCGGCTCGACAAGGACACGTCCGGGGCGCTGCTTGTCGCCCGCACGCCGCGCGCCGCCGCCTTTTTCTCGCGCGCCTTTTCCGGTCGCACCGCGCGCAAGGTCTATTGGGCGGTCGTCGCGGGCGTGCCCTCGGTGGAGGAGGGGCTGATCGATCTGCCGCTCGCCAAGCAGCCCGGCACGGGCGGCGAGAAGATGCATGTCGACGAGGAGGAGGGCCAGCCGTCGCGCACCCGCTACCGCGTGATCGAACGCGCCGGCAATCGCGCCGCCTTCGTCGAGCTGCAGCCGCTGACGGGGCGCACTCACCAGCTGCGCGTCCACATGCTCGCCATCGGTCATCCGATCGTCGGCGATGGCAAATATGGCGGGCAGGACGCCTTCCTCACCGGGGCGATCAGCCGCAAGCTGCACCTCCACGCGCGGCGGCTCCGGATCGATCACCCGGACGGCGGGCGGATCGACGCGACCGCGGCGCTGCCCGAACATTTCGCCGCGACGCTGGCGAGCCTCGGCTTCGATCCGGCGGCGGGCGATGCCCTCCCGCTCGACGAAGTGAGGTTCGGCGACACGCCCGAAGGCAAGCGCAAGGCCGCCTCCGCCGCCGCCAAGGCAAGGCGCAAGGAACGGCGCGGCGAGCGCCGGTCGCGCCGCCGCGGCTAGCCGGCGGAACCCCGGCGCGCGTCTCGACTTTGTGACAGGCCTCGCCTATCCGCCCGGCAAACCAAGAGAGGATGACGAATATCATGGTAAGCGCGAGCCACGTTCTCGATCGGCTGCTGGTGATGGAGATGGTGCGGGTGACCGAGGCGGCGGCGGTCGCCGCGTCGAAACTGGTCGGTCGTGGCGACGAGAAGGCGGCGGATCGCGCGGCGGTCGAGGCGATGCGCGCGGCGCTCAACGAGCTCGAAATGGACGGCACGGTCGTCATCGGCGAGGGCGAGCGCGACGAGGCGCCGATGCTCTATATCGGCGAGAAGGTGGGCGCCGCGCAGGGAAGCGGGCCGAAGATCGACATCGCGCTCGATCCGCTCGAAGGCACGACGATCACCGCCAAGGCGGGCGCCAATGCGCTCGCCGTCCTCGCGATCGCCGAGGAAGGCTGCCTGCTCAACGCGCCGGACGTCTATATGGACAAGCTCGCGATCGGCCCCGGCTATCCCGAGGGCGTGATCGACCTCGCGAAATCGCCCAGCGACAATATCCGCGCGATCGCCGAGGCCAAGGGCGTGCCGCCGGGCGAGATCATCGCCTGCGTGCTCGATCGCCCGCGCCATGCCGCGCTGATCGCCGAGCTGCGGAGCCTCGGCTGCGGCGTCGCCTTGATCCCCGACGGCGATGTCGCGGGCGTGATCGCCGTCACCGATCCCGATACGACGATCGACGTCTATATGGGCCAGGGCGGCGCGCCCGAGGGCGTGCTCGCGGCGGCGGCGCTGCGCTGCGTCGGCGGCCAGTTCCAGGGCCGGCTCGTCTTCCGCAACGATGACGAGCGAAGCCGCGCCGCGCGCTGGGGCGTCACCGATCTCAACCGGATCTATCACCTGGAGGATCTGGCGCAGGGCGACGTCATCTTCGCCGCCACCGGCGTCACCGACGGCACGCTTCTGGAAGGCGTGAAGCGCCGCAAGAGCTGCATCACCACCGAAAGCGTGGTCATGCGCGCGTCGACCGGCACGGTGCGCTGGGTGCGCGGCGAGCACCGGCGCGAGCCGGGCCAGCACGACTGACGAATCGCCCTAGTGGATCAGCACCGCGAACAGGAGCGGCCCGCCATCGCCGGCCGCGATCCTGAGCCGCGCCTGCTCGCCCTCGGCGAGCGTCACGGCGGGTGAGGCGACAGGGCCACCGCTGCCGTCCGACCGGTACAGCGTCGATCGGACGAGATAGGCGGCGCTCGCCGCATCGGCGGCGTGATCGAGCCTGAGGCGCAGCGAATAGACTCCGCCGACGCTGACCGCGGCCGAACGGCCGGGGGCAAGGGTTACGCTTGGCGTGCCGAGCAGGCGGCCGCCCTGGCGAAGCTCGAGCTGGACGGTGCGGGGCTGATCGGGCGAGGCCGCCGGCGGCTGAGCCAGGGCCGCGCCGGACGCCAGCGTGGCGAGGAAGGCGAGGGTGACGATGCGTCGCATGTTACATCTCCTCACGGCCGAATTCCGGCAGCGTCGGTGTAATGCCGAACAGGTGAAGAACCGGCGAAAGGGCATGGTGAACGCGGCTTTCGCCAGTTCGGGATTCACGCGGACGCGCGGCTGCCCTAGGATGTGCGCGTGTTGACGGTTTCTCCCCATGTCTATGGCGTTTCGCGCTCGATCCTCGGCCAGCCGTGGCGCTGGCGCGGCGGCACCGAAGGGCTCGATCCCGGCTTCGCCCCCGACGATCTCGTCGATCAGTTGCTGATGGCCCGCGGCGTCGCGCGCGATGAGCTGGATCGTCACCGCGCGCCCACCCTGCGCGGCTTCATGCCCGATCCCTCGCTCTTCGCCGACATGGACAAGGCGGCCTCGCGGCTTGCCGATGCGGTCGAGCGTGGCGAACGGGTGATCGTGTTCGGCGACTATGACGTGGACGGCGCCACGTCCGCGGCGCTGCTGATCCGGCTGCTCGCCATGCTCGGGCTCGACGCGGGCGCCTATATCCCGGATCGTCTGATGGAGGGCTATGGGCCCTCGGGCGAGGCGCTGGTCCGCCTTGCCGGGGACGGGGCGCAGCTCGTCGTCACGGTCGATTGCGGGGCGCAGGCGTTCGAGGCGCTGGCGATGGCGAAGGAAGCCGGCCTCGACGTGATCGTCGTCGATCACCACAAATGCGCGAGCACGCTCCCCGACGCCTTCGCCATCGTCAATCCGAACCGGCTCGACGAAGCGGCGGAGGCGGCGGCGCACGGCCATCTCGCCGCGGTCGGCGTCGCCTTCCTGCTCGGCGCGGCGCTGCTTCGCGAATTGCGCGCGCGCGGCTTCTTCGCCGGCCGCGAGGAGCCGAAGCTGATCGAGCTGCTCGATCTCGTCGCGCTCGGCACGGTCGCGGACGTGGCGCAGCTGAGGGGCCTCAATCGCGCCTTCGTGACGCAGGGGTTGAAGGTCATGGCGGGCCGGCGCAATATCGGCCTTGCCGCACTCGCCGATGCCGCGAGGCTCACCCGTGCGGTCGAGTGCCGCGATCTCGGCTTCGCGCTCGGCCCCCGGATCAACGCCGGCGGCCGGGTCGGCAAATCCGATCTCGGCGTCCGGCTGCTCACGACCGAGGATCCGGCCGAGGCGCAGGCGATCGCCGCCGAGCTCGATCGGCTGAACGAGGAGCGGCGCGCGATCGAGGCGGCGGTGACCGAGGAGGCGGAGGCGCTCGCCGCCGCGCAGGGCAATCGCGCGGTCGCGCTCGTCGCCGGCCAGGGCTGGCACCCCGGCGTCATCGGCATCGTCGCCGGGCGATTGAAGGAAAAGCTGCACAAGCCGGCAATCGTGGTCGCGCTCGAGCCGGAGGGCCCGGGCAAGGGCTCGGGCCGGTCGATCTCCGGGGTCGATCTCGGCGCCGCGGTGCTCGCCGCCAAGGACAGCGGCCTGCTCGTCGCCGGCGGCGGCCACGCCATGGCGGCCGGCCTCACCGTGGCCGGCGACCGGATCGAGGCGCTCGCCGATTTCCTCGACGACCGGCTTGGCGCAGCGATCGCAGCGAGCCGCGACGGGCGCGCCCTGCTGATCGACGCGGTGGTCGCGCCCGGCGGGGTCACCGCGCATCTGTGCGACGCGCTCGACGCCGGCGGCCCCTATGGCGCCGGCTGGCCCGGCCCGGCGGTGGTCGCCGGCCCGGTGAACCTCGTGAAGGCGGACATTGTCGGCAGCGGCCACCTGCGGGTGATCGCCGCGGGCGCGGACGGGCGGCGGATCAAGGCGATCGCCTTCCGCATGGCGGATGGCCCACTGGGCGAGGCGCTGCTCGCCGCGCCGCCGCACCGCAAGCTATGGCTCGCCGGCCGGGTCAAGCGCGACGACTATCACGGCAACGGCGCCGCCGAGCTCCATCTGGAGGATGCCGCCTGGGCCGATTGAGGAGGGGGTCGATGGGGTTGAAGCGGTCGTTGCTCGCCGTGCTGTTGGCCGTCACCGGGGTGGCAGGATCGGCGCAGGAGGCCGCGTCGCCGCGGGTCGAGGCGCTGCTGTCGCGGATGACGGTCGCCGAGAAGGTGGGCCAGCTCGTCCAGGTCGCCGGCGGGCGCCAGCGCGCGCCGAACAGCCTGATCGACGATGGCGAGCGCGCGCGCATCCGCCAGGGGCGCGTCGGTTCCTATCTCAATGTCGCCGGCGCCGCCGAAACGCGCGAGGTGCAGCGGATCGCGGTGGAAGAATCGCGGCTCGGCGTCCCGCTCCTGCTCGGCGCCGACGTGATCCACGGCTATCGCACGATCTTCCCGGTGCCGCTGGCGATGGCGGCGAGCTGGGATCCGGCGGTCGAAGCAGGCGCCGCCCGCATTGCCGCCATCGAGGCAAGCGCCGCCGGGCTCAACTGGACCTTCGCGCCGATGATCGACATTGCCCGCGATCCGCGCTGGGGCCGCGTCGTCGAGGGCGCGGGCGAGGATCCCTATCTCGGCAGCCGGATGGCCGAGGCGCAGGTGCGCGGCTTCCAGGGCGCCACGCTCGCCGCGCCCGATTCGATCCTCGCCACGGCCAAGCATTTCGCCGCTTATGGCGCGGCCACCGGCGGGCGCGATTATGCCGGTGCGGACCTGTCCGATCGCGCGCTGAACGAAATCTATCTCCCGCCATTCCACGCCGCCGCACGGGCCGGCGCCGGATCATTCATGGCGGCCTTCAACACGATCGGGGGCGTCCCCGCCCATGCCGATCACGACCTCTTGACCGGCACCCTTCGCGATGCCTGGCACTGGCCGGGCCTCGTGGTCAGCGACTGGAACGGCGTTGCCGAGCTGCGCGCCCATGGCGTCGCGGGCAGCGATGCCGACGCGGCGGCGCTCGCGCTCGGCGCCGGGGTCGACATGGACATGAACAGCGGCCTCTACGCCGCCGAGCTCGAGCGGCGCGCGCAGGCCGATCCGGCGGTGATGGAGGCGCTCGACCGCGCCGTCCGCCGCGTGCTCTCGGTCAAGGAGCGGCTCGGCCTGTTCGACAACCCCTATCGCGGCGACGCGGCGCTGGAGGCGGCGGCGATGCTCACCCCGGCCAACCGCGCGGCGGCCCGCAATGCCGCGGCGCGATCGATCGTGCTGCTCAGGAATGACGGCGATCTGCTCCCGATCGCCGCCTCGGCGCGGCGCATCGCGGTGATCGGCGCGCTTGCCGACGATGCCGGCTCGCAGCTCGGCCCCTGGCGCTCCGCCGGACGGGTGGAGGATGTGCGGCCCCTGCTGCCGGCGCTCCGCGCGGCGCTGCCCGGCGTGGCGATCGATTATGTCCCTGGCGCCGCGCCATCGAGCGAGGATGAATCGGGAATTCCCGCCGCCGTCTCCGCCGCGCGCCGCGCCGATCTCGTCCTTCTCGTCGTCGGCGAGACTTTCGACATGAGCGGCGAGGCGCGCAGCCGCGCCGATCTCGGCCTGCCCGGCGCGCAGCAGGCGTTGGCCGATGCGCTGCTCGATACCGGCCGGCCGGTGGTCGTGCTGTTGATGAGCGGGCGGCCGCTCGCGATCGATCGACTCGCCGCGCGGGCGCCGGCGATCCTCGAAACCTGGTTCCTCGGCGTCGAGGCCGGCCCGGCGATCGCCGATGTGCTGACCGGGCGGGTCTCGCCCGCCGGCCGCCTGCCGATCGCCTTCCCGCGATCCGCCGGCGCGCTTCCCGAAAGCTATGCCGCGCTTCCCACCGGTCGTCCGGCGAGCGCCGATCTGGCCTCGGACACGTCGCGCTATCGCGATCTTCCCGTCGGCCCCGTCTTCCCCTTCGGCCACGGCCTTTCCTACACCCGCTTCGCCTATGGCGCCCTGGAGATCGCGCCGGCGGCGGGCGGCAGGGTGACCGCCTCGGTCACGGTCCGCAATGTCGGCGCGCGCGCCGGCGACGAGGTGGTCCAGCTCTACGCCCGCGATCCGGTGGCCAGCGTCTCGCGCGCGGTGATGGAGCTTCGCGGCTTTCGCCGGATCACGCTCGCGCCCGGCGAGATGAAGCGCGTCACCTTCACCCTGGCGCCCGCCCAGTTCGCGATCTGGAGCCCCGGCGGCCATTGGCGGATCGAGCCGGGCGAGATCGAGCTGATGGTCGGCGCCTCGTCCGCCGACATCCGCGCGCGCGGCCGCTTCGCGATCGCCTCGGCGGGCGAAAGCGACGTGCCGGCGGCCGCGATCGAGACGCCCGCCGTCGATGGGCGCCGCGCCGACCGCCTTGACCCGCCCGCCGCCACCCCCTAAGCCGCGCGTCGCCTCGCGGCCCCTTCGTCTAGTGGTTAGGACGCGGCCCTTTCACGGCTGAAACACGGGTTCGAGTCCCGTAGGGGTCACCATCTCCGCCGAAAATGGCGGAATCGCGGAATTCTGCCGCTTTCACGATCGCTTTGCCGCCCTTGCGTTCAAGGGATGCGTGCAAGTGATCCGTATGACAGCTCCGTTCAAAGACCCCGCACCGCATGGGGCCGGATCGGCGCGTTGGCCTGGGGCGCGGAGCCGGGCATAACGCGGCGGCGCGGCGCGTTCGATGCCGGGCTGAGCTCGGCCCGCGGCCGGCGGGAGGAGGAGGGGGCGGATGAGTTTGCCTGCTGCAGCGGACCGGGCGATCCCGACGGTGCCGCGCCGCGCGTCGATCGCCCGGCTCCTCTATGCCCAGGTGCTCGCCGCGATCGTGCTCGGCGTGATCGTCGGCCATTTCTGGCCCGCGCAGGGGGCGGCGCTGAAGCCGCTGGGCGACGGCTTCATCAAGCTGGTGAAGATGGTGATCTCGCCCGTCATCTTCCTCACCATCGTCACCGGGATCGCCGGGATGCGCGAGCTTCGCTCCGTCGGCCGGGTCGCCGCGAAGGCCTTCGCCTATTTCCTGTTCTTCTCGACACTGGCGCTGATCGTCGGCCTGATCGTCGGCAATCTCCTCCAGCCGGGCGCGGGTATGAACGTCGATCCGGCGACGCTCGATGCCGGCAGCGTCGCGACCTACAACCAGGAAGCGCACGCGGCGAGCGTCACGGGATTCCTGCTCGATATCATTCCCGACACGATGGTCTCGGCATTGACCGGTGGCTCGATCCTCCAGGTGCTGCTGGTCGCGATCCTGTTCGGGATCGCCTTGTCGCTGGTCGGCGATCCGGCCGATCCGGTGCTCGACTTTCTCGATCGGCTGTCGCTGGTCGTCTTCCGCCTCGTTGCCCTCCTGATGCGGCTCGCACCGATCGGCGCCTTCGGGGCGATCGCCTTCACGATCGGCCGATACGGCATCGAATCGGTCGTCAATCTCGGAGCGCTCGTCGCGACATTCTACCTGACGTCGCTGCTGTTCGTGCTGGTCGTGCTCGGCGCGATGGCGCGGCTGGCCGGTTTCTCGATCCTCAAGCTGATCCGCTATCTCAAGGCGGAATTGCTCCTCGTGCTCGGCACATCCTCCTCCGAAGCGGCGCTGCCGAGCCTGATCGACAAGATGGAGCGCGCGGGCTGCGCGCGCAGCGTCGTCGGACTGGTCGTGCCGACCGGCTATTCGTTCAACCTGGACGGGACCAATATCTACATGACCCTTGCCGTCCTGTTCATCGCGCAGGCGACGGGGATCCATCTCTCAATCGCCGACCAGATCGGCCTGCTGCTCATCGCGATGATCAGCTCGAAAGGAGCCGCCGGCGTGACCGGCGCGGGCTTCATCACGCTCGCCGCCACGCTCTCGGTCGTGCCGACCGTGCCGGTCGCCGGCCTCGCGCTGATCCTCGGCATCGATCGCTTCATGAGCGAATGCCGCAGCCTCACCAATTTCATCGGCAATGCGGTCGCGACGGTCGTCGTCGCGCGTTGGGATAATGCGCTCGATCGGGCCGCGCTCGGGCGCGCGCTCGATGGCAGGCCCGAACCCGCCGCTACGATCGCCAGCGTTGCCCTGGATCCGCTTCCGGAGGATTGAAGCCCACCCGCCCGCTTCGCGTTGCGTCAGGCCGCCCGACACCGGCCCGGCATGTTTCCAGTCGCGCCGCAACGCGCTATTGAGCGACCATCATCGACATCGGAGGGCGGGATGATCGGCAGGCTGTTTTCGGGGCTCGTCATGTTAGCGCTAACGGCTGCCGCGCAGCCGCAGCCCGCCGCCCGGATCCATCGCGGCGCCGCCGCGCTCGACGCGCTCATCGCGCCGGATGCGGTGGTGGAGCGGGTCGCCGAGGGGCCGGACTGGGCGGAAGGGCCGGTCTGGATCGCCGCACTTGGAAGCCTCCTCTTCAGCGATCCGCCGCGCAACCGCATGTATCGCTGGCGCCCGGCCGATGGCCTTTCGGTCTTCCGCGAGCCTTCGGGCCTCGCGGGCGACACGACCGGTTTTCGCGAGCCCGGATCCAATGGGATGATCGCGGGGGCCGACGGAATGTTGCTGATCGCCGATTCGGGTGATCGGGCCATCGTCCGGCTCGATCTCGCGACGGGGCAGCGCACGATGCTGGCCACGCGCTATGACGGGCGCCGCTTCAATTCGCCCAACGATCTGGTCCGCGCCGCCAATGGCGCAATCTATTTCACCGATCCGCCCTACGGGCTCGACGGGCTCGATGCCTCGCCGCTGAAGGAGCAGCCGGCGAACGGCGTCTATCGCCTCGACCCCGATGGCCGGGTGACGCTGATCGACGGCAGCCTCAGTTTTCCCAACGGCGTCGCCCTCTCGCCCGACGGGCGGACGCTCTACGTCTCGAACAGCGATCCGGCCCGCGCCGTCTGGATCGCCTATGGGCTCGACGCGCAGGGCAATATCGCAAGCCGCCGCGTCTTCGCCGACATGACCGCTTCGGTCGGTCCGGAGCGGCCGGGCCTCCCCGATGGGATGAAGGTGGACGCGCGCGGCAATCTCTTCGCTTCGGGGCCGGGCGGGTTGATGATCTTCTCGCCCGCCGGCGTGCTGCTCGGCCGGATCGACGCGGGGACGGCCATCTCCAACTGCGCGTTCGGCGAGGATGGGCACAGCCTGTTCATGACCGCTGGCCACCTGATCCTTCGGCTGCGGACGCGGACGCGCGGCCTCGCTGATGTGGAGCGCCGCGCAGATCCGACCGGCTAGCGGCGCCGCGCCGTCGCCAGCGGCTCGCTCGTCACCGGATAACCGGCATCGTCCGGGATTCGCAGGAACGGCTCGCCATCGCGGTCCTCGATCCACGGCGTGATCTTGCGGACCGGATGGCACGCGGCGTCGGCGCGGGCCTCCTCGATCGATCCGAAGCGGGCGAGCCGCTCGAGGTTGCGGCGGGTCGGAAAGATCGCATGGGCGCGGCCGGCCGCGATCTCGGCCAGCGTCGCCGCGGCGCTCGCCCAGAAGACGCGGCCCACTTCGTGCGCGGCCGCCACCGGCGCCGGCCAGTCCGACCCGGCCTCGGCGAGATAGAAGAGCGTATCGAACCGCCTTGTCTCGCGGAAATTGGGGCACCAGCGCGCGAAGGGGGTGAGATCGCCGGGTGCAAGCGATCCGCCGAGCCCGGTCTCCTCGATCGTCTCGCGGATCGCCGCGATCCGCGCGGCGGCGTCGGACAGCGCCGGATAGGCGGCCGCGGCCGCGCGATCTTCATCGTCGATTCGCCCGCCCGGAAAGGCGAGCGCGCCGGCGGCGAAGGCCATGCCCGCGCCGCGCTCGATCGTCAGCAGCTCGGGCGGCCCCGATCCGGCGGAGCGCATCAGCACCAGGGTCGCGGCCGGGATCGGCTCGGGCAGGTCGTCGGCCATGGCCCCCTGCTAGGCGTCGCGGGCTGCGCCGAAAAGCCATTTGTCATGCGCGATCAGGATGCTAGGCGCAAAGGCCATGCGGGGCGCACGGATCATTCTGGCTGTTGCGGGCGCGGTGCTGCTGGCGGCCGCGGCTCCGTTCGCGCCGCCCGACGCGGGCACGCGCACGATCTATCGCCATGCGACCCTGATCGACGGAACCGGCGCGCCGCCACGGCCCGACATGGCCGTGGTGACCGACGGCGATCGGATCGAAGCGGTGGCCGCGGATGCCGCACTGGCCCCGGCGCAGCTCCAGGGCGCGCGGATCGTCGATCTCACCGGACGCTGGCTCCTTCCCGGCCTCATCGATTCGCACCAGCATATGGCGACGCCGCCCGATCCGGTCCGCGCCCGCGCCTGGCTTCGCCGCGACATTTACAGCGGCATCACCGCCACCCGGATCATGGCCGATGATCTGCGCTCGATCGCCGAGCTCGATCGCGAGGCGCGCACGGGAGAGATTGCCGGGCCGGATCTCGCCTTTGCGGCGGTGATGGCCGGGCCGAGCTTCTTCGCCGATCCGCGCACCCATGCGATCAGCGCCGGCTGGACGCCGGGCGAGACGCCCTGGGCGCAATCGATCGACGATTCGACCGATCTTCGGCTCGCCGTCGCCCGGGCGAAGGGGACGGGCGCGACGGCGATCAAGATCTACGCCAATCTTCCGGCGCGGCTGGTGCGCGCGATCGCCGCGGAGGCGCATCGTCAGGGGATGCGGGTGTGGACCCACGCGATGGTCTTTCCGGCGACCCCGGCCGAGGTGATCGCGGCCGGGCCGGACACGATGTCCCACAGCTGCTATCTCGCCTACCAGCTCTCCAGCCCGCCGCCGCAAAGCTATCAGGATCGCTTCCCGGTCGATTATCCCGCCTTCGCGCACGGCGACAATCCGGTGATGACCCGGCTGTTCGAAGAGATGCGGCGGCGGCATATCATCCTTGACGCGACGCTCAACGTCTATGCCGAGGCGGATCGGCGGGCGGCCGCGCCCGGCGGGCGCCCCTATCATTGCACCCTCGATCTCGCCGGCCGGCTCACCGATCAGGCGCGGCGGCAGGGCGTCGAAATCTCGGCCGGGACCGACGGCGACACGCCGGCAACCGCCGCCTGGCCGGCCTTGTTCGACGAGCTCGAGCTGCTCGTCCTTCGCGCCGGGATGACGCCGCTCCAGGCGATCCATTCGGCGACGCAGGTGGGTGCGCAGGCGATGGGCGAGGGCGATCGGCGCGGCACGATCCAGCCGGGCCGGATCGCCGATCTCGTCGTGCTCGATCGCGATCCGACGGCGGACATCGCGAACATGCGAAGCGTCGTCCTCACGGTGAAGCACGGCCGGCCGTTCGCGCGCTCCGATTATGTCCCGATCACCGCCGCGGAGGTTCCCGATGACGATTGACCGGCCCGACCGGCGCGCCTTTCTGGGGCTGGCCGCGGGGGCGGCGACGCTGCCGCTCATGCCCTCGGCGCTTCGCGCGGCGCCGCCGGCGCTTTCCTCGATGCTCGTCGTCAATGCGCTCGGCGGGTTCGAGGATCCCAATCCGCCGGCCGCGCCAGCGACGCCGCCGCGCGCGCCCGTCCTGTCGCCCCGGCTGGTCGCCGATGCGCGCGCCTCGGGCATGAATGTCGTCAACCAGACGATCGGCTATGTCGCAGGCGACGGAGATCCGTTCGAGGATACGATGCGCGAGATCGCGACCTGGGAAGCGCGCTTCGCCGCGATGCCGCGCGATCTGCTCAAGGTGCTGACCGCCGCCGACATGCTGCGCGCGAAGCGGGAGGGGCGGATCGGCGTCATCCTCGGCTTCCAGAACGCGGCGATGGTGGGGGACGATGCGACCCGGATCGACATCTTCGCCAACATGGGCGTGCGCGTCATCCAGCTCACCTACAATCCCGCCAACCAGATCGGCGACGGATCGATGGCGCCGGGCAATCGCGGGCTGACCCCCTTCGGCCGCGAAGTGGTCGCGCGTTTGAACGAAATGCGCGTCATGGTCGATCTTTCCCACAGCGGCGAACAGACCTGCCTCGATGCGGCGCGGGCATCGACGCAGCCGATTTCGATCAATCACACCGGCTGCCGCGCCCTGGTCGACGTGCCGCGCAACAAGACCGATGCGGAGCTTCGGCTGGTGGCCGAACGGGGCGGGTTCGTCGGCATCTATTTCATGCCCTTCCTCAATCCGACCAGCGTCGCGACCGCCGCCGACGTCGTCGCCCATATCGACCATGCGATCAACGTGTGCGGCGAGGACCATGTCGGCATCGGCACCGACGGCGGGACCACCGGCATAGACGACATGGAGGCTTATCGCGCGGCGATGCGGGCAGAAGTGGCGGCGCGCCACGCCGCCGGCATCGGCGCAACGGGCGAGAATCCGGATACGGTGCCGTTCGTCGCGGACCTGACCGGCCCGGGACAGTTCCGCCGCCTCGTCGCCCTGCTCGACGCGCGCGGCTATTCGACGGCGCGGATCGAGAAGATCATGGGCCTCAACTTTTTCAACTATGCACGGGAGGTGTGGGGCGAATGAGCGGACCGCGGGTGATTTCGGCGCAGGAGGTCGAGCGGCTCCTCACTTACGAAGCGTGCATTCCGCTGATGCGCGATGCGATGATCGCGCTGTCCCGGGGACGCACGCGCCAACTCCTGCGCGGGATCCTCGACATCGACGGCGGCAACGCCTTCGGCGTGATGCCGGGCGCGATGCTGGGCGGCAGCTTCGGGGCGAAGCTGATCAGCATCTTTCCAGGCAATCTCGCGCGCGGCGGCCTGTCGCACCAGGGCGTCGTCGCGCTGTTCGACGGCGAGACGGGGGCGCCGCGCGCCTTCGTCGACGCGGGCGTGCTGACCGCCATCCGCACCGCCGCCGCGTCTGCCGCGGCGACGGATGCGCTGGCCCGGCCGGATTCGCGCCATCTGGCGATCATCGGCACCGGCGAACAGGCGCTGCGCCATATCGAGGCGATACGGCACGTCCGCCCGATCGATCGGGTGACGATCTGGGGCCGCGATCCGGCCAAGGCGGAGGCGCTCGCGGCAAGGACCGGCGGCACGGCGGCGGCGAGCGTCGCCGAGGCGACGACCGGCGCCGACATCATCTGCACCGTCAGCGGCGCGGCCGACCCGATCCTTTTCAGCCGCGACGTCGCCGACGGCGCCCATGTCAACGCGGTCGGATCGAGCCGCGCCGGCCCGGCGGAGATCGCCAGCGATCTGGTCGTGCGCGCCCGATTTTTCGCCGATCACCGCGAGGGCGTTCTCGCCCAGGGCGCCGAGTTCATGCGCGCGCGCGAAGCCGGGCTCGTCGGCGACGACCATGTCCTCGGCGAGATCGGCGAGGTGATGACGGGAAGCATCCCCGGACGCACCGGGCCGGACGAGGTCACGCTCTACAAATCGTTGGGCAGCATCGTCCAGGATCTGGCGGCGGCCGATTATGTGGTCGGGCAGGCCGCGCAGGGCTGATCGGGCCGGACAAGGCTGGTGGAGCTGAGGGGAGAAAAATATAGGCTCACCCATCCCTTGTTATTTCAGTAACTTAGCCTTGTTTCTGATACGCCGTGTATACCAGTTTTGTATCCCAGTGCCAAGGGTGAAGGCGACACGCTACTATCGCTCTGCGCCCTGCGTGACGGAAGGGTTCGACGGACCCCGTCAGTGCGTTCAATGGATTCCATATCCGCGACGTAGCAGCGTTTGAGCGACCGCTTCGCGCCCATCCCGGTCGTCGAGCGGCGCGGTCGCTGGTCCTGAAGGCTGCCGTGCATTCATGTTGGCGTGCATCGTCAAAAGCCCGGAATCAGCTCGTTCAGCGTCCGGTCGAACCTTCCCTGTACTGTTAGTCGATCGTCGTGCCTGAAATAAACGAATGTCGTGTCCGCATCCTCATCATTCTCGTGGATGAAGACCACGGCATGCGGGTTGATCGCGACCTTGTTTCCATCGGGCCGCGAGAATTGGACGAGCTTCATGAAATCCTCCTTCGTTCCTCGAAAGGAGCGCCGGGTCGCCACGCAACGCCGGCGCATCAGCGATCGCAACGATTCCATCGGCCAATGGTTCGAAACCGCCTTCATCGGAGTTCATATCGGGATAGCGCGCGCGGCCGTGCGGGCCTCCGCGCCCGGGCCCGCGATTCCTCAAGCCGCGGGCGTCTCCCATTTGCCGGAGCGGGAGAATCAGCGTCCGACAGCGCCGTCTGCCATGCGGCCGTTTCCTGATTCCGGCTCGGCGCCAGCCGATCAGGCGGCCCCATCCGGGTGCGTGATCAAGACGATGGTGCCAGGATGTCCGCCCTGAGTTGCGACGGTCGCGTCGAGCTGGTTGGCCAGCGCCTCGACGATGCCGGTGCCGAGGCCCGGCTTGGCCTCGGCCATCTTTTCGGGCGTGCCGACGCCGTCGTCGCTGACCGACAGCTTCCAGCCCGCGCCACGCGCTTGATAGTCGACCAGAATCGTGCCGCCGCGATCGCCCGGAAAGGCGTGCTTGAGAGCATTGATCACCAGTTCGGTGACGATCAGCCCGAGGCTGACGGAGATGTCCGCCTTCACGATGCTGCCGTCGACGGTCACCTCGAGCGACAGGCGATCGTGATCCTGGATCATCGAGGCGCCGAGGCTTCGGCAGAGCTGGACGAAATAGCCGCGCAACTCCACGTCGCCCAGCCTTGAGGCCGCGAGCTGCTGCTGAAGGGTGGCGATCGACATGACCCGGTGGTGTGCATCGCGAAGGTGGCTGCGGGTTTCGTCGGATTGCACCCGCCGTGCGCTTTGCAGCAGCACGCTGGCGATGATCTGCAGGCTGTTGGCGACGCGATGCTGGAGCTCCTGGAGCAGGATCGCCTTCTCGCGCAGCAGGTCGTCCTTGAGCTTCTCGCTGATCCGCGCCTCGGTGACGTCGGATATCGTCAGAAGCAGGCGGATCTGCTCGGCATCGCCATAGTCTAGCTTCCGGGCATTGAGGACAAGGCGGCGCGGCGCGGCGTCGCCCTTGAGGTCCATCTCATAGGCCTCGATCCTGGCGATGTCGGAGAGGGTCGCGCCGAGCAGGGACCGAAGCTGCGGCACGTTCCACTCGCCAGCGCCGAGCTTGAACAGGGGCCGTCCGGTCACATCCTCGGGATCGAGCGCGAACGCGCGATGGAAGGAGGTGCTGGCGGCAACCACGTTCAGGTCTCCGTCGAGCAGCAAGGCTGGCGCGGCGGAAGAAGCGAGGATCGCCAGCGCCAGGTTGTGCGCGACGTCGGGGTGGGTGGCTCGGTTCATGGTCATGGCCCCTTTCGGGGAAACCGGGGACTTGCGGAAATGAAAGCCTGTCCGGGTGGTCGCTGCCCGTAATGGAGCAAGGACGCGCGAGTGCCTTGTAGCATGGATCGGGGAGGGCCGGCCTTTTATTCAGCATCGGCATGAGGATGCGTCCCGGCACGAAGTTCATGACACCGCTGGGCGGCCTGATGACGATGCGCAAAATAGACCGCTGAGCCGATTGATATCTTTCTCCGAACCACCATATCCGATTGATCACCTGCGCCATTCGCAAGCCTCCCCGTGACAGAGAGACGGCCGTGCTCTCGCTTGCACAACCAAGGTGATTTCATATGGACAAGGCATATTGGGCCGCACGCGAACAAGCCGAGTTGGCGGCGGCGCATGCGGCGGCGTCACCGCGGGCGCGCCTCATCCATCTCGAGCTCGCGCGTCGTTATGGCATGACGATGGCGTCCCATTCACCCGTCGATGACGCGACAACGGAGGCCGCCGACGAATTCGAGGATGTGGCGGCCGCCGAGCCGGCATCGCCCCATTCCGGCTCCCTCTTTCGGTCGTTGACGCATATCGCCGCCCCCGAACCGGGCGGCACGGCGCAATGAGCGCCCCCTTCAGGAAGCCCCGGGTTGGCGAGTTGCTCTCGCGCGACGAGCGGGCGCGTCAAAGCGAGGCGGTCAAGGCCGCGACGAACGCACTGGGCGGCAACGGCGCCCGGGCCTTCCTCAACGCCTATCATGTCGGGCTTCGCGCTCGTCCGCTGGACCTCGCCATTGCGAGCGCCGCCGGACTGGTGGCGACGGAAGAGGCGCTCCGCGTGGCACAGCGCGGCTTCGAAGCTTCATTGCCGGTTTCCGGTGACAAGGAGGATGGTGATGACGGATGACCACGGCCAGAAACCTGGAAAGGCGTCCCTTCTGCACGAGCATCCCGACGATGCGGCCGCGAGACGCGATCCCGAGGCGGCCCTGATGATGCGCAACGGCATCACCCGCACGACGTCCAGCCATTATCATGTGGACGGCTATCGCTACACCAGCCTTGCCGATGCGATCGCGCAGGTGAACCGCGGCGCGCGGGATCGGGAGAGACGCAGATGAGCCTCCATGACTGGTTCGGCCGCCACATCGCCGATCTCGACAACAGCCGTTGGGAAGACGGCTATTTCATGAGCCGCTGCACCCATTGCGGCCGCGAGATGGTCAAGCTGCCCGGCCTGACCTGGCGACTGATGGAGAGAGCGTCGACCTGAGGACCGGCAAGCCGCCTCGCCGGTGTGGAGACAGATATCCGTTACCTGATCCGACATCGCACGACCTATCGCTACGTGCGGCCGGTCGAGCTCAGGCCCCATCGCCTGATGCTGTTCCCGAGGAGCAGCCATGTCATCCGCGTCCTGGACAGCAGTCTGGCCTGCACGCCGCCCGCACGCCTCGAAAGAACCCTGGACGTCTTCGGCAATCTGATCGTCACGGCCGAATTCGCCGAGGCGGCCGCCCGGCTCATCATCGCGAGCGACTTGATCGTGGAGCAATCGGCCGCCCAATGGCCCGTATTCCGGATCGCGCCCGAAGCCCATTCCTATCCCTTTGCCTACACGCCGGACGACCTGACCGACCTGGGCGCCCTGCTCGCGCCGGAATACGAGGATTGTGCCGGTAAGCTCGAAGCATGGGCTCGGGGGTTTGTCCATGCGACGCCGACCGATACCCTCTCGCTGCTGCAAGACCTCAATGCCGGCATCCTGGACGTCGTGAGCTATCGCACCCGCGACGAGCAAGGCACCCAGGCTCCGCTCGAGACGATGGCGAAGGCGAGCGGCACATGCCGCGATATCGCGGCGCTGTTCATCGACGCGGCCCGGCGGCTCGGCTTCGGCGCGCGCGCCGTGTCGGGCTATCTTTACGATCCGGACGCGGCGATCGACGACCACGGCTCCACTCACGCCTGGGCCGAGGTCTATCTCCCCGGCGCGGGGTGGATCCCGTTCGATCCGACGCATCGCAGGATGGGATCCGCCGGATTGGTTCCGGTGGCGGTGGCGCGCTGCAACGCGCAAACGACGCCCGTGGACGGCGGATATATCGGCGCCCCGGAGGACTTCATCGGGATGGAGGTCAGCGTCTCCGTGTCGCAGGCCGAGATTCCCCCGCCTGGTCCGCAATGAGCAATGTCCGCTCCCGGTCGTTCGAAGATCGGGACAGCTCCGACGCATGATATCGATCGCGCCTTCTGCGACCCTCAGGCCGGAAAGATGGGATGCCGCACGACACCTCCCTTATCGCGACGATCGTCTTCGGCCTGGTGCTCGCATTCGCAGGCGGGTTGATCGCCAGCAAGCTGAGACTGCCGCCGCTGGTCGGCTATCTCGTTGCTGGCGTCGCGGTCGGGCCGTTCACGCCTGGATTCGTCGGGGATGCGGCGCTGGCCGGCCAGCTCGCCGAGATCGGCGTCATCCTGCTGATGTTCGGCATCGGCCTGCATTTCTCGGTCAAGGACCTGATGGCGGTGCGGCGGATCGCCATTCCCGGCGCGATCGTTCAGATCGCCGTCGCGACCCTGCTCGGGGCTTTGCTGGCACGCTTCTGGGGCTGGTCGCCGGGTGCTGGTTTCGTTTTCGGCCTGGCGCTTTCGGTCGCCTCCACGGTCGTCCTGCTGCGCGCGCTTGAGGAACGAGGCACGCTCGACTCGATCAACGGCCGCATCGCCACCGGCTGGCTGGTCGTCGAGGACTTGGCGATGGTGCTCGCGCTGGTCCTGCTGCCCGCATTGGCCGGTTCGCTCGGTGGCGGACAAGGCGAGGCGGCCGGGAGCAGCCTTGCCTGGACGCTCGCGCTCACTCTCTCGAAAGTCGCGCTGTTCCTGGCGCTCGTTTTTGTCGTCGGCACGCGCGCGGTGCCCTGGCTGCTCGAGCGCGTGGCCCGGACCGGATCGCGCGAACTGTTCACCCTGTCCGTGCTCGCGACCGCGCTCGGCATCGCCTACGGGTCGGCGGCGCTGTTTGGCGTCTCGTTCGCACTGGGCGCGTTCTTTGCCGGCGTCGTGCTCGCCGAAAGCGACTTCAGCTACCAGGCGGCGGCCGATTCCCTGCCGCTGCAGGATGCATTCGCCGTCCTCTTCTTCGTCTCGATCGGCATGTTGTTCGATCCTGGCATCCTTGTTCGCGAACCGCTTGCGATATTGGCAGTCCTGGCCATCATTTTGCTGGGTAAATCCGCTGCGGCGTTCGGGATCGTGCTCTCGTTCGGCTATCCGGTGCGAACCGCGCTTACGGTGTCGGCCAGCCTCGCCCAGATTGGCGAGTTCTCCTTCATCCTGATCGGCCTGGGCGTCGGACTGGGCATCGTCCCGACCGAGGGGCGCGATCTTATCCTGGCCGGCGCCCTGCTCTCCATCGCGTTGAACCCGCTCGTCTTCCGCGGCCTCGATCGGCTCGACCGCTGGCTGCAACGCCGGCCCGCACTGCGTGCCAGGCTCGACCGCGGCAGCGAGAGCCTGTCGCGCCTGCCCGATGAGGCGCGGGAGGGACCAGTCAATCACGCGGTGATCGTCGGTTACGGGCGTGTCGGCCGCGTCGTCGGGAAAGCGCTGACCGCGCAGGGACTGCCGATCGTGATCGTCGACAAGGATCGCCGCCGTGTCGAAGCGCTCCGCGAAGATGGCCTTGCCGCCATTTATGGCGACGCTTCGACACCCGGAATCCTGGAAGCGGCCGGCATCGAACATGCCCGCCTTCTCGTCATCGCGACGCCGGAAGGCTTGCGGACGCGGCGTATCATCGAACTGGCCCGCCTCATCAATCCGAAGATCGACACGGCGGTCCGAACACAGAGCGATGCGGAAGTCGCCTATCTGGAGGACCAGGGCATCGGCCTCGCGATCGTCGGTGCGCGCGAACTCTCGTTCGGGCTGGCCCGCTACGCGCTGCGCAGCTTCGGCATTTCGGAGAAGCGGGCGAACGCGATGATCCAGAAGGAACGCATCTCCGGAGCTGGCGGCGCGTTCGAACGACGGCCGGATATCCCGGAGCGCGAAGCGCCCGAGCTTCGCCGACATTCCGGCAACGACGACTGAATTGCGATCTCCGCTGCTCGCTCTTTGTCAACGGCCAGAAAATATATTTTTATGCAATGACTTATCGGAACGATGCGTGCGCGCGGAAGGTTGGGTGGGCAAGGGGATTTTCGAAAGGATCGATCGATGACGGACCAGAAGAGCAACGACCGCAACCCGCAGACCCAGCAGGGCGACAACCAGGAAAATGGCGGCGACAAGCGTCAGCAGCAGCAGGATCAGGGCGGCGATCAGCGGCAGCAGGGTGGGGGGAGCTCGCCGAAGGAAGACCAGCAGCGCTAAGCCAGCGCCATGCCGGCAATGAAAGAGCCGCCCGATTCACATCGGGCGGCTCTCTTTTTGCGCGTGGGAACGCGGGTGATTGGCGCGCTTCGAACGTTCAGGCGCTTTCGAATCCGCGGTCGGGATTTTCGCTCGTCAGACGATCCTGTTCTTCGCGGGAACGTTGCCTTCGGGCGGCCGCGAGATCGGCGACTGCGCGGACCTGATCGTGCCGCGCTTCGCGCCGTTCGGCGAGAAGCGCTTCTTCGCCCCACGCCGAGGCTGCCTTCGCATTGATGAGGCGCACATTCGCGAGCGACGCACAGGCGGCATGGTCGCGATGATAGGCTTCCTGGGTTCGACAAAGAGCGGAGGAGGGAAACATGCTGTGTCCTTTCAACAACGGGGCGGGGCTTTCCAGGCGCCGGCGAATTCTCAGCTCTTCATCAAATTCGACAGGCTCCCCTTCGTTGACGGCTTCGACACATTCGTCTTCGGGGCGACTTTCTTCGGCTTTCGCGCTTCCTTGTTCCCGCGCTGCTGACCTTTGGCCATGTCTTGCTCCTTAGATGACGTGATAGGTGGGCTGGCCTGTTTCGGACCAGGGACGAATGGGCACAATCTATCGAGGTCGGGCCTTCGCATCGCGAAGGCCTTCTGCTTGCGCCATTTGGCGCAGGATGCGGGACCGATGCTCGAATGTGTTGTAGCGCTGACCCATCAACCCGTCGGCGAAATCCGCCGCGAACTTGGCGCGCATCGCGACAAGCGCATCGCGCGAGGTCGGCGCCTCGTCCGCAGCCAGCGAGACATCGGTCGGGGTGATGGCAACGCCGTGCGGCGCGGGAAATTGGCCCCCTTCATTCTCCCAGCTCTCCACGGCCGGACCTTCATCGGGTGCGGCGATGGGGCTGGCTCGAAATCGACCGGGGAGACTTTCAACCGCGCCTGTCGGGAAGCCACGGGGATGAGGCGCGTTCTTGTCTGGGTGCCGAGAAAGGAAATTCATGTCATCGCTCCATCCGACAGACGGGAGCACGACACACTCTCAGTCGCTCCGGTGCCTGAAGCTGGAAGGAGCAATGAATGGAATATGGGGAGTTGGCGTCGGTTTACCAGAACCAAGGCAGATTATCCGACCGCTGGTCAACTGTCCTTCACGGGCCGTCGTGCCGCGGCTACTTCCGCGGCATCGATGGCCGCCAAAAGATCCTCGAACTTAAAGTCGTCGGTGACTGGAAAGCAGCGGTCGAACCCTTTACCCAGCGTGCGCAGATCGTGCTCGGTGAGCAGGCCTACGGCTACGAACTTTTTCCGCGTCACGGACCTTCCTTTTGAGTCGGATGGTCCAACCCGTTCGAGTCGAATGGTCCAACGCGCCGTCAGCGGGAAAGGGGCCGCACGAGTAATCAGGAATGTTGAAAAACAGCGGCCTTTTTTGCCTGTTCTTCAGCACGAAGCCGTTCACCTCGGCCGGCGCGATCGGCCATGACCTGCCAGGCTATCGCCGAGCGCATGCAGCGGTCGCGGACATTGTCGAGCGAGGCCGCCTCCGCCTCCGCACGTGCCTCCTCGGCGCGAGCGCGATAGAACTCCTCATTCGTGGCCATGGGCGAGGCTCCTTCGGAAAGGGGCTCCCCCGGCCCGCCCGGCAAAAGTCGGACGCGCCGAGGGCCCTCCCCATTGGCCGGGGAGGAAAGCCGTTCGTTCAGGCGCTCTGGAGGTTGACGGCGCTGGTCTTGCCGCGCCGGTCCTGTTCGAGCTCATAGGAGACGCGCTGGTCCTGGACAAGCGTGTCCATCCCGGCCTTCTCGAGTGCACTGATATGGACGAAGGCATCGTTGCCGCCGTCCTCGGGAGCTATGAATCCGAAACCCTTCTGGGTGTTGAAAAATTTGACCTTGCCGATGGGCATGTTTCTTCCTTTCTGGGCGGGTGCCCCGGAATTGGCGCACCCGATTGCCGGGGAAGCGAGAGAGGAAGAAGGGGCCGCAAAGCACCGAAGACCGTCTGTTGCGACCGTAGCATGTTCGAGATGGGCGCACCGGGCCTTGATTACAAGGCCAGCGGCTTGCCCGGATCGCCTCAGATCGACGGCGCGCCGCAGTCTGGATGCGGTTCGCCAGCGACAAGACGCAGACGGCGATGGGCGTCGAATATGGCACGATAGCTGTCCGCCAGATCGCCATGGGCGTCGCGCGTATCTTTGTCTCGTGCTTGGTCGGCGCGCAGCCGTTCGATCTCTTCGCGCTGGAGAAGATAGGTCAGATCCACGAGGGCTTCCCATCAATGATGGCAAGCGGGAGCGTTCATTCTCTCGGCGCCGGCATGCTCGCCAAGGACGTGGCCGACGATGAAGACTTCTACCACGCCGCGGGACGAAGGCCTAATTCGGCGGGCGTGACGAGCAGCGGGAGTTGACGTTCGCTATTGCCCTCCGAACCTGCTAGGGATGAGGGATCACCGCCGCATTTTTCCTGCAAGCGGCCGTGACTGAGAGACTGGCTCGCGCTCTCGCTTGCACAGCCAGGGCAAAACAATGGGCAAGAAGGGTTGGATCGGACGCCGCAATGCGGCGATGGCGATCGCGCGCGGCGCCACCGAGGCGGAAGCCCGGCTTATCCATTACGAGTTGTCGGGCCTGTCTGACGTGCGGGCGCTTCGCTCCGGCCCGTTCCTGCTGTCCGGCAAAAGCCCGGAGGCGACGGCGGCCCGGCGCCATCCAAAATGATCAGCCTTCACGAGCGATTCGGGAAACATGAGCCCGATTTTAGCGAAGGCCATTGGGAGCGCGGCCTGTTCGTCACCCGGTGTATCGTTTGCGGGCGACAGATGGTCAAATTGCCCGGCCTCCCTTGGCGGATTCGCGAGAAGCGCGGCTGAATGGCTATTTGGTCGCGAACTCGCCAGGCATCGCGCCGAGATGCGCTTTCGCATAGGTGCGCGCCGCAGCAGCCGTCGAGAATGGTTCTCCGACGCGGGTCGCGGTGATGATTGGATAGTGCTGGCTGTTGTAGCGGGTCTCGCGGAGGACGAGCCGGAATCCGTCTCCGTCCTGTTCGATCAGGAATGGCTTGGGCGCGACGCGGTCGTTATCCGGAACGCCGCTCATCCGATCACCGCAGCAACGATGCGCTGGAGCTCACCCGCGCCAAGCATCCCGGCCTGATCCGGCTTAGGGCCGAACAGGCCGAGTTTCGGCCGTCGTTTGCTCGGCCGGGAATCATCGGACCTGGGATTCGGCCGCGCCGATCTCGGCGGAGCGATGCCCTTCTCGTCGGTGTTCATTTCCGTCACCTTCTGAAATTCCTGCGGCGCTGGCCGGGCGTCTGACTCGGCAGCTTCTCGCGATAGACGACGCGCCCCTTGCTGAGATCGTAGGCCGACATCTCGACATGGACGCGGTCGCCGACGATCGATCGGATGCGGAAACGGCGCATCCGCCCCGCCGTGTACCCTGTCCATAGATCTCTGCCGAGATCGGCACGGTGAAGCTGAGCTTATCCGGCTGGGGAACAGACACCCATATCGTCCTCCCATCCGGGAGCACCTTTGTCATCGGAAACAGGGTCGATGAGGGCTTGGGATCGGGGTTGTGCGGCTTATTAGAGAAGAGAGCGGTCGTATTGACGAATGTGAATGGCAACGAGGGTTCTCACGGCCGGCGGATTCGGATCACCAAGCCTAGTGATGGAGAAACGACAAGTCTAATCCCTCGTAGGCAATTCCCTCAACCCAGTCGCGATAGAGGTCGGGGTTCGTCGGGTCACCATAGTTGTCGCTCGCGGATTTTCCGCCCGGCGACCAGCCGGCAATTGCGCGTAAAGCCTCGGGAGGAGCCTTGATGCGTCGGAGCGCATCGCGGACATTGTGGCGCAGACTGTAGAGGCTCTGTCGCTCTCCGACCTTGATCGCCGCCGGCAGGTAGGTCTCGTTGAGGCGCTTCGTCGGATACCGCGCAAGGTTCCCATATTGGTCCGGCTTGAGCGTCGGGAAAAGCGATGCTCCGGTTCCGTCTGCCTTGCGGTGGGTATCGACGAATTTCAGAAAGCCGGCGCGGATCAACTCGGAGTGGATCGGGATGGTTGGCTCGCGAGTGTCGCAATGGTGACTGCTGTCACTCCGTCGGTTAGGCTCGAATGACACTTGCCAAGGGCTACGCCACGCTCAGCCAGTTCTTGTACGAAGGCCTGCGAGCACGAGGCGCGTTCCTCTGCAGACGTGTCGACACCGAATTCGAACGACAACATCGCTTGAACCGGCGTTGCGCCCGCGCAAATCACGTCGCCAAACGCATGGTTAAAAGCAATGCGCGCTATGGTGCGCGCATACATTGCGGACATAGGATAGCGTCTTGACCCAACTCGATAGAACCTCTGAGTTCGAAAGGCCGTACTTCCTGCTGATCGCTACACGATCCGAGGGATGCGCCATCTCGATAAGATGGGAAAGAGCGCCAAAATCCCAAGTTTCGACCGCCATCCAGATTGGCATAGGCGGGCTATAGTTTTTTCGGAACTCTTCGACCCAATCTGCTCGTGATCGTTGTTCGGCTTCGTCTGCGCGCGCGAGCCATTTTTGGTGGCGTGTTTGCGGCCCGCGCGGCGCGATCGAGCGCTTCGGATCCAAGAAGTTGGTATCCCGATGAGCGAAAGCGTCGCGCTTTCCCAACGTGTGAGCGACGTCTACGCGCAACGCGACCTCGATTCGTTCGATGGCATCGGCCATCAGCATCCGAAGCTGCTTGTCGAAAACGTAGAGATCGACTGCTTGGGTGAAGCTCGTACCGGGCCGGAAATCCTCAAGAACGTCCGCATAGCGGCTGCCATCGGGCCGGATCGCAGTCCTCGATTGCCTAAGCGGATACCAGTAATCCTTCAGGCGATAATAGCCGATGCGCGCTAGGTGTCGCTCGGCTTGCCATTGATTGGTGACAGCCAACCCACGTTGCTGAAGCAACGCGACCTGTTGAGCAAAACTCAGATGGGGCTTTGCGTAGGGCGGCAGCATGGCCCCAGATATAAAGAAGGCCGCCCCTTGTAGCCAGTTTCCTAGCTTCCAGTGGGGGCGACCGTGGTGTCACTCAGATAGCGACTCACGAGTGAATATCAACTTAAAGTTGAATCGCGATGGCAAAGCGCGGACAATCGCGAAGCGGCCACGAGGCGATATGACCAACGAGATTCCCGACGCATTGTTCAAACGGATGGTGCTGGCAAACCAGTATCGCATCCTCTCGTATCTCGACGTCGACCAGGAGGATTTTTGGCGACGCGCTGCAGAGCGAGCAGTGCAGGGATGGCCGGTCGAAGACCTACCGGATGTCGAAATCATAAAGAGCTATGCTCGCGATGCCCTGACCCGCGAGGATCAGCTGTTCGTGCTCGACGCTCTCAACGTGTTCGAGTTGCTGCAGGATGGCGAGAAGCGCCAGTTTAAGCCCAAGCGTGAACACGCGACGACCAAATTTCCTGGTTTCGACGGGAACAACGAAACCAAGCTCATGACCTATGCTCGGCACGTAGTGGAGCAGGAGGGCCGCTTCGAATCCGTCGAACGCCTGTCGCGAGACTTCAATTCTCACATGCCAACTGTCGAACTCTATCAGCGGATGATCAACGCCTGGGAGCGGCTCGGACGGCCACTGCACATCGATGAAGAGCTGTTCGATGCCCTTATCGACGCACAAATCCATCCATCACATCTTCGTCGATGATTAGACGAACCTAGCCTGAAACGACAAGGAAAGAGCGCTCATTGATCGAACTGAGCGATCAATAGACCCCATAGCAGCCCGAAAAGTCCCGACTTTTTGAGGGCCCAAAAGTGGGCCAAGGATATCCGGTGTTCCGGATTATCCTTTAAAATCAATGCGATGATGGTCGGGAATGGTGGAGCTGAGGGGAATCGAACCCCTGACCTCTGCAGTGCGATTGCAGCGCTCTCCCATCTGAGCTACAGCCCCGCGCCTTTCGGGACGGCCCCCATAGCGAGCGCGCCGGCCCGATGCAATGGCCTCTCCGCACGCTGTTTCCGGCCTGCGTCGCCAACCCGCCCCGGACTGTCCGGATCCGGGGAACGGCGCCGTCGCGCGGCTCGTTCTTTCGCCATCCCACTGAAGGCGAAGGAGCAGGATCATGGCTTATGATGAACGCGACGAAGGCCGCGAGCGGCGCCGGCGCGACCGGCATGAGGACAACGGCCCGCCGACCGCCTGGCGCGGCGACGACCGGTTCGGCGGCGGCTTCGGCAACCAGACCGCCCGGCCGCAGCGACTCGGCGACCGCGGGGCGCGGCCGAGCGACGATCCCTATTACGGGACCGAGCGCTATGGCGGCGGCGGCATGCCGCAGGGTTATGGCGGCGATTACGGCCCACGGCCTTATTGGGGCGATTCGGGGGCCGGCGGGATCGGCTATGATCCCCAGAGCGGCCCGCGCTTCGACCGGATCGACATCGGCAGCACGGGAACGCAGGGCGTTCATCCCGTCTCGTCGGTTCTGAACCCCGCTTATGGCGCGAGCGGCGGCTATATGAGTTCCGCGCGCGATTATGCGATCGTTCGCCACGATCCGCATTATGCCGAATGGCGGCGCCGGCGGATCGCCGAGCTCGACCGCGACTATGAGGACTATCGCCGCGAGCACCAGGACCGGTTCGACCGCGAATTCGGCGCCTGGCGCGAGACTCGGGGCCGCCAGCGCTCGGCGCTCGATCGCGTGACCGAACATATGGAGGTGATCGGATCGGACGGCGCCCATGTCGGCACCGTGGACAAGGTGCGCGGCGAGCATATCGTCCTCACCAAGAGCGATCCCGCGGCCGGCGGCGTGCATCATGCCATTCCCTGCGGATGGATCGACGAGGTCGACGACAAGGTCCGCCTCAACCTTGCTGCCGAGGATGCGTTCGAGCGCTGGCGCGTCGAGGGCCGCAGCCGCGCGCTCTTCGAGCCCGAGCGGACCGGCCATCGGCGTCCCCACATTCTCGGCCGCGCCTTTTCCGGCACGCCGGTCGAGGATGAGGACTGAGCGACCTTTGACTCTTTCCGCCGCCCGCGCGACACCGGGCGGCGGGAGGATTTTGATGAGCAATCGCGCCTGGCACCTGGTGGCACGCCCGACGGGGTTGCCGACGATGGAAAATTTCGCGCTTCGCGAGCTTGCGCGCGAGCCGCTTGCCGATGGCGAGGTGCGCGTGCGCAACCTGTGGCTGTCGGTCGATCCCTACATGCGCGGCCGGATGAACGATGCCAAGAGCTATGCCGCGCCCTTCGCGCTCGGCGAGCCGATGCAGGGCGGCGCGGTCGGCCGGGTCGTCGAAAGCCGCGCCGAAGGCTTTGCCGAGGGCGACCTCGTCCTGCACATGCTCGGCTGGCGCGAGGAGGCGGTCGCGCCGGCCAAGGCGTTCACCAGGCTTCCAGCGATCGATGTCGGCGCCGAGCAATGGCTCGGCAATCTCGGCCTGACCGGTGCGACCGCTTATTTCGGACTGCTCGACGTCGCCGCCGCCAAGCCGGGCGAGACGGTGTTCGTGTCGGCGGCCGCCGGGGCGGTCGGGTCCGCGGTGGTGCAAATCGCCAAGGCGAAGGGCATGACCGTGATCGGCTCGGCCGGCGGCGCGGAAAAATGCGCCTTCGTGCGGGAACTCGGGGCCGACGCGGCGATCGACTACAAAGGGGGGCGGATCGACCGCCTGCTGGCCGAGGCCGCGCCGGACGGGATCGACGTCTATTTCGACAATGTCGGCGGCGATCATCTCGATGCCGCGCTGGCCGCCGCGCGGCTCAACGCCCGCTTCGCGATCTGCGGCATGATCGAGGATTATAACAGCGGGTCCAACCACGTCTTCCGCTACGTCACCCGGATCATCGCCGCGCGCATCCGCATCCAGGGCTTCCTCTATTTCGACTTCATGGACCGGATGGCCGATTTCCATCGCGACATGACCGGCTGGATCGCGAGCGGCGCCGTCCGATCGCGCGAGACCATCCATGACGGGATCGAATCCGCGCCGGCGGCCTTCCTCGACCTGTTCAGCGGGGGCAATATCGGGAAGATGCTGGTCCGCCTTCCGGGATAGCGCCCGTTCAAGGCGCCGGATCGCCGCGCCGGTCTTCCCCCCTCGGCCCCGCCTTGCTAGTGCGGCGTCAATCGGGGCTTCGGGCAGCGCGCCCGATTCATTATGGCACTCAGCGGCAAGGGAGCGGCGCATGACCTCCGTCGGCAAGGACACACTCGGCACGCGCGACACGTTCGATGTCGGCGGCAAGACCTATAGCTATTATTCGCTCGCCAAGGCGGGCGCGAAGCTCGGCGATGTCTCGCGGCTTCCCTTCTCCATGAAGGTGCTGCTGGAGAATCTGCTGCGCTTCGAGGATGGCGACACGGTGACGACCGACGACGTCCAGGCGCTGGTCGACTGGCAGCAGACGCGTACCTCCGAGCGCGAGATCCAGTATCGCCCGGCGCGCGTCCTCATGCAGGATTTCACCGGCGTCCCGGCCGTCGTCGATCTTGCTGCGATGCGCGACGCGATGGCGAAGCTCGGCGGCGATCCGCAGAAGATCAATCCGCTCGTCCCCGTCCACCTCGTCATCGATCACTCGGTGATGGTCGACGCCTTCGGCACGCCGCAGGCGTTCGAGGAGAATGTCGCGCTCGAATATCAGCGCAATTCGGAACGCTATGAATTCCTGAAATGGGGCCAGAGCGCGTTCAACAATTTCGAGGTCGTCCCGCCGGGGACCGGCATCTGCCACCAGGTGAACCTCGAATATATCGCGCGCGGCGTCTGGAGCTCGAAGGGGCCGGACGGCAGCGAGATCGCCTATCCGGACACGCTGGTCGGCACCGACAGCCACACCACGATGGTGAACGGCCTCGGCGTGCTCGGCTGGGGCGTCGGCGGAATCGAGGCCGAAGCGGCGATGCTCGGTCAGCCGGTGTCGATGATCATCCCGGAGGTCGTCGGCTTCCGCCTGACCGGCGAGCTCAAGGAAGGGATCACCGCCACCGATCTGGTGCTCACCGTCACGCAGATGCTGCGCGCCAAGGGCGTGGTCGGCCGCTTCGTCGAATTCTTCGGCCCGGGCGTCGGCACGCTGAGCCTCGCCGACCGCGCGACGATCGGCAACATGGCGCCGGAATATGGCGCGACCTGCGGCTTCTTCCCGATCGATCGCAAGACGATCGACTATATGCGCCTCTCCGGCCGCAGCGACGAGCAGATCGCGCTGGTCGAAGCCTATTGCAAGGCGCAGGGCCTGTGGCTCGATCCGGACGCGGCCGATCCCGTCTTCACCGAGATGCTCGCGCTCGACATGTCCACGGTCGAGCCGAGCCTTGCGGGGCCGAAGCGGCCGCAGGACAAGGTCCTGCTCTCGAACCTCCACAAGGAATTCGCGGAGGCGCTGGAAGGCGAATATGCCTGCAAGACGCCCGACAAGCGCTGCGCGGTCGAGGGGCAGGCTCACGATCTCGGCCATGGCGACGTGGTGATCGCGGCGATCACCAGCTGCACCAACACGTCGAACCCGGCGGTGCTGGTCGCCGCGGGCCTGGTCGCGCGCAAGGCCCGCGAGAAGGGGCTGAAGTCGCAGCCCTGGGTCAAGACCAGCCTCGCGCCGGGATCGCAGGTCGTCACCGACTATCTCGAGAAATCGGGGCTGCAGGACGATCTCAACGCGCTCGGCTTCGAGCTGGTGGGCTATGGCTGCACCACCTGCATCGGCAATTCCGGCCCGCTGCCGGAACCCATTTCAAAGGCGATCAACGCCAATGACCTCGTCGCCGCCAGCGTCCTTTCCGGCAACCGAAATTTCGAGGGGCGCGTCAGCCCCGACGTGCGCGCCAATTATCTCGCCTCGCCGCCGCTCGTCGTCGCCTATGCCGTCAAGGGCACGGTGCGCGGCGACATGGTCAACGACCCGATCGGCAAGGGGAAGGACGGCGAGGACGTCTATCTGAGGGACATCTGGCCATCGAACGGCGAGGTCCGCGCGATGATCGATTCCTATGTCAACGGCGACATGTTCCGCGCCCGTTATGCCGACGTCTACAAGGGCGATTCGCGCTGGCAGGCCATCCGCGTGACCGGCGGCGACACCTATGGCTGGCCGGCCGGCTCCACCTACATCGCCAATCCGCCCTATTTCGAGGGCATGACGATGACTCCGGCGCCGACCTCGGACATCGTCTCGGCCCGCCCGCTCGCGATCCTCGGCGATTCGATCACCACCGATCACATCTCGCCCGCCGGATCGATCAAGCTCGACAGCCCGGCCGGCAAATATCTCACCGAGCATCAGGTGAGCCGCGCCGACTTCAACTCCTATGGCGCGCGCCGCGGCAACCATGAGGTGATGATGCGCGGCACCTTCGCCAACATCCGGATCAAGAACAAAATGGTCCCGGGGATCGAGGGCGGCATCACCAGATATGTGCCGACCGGCGAGGCGATGCCGATCTACGACGCGGCGATGAAGTACAAGGCGGAAGGCACGCCGCTCGTCATCATCGCCGGCAAGGAATATGGCACCGGATCGAGCCGCGACTGGGCGGCCAAGGGCACCAACCTGCTGGGCGTCCGGGCCGTCGTCGCCGAAAGCTTCGAGCGCATCCACCGTTCGAACCTGGTCGGCATGGGCGTGATCCCGCTCCAGTTCGTCGAAGCCCCGCCCGAGCTCGACGGCAGCGAGACCTTCACCATCACGGGGGTCGCGGACCTCCGCCCGCGCCAGGAAATCGCGGTCAAGGTCACGCGCGCCGACGGCACCAGCTTCAGCTTCCCCGCGCGCGTCCGCATCGACACCGCCAAGGAGCTCGAATATTTCACCAATGGCGGCATCCTGCATTACGTGCTGAGGAGCCTCGCCGCCTGAGCGCCGTCCAGATCCTGGTCGAGGTCGCCGGCTGGGCCGGGGCGGCACTGATCCTGGCGGCCTACCTTCTCGTCACGATCGGCCGGGTGACCGGCCAGTCGGCGACGTTCCAGGCGATGAACCTCGCCGGCGCGGCGGGGTTCGTCGTCAACGGGTGGTGGCACGGCGCCCTGCCGTCGGCCTCGCTCAACGTGATCTGGTTCCTGATCGCCGCCTTCGCCCTGTGGCGGATCGGCCGGCGGCGCGAAGCGAGCTAGGACGCCGCATGACCCGTAGGCTCATCGAGCTCAGCCATGTGATCGAGGACGGCATGACCACCTACAAGGGTCTGCCGGGGCCACATATCTGCGACTATTGGTCGCGCGAGGCGAGCGCCGCGCATTATGACGACGGCTCGACCTTCCAGATCGGCCGGATCGACATGGTCGCCAACACCGGCACCTATCTCGACGCGCCGTTCCACCGCTTCGCGGACGGAGACGATCTCGCCGGCCTCGCGCTTGAGCGGATCGCCGTGCTCCCCGGCCTCGTCGTCCGCGCGGAGGCGACCGCGATCGACGCCGATTTGCTCGACCCGCTCGACGTCGCCGGCAAGGCGGTGCTGATCCACACCGGCTGGGACCGCCACTGGCGCACCGAGGCCTATCAGAGCGGCCATCCCTTTCTCACCGAGGCGGCGGCGCGGCTCCTTGTCGAACGCGGCGCCGCGCTCATCGGCATCGACAGCCACAATATCGACGACACGACGCGCCGCGCCCGTCCCGTCCACACGATCCTGCTCGGCGCCGGCGTGCCGATCTGCGAGCATATGACCAATCTCGCCGCGCTTCCCGAGGCCGACTTTTCGTTCACCGCCGCGCCACCGAAAATCATCGGCATGGGCACCTTTCCCGTCCGGGCCTTCGCGCTGGTCGACTGACGCCGTTTCATTCCGGGCATTCCCCCCCTAGTCTGGCGGCAGGAGAGATTCATGCCCGACTCGCCGCACGAGGACACGCCCGCCGCGCCGATCCCGACGCCCAGCCTGGAGGATCTCCAGCACTGGACCTGGGTGATGGGCCGCGCCCAGCAGATGATGCTCGAACATTTCGCGGCCCAGGGCATGGAGCAGGCGACGCGCGCGCCGGACGAGCTCGCCAGAACGCTGTTCGGATGGGCCGCGCCGGTTGCCGATCCCGGCGAGCTGATCCGCCAGCAGACAAGGCTGTGGACCGACGGGCTCGCCGTCTGGCAGCGCGCGCTTGGCGGCGAGGCGGCGCCCGATGTCGCCGCGCTCGCAGAAAAGGCGGACCGCGACCGGCGCTTCGCGGCGAAGGAGTGGCGCGACAATCCGCTGTTCGACACGATCCGGCAGACCTACCTCCTGGTTTCGGACCGCCTGCTCGGCTCGGTCGATGCGATCGAGGGGATCGACGAGGCGACGCGGAGCAAGCTGCGCTTCATGACCCGCGCCTTCGTCGACGCGATGGCGCCCTCCAATTTCGCGCTCACCAACCCGCAGGTGATCGAACGCGCGATCGAGACCCGTGGCGAAAGCCTGCTCGCCGGGCTGGAGCATATGCTCCACGACCTCACCAGGGGACAGCTCACCCACAGCGACCCGGAGGCGTTCGAGGTCGGCCGCAACATCGCCACCACACCGGGCAAGGTCGTCGCGCAGACGAAGCTCTGGCAGCTCATCCAATATGCACCGACGACCGAGACGGTGCTTGAGACCCCGCTCGTCATCTTCCCGCCCTGGATCAACCGCTATTACATCCTCGATCTCAACCCGAAGAAAAGCTTCATCCGCTGGGCGGTGGGGCAGGGGCTGACCGTCTTCGTCGTGTCGTGGAAATCGGCCGACGAAAGCATCGCCGACGCGACCATCGACGATTATGTGCTCGCCCAGATCGAGGCGATCGACGCGATCCGCGAGGGGCTTGGCGTCGAGAGCGTCCATGCGATCGGCTATTGCGTGGCCGGGACGATGCTGGCGGCGACGCTCGCGCTGCTCGCCGCGCGCGGGGAGGCGGACAAGGTGGCGAGCGCGACCTTCTTCACCGCCCAGGTCGATTTCACCGAGGCCGGGGACCTGCGCTTCTTCCTGGGCGACGAGCAGATGGAGGTGATCCGCCAGCTTTCCGCCGACAAGGGCTATCTCGACGGGCGCTACATGGCCGCGACCTTCAACCTGCTGCGCGGCCGCGATCTCATCTGGAACTATGTCACCAGCAACTATCTGCTGGGCGAGGAATATCCGCAGTTCGATCTGCTCCACTGGAATGGCGACACGACCAACCTGCCGGCGGTGTGGCACCGCGCCTATCTGCAGCAATTCTATCGGGAGAACCGGCTTGCCCGGCCCGGCGGGCTGACGATCGACGGGACGCCGATCGATCTCGGCCAGGTCCGCACGCCGGCTTATGTCCAGGCGGGCCGCGAGGATCATATCGCGCCGCCGCAGAGCGTGTGGAAGATCACCCACCATTTCGCCGGGCCGCTGCGCTTCGTTCTCGCCGGCTCCGGCCATATCGCCGGCGTCGTCAACCCGCCCGAGGCCGGCAAATACCAGTATTGGACCAATGAGGCGAAGGTGGGGACGCTCGAAGAGTTCGTCGCCGGCGCGAAGGAGACGAAAGGCAGCTGGTGGCCCGACTGGCGCGCCTGGATCCAGGGCCATGGCGGCCGGCAGGTCCCGGCAAGGGGCGCGCGCGTCCCCGGCAAGGGGAAGCTGAAGGCGATCGAGGACGCGCCCGGCACCTATGTGAAGACGCGCTGACAGGCTTTCCGGCGACGAGCCGTTGCCGCCGCGAGGCGCGCCGATGGCGCTCTTGTTGCACTGCACAAATTCTGCTTGCAATCCGCATCGGTCGCGCCTATTTGCTGCACTGCAACATTGGAGTTTCGCCATGTCGGAGCCAAAAGCCGCCGTTCCAGGTGCCAAGACCGGAGCCGCGAAGCCGGCCCCCGCAGCGGCGGTTGCGCAGCAGATCGAGCCGCCGGCCACGGCCGGCGCGGATCAGGTGATTCAGGAAATTCAAGGAGCAGTTGAAATGGCCACCAAGACCAACACCGCGTCGGCGTTCAACGCCGATCAGATCAAGAATGCCTTTGGCGACGTCAGCGAGCGCGCCAAGGCCGCTTTCGAAAAGGGCAGCAAGCTCGTCGAGGAATTCGCCGACCTGACCCGCGGCAATGTCGAGGCGCTCGTCGCGTCCTCGAAGGTCGCAGCCAAGGGCGCCGAGACGCTGAGCCAGGACGCCGCGGAATATGGCCGCAAGAGCTTCGAGGAAGCCTCGGCCGCGCTTCGCAACTTCTCGGAAGTGAAGTCGCCCGCCGACTTCTTCAAGCTGCAGGGCGACTATGCCCGTAGCGCCTTCGACGCCGCGGTCGCCGAGACGGCCCGCGTCAGCGAGGCGATGCTGAAGATTGCCGGCGAGGTCGCCGAGCCGATCACCAGCCGCTACGCGGTCGCCGCCGAGCGCGTGAAGACGCTCGCGGCCTGATATTTTGCGGACGGGCCGGTCGCCCGTTCGCCTGTCGGACAAGGCGGCTCGTCGGCGACGGCGGGCCGCCTTTGCGTATCTGCGCCGGGCCGGGCGGTCCGCCCTACCCGTCGGCCGCTCGCCTCTTGCGGCGCGCCCGGCCCTTGCCATATTTATCGCGGACATGGACGAAATGGTGAGACCAATTCACGCGGGCGATGCGGATCGTGGCGACGGGGGCGATACCGGCCTCGGCGTCGCCACCAAGACCCGCACGCGAACCCGCACCCCGTCGCCGTACAAGGTGCTGATGCTGAACGACGATTACACGCCGATGGAGTTCGTCGTTCAGGTGCTCCAGTCCTTCTTCAAGATGAACATCGAGGATGCGACGCGGGTGATGCTCCATGTCCACCAGCGTGGCGTCGGCGTGTGCGGCATCTTCCCCTATGAAGTGGCCGAGACCAAGGTCGCGCAGGTGATCGATTTCGCGCGGCAGAATCAGCACCCGCTGCAGTGCACGCTCGAAAAGGCGTGATGCTCTACTTCTGGCCCTTCCTATGAGCGCAGCTCATCGGGAGGGGGACCATGCGAAGCATGGTGGGGGCTCTCCGCGCCGAAACCCCTCCACCGGTCTTCGAGCGGTCCGCCTCCCCATCGCCTTCGGCGACAGGGAGGATTGCCTGGCCCACGGAACCTCCTAAGAACCAACCATGGACAAGATCCTCATTCGCGGCGGCACGCCGCTGAACGGCCGCATCCCCATCTCCGGCGCGAAGAATGCGGCGTTGACGCTGATGCCCTGCGCCTTGCTGACCGACGAGATCCTGGAGCTGCAGAACCTGCCGCGCCTCGCCGACGTCGACAGCTTCATGCACCTTTTGAACCAGCTCGGCGTGTCGACGATGGTGAAGGGGGCGAAGACCGATTCGGTGGCCGGCCGGGTGATGACGATGAAGGCCGCGAACCTCGTCTCCACGGTCGCGCCCTATGACATGGTCCGCAAGATGCGCGCCTCGATCCTGGTGCTCGGCCCGATCCTCGCGCGGGCGGGCGAGGCGACGGTGTCGCTGCCCGGCGGATGCGCGATCGGCAACCGGCCGATCGATCTTCATTTGAAGGCGCTCCAGGCGCTCGGCGCGGAGATCGAGCTCGCTGCGGGCTACGTGAAGGCGACGGCACCGAAGGGCGGCCTTGTCGGCGGCACGATCAGCTTCCCCGTCGTCTCGGTCGGCGCGACCGAAAATGCGTTGATGGCCGCGGTGCTCGCGAAGGGTACGACCGTCATCGAAAATGCGGCGCGCGAGCCGGAGATTACCGATCTCGCCATGTGCCTCAACGCCATGGGCGCCCGGATCACCGGCCTCAGGAGCGACACGCTGACGATCGAGGGGGTCGAGAAGCTGCACGGCGCGACCTATCGGGTCATGCCCGACCGGATCGAGGCGGGGAGCTATGCCTGCGCGGCGATGATCACCGGTGGTTCGCTCGAGCTGGTCGGCGCCGACGGCGATTCGATGCACGCCATCCTGGCCGGCCTGCGCGACGCCGGCGGCACGGTCGAGCAGCTGGGCGACGGAATCAGGGTGACGGCCAATGGCGCAACGAAGCCGTTGTCGCTGTCGACCGCGCCCTTTCCAGCCTTTCCGACCGACATGCAGGCGCAGTTCATGGCGATGCTCGCGCTCGCCGACGGCACCAGCCTGCTCACCGAGACGATCTTCGAAAATCGCTACATGCATGTGCCGGAGCTCAGCCGGATGGGCGCCGATATCGAGGTTCGCGGCCGGTCCGCGGTGGTGCGCGGGGTCGATCATCTGGTCGGCGCGCCGGTGATGGCGACCGATCTTCGCGCCTCGATGAGCCTGGTGCTCGCCGGCCTCGCAGCGCGCGGCGAGACCCAGGTCAACCGCGTCTACCATCTCGATCGCGGCTATGAGCGCCTTGAGGAGAAATTGAGCGCCGTCGGGGCCGATATCGAGCGCGTCGGCGACGGCTAGCGCTTCGGGTGCAGCGTCTCGCCGCGGGCGCACATTGCGACGAACTTCTCGATTCGCGCCGCCCGGGTCTCCGGCTTCTTCGCGTCCTGGATGCGATAGAGGATCGCGTAGCGATTGGCGCCGGTCAGCGTTTCGAAGAAAGCGCGTGCCGCGGGCTCGGCCGCAAGGGCGGCGGCGAGATCGTCGGGGACCTCCGCATTGCCCTGCGATTCATAGGCCCGGTCCCAGCGACCATCGGCCCTGGCCGCGTCGATCGCAGCGCGGCCCGTCGGCGCCATTCGGCCCTGGGCGATCAGCTCGATCGCGCGCCTGCAATTCTTCGCCGACCATTTGCTGCGCCGCGTGCGCGGTGTGAAGCGAATCAGCCACCAATGCTCATCGAAGGGATGAATCTGGCCGTCGATCCAACCGTGGATCAGTGCGCCATCGATCGCCTCAGTCTTGGTGACCGAAGGCCGGCCGGCGGATTTTTTGGCGAGCTTGAGCCAGAGACCGGGCGACGTCGGTGGCTGGCCGGCAAGCCAGGCCTCCCACGATTCCGCGTCCGCGAAGGTGCGGATCGGCAGGCCGTTCCGCTCGGCCGCGTCGGTCAAGCCACCGCCTTTGCGAAGCGGTAGCTCGTGCGCTCATAGCCGAGCCGTTCGTAGAAGGCGTGGGCGCGGCTTCGCTTCACATTGCTCGTGACCTCGACAAGGCCGCAGCCCGCCCGGGCGAACCAGGCCTCGGCCGCGGCGACCAGGTCCGTGCCGATGCCGGCGCCACGCTGCTCTTCACTCACCACCAGCATCGAGATGCGGCCGACGGGGCGGGGGCGGTGAAGGACCTCCATCATGCTGAGCGTGAGGCAGCCGACGACCGCCTCCCCGAGCGTCGCGACGAGCGTCGGCCGCCCTGCGTTGCGCAGCCTGGCGAGCCGGCGACGGACGTCGGCTTCGGTGACCTCATAGCCGAGCGCGGCGATGAGGCCGGCGAGCGCAGCGCTGTCCTTCGGCCTCGCCTCCCGAATCGCGCGCTTTGGCGCGGGCGCCGGCTTGGCCTTGGCCTTGGGCTTGGGTTTGGGCGCGGCTTCCGGCTCCGCCTCGCGCCGCGTTCTGCGGCCGGGCGGAACGGCGCGGATCGAGCCCTTCCAGCTCGCGGCTGCGCCACCGCGAAGGAATGTCTCGATATCCTCGGGCGTCGCCGTCAGGCCGCGCTTGCCGAAACCGAACAGCGCCTTGCCCGTCGCCGCGTCCTTGAGGCCGAAACGCCCATAATCCTTGCGGCCAGGCGTTCGGACTCGCGACTTGACGAGCGTGCAGCCACGGTTGCGCGCCATCTCGCGAAGCGATTCATCGTCCGGGCTCATGCCAGCAGCTCGACGCTGTGGATGGCGAGGCCGACGAGGCCGCCGACCAGCGTGCCGTTGATCCGGATATATTGGAGATCGCGGCCGACGGCATTTTCAAGTCGCGCCGTCACCGTCCCCGTATCCCAGCCGCGGACCGTTTCCGACACGAGCTTGACGATGCCGTCGCCATAGGAAGCGGCGATCCCGGCTGCGGCGCGGCGGGCGAACTGGTTGATGGCCGACTTGAGCCGCGGTTCGGTCTGCAGCGTTTCCCCAAGCTGGCGCAACGCATCGCCGAACTTGCCGGCGAGCGCGGCGTCGGGATCGCGCGCGCTCCTGAGCAGGCTGGCGCGGCTCTTCTCCCACAGGCCACCGAGCCAATCGCCGACGGCCTTGTTCCCGATCATCTCGTTCTTCCACTCCTCGACGCGCGCGCGCGTGTCGGGATCGTCGCGAAGATTGATTGCGAGCCGGGCCAGCCCCTCCTCGGCCTTGGCGCGCAGCGGGTGATCGGGATCGATCGCCATGTCGATGGTGAGCTTGCGAAGCCCCTCCATGATCGCATCGGCAAGCCGTTCGTCGAGCCCCGCCATCCTGAGGATCCAGCCCGCGCGCTGATGGACCATCTTGCGGATCAGGTCTTCGTTCGCGTCGAGCGTGCGCCCCGTCCAGGTGACGATCGCGTCGACCATCGGAACGTGGCGATCCTCGGTCATCGCGGCCTCGAGCGTCTGGCCGAGCAATGGCGCGATTTCGACGCTGAGCATCCGCGCGACCACTGCGCCCTTCACCATCCCGCCGAGCTGTTCCTCGTCCAGCGCCTCGAGAATGTCGGCGAGCAATCGGGATGCGCCCTCGCGAAGCCGCCCTTCGCCGGCCGGGCGGGAGAGGAAGCGGCCGATCGCGCCGGCGACGTCGAGGCCCTGCATCCGTCGCGCGATGACGGCCGGCGTCAGGAAGTTGGTCCGCAGGAATGCGGCGAGCGTGTCGCCGATGCGGTCCTTGTTGCGGGGGATGATCGCCGTGTGCGGGATCGGCAGGCCGAGCGGATGGCGGAACAGCGCCGTCACCGCGAACCAGTCGGCGATGCCGCCGACCAGGCCCGCTTCGGCGAAGGCGCGGACGAAGCCCCAGGCCGGATGGGCGTCGATGAAATAGCTCGCCAAGGCGAACAAGCCGGCACAGGCGACCAGCATCGACGTCGCGAAGGCGCGCATCCCCCGCCCGCCATTGCCGGCGGGACGGGGGGAGGGAACCGTGCGCGCGCTCATGCCGGATCAATAGCCGGCGCGCGCGCAGGTTCAAAATCCGCGGCTATTCCGCCGGCTGGAGCGCGGGAAGCTCGGCGTGAGCGCCCCCGGTGGTGAACCATTTGCGAAGCTTCGGCCCGAGCCTTTGTTCGACCCCGAGCGCCAGGCTGAACGTGCCCGGGACGAGGACGAGGGTGAGGAGCGTCGACAACAGCAGGCCGCCGATCACCGTGAGGCCCATCGGCGCGGTCCACGCCGAGTCCCCCGAAAGCGAGGCGGCGGTCGGGATCATGCCGGCGGTCATGGCGACGGTGGTCATCACGATCGGCTGGGCCCGCTTGTGCCCGGCGTCCATGATCGCGGTGAACTTGTCGACGCCCTTCTCCATCTCCTCGAGCGCGAAATCGATCAGCAGGATCGAGTTCTTCGCGACGATGCCGAGCAGCATCAGCAGGCCGATATAGACCGGCAGCGAGATCGGCCATCCGGCGATCCACAGCGCGAGCAGGCCGCCCAGGGGCGCGAGCAGGAGGGAGCCCATGTTCACGAACGGCGGCAGGAAGCGGCGGTAGAGCAGCACCAGCACCGCGAACACCAGGAAGATGCCAGACAGCACCGCGATGATGAAGCTCTGGATCAGCTCGCCCTGCCACTTGGCTTCGCCCAGGACGAGTTCCTGAACGCCCGGCGGCAGGTGCTGCATGATCGGCAGCTGGCGAATCTTCTCGCGGGCCTGGCTGGTGACCGCGCCCGGCGCCAGATCGGCACCGATCGTGATCTGGCGCATCTGGTTGGTGCGATCGATCTGGCTCGGGCCCGAGCCGAAGCCGATATCCGCCACCACATGGAGCGGCACCGATCCGCCGGTCGCGGTCTGGACCGGGAGGTTGCGGATGGTCGCCATCTGCTGACGCGCATCCTGATCCAGCGCGCTGCGGATCGGGATCTGCCGGTCCGAAAGCGAGAATTTGGCGGTATTCTGGTCGATCTCGCCGAGCGTCGCGATGCGGATCGCGTTGCTGAGCGCGGCCGTGGTGACGCCCATCGTTGCCGCAAGGTCGAGCCGCGGCCGGATCACGATCTCAGGCGTCGGCAGGTTGCCGCTGATCCGCGGCGCGGTGAGCTCGCGGATCGAGCCCATTTGCGCGACGAGCTGGTTCGCGACCTGCTGGAGCTCTGCCGGGTCCTCGCCGCCAAGCGTGACTTCGACGTCGCGACCGCCGAATTGCGAGCGGAACGAGACGCGGGCGTCGGGAATCCGGGCCAGCCGCGGCGCCAGCGCGCGTTCGAACTCGACGCTGGTCCGGGTGCGGTCGGCCTTGAGGCGCGCGGCCACATAGGCGGTCCCGACCCGAACCCGCTGGGTGATCGAATCGACCTCGGGCTGCGTGCGCAGGATCTGCTCGACCTCCTGGGCGACACGGCCGGTCTGGGCCAGCGTCGTGCCGGGCGGCATGGTGATGTTGACGACGCTTCGTTCCGCATTGGTCTGCGGCTGGAAGGTCTGGGGCAGCATCGCCAGAAGGAATACGGTGGCGACCAGGGACAGCGTTCCGGCGACCACCGTGACCCAGCGATAGCGCAACGTCCATTGGAGGAGCGCCATGTAGCGGTCCATGAGCCAGCCTTCGCCATGGGCCTCCTGGCCCTTGGCCTTCAGGAAATAGGCCGCGATCATCGGCGTGATCAGACGCGCGACGGCGAGGCTGAGCAGCACCGAGACGACCACGGTGAAGCCGAAATTCTTGAAGAACTGGCCCGCGATGCCGGGCATCAGGCCGACCGGGAAGAAGACCGCGACGATCGACATGGTGGTCGCCAGCACGGCGAGGCCGATCTCGTCGGCCGCGTCGATCGCGGCCTGATAGGCGGTTTTGCCCATCCGCATGTGGCGCACGATATTCTCGATCTCCACGATCGCATCGTCGACGAGCACGCCGGCGACGAGGCTCAGCGCGAGCAGCGTCATCTGGTTGAGCGTGAAGCCCATCAGGCTCATGAACCAGAAGGTCGGGATCGCGGAGAGCGGGATCGCGAGCGCCGAAATGACCGTCGCCCGCCAATCGCGGAGGAAGATGAAGACGACGATGACGGCGAGCACCGCGCCCTCGACCATCGCTTCCATCGCGGCCTTGTACTGCGCCTTGGCGTAGTGAACCGAATTGTTGAGCTCGACGAAGTGGACGCGGGGATCGTTGTGCTCGATCTGCCGCAGGGCAGCGACCGCGCCGTCATAAACGGTGACGTCCGATTCGTTCTTGGCGCGCGAGAAATTGAAGCTCAGGATCTGCTGGCCATCCTGCGTCGCATAGCTGCGCTGCTCGGCATAAAGATCGCGCACGTCGGCGATGTCGGCGAGCTTGATGGAGCGGCCGCCGCCCGCGGCGATCTGGGTCTGGCTGAGCTGGTAGGCGCTCGCCGCGTTGCCGAGCACGCGCACGGTCTGCTCGCTGCCGGCGATCTCGGCGCGACCGCCGGCCGCGTTGAGGTTGGCGGCGCGCAGCTGCTGGTTCACCTGGCTCGCGGTGAGCCCGTAGGATTGCATGCGAACCGGATCGAGATTGACCCGGATCTCGCGAGTCACGCCGCCGGTCCGCTCGACCGTGGCGAGGCCCGGCACGGAGAGCAGGGCGCGCGACACGGTGTTGTCGACGTACCAGCTGAGCTGCTCCAGCGACATGCCGGTCGAGACGGCCGCAAAATTGGCGAGGTCGTTGTCGCTCGTCGTATCGGCGCGGCCGACCTGGGGCTCCAGGATGCCCTCGGGAAGGTCGCCACGGATCTGCGCGATCTGGCCGCGCATGTCCTCGACCGCGCGATCGATCGGCGTGCCGATGGCGAGCTGCACGACCGTCGTCGAGCTGCCCTCTCTGACGGTGGAGTTGATCTCCTCGACGCCCTGGATCGAGCGCGCGGCGGCCTCGATCTTCTGGGCGACCTGCGTCTCCATCTCGATCGGCGAGGCGCCGGGCTGCGAGACGTTGACCCACACGATCGGGAAATCGATGTCCGGCTGAAGCGAAACCGGCATCCGCATGAACGAGATCAGCCCGGCCAGCGTCAGGAACATGAACAGGACGATCGGGGTCACCGGGTTGCGGATCGCCCAGGAGGAGATGTTGCGAAAGCTCATGGCCTGTCACTCGCAGCGGTGGGGAACGTCATCGAAACCGCTCCCTAGTTCGCGTTGGCGCTGTTCATCACGCTCGATGCGCGCGCCAGCTCGGGCCGGACCTTCTGGCCCGGATTGAGGAAGGCGCCCGCCATCGCGACGACATGCTCGTCACCGTTGAGGCCGGTGAGGATCGCAACGCCCCGGTCGCTCACCTCGCCCAGCGTGACGTTGCGGCGCACGACGGTGCCGCTCGCATCGACGATGAAGACGAAATTGCCGTGATCGTCGCTCTGGATCGCCGATTGCGGAAGCAAGGGCGCAGTGGTCGTGCCCGCGCGAATCTGGACCGAGGCAAAGCCGCCCGGCCGAAGATCGCGATTATAGGGAATGGCGATCCGCGCCATGCCCTGCCGGGTCTGTGGATCGATGGTCGGCGACACCTGCCACACGCGGCCGGCATAGCTCTGCGTGGAGCCGACCGGCGTGACCTGCGCCGGCGTGCCGACGCTGATCCGCGCCAGATCGTCCTGCGAAAGCTGGGCGAGCAGCTCCATCTCGCCCTGGCTGGCGATCCGGAACAGGGCGGGCGAACCGGCCCCGACGACCTGGCCGGCCTCGACATTGCGGGTGAGGACGAGCCCCGCGGTCGGCGCGCGCACGTCGAGCTGGCCGATCTGTGCGCGGGTCTGGGCGAGCTGCGCCTGGGCGACGCGGACGCGCGCCGCGGCGGCGTCGCGGGCCGACCTCTTCTGATCGATCTCGGCGCGGCTGATGAAGCCGCGCGACACCAGGGCCTGGGCGCGATCGAGCTCGTTCTGCGCGAGGCTGAGATCGGCCTGCGCGACCTGGATCGAGGCCGCCTGCTGGGCCGCCTGCTGCGCCTGGACGCTGCGATCGATGACCGCGAGCACCTGGCCGGCCCGGACCCACTGGCCCGGCTCCACCAGCACGCGGACGATCTGGCCGCCGCTGCCTGGAACGCCGACCGGCATGTCGCGGCGCGCGCCGAGCGAACCGGTGGCGGTGATGACCCGATCGATCTCGCGGCGTCCCGGCGCGACGACGGTGACCGCCTGCAGGGTGTCGCCCGCCTGCGCCTGGGGCGCCGCGGCCTTTTCGCCGCGTCCGCCGAGCGCCATGACCGCAACGATGGCGACAAGGACGAGGACGATCGCCGCAATGATGATGTTGCGCCGCCGCTTGCGCCGCGCCTGCGTCTCGTCGTCGACCATGACGTCGTCGAGCGCATCGCGCCGCCACTTGGTCGTTTCGAAGTTCATCGCTTTCATCGTCCCCACTCTGCAACGCGGCAAGCCGCAGCCTGAACCAGTGCTGTATTACATGAATAAATCACTTGCGCCAAGTGAAATTAGCGGGCGTACCTCCCCCGAGGCCGCCCGCCGCGCGCCGGCCTTTACAAGCTTCCGCGTCGCTTTACCAATGCTGAATGGAAGCGGCGCCGCCCCGGGGTCGCCGGGGAGAATGTCGCCGATGACCGCCTATCTCGCGAATCACAGCTGGCTTGGATGGATTTTCGTCGGCTTTTTCGCAGGCCTGATCGCCCGCGCGCTGACCCCCGGCAAGGGGCCAAGCGGCTGCATCGTCACCGTCCTCCTGGGCGTGGGCGGGGCGATCGTCGCCGGCTACCTGGGCGAGCAGATCGGCTGGTACCGCCCCGGTCAGGCCGTCGGCTTCGTGGCCGCGGTGATCGGGGCGGTCATCATCCTTCTGGTATACCGGCTGTTCGCCGGGCGGCGCTGAGGCCGCGCGGCGCCTAGCGCAGCGAGCCGCGCCGGAACAGGTTGACGATCGCGAGGAGCACGATCGCGCCGAGCAGCGAGACCAGGAACGATTCGATGCTGAGACCAGCATTGTTGATCGTGCCGCGGTTCATGATCAGGCCGCCGATGAACGCGCCGACGATTCCCACGATGATGTTGAGAAAGATGCCCTGCTGCGCGTCGGTGCGCATGACGAGGCTTGCCAGCCAGCCAACGACGCCGCCGATGATCAGCCAGATGATGAGTCCCATGATTCCCTCCTTCACCGTTGGGGCGCGCCTGCGCCGCATACTCGGTCAAAGACGCATCAGTGGCGCGCTTTGTTCCGGGGCGGAAAGGAATCGGGGGATCGAGCCTCCTCGGCTCAGTATTTCTGCTGGCGCTCGTAGAGCGTGCGATAATGCTGGATACGCGTGACGCGAAGGCCCGGCATTCCGGAGCGATCCACCGCGCGCTGCCAGCTTGCGAATTCCTCGAGGCTGAGGCCATAGCGTTCGCATGCCTCGTCGACGCTGAGCAGTCCGCCATTGACGGCCGAGACGACCTCCGCCTTGCGGCGCACGACCCAGCGAGTCGTCGATGCCGGCGGCAGCGACTCGATGGTCAGCGGCTCGCCAAGGGGTCCGATGACCTGGGCGGGGCGGATTTTCTGGTTCTCGATCATTACTACTGCTCTCTACGCCTCACTTGCTCGCGCCTTCATGTGCACGTCCGTAGCGGCCGAGCGTTGAAGGAAGGCTGAAACGCCAAGGTAAACAACGCGGTGAAGGGGGTTTACAGGCCATTGACCCGGCGTCCCGCTTCGGCACGGCTGAAACTCCCCCGCTGCGCGGAAACCGCCCGGCGCCACCCGGGGCCGGCGAGGACGATCTCCGCGATCGAGTCTCCTTCCGCCATCGCGCCCTCCGCGGCCGCTTGTGGCAGCGGGCAACCGGCGCGAATGCTCTGCCCCGCCGCCATGGCCGCAAGCAGGATCGAATGATCCAGCGGCGCGGCGCGGCGTTCGTCGAGCATCCGTTCGGCCCGGCGGAGGAAAGCCATGTCCATGCGCGACAGGAGTAGCGAAAGAGGGTGAACGCGGGGTAAAGCCTCGGCCCCGGGGTGGCCGTGGGTCGCATCAGCCCCTATCTGGCAGGACCTATGGACGCGGATTTCCAGCTCGGCCGGCCCGCAAGGGGCGCGCGCATCGTCGTCGCCATGTCGGGCGGCGTCGACAGCTCGGTGGTGGCCGCGCTTGCCGCGAGGACGGGGGCGGAGGTGATCGGCGTCACCCTCCAGCTTTACGACCAGGGCGTCGCGGTGGAGCGGGCCAAGAGCTGCTGCGCCGGTCGCGACATCCATGATGCACGCGCCGTCGCCGAGCGGATCGGCATCGCCCACCATGTCTTCGATTATGAAAGCCGGTTCCGCACCAGCGTGATCGATCGTTTCGCCGACGATTATGCGCGCGGCCGCACCCCCGTGCCCTGCATCTCGTGCAACCAGGGGGTGAAGTTCACCGATCTTTTGCGCTTCGCCCGCGATCTCGGCGCCGATTGCCTGGCGACCGGCCATTATGTGCGGCGCGTCGCGACGACGGACGGCCCGCAGCTCCATCGCGCCGCCGATCCCGCCCGCGACCAGAGCTACTTCCTGTTCGCCACGACCCGCGAACAGCTCGAATTCCTCCGCTTCCCGCTCGGTCATTTGCCGAAGGACAGGGTGCGCGACATCGCCCGCGAAATCCGCCTGCCGGTCGCCGCCAAGCCCGACAGCCAGGATATCTGCTTCGTGCCGGACGGCGATTATGCCCGTGTCGTCGAAAAGGTCCGCCCCGATGCCGTGCGCCCCGGCGAGATCGTCGACCGCGCGGGCAAGGTGCTCGGGCGCCATCGCGGCCTCATCCACTTCACGGTGGGCCAGCGTCGCGGGCTCGAGATCGGCGGCCAGCCGGAGCCGCTCTATGTGCTGAGGCTCGAGCCGGAGAGTCAGCGCGTCGTCGTCGGGCCGAAGCGCGCGCTCGCCGTCCGCGCGGCGCGGCTTTCCGGCGTGAACTGGCTCGGCGAGGACCAGCGCGAAGGGCTCGCGGCGAAAGTCCGCTCGCTCGCCCGGCCGGCACCGGCACGATTCGACGGCGAGCGGCTGCTGTTCGAATCACCGGAATATGGTGTCGCGCCGGGGCAGGCGGCGGTGCTCTACGAGGGCACCCGCGTGCTCGGCGGCGGCTGGATCGAGGAAACCGTCGCCGCGGAGCTGGAAACCGCCTGACGCCTAGGGCTGCGGCGCGTTCGGGTCCGATTCGTGGATCACCCGCGAATTGGGATGCTCATCGCCCTCGTCGTCGCGCGCCGCCGCGTCGATCCGACCTAGCCGCTGCTCCCGGGCCTGCTGGATCAACGCGTCCCAGTTGATCTGGTCGTTGTTCCGGCGTTCGGCGCGGGCGGCGTTGATCATCTGCATCATGCAGCCGGTGAAGCCGCCGCCGCCGACCGTCGAGCAGCTGTCCGTCCCGGTGCGTCCGACATAGGAAAGCTCGATCGCCTCGTTGGCCCAGGCGGTGCGGCGCGCATCGTTGGGATCGTCCCTGAGGTTGGGCGGAATCCGGTAACGGTCGCCCTCGGGCAGGCGCGCGCACACGTTGATCTCGTTATCCGTGCTCGGCGGGCACGGATCGTCGCCATAGATGATGAGCTGGTTGATCCGCGGCTCGACCGGTCCGGCCGCCCCGGGCGCCGGGCGCGACGGCTCCCGCCGGTCCTGCGCCGAGGCGACGGCCGGGACGAGAAGCAGAGCGGCGATGGCAAGGGACGCGAGACGCATGGATCAGATCCTCTTCGAAAGTTCGATCGCGAGTCGGCAGCCCGCACGGATGGCCGAATATAGCACGGGATAGCCGATCGTCTCCTCGGCGCCGGCGGCGATCGCGGCGTCGCGATGGGCGCGCTCGTCCGCCTGGAAATCGGCGATCGCGGCGGCGAGCGGCGGATCGCTGTCGCCGAGCGCTTCGAGCTGCTCGGAATAATGCTGGTCGATCTCGTCCTCGATCGCCGCGGTGCAGGCCATCGCCGCCTTCGGGCCCATCAGCGCCGTCGCCGCGCCGAGCGCATAGCCGGCGATCGACCAGATCGGCTGAAGCGCGGTCGGGCGGACGCCGCGCGCCGCGACCATCTTGTCGAAATGGTCGAGATGGCGCTTTTCCTGCTCGGCCATATGGGCGATCGCGCGCCCCGCCGGGCGACCGGCGAGCACGTTGAGCTGCCCGGCATAGATGCGCGTCGCGCCATATTCGCCGGCCTGGTCGACGCGAAGCATCGCCTCGGCGTCGGCGCGCGCGCCGGCCGGCCGCCAGCCGGGGGCGGTCATGCCGCGATCAGGCGCGCGGATCGTCTGAGGCTCAGCCACAGGATCGCCAACGCCGAAAGGCAGGAAAAGATCGCGTTCCACCCGGCCATCGTCACGCCCCAAAGCGACCACTGGATCTCGTCGCAGCGCACCAGCGGGGCGTTCATGATGTCGTTCAAGAGATCGGCCGGGTTGCTCGCGGTCGAAACCGACGTGCACTGGGTGAAGCCGGTGAAGATCCGCGCCTCGACGCCGGCATGATAGATGGCGATGCCGCCGCTCGTCAGGATCGCGAGTGCGGCCAGCCAGACCAGCGACCGGCCGCGATCGGGCAGCGCTGATCCGCCGAGGATCGCCGCGAGCGCGAAGGCGACCGCCGCGAAATGGGCATAACGCTGCCACCAGCACATCTCGCACGGGTAGAGATGCGCCCAGACATATTGAAAGCCATAGGCCCCGGCGAGAAGACAGGCCGGGACGACGAGGCTCAGGGTCTTGGCGAGCCGAAGTCCGCCGGGGCCGCTGCCGTCGATCATGGCCCGCCCTAGTGCCGGCCGCCGCGCGGCGCGGCCGCTGCCGCGGTCTGGGCGGGGCGGGCCGCCTGCGGCGCGAGCCGGGCGAGCGTTCGCACCGCATAATCGAGCTGGTAATCGTCGACATGACGCTCGCGCAGCTGCTCGGCGGTCGCGGCGAAGCGCGGATCCGGCCGGTCATCAGACTGGAGGACGTCGTCGCGAATCCCGCTCTCGTTGATGAGGTGGCGTCGCAGATCGGATTCGCGGACCGAGGTGCGGCTGCGATAATCGGGGTCGGAGAGCTGCGGCACCGGCACGTCCGGCGCGATCCCGCCTTCCTGCACCGATCGGCCCGAGGGCGTGTAATAGCGCGCTGTGGTGAGGCGAAGCGCGGTCGTGCCGTCGCCGAGCGGAATCAGCGTCTGCACCGATCCCTTGCCGAAGCTGCGTTCGCCCATGACGAGCGCGCGGCGATGGTCCTGGAGCGCGCCGGCGACGATCTCGGCTGCCGACGCGGTTCCGGCATCGACGAGAACGATGATCGGGGCGCCGTTGGTCGCATCGCCCGGATGGGCATAATAACGCTCGATGTCGGTCGGCCTGCGGCCGCGCTGCGACACGATCTCGCCATTGTCGAGGAACAGGTCCGACAGGCTCACCGCCTGATCGAGCAGCCCGCCCGGATTGGAGCGAAGATCGAGGACCCAGCCCGAGGGATCGTGGCCAAGCTGGCGGCGAATGTCGGCGATCGCACGCTGCGTGCCTTCGGTCGTCACCCGGCTGAAGGTGTTGACGGTAAGGATGCCGACGCCGTCGCGCACCGACGAGGTCACCGCCGGGATATCGATGATCGCGCGGGTGATGTTCACGTCGAACGGGCGCTCGCGGCCTGGGCGCACGATGGTAAGCCGGACGCTCGTCCCCGGATTGCCGCGCATCCGATCGACCGCCTCGTCGAGCGTTCCGCCGTAGAAGAGCTGCCCGTCGATATGGGTGATGAAGTCGCCCGGCTTGATCCCGGCGCGATCCGCAGGCGTGCCGCGCGTCGCCGCCATCACCTTCACCGCGCCGTCGTCCATCGTGACCGTGAGGCCGAGGCCGCCATAATTGCCGTCGGTCGTGGTCATCAGGTTCCGATATTCGCGCGCATCCATGTAGGAGGAATGGGGATCGAGGCTGGCCAGCATCCCGTCGATCGCGCCGCGGATCAGCGTCTGATCGTCCACCCGATCGACATAATTGGCCTTCACCTGATCGAGCACGGTCATGAACTGGTCGAGCTCGCGATAGGAATTGACGTCCACAGGCGCGAGCGCCGCGCTCGCCGCCGGCACGAAGGCAAGTGCCGAAACGAGGGCGAGCGACGGAAGGAAATTATTGGCCATTCGGGATCCTGCGCGAAGGTGGATTGCGGCTTCTACAGCCATTTTAGGCGGGCGAAAAGCAACCGACGATGAATGGCTAGGGCGCCAGCAGGCCGGCGATCGGGACCGGCTGGCCCTGATGGCGCAATTCGATCGAGACGCGCGGAGCGCCGGCGCCGGCATTGCCGAGCGGGTCTCCGCGCCGCACCATCTGGCCGGCGGCGACGTCGATCGATGCGAGGTTTGTGACGACGCTCGCCCAGCCGCGGCCGTGATCGAGAATGACGACATTGGCATAGCTCCCGAACCGGGCCGCATAGAGGATGCGGCCGTTGGCGGGCGCGACGACCGGCGCGTTGGGCGCGGTCTCGAAGGTCAGGCCGCGCGCATGGACGCCGCCATCGGAAATCTCGCCGACGCCGGTGACGAGCCGCCCTTCGACCGGAAGCAGATAGGGGACGCGCGGCCGCGCGGGCCGCGCCGCGCCGCTGCCGGGGCGGGGCGACGGGCCGGGGAGCTGGGCGAGGCTTGCGGCGAGCGCCTCCTGGTAGCGACGGGTGCCGATCGTGGCGGCGAGGGCGCGGGCCTCCTCGCCGAAGGCGAGCGCGCGATCGGCCTCGACCGTGGCGAGGCCGCTGAGCGCGGAGGATCGGGCCCGCTGATCGGCCTCGAAGCGCGCCAGCGCGCCCCGGCGCTCGGCCAGGTCGGCGCGGCTCCCGGCGAGCGCGGCGCGGGCCGATTCGAACTGGCGGCGAAGCGCCTCGCTACGCGCGACCTCGGCGCGAAGATCAGCGGTGCGCCGGCGGATTTCCGGCAGCGTCGCGGCGAGCAGCGCGCGGACATGGGCGGCATCGCCGACCGTGCCCGGCTGGATGAGGGCGAGCGCCGCCGGGCGCCGCGCCATCGTCTCCAGAGCGGCGGTGAGCTGGGCGAGCGGCCGCTGACGCTCGGCGAGCCGGGCGCGCTGCGCCGCCTGGAGCTGGGCGACCGCGGCGATCCTGCGTTCGGAGAGAGTGAGGCCCGCCTCGGCGGCCTCGATCCGCGCGGCGAGCGCCTCGCTCTGGGCGCGCGCGCGCTCGGCGGCGTCGGTGGCGCGTCGGGCGCGGGCGTCGAGCGCCCGGTAGCGGGCTTCGGCGGCGGCAGCTTCGCGGCGGGCCTCGGCGAAATTCTCAGGCGCGATCGATGCCGCCGCGCCGGCGCCGGCGAGGATCAGCGCGACCAGGCCGAGGATCACGAACCGCATCGCCTCACCCTTCGCGATGATAGGGATGGTTCGCAAGGATGCTCGTCGCCCGGAACAATTGCTCGGCCAGCATCGCGCGGGCGAGCAGGTGTGGCCAGGTCGCCCGTCCGAAGGCGATCAGCAGGTCGGCCGAGGCGCGCTCGGCGTCGTCGAAGCCGTCGGCCGCGCCGATCAGGAAGCGCGCCTCGCGCCGCCCCTCGTCGCGCCAGCGTTCCAGCCGGCGGGCGAGATCCATGGACGAAAGCTGCTCGCCCTTCTCGTCGAGCAGGATGGTCACGCCATGATCGGGCGGGGGCGGCATCCGGCCGCCGGTGTCGGGCAGTTCGGTGACCTGCACCGGCCAGGAGATGCGCTTCATATAGCGATCGACGAGATCGGCCTCGGGAGAGCGGCCGATCTTGCCGCGCGCGACGATGTGCAGCCGCAACTAGCGCGCGGCCGCGGCGCGATCGCCGGGACCATGCTCCTCGAACGCCCACATCCGCTCGAGATTGTAGAAGCTGCGCACTTCGGGCCGGAAGAGGTGGACGATCACGTCGTCGGCATCGATCAGCACCCAATCGGCGACCGAGAGGCCCTCGACCCGGGCGTTGCGGCCAAGCTCGCGCTTGATCCGCTCGACCAACTTTTGCGCCATCGAGGCGACCTGCCGGGTCGAGTTGCCGCTGGCGATCACCATATGATCGGCGATGTTGGATTTTCCCTTGAGCGGGATCGAGACGACGTCGATCGCCTTGTCGTCGTCGAGGGACCGAAGAACGAGTTCGTGAAGAGCCTCGGCCTGGTCTGCTCCATTGGTTTCAGGAGCGGGTGCGTTCGCGGGCAAACTGCCTCCTTTGCTGCAAAAGCCGCCGCGTCACGCCGTCGCGGACAGCTTCGGGATGGATCGATTCCATGACATTTTCATGCCACTTCGGGTGGACGGCGCGCAGGCCGGTGGCGCTGGTCGGATCAGGCGGCGTTGCAAGCAGCACCAGCGACGGCAAGCTCCAGTCGGTCCAGCTCTGCGCATCGGCTGCGGGCCGGACGAAGCGCCGAAGCCAAGCCATGGCGGGAGCCGCCAGGGCAGCGCCATCATAACCCGGACGGCCGACGACGGCAATCGGGACGAGCCGCGCGATCCTCCGCCAGTCGCGCCAGCGGTGGAACTGGGCGAGATTGTCCGCGCCCATCAGCCAGATGAATCGCCGGCGCGGATAGCGGCGGACGAGGGCGGCGAGCGTGTCGGCGGTGTAGCGCGTCCCCAGTTCCGCCTCGATCGCGGTGACCTTGATCCGGCTGCGGCGGGCCACGCGTCGCGCCGAAGCGAAGCGCGCGGCCAGCGGCGCCATCCCTGCCTCGGCCTTCAGCGGATTGCCTGGGGAGACCAGCCACCAGACCTCGTCCAGGCCGAGCAGGTCGAGCGCGGCGAGGCTTGCGCGGCGATGGCCGGCATGGGCCGGATTGAAGGAGCCGCCAAGAAGGCCGGTGAGGATCATCGCCGCGCCCTAGCATGGCCGGCACGCGCTGCGAACGGCCTCGACGGTCGGTTCAGCTTTCGCCAATATAGGCTCATGAGCGGGATCGAGGGGATTGGCGAGGCGATCAGCGGCGGGCTCGTGGCCCGCGCGGTCGAGCCGGAGGCGGGCGAAGCGCACGAGGCGGGCCATGGCGCCTGCCTGAACTGCGGCGCCGAGCTCGCCGGGAATTATTGCAGCCAGTGCGGCCAATCGGCTCACGTTCATCGCACGCTCGCCGCCTTCTGGCACGATCTTGCTCATGGCGTGCTTCATTTCGAGGGCAAGATCTGGCGCACCCTGCCGATGCTCGCCTGGCGGCCGGGTGAGCTCACCCGTCGCTATGTCGAGGGCGAGCGCGCGCGGTTTGTTTCGCCGATGGCGATCTTCCTGTTCTCCGTCTTCATGATGTTCGCGATCTTCTCATTCGTCGGCGGCCCGTTCAGCTCGCGCGAGGCGACGGTCACCGACGGAGAGACGCACGAGAACCGGATCTACACCTCGCCCGAACAGGCGCTGCGGCAGGCCCGCGCCGAAGGGCAGGCGGAGCTTGCGGGCCTTCAGGCGCAGCGCGAGGCCGCCCGGCGCGCCGGCCGGAACACTGCCGACATCGACCGCCAGATCCGCGCGAAACAGGGCGAGCTGCGCGCGGAGGAGCAGAATCTGAGAAACATCGTCTCCATGACGAGCGGCCATGCCGGAAACCAGTCGGCCGCGGCTCATGGCAGGAGCGGGAACACCAACAACATCCATTCCGACATCCCCTTCCTGGACAATGTCTTCAGGCATGCCACGCAGAATCCGGAGCTGCTCTTCTACAAGGTCGAAACCAACGCCTATAAATTTTCGTGGATGCTGATCCCGATCTCGGTGCCGTTCGTGTGGATCCTGTTCCTCCACCGCCGGCGCTACTGGCGGTACAAGGCCTATGATCACACCGTCTTCGTGACCTATTCGCTGGCCTTCATGAGCCTCGGGCTGGTGGCGCTCAGCCTGCTGAGGAAGGTCGGCCTCCCGGGACTCGCGGTCGGCCTCGCCATTGCGATCGTCCCGCCGGTCCACATCTTCCGCCAGCTTCGCGGCGCCTACCAGCTGTCGGTGTTCAGCGCGCTGTGGCGCACCGTCGCGCTGCTGATCATCGCGACGATCACCCTGTCGATCTTCTTCAGCCTGGTGATGACGCTCGGCGCGCTCCACTAGAACGCGGCCGAAGCGAGGGCGGTCAGGCGCCCTGGGGGCCGGACCGCCGATGCCGCCACGCGGGCGCCGGGTGCTCGGGATCGAGGAGCCGACCGTCGGCAGGGCGGGCCGCCGCGCGGAGGGGTCCTCGCGTCCGATATCCTCGCCGGCGATCGCCTTCTTCGCTTCTTCGCCGGTCAGCGTCTCATATTCCAGCAAGGCCGCGGCGAGCCGGTGAAGCTCGTCGAGATTGTCGGTCAGCACCTTGCGCGCCGTGGCTTCCGCCTCCTCGATCAGCAGGCGCACCTCCTGGTCGATCAGTCGCGCCGTCTCCTCCGAGACGCTCTGCGAACGCGCGACGCTGTGGCCGAGGAAAACCTCCTCCTGATTGTCGCGATAGCGAAGCCAGCCCAGCTTTTCGCTCATGCCATATTCCATGACCATCGATCGGGCCATGTCGGTCGCCTGCTGGATGTCGTTCGACGCGCCGGTGTTGAGGGCATCGGCACCGTAGATGAGCTGCTCCGCGATGCGGCCGCCGAAGCAGAGCGCGAGCCGCGCCTTCATCTGCTTCATGCTCATCGAATAACGGTCGCGCTCCGGCAGGTTCCAGGTGACGCCGAGCGCCCGGCCGCGCGGGATGATCGTGACCTTGTGCAGCGGATCGCAGCCATCGACATGGAGCGACACCAGCGCATGGCCGCTTTCGTGATAGGCGGTCGCCTTCTTCTCGTCCTCCGTCATCACCATGGACTTGCGCTCGGCGCCCATCATCACCTTGTCCTTGGCGAGCTCGAACTCCTTCATCGCGACGAGCCGCTTGCCCATCCGCGCGGCGAGCAGCGCCGCCTCGTTGACGAGATTGGCGAGGTCGGCGCCAGAGAAGCCGGGCGTGCCGCGCGCGATCGTGCGCGCATCGACGTCCGGCGCCAGCGGCACCTTCTTCATATGGACTTCCAGAATCTTCTGGCGGCCCTCGATGTCCGGGCGCGGCACCACGACCTGTCGGTCGAAGCGGCCCGGCCGCAGCAGCGCCGGATCGAGGACGTCGGGCCGGTTGGTGGCGGCGATGATGATGATGCCCTCGTTCGCCTCGAAGCCGTCCATCTCGACGAGCAGCTGGTTCAGCGTCTGCTCGCGCTCGTCATTGCCGTTGCCCAGGCCCGCGCCGCGATGGCGGCCGACCGCGTCGATCTCGTCGATGAAGACGATGCACGGCGCGTTCTTCTTCGCCTGCTCGAACATGTCGCGCACGCGGCTCGCGCCGACGCCGACGAACATCTCGACGAAGTCGGAGCCCGAAATGGTAAAGAACGGAACGTTCGCCTCCCCGGCAATGGCGCGGGCGAGCAGGGTCTTGCCGGTGCCCGGAGAGCCGACGAGCAAAGCGCCCTTCGGGATCTTGCCGCCGAGCCTGGCGAACTTGGTCGGGTCCTTCAGGAACTCGACGATCTCCTGAAGTTCCTCGCGCGCCTCGTCGATGCCGGCTACGTCGTCGAAGGTCACGCGGCCGTGTTTTTCGGTGAGGAGCTTGGCCTTGGAGCGGCCGAAGCCCATCGCGCCGGAGCCGGCGTTCTTCTGCATCTGGCGCATCACGAAGAAGGCGATGCCGAGGATCAGCAGGAAGGGCAGCGCCTGGACGAGGACGTACATCCACAGGCTCGTCTGCTGCTCGGGCTGCGCCTCGAACGAGACGCCGCGGGCGCGCAGCCGCTCGATCAGCTGCGGATCCTGCGCTGGCGCGTTGGTGCGGAAGGTGGAATTGTCGGTCATGCGCCCGGAAATGACGTCCTTGCCGATCACGACCTGGCGGACCGAACCGTCCTCGACCTTGTTCAGGAACTCCGAATAGGGGATGGAATCGCGCACCGGAGCCGATGCGCCGCCGACGACCTGCACGAACAGCACGAGCGCAAGGATGATGCCGGCCCAGATGAAGAGACTCTTCATCCAGTTGTTGCTGCCGGGGTCCTTGTCGCCCTGGGGATTGCGGTTGTCGTCGGCCATCTCAAGCTTCCCTTCGACGCCCAAGATAGGATTTCCGGCGCCGAGCGCAATGTAGGTCGAAGGGGTGAACGGCGGATTAGCGGTGACGTGGCCCGCCGCCGCGCCGATCCACGGCCCGGCGCGGGGCGGCTAGCCGGCCCGGCGGATCGAGATGATGCGCACCGGCGCCTCGATGCGCTGGCCCGCCATCGGCCCGCGTCCCTCCTGCGCCACGGTGGGCCGGGCAAGGATTCGCCGGACCACGTCCATGCCCTCGGTGACCTGGCCGAAGCTCGCATAGCCGCGATTGTCGCCGGGCCGGTCCGGATGGGCGTCGAGGCCGGGATTGGGCCCCACAGAGATGGTGAAATCGCCCATCGCCGTGTCGGGCGTCGATCGCGCCATCGAGATGGTCCCGTCGCGGTGGAGCAGCCCGGTCTCGGTCGTCGGCTCGAGCCGGATCGGCGGCAGCATCAGCCGGTAGCTGTGCTGGATGCCGCCCTGCACGAAGCCGTGATTGGGCGCGCCCGGCGTGCGCGACGCGCGGTAGAAGACGGTGCCATCAAAGCGATGGTCGTCGACATAGCGGATGAAGTTGGTGACCGTGACCGGCGCGTGCTTGTGATCGAGCGCGACGGTGATGCCGCCAAGCTCGGTCTCGATGCGGACCGGGACGATGTCGGGAAGGTTGGTCGGGACCGGCGGGTCGGCACGATGCGTCGGCAGCAAGAGATTCACGGCGGGCGCGTTTCGGGCGACCTCGTCCCCGCCGCATCCGGCGATAGCGAGGACACAGGCAGTGACCACCGGCAGCGCGCGCACCGTCCCTCCTCCCCTAAAACATACCCGGCACCTGGAACTGCGCCGCGCTCGGCCGCCGCGGCATGATCAGTTCGCGCGGCGCCTGGGTCTGGCGGAGGCCCTGAGTGGTCGCGGCGGTTATCGGCGTGCAGGTGCCGCGCCCTTCGACGAAGTCGAGCGCCTGGCGTGTCGACGCCTCGGCGGGATCGCCCATCTGGTGGCCGATATCGTCGCTGGCCCGGCAACTCGCCTCGACCGTGCTCGCCAGGCCGTTGAAATAATTGCCGTTATGCGCGGCGTTCTGAAGCGAGAAGGCAATGATCCTGAACCGATCGTCGCATTCCGTCTGATCGATCGCGATCTGCCCGACCGGCTTGCCATAGGTGTTGGTGCCGATCAGCGCCGCATTGGCGTGGAGGAAGGGCACCATTCCGTTGATCACCAGCTCGCTGGCCGATGCGGTGCCGCCGGTGCCGATGAAGGCGATCCGGGTCGGCGACACCGATTGAGGTTGCGCCCGGAAGAAATGGGTCGTGTTGTAGGAGGATTTTTCGGGGCGGAAGGCCATCGTTTCGAACACGTCCGTCGAGGCGCGGTTTCCGCCGAGCAGATCGCCGAAATGATCCGCCGTATCGATCAGTCCGCCGCCATTGTAGCGCAGGTCGACGATGATCTCGGTGATGCCCTGCGCTCGGAACGAGGCGAAGGCCGCGCTCAACTGTTGGTCCGCGGTGCTGATGAAGGTGCGAAGATTGACGTAGCCGACGCGGTGGCCGTTATCGTTGATGATCTGCGCGCCGAAGCGTGGCGAGACCGGCTGAAGAGAATAATCGGCCTTGGTGATCGTCACCTCGCGGGTGCCGTTCGCGGCGTCGTTGACACGCAGCACGCGGGTCGTCCCCGCGGTGCTCGGGCCGAGCGCATCGATAAATGCCTGCGAGCCCCCGCTGGCAAGGAGCGTGCTCACATTCTGGAGATTGCCGCTGCTCGTGCCCACTGCGAGGATTTCCGTGCCCCGATCGATGCCCGCGGCAAGCGCCGGCGCGCCTTCATAGGCGTCGATCACGAACACCCGATTGGCCGCGGAATCGAAGCCGAGCTGGATGCCGAAGCCGGCGCTCGCCCCCTGATTGTTGAACGCGTCCTCCGCGGACCGCGAGGTCACGTAGGTGAAGAATCGGTCCTTGCCCTGCGAACGGGCGTTGGCGGTCAGCGCATCGACATAGTCTTCCAGCGTCGAATAACCCGCTGGATCGAGGTTCGCGGGCAGGGTTTCGGGGAAAAGATACCATTCCCTGAGCTGGGCCAGGGCCCATTGCTGCCGGCTGCGCAGCGCGCAGGTTCCGGTCGATGGCGGCGTTCCGCCATTGCCGGCGCCCGGGGGCGTGCTTCCCGAAAAGCCGCCGCCGCTCCCGCCGCCGCCGCAGGCGGCCAGGAAGGCGCTGAGTCCAAGCACGAAAGGCGAAGGCTTACGCATCATCACATCCTCCCTCCGCGCGGCCGGACCCGCGCGACGGCGCCTTCATCCCGTTCGCGGCCGAAGCGCCTGTGATGCTGAAATATCGCCGCTTTGGCCGCCGGGCAAACGGGATCGTCGGCGAGAGTCTACCAGTCCCCGGCCGCGGCCATCCACAGGCTGACCGCGGCGAGCGCCGCCGTCTCGGCACGAAGGATGCGCGGGCCGAGCGCGACGGCGCGGGCCTGCGGCAAGGCGCGGATCGCCCCACGCTCGGCATCCGTGAAGCCGCCTTCGGGGCCGATCAGGATTGCGGCGGGGGCCGGCGCGGCGACCCCGGCCAGCGGCGCCCCGCCCGTCTCGTCGGCGAAATGGAGGGTGCGATCGTCCGGCCAGCCCTTCAGCACCGCCGCAAGCTTCGCCGGTGGATCGAGCAGGGGAAGGGCCGTCCGGCCGCACTGCTCGGCGGCCTCGACCGCATGGGCGCGAAGGCGATCGAGGTTGAGCCGATCGACGATCGTCCGTTCCGTCACGACCGGCCTCAGCCGCGCGACACCGAGTTCGGTCGCCTTTTCGACCAGCCAGTCGATCCGGCCGCGCTTCACCGGCGCGAACAGCAGCCACAGATCGGGGACCGTCTCGCGTTCCCGGGTGCGCGGGCCGACGGTCAGTGCGACGCGCCGCTTGCCGGCGTCCGCGATCGTCGCGACGAACTCGCCATTTGAATCGTCGAACAGAAGCACCCGTTCGCCGGCCCGCAGCCGAAGGACCGCGCCGAGATAATTGGCGGCCGCGCCGTCGAGGGTGAGCGTCGCGCCCTCGGCCAGAGAGCTCTCGACGAACAGGCGCGGGAGGCTTCGCGGCGGCCAGGCGGGGGTTGCGGGCATCTTCATTCCTTATGCGTTCGCCCCGAGCGAAGTCGAGTGGCCCACGGCCGCGACGCGCTCGGCCCTCGACTTCGCCCGGCACGATCGGCATTGGACGGGAATGGCGGAGGCGGAGACCGAGATCGTCCCGGACAGCGAGCGGCGCGGCCTGATCGGGGCCCTGCCCGCCGCGGCGCGCCCCTATGCCTCGCTGATCCGGCTCGACCGGCCGATCGGCGCCTGGCTGCTGTTCTGGCCCGGCGCGTGGAGCGTCGCGCTGGCGGGCAATGCGGGCGGCGTTGCGAGCCCGCGTGGCTGGGCGCTGATCGCCTGGCTCGCGCTCGGCGCCTGGGCGATGCGCAGCGCCGGGTGCGTCTATAACGACATCGTCGACCGCGATCTCGATCGCAAGGTCGCGCGCACGCGCCTGAGGCCGCTGGCAAGCGGCCGGGTGTCGCTGAAAGGCGCTTGGGCGCTGCTCGTGGCGATGAGCCTGATCGGCCTTGTCGTTCTGCTCCAGCTCGATCGGTTGGCGCAGGCGATCGGGCTGGCAAGCCTGCTTCCGGTCGCTGCCTATCCCTTCATGAAGCGGATCACCTGGTGGCCGCAGGCCTGGCTCGGCCTGGTCTTCTCCTGGGCCGCGCTGGTCGGCTGGCCGGCGGCCGCCGGGCGGGTGGAGCCGCCAATGCTGTTTCTTTACGCCGGGTCGATCTTCTGGGTGATCGGCTACGACACGATCTACGCCATCCAGGATATCGAGGATGACGCGCTCGTCGGCGTCAGGTCCTCGGCCCGCGCGCTTGGCCGTCATGCTCGGCTCGGCATCGCCGTCTGCTACGGCCTTGCGCTGTTCCTGTGGGCCGTGGCGATCCATGACGTGCGGCGTGAATGGTTCGCGCTTGCCGGTCTCGCGCCGATGGCAATCCACCTCGCCTGGCAGGTCGGCGGCCTCAGAACCGGGGACGGGGCCGATGCGCTGATGCGATTCCGGTCGAACCGGGTGGCCGGGTTGCTGATGTTCCTCGCCTGCCTGGTCGTCGGGACGGCCTGAAAAACTTGCTTTTGCGCGCGTCGGGCTTAAGCGGCCACGATGCTTTCAATCGAGACTGCCGAGGCGCGCGCCGCCGCTCTGGTCGAGGCCGCGCGCAAGGCGGGCGTCGATGCCGCCGACGCGCTCTATTACGGCGACGCTTCGACCGAGGTCCAGGTGCGGCTCGGCGCGCTCGAGGACGTGACCCGGGCCGAGGGCGAGGGAATCGGGCTGCGCGTGTTCATCGGCCAGCGGTCGGCGAGCGTTTCCTCGTCCGATCTCTCGCGCGATGCGCTGGCGGCGCTTGTCGAACGCGCCGTCGCGATGGCCCGCGAGGCGCCGGAAGACCCCTATGCCGGTCTCGCGCCGGAGGATCGGCTGTATCGCGGCGGCGCCGCGCCGCTCGACGCAGACGACGGCGGCAACCCCGCCCCGGCCGAGCTCAAGGCCCGCGCGCTGGAGGCCGAGGCGGCGGCGCGCGCGGTTCGCGGCGTCACCAACAGCGACGGCGCCAGCGTTTCGGCCGGCCGCACCGTCTTCGCGCTCGCCACGAGCCACGGCTTCGCGCGCGGCTATTCGACCAGTGTCTATGGTTCGGGCGTCGGTGTCATCGCCGGCGAAGGCGGGGCGATGCAGCGCGACAGCGCCAGCCACAATGTCCGCCACTTGGCCGACCTCGATGCGCCGGAGACCCTCGGGACGCTTGCCGGCACCCGCGCGGTGCGGCGGCTCGGCCCCGGCAAGCTGTCGTCCGGAACGATGCCGGTCCTGTTCGATCCGCGGGTCGGCGGAAGCCTGATCGGCCACCTGATCGGCGCGATGAGCGGCCCGGCGATCGCGCGGCGCACCAGCTTCCTGCTGGGGCGCGAGGCGGATCGACTGTTTCCCGCCGCGATCCGGATTCATGACAATCCCCATCGCCCGCGCGGTCTTCGATCCAAGCCGTTCGACGGGGAGGGTGTCGCGACCGCGCCGCGTGTTCTGGTCGAGGAGGGGCGGATCACCGGCTGGCTGCTCGATTCGGCCGCCGCCCGGCAGCTCGGCCTCGAAACGACCGGTCATGCCACCCGCTCGGGCATCGCGGCGCCGGGCGTCGGCGCGACCAATGTCCATCTCGCGCCCGGCCCGCTCTCTCCCGCCGAGCTCATGGCCGATATCACGCGCGGGCTCTATGTCACCGAGCTGATCGGGCAGGGGCTGAACCCCGTGACCGGCGATTACAGCCGCGGCGCCTCGGGCTTCCTGATCGAAAATGGCGAAATCGCCGGGCCGGTGGACGAGATCACCGTTGCCGGCAATCTCATCGATATGTTCGCGACGCTGGTCGCCGCGAACGATCTGGAGCATCGGCGCGCGATCGACGTTCCTACGCTCAGAATCGAAGGGATGACGATCGCCGGTGCTTGATGAGGTCGTGAAGATTGCCGAGGCGGCGGGACGGATCGCCGCCGCCCGCTTTGGCGGGGACTTCCGCCGCTGGGAGAAAGCCGCAGGCGAGCGCGGCGCCGGATCGCCCGTGTGCGAGATCGATCTCGAGGTCGATCGCTTCCTGCGCCGCGAGCTCGCGGCGATCGATCCGCAGGCGGGGTGGCTTTCGGAAGAAACCGTGGACCTGTCGGACCGGATCGAGCGCCGGCGGCTCTGGGTCGTCGATCCGATCGATGGCACGCGCGATTATGTGCGCGAACGCACCGGATGGTGCGTGTCGATCGCGCTGGTCGAGGATCGTGTGCCGGTGCTCGGCGTGCTCGCCGCGCCGTTGCGCGGGGAAGTGTGGACCGGCTCTCGCGGTCAGGGGAGCTGGCGCAACGGCGTGCGGCTCCATGTGAGCCCGCGCGCGACGCTCGCCGGCGCCCGCGTCCCGGCGGACCAGCTTCCCGCGGTGGACCGCGATCTCGTCGCGGTGGCGCGGCCCAATTCAATCGCGCTCCGGATCGCGATGGTCGCCGCCGGCGAGGCCGATCTCGTGGCGACGCTTCGCTGGGGCTATGAATGGGACATCGCCGCCGCCGCGCTGATCGCGGAGGAGGCCGGCGCGACCGTGACCGGCGCGCTCGGGCAGCCGCTGGCCTTCAACACCGCATCGGGCGAGGCCTTCGGCGTGCTCGTCGCCACCCCGGGCATCCACGCCGCCGCGGTCGATCGCCTGCGCGACCGGGCGATGGCGGTGGTCTGATCGACCGCACTGGATTTTTCCTGTTTCTGGGCTAGGATCGCCAAACCCGGTGGGCGGGAGGCCAAGATGATGCGCCTGTTCGCGCTGCCCCTACTCGCCTTCGCCGCGTCCGCTGGCGCGCAAGTCCCGGTCGATCTGCCGCCGCCGGTGTCCCTCGCGCCGCCGCCGCCGAGCGAGACGATCAATCTCGCCGTCGACACGTCGACGCGCATGACGGTACCGGTCAGTATCGACGGGCGTGGGCCCTATGCCTTCATCGTCGACACGGGCGCCGAGCGGACGGTGATTTCGCGCGAACTCGCCCAGCGGCTGGCGTTGCGCCCCGGCGAGGCGGCGCGGTTGTCGAGCATGAGCGAGGTCAGCGACATCGACACGGTGATCATCGGCCAGCTCGGCGTCGGGCACCGCAGCGTGAACCACATCCAGGCGCCCGCCTTGTCGCGCAGCGATCTCGGCGGCGACGGGCTGCTCGGCGTCGATTCGCTTCAGCTTCAGCGGGTCGACATGGACTTCGTGCGCGGAGAAATGACGGTGACGCCGTCGAGCCGTCCGGAGGAGCGTTGGCCCGATGGCACTATCGTGGTGACGGCGCGCAAGCGACACGGTCACCTGATGCTCGTCAACGCCTCGTTCGAGGGCGAGCGGGTCTATGTGATCGTGGACACCGGATCGCAGGTGACGGTCGGCAATACCGCGCTGCGCGACCGGCTCGCCCGGCGCGGGAGGCTCGGCCCGATGCGACCGATCCAGCTCATCAGCGTGACCGGCGGGCGGGTCGATGCCGGCTACACGATCGCGCACCGGATCATGGTCGGCGATGCAGGCGTCCGGAACCTTCCCGTCGCCTTCGCGGACGTCGATCCGTTCCGCCAGCTCGACCTCACCGATCGCCCGGCGCTCCTGCTCGGGATGGATGCGCTTCACCTGTTCGAGCGGGTGTCGTTCGATTTCGCCAACCGGCGGGTGCGCTTCCTGATCCGTTCCTCGGCGCTGACGCCCGCGGTGCAGATGGCGGCGGCGAGCCGCTGAACTAAGCGATCTTCGGAATCCCAAGTCGCGAGATTTCGATTTTCGGGCAGTGGTTCATCACGACCTTGAGACCCGCCGCTTCGGCGCGCGCCGCGGCCGCCTCGTTGATGACGCCAAGCTGCATCCACACCGCCTTGGCGCCGGCCGCGATCGCCTGGTCCACGGCCTCGCCGGCCGCTTCCGAATTGCGGAAGATGTCGACCATGTCGATCGGCTCGCCGATCTGGGAGAGCTCGCGCCACACGAACTCGCCGTGCACATGCTCGCCGGTGATCTGCGGGTTGACCGGCAGCACGCGATAGCCGTGGTCCTGGAGGAAGGCCATCACCCCATAGCTCGGCCGGTCGGGCCGATCCGAGGCGCCGATCATCGCGATCGTCCGAACGTTCGTCAGCAGGTCGCGGATTTCATCGTCAGTCGTCAGCGGCATGGTGTCCTCCGGTTTCCGCGCGGGCGAGCTCCTCGACCAGTCGCTCGGCAAGGCGTTTGAACAGCGCTGCCTCCTCGCCCTGTCCGGCCGCGGGCGGCGTGCCGGCATCGGAGGCGGTGCGGATCGAAAGCCTCAGCGGGATCCGGCCGAGGAAGGGGATGCCCATCACGCCGGCCGCAGCCTCGGCGCCGCCGCTGCCGAACGGGTCGCTCGTCTCTCCGCAATGCGGGCAAACATAGCCGGCCATGTTCTCGATGAAGCCGATCACCGGCACGTCCATCTTGCGGAACATGTCGATCGCCCGCGTCGCGTCGATCAGCGCCACGTCCTGCGGCGTCGAGACGATCACGGCGCCGGCCGGCTTCCATTTCTGGGTGAGCGTCATCTGCACGTCGCCGGTGCCTGGCGGCATGTCGACGATCAGGATCTCGCAATCGCCCCAATCGCCCTCCATCAGGTTGGAAAGCGCGCTCGCCGTCATCGGCCCGCGCCAGGCGACCGCCGTCCCCGGCTCGATCAACTGGCCGATCGAGAGCATCCGGACGCCATGGGCGGGGAGCGGGACGATCTGCTCACCCGCCAGCTCGGGCCGGTTCGGCTGCCCCATGATCCTGGGCTGCGAGGGGCCGTAAATGTCGGCATCGACCAGGCCGACGCGCTTGCCGAGCCGCGCCAGCGCGACCGCGAGATTGGCGGAGACCGTGGATTTCCCGACGCCGCCCTTGCCGCTGCCGACCGCGACGATGGTGCGCTCGAGCCGCTCGGCGGTCATCGCGATGCGGGTATCGGCGATGCCGGGCACGGCGACCATCTGGGCGCGCACCTGCCGTTCGAGCATGGCGCGCTGTTCGGCGGACAGGCCGGTCGCGTCGATCACGATCGTCGCCGTGCCGTCGCGAACGCGGGTCATCGCCACGCGGCCGGCGGTGACCAGATTGCCCTTGCCGCCCGGGTCGGCGATCCGGGCGAGCACGTGGTCCAGGCTTTCGATCTCGCTCATGCGATTCTCGCGATAGGCAAAGCCGCGCCGCTTGGCACTGTTTTTCCGCACAGGCGCTTTATATAGGGGAGGCATGAGATGGTTTTTCGGACGCCGCGCTCCGGCCGGCGCAGTCCTCAGCGACAATCGCGGCCCGTGGGGCGCCGGCGGCAGCGACGGCGGCGGGAGCCGTGATGGCGAGGGCGGCGGCGCTGGAGGTTCCGGCGGCGGCGATGGGCCGCGCAATCCCTGGGATCGCCCGTCGAGAAAGCCGGGCCGGGGCCTCGAAGGCGGCGGCTTCGACGAATTCCTGAAGAAGAGCCGCGAACGGTTCGGCAACCGCTTCCCGCAGCCGGGCAGCGGGCGACCCTACTGGCTGTACGGCCTTGCCGTCTTCCTGGTCCTGTGGATCGGTTTCACCTCGATCCACCGCGTCGGGCCGCAGGAACGCGGCGTCATCACCACGCTCGGCTCCTTTTCGGGCACGCTCCAGCCCGGCATCGGCTTCACTTTCCCGGCGCCGATCAGCTCCGTCCAGGTCGTCGACGTCGAACAGATTCGGACCATTTCGATCCCGGGCAACAATACGGAGAATCTGATCCTGACCGGCGACCAGAACGTGATCGACCTTGCCTATTCGGTGCGCTGGAACATCCGCGATCCGCAACGCTACCTGTTCCAGATCCGTGACCCGGAAGGAACGATCAGGGAGGTCGCGGAAAGCGCCATGCGCGCCGCCGTCTCGCGCGTCTCTCTCGACGATGCGATCGGGGCTGGCCGCGCCCAGATCGCCCAGACCGTCGAACAGAACATGCAGCAGCTGCTCGACGATTACGGCGCCGGCGTTCGGATCCAGGGCGTCGCGATCAACCAGTCGGTGCCGCCCGCCGCGGTCAACGAATCCTTCCTTCGCGTCTCGGCCGCCCAGCAGGAGGCGCAGAGCAACATCAACGATGCCCGGGCCTACGCACTCCAGGTGACCGCCCAGGCGCAGGGCGAGGCGGCTTCGTTCGAGAAGATCTACACCCAGTATCGCGCGGCGCCCGAAGTCACCCGGCGGCGCATGTATTACGAGACGATGGAATCGGTCCTCCAGCATGTCGACACCACGATCGTCGAGGCGCCTGGCGTGACGCCCTATCTTGCGCTTCCCGAGCTCCAGCGCCGGGCCCAGCCGGCACCGAGCCAGCCGCAGGAGGGCCAGCGCCAATGAACCGCACGCTCTCCAATCCGATCGTGCTCCTGTTCGTGACGATCGTGCTGCTGATCGTCGTCGGCAGCACCTTCTCGATCATTCCCGAAACGAAGCAGGCGGTGGTCGTCCGTTTCGGCCAGCCGGAACGTATTCTGAACCGCTATCGCCCGAACGAGCAGTTCGGGGCGAGCGGCGCCGGGCTCGCCGCCCGGGTTCCGTTCGTCGACGGCATCGTGTGGATCGACAAGCGCATCCAGTCGATCGACATGGAGAACCAGCAGGTGCTCTCCGCCGATCAGCTGCGGCTCCAGGTCGATGCCTTCGCCCGCTACCGCATCGTCGATCCGTTGCGGATGTATATCTCCGCGCGGACCGAGGACAATGTGACGGCGCAGCTGCAGCCGATCCTCGCCTCGGCGCTCCGGAACGAATTGGGACGCAGCCCGTTCGCCTCGCTGCTCAGTCCTGAACGCAGTCAGATGATGGACAATATCCAGAACGCGCTCAATCGGGTCGCGCGCCAATATGGCGCCGAGATCGTCGACGTCAGGATCAAGCGCGCCGATCTGCCGGACGGCACGCCGCTCGAATCCGCCTATGCGCGGATGCGCTCGGCTCGCGAGCAGGAGGCGCGGGCGATCCAGGCGCAGGGTCTCAAGCAGGCGCAGATCATCCGGGCCGAGGCCGATGCGGAGGCCTCCGCGACCTATGCGAGCGCCTTCAACCGCGATCCGCAATTCTACGATTTCTATCGCGCGATGCAGTCCTACCGGACCAGCTTCCTGACGCCCGGCACGGCCGATAATCCGCGCGGCCGCGCCAGCATCATCCTGTCGCCGAACAACGATTATCTGCGCCAGTTCCGGGGCCAGGGCGCGGCGCCGCGTTAGGAGATCGGGAAATGGTCGAGGTCATTCAATTTCCGTTCAGCCGCCGATTCTAGCGTGCGCCCGCGAGGGGACGAACCAAAGGCGGCCGTCGGCAAGTCAGGAGGAAGAAATCGTGCGTTATGTCTATGGAGTCACCGCTGCCCTGCTGCTCGGCGGCGCGGCGACGACGCTGACCCTCAATCCGCTCGGCGCGCAGACGGCCCAGAACGATCCGGGTACGATGGCCAGCGCGCCGCGCCCCGGCGCCCCGCCGACCTTCGCCGATCTCGTCGAGCGGCTCCAGCCGGCCGTGGTCAACATCTCCACCCGCCAGAGCATCCAGGTGCGCCAGCAGCAGCTGCCGCCGGGCTTCGAGGAGTTCTTCCGGCGCTTCGGCGCGCCGGTGCCGAACGGCGGCGGCGACGGCGGCACCGTGACGCAGCGCGGCGGCTCGCTCGGCTCCGGCTTCATCATCTCGCCGGACGGCTATGTCGTCACCAACAATCACGTCGTCGCCCCGGCCCGGCCGGACGCGGTGGTCGAGCAGATCACGGTGACGCTGTCCGATCGCACCGAATATGACGCGGAGGTCGTGGGGCGCGATCCGACCGCCGACATCGCGGTGCTGAAGATCAACCCGACCCGGCCGCTGCCGTTCGTCCGCTTCGGCGATTCGACGCGGGTGCGCGTCGGCGATTGGGTGCTCGCGATCGGCAATCCCTTCGGTCTCGGCGGCACGGTGACCGCGGGCATCGTCTCCGCGCTCCACCGCAACATCAACGCCGGCCCCTATGATCGCTACATCCAGACCGACGCATCGATCAATTCGGGCAATTCGGGCGGACCGATGTTCGATCTCAACGGCAATGTAATCGGCATCAACACGGCGCTCATCTCGCCGACCGGCGGCAATGTCGGCATCGGCTTCGCGATTCCCGCCGAGCAGATCCAGCCGGTCGTCGAAACGCTGCGCCGCGGCCAGCGCGTCCGGCGCGGCTATATCGGCATCGCGATGCAGGATGTGGACGAAAGCATCGCGGCCGCGCTGGGCATCCAGCGCAATCGCGGTACGCTGATCCAGTCGGTCACGCCCGGCGGGCCGGCCGCCCGCGCCGGCATCCAGCAGGGCGACGTGATCGTCTCGGTCGCCGGCCAGCCGGTGACCCAGGATCAGACGCTCGGCTATCTCATCGCCCAGCAGCAGGTCGGCGCGCGGGTGCCGATCGAGTTCATCCGTCAAGGCCAGCATCGCACCGTCACGATCTCGATTGCGGAACGGCCGAGCGACGAGGAGCTCGCGCGGCTCAACGGCATCGATACCGGCAACGACAATGGCGAGGATGGCAACGTGCCCGGCAAGCCGCGCGCGCCCGAGCCGTCGAGCGGCCAGCGGGCCGTCCGCGACGGGCTGGGAGTCACGGTCGAGCCGCTGACGGCGGACATCGCCCGCCGCATCGGCCTTCGCGACACGACCCTGCGCGGCGTCGTCGTCGACGATGTCGATCCGAACAGCGACGCCGGGCAGAAAGGCCTGCAGACGGGCGACGTGATCCTGTCGCTCAACCAGACGCCGACCACGACGCCCGAGGCGGTCCAGTCGGTGATCGAGGCCGCGCGTCGGGCGGGCCGGACCAGCGTGCTGGCGCTCGTCGCGCGCGGCGCCAATCCGCCCCGCTATGTCGGGCTCGAACTGGCCCGGCCCTCAGCGCGGCCGTCGACACCACAGCGTCGCCAGTAAGAAGCGATCTTGCCGCGCCGTCCCCGCTGGGGGATAGGTGCGGCAGGAAAGCACGGAGGCGAGCGTGGGCGGGACGAGTATCTTCATCGGCGCGAGCACCAACGACACGTCGAAGCGCCAGGAACTCGAGCTCAAGCGCGCCAATCGCCACGGCCTGATCGCGGGCGCCACCGGCACCGGCAAGACGGTGACGCTGCAGGGGCTGATCGAGGGCTTCTCGGCCATCGGCACCCCCTGTTTCGTCGCCGACGTGAAGGGGGACCTTTCCGGCCTCGCCATGGCCGGATCGCCCCAGTCGAAAACGCATGAAAGCTTCGCCGCCCGCGCGCAGCAGATCGGCGATACCGATTGGCATTATGCCGACACGCCGGTCCAGTTCTGGGACCTGTTCGGCGAGCAGGGGCACCCGATCCGCACGACGGTGAGCGAGATGGGCCCGCTGCTGCTCGCGCGGCTGATGGGCCTCAACGACGTTCAGGAAGGCGTGCTGACGATCGCCTTCACCGTCGCCGACAAGGACGGGATGCTGCTCCTGGATCTCGACGATCTCCAGGCGATGCTCGCCGATTGCGCGAACCGCGCGAGCGAGCTCACGACCACCTATGGCAACGTCACCAAGCAATCGATCGGATCGATCCAGCGCAGTTTGCTGCAGCTGCGCAGCCAGGGTGGCGATCATTTCTTCGGCGAGCCGGCGCTCGAGCTTCGCGATTTCCTGAAGACGGACGACAGCGGCCGCGGGGTCGTCAACATCCTCGCCGCCGACAAGCTGATGCAGAGCCCGCAGCTTTATTCCACCTTCCTGCTGTGGCTGATGAGCGAGCTGTTCGAGACGATGCCGGAGGTGGGCGACCCGGACAAGCCGGTCCTCTGCTTCTTCTTCGACGAGGCGCACCTGCTGTTCGACGACATCCCCAAGGCGCTGGAGGACAAGATCGAGCAGGTCGTCCGGCTGATTCGCTCCAAGGGGATCGGCATTTATTTCATCACCCAGAACCCGATCGACATTCCCGAGACGGTCGCCGGGCAGCTCAACAACCGCGTGCAGCACAAGCTCAACGCCTATACGCCGCGCGACCAGCAGGCCGTTCGGGCGGCGGCGACGACCTTCCGGGCCAATCCCGGCGTCGATGTCGCAACGGTCATCACCGAACTCGCGGTCGGCGAGGCCCTGGTCTCGCTGCTCCAGCCGGACGGATCGCCCGAACCCGTCGAGCGCACGCTTATCAGGCCGCCGTCGAGCCGCGTCGGGCCGATCACTCCCGACGAGCGACGGACGATGATCGAAACCGATGCGATCGGCACGAAATACGACACGCCGGTCAACCGCGAGAGCGCGTTCGAGATGCTGAAGGCGCGCGCGGACCAGGCGGCACAGGAGGCCGCGCAGGCGCCGGCGCCGCCGACCGGCCGCACGGCCGCGCAGGGCAGCACCTGGGGCAAGGTCGCGACGTCCGCGGCCACCTCCGCCGCGCGCTCGGCCAGCTCCGCGATCGCGCGTCAGGTCGCCAATGAGATCGGGCGCGAGATATTGGGCCGGCCGGCGCGCCGCTCCTCGTCATCGTCCGGCGGCGGCGGCCTGGTGAGCGGACTGGTCCGCGGCGTCCTCGGCAGCCTGTTCCGGGGTCGCTGAGCATGGCGCGGAACGCCGCGGACGCCTCCGCTCCCGCCCCGTCCGTTCCCGAGCTCACGCTTCGCGCGATCCTGCTCGGCGGCGCGATCACCCTCGTCTTCACCGCCGCCAACGTCTATCTCGGCCTCAAGGTCGGCCTGACCTTCGCCACCTCGATCCCGGCCGCGGTGATCTCGATGGCGGTGCTGCGGATGTTCAGGAACAGCTCGATCCTCGAGAACAATATCGTCCAGACGGTCGCCTCCGCTGCGGGCACGCTGGCGGCGATCATCTTCGTGCTGCCGGGCCTGGTGATGATCGGCTGGTGGCAGGGCTTTCCCTATTGGACGACCGCCCTCATCACCCTGACCGGCGGATTGCTCGGCGTCCTCTTCTCGGTGCCGCTTCGGCGCGCGCTGATCGTCGACACGCCCGATCTTCCCTATCCCGAAGGCAAGGCGGCGGCCGAGGTGCTCCGGGTCGGCTCGGAATCGCGCGAGGGCGCCGAGGAAAGCGCGCTCGGGCTCAAGGTGCTGGTGGTCAACTCCATCGCATCGGCCGCCTTCGCAGCGCTCACCCAGACCAAGCTGGTCGTCGCCGAGGCCGCGACCTGGTTTCGGGTCGGCGGCGGCGCGACGGGCATATCCGGTGGGCTCTCCTATGCGCTGATGGGCGTCGGCCATCTCGTCGGCATCTCGGTCGGCATGGCGATGGCGCTGGGCCTCGTCATCGGCTGGTGGATATTGCTCCCGATCCTCACCGCGCAGCAGCCGATGGCGGCCGACGCGGCGACCTGGGCGCAAAGCGTCTTCACCGCCAATGTCCGCTTCTTCGGCGCCGGCGTGATCGGCGTCGCCGCGGTCTGGACCCTCCTCAAGATCGCCGGCCCGGTGCTCGGCGGCATCCGCTCGGCAATGGCGGCGAGCCGGGCGCGCGATCGCGGCGAGCTTCTGGCGATCGGCGAGCGCGACATGCCGATCGCCGCGGTCGCGCTGGGAACCCTCGCGCTGCTGGTGCCGATCGCGCTCATCCTGTGGAGCACGATCGCGGGCGGGCCGCTCCAGGGCTCGGCGGTGCTGCTGATCGGCGGCGCGCTCGTCTTCGTGCTGGTGATCGGCCTGATGATCGCCGCGGTCTGCGGCTACATGGCGGGGCTGATCGGAGCATCGAACAGCCCGATTTCGGGCGTCGGCATCCTCGCCGTCGTCGCCGCCTCGCTGATGCTCGTCGGCCTGTTCGGTCGGGAGAGCGGCGGGGCGACGACGCAGGCCCTGGTCGCCTATGCGCTCATCGTCACCGGGATCGTGTTCGGCGTCGCGACCATCTCCAACGACAATCTCCAGGACCTCAAGACCGGACAGCTGGTCGGCGCGACGCCCTGGCGGCAGCAGGTGGCGCTGCTGTTCGGCGTTGTCTTCGGCTCGATCGTCGTTCCGCCGGTGCTGAACCTGCTCGGCAGCCAGCTCGGCTTCGCCGGAATGCCGGGCGCCGGCCCGAACGCGCTCGCCGCGCCGCAGGCCGCGCTGATCTCCGCGCTCGCCCGGGGCGTGCTCGGCGGCGATCTCAACTGGACGATGATCGGCTATGGCGCCGCCGCCGGCGTCGCCCTCGTCATCCTCGACGAGGCACTCGGCAAGGCGAAGCTGCTGCGCCTGCCACCACTCGGTGTCGGTATCGGCATCTACCTGCCGATGGCGGTGATCCTGCCGACCGTCACCGGATCGATCATCGGCTGGTTCTACGATCGCTGGGCGGCCAAGCGCTCCAACCCCGAATTCGCGATCCGGCTCGGCACGCTGACCGCGACCGGCCTGATCGTCGGGGAGAGCCTGTGGGGCGTCGCCTTCGCCGGGCTGGTCGCCGGCGCCGGCAGCGATGCGCCGATCGAGGTCACCGGCCTGCTCGGCCTCGGCGACGGCTATGGCCCGGTCGCGCTGGCGGGCGGGACGATCCTGTTCTTCGCCCTCGCCTGGTGGCTCTATCGCCGCACGATGAAGATTGTCGGCTGATCGCGCTGCCCCCTCCCCCTGAGGGGGAGAGGGCGCCGATCGACGCTCAGCCGGCCGCGTGCGCGTCCAGCCAGCGGGTGATGTCCGGAAGCCGCTCCTGCCGCACCCGGATGCGATCCTGGATCGAGGCGATCGCCCGGTCCACCGAGCCGCGCGACTGCGGCGTCATGTGCTGCTCGGCATATTGGCGGAGCTTCTCGATCATCGCCGGATCGTGCGAGCGCCCGCCGAGCCCGGCGAGATAGCGCGAGCGCGAGGAGGCATCGACGAGCCCTTCGACCTGCTCGCGATGCGCAAGAGCGAAATCGAAGGCCATGTCGGGATGCTCGCCCGAAACCGCGGAGATGAGCGCGCTCGAATTGGTCGCGCCCGGCTCATCGGTGAGCGCCAGATCCAGCGCGCGCTGGGCAAGCGCCGGATCGCGCGCCGCGCCGAGCAGGCGATAGAGCTGCTGCTTGACCAGCGGGTTGGTCTCGGCGCGCGCCATCTGGTGCAGCCGATCCCAGGTCGCGGCATCGGCATTGGCGGCGACGATGGCGAGGATCGTCGTGCGCAGCGGGCCTTCGCGGACCGAGGCGTCGTTGGCGGCGAAGCGGCGGTTGGCCTCCTCGACGACCGCGCGGTCGCCAAGGTCGCCGAGCGTGCCGATCAGGTCCGTGCGGAGGATCGCATCGGTCGGCGATTCGTCCGCGCGGACGGACCAGCCGACCCGCTGGAGCAGCGGCGTAAGCTTCCCCGAGGCGAGGCGCGCGACCATCGCCTGGTGCGCCTCGTCCCCGTCATACATGCCGTGGATCGAATCGAGCATGCCGGCAATCCGCTCCCAGACGCGGTTGTTCGCATCGGGAGCCGCGGCATTGGCCATGTCGAGCGCCAGCGAGGCATTCTGGTAGCCGGCAAGGCCGAGCGCCCAATTGTCGGCGAGCAGGCCGATCTGGTCCACCGGCCGCAGCGTCGCGAAATTCCGGGTCAGCTGGGCGAGCGCCGGCGCCGCATAGAGCGTGCGGTAATAGCCGGTCTGGCCGTAATTGACGACGAGCGGGCCGCAGCCGGGGACGGTGAGCGTGCCTTCGCCATTTTCGACGACGGTGCGCGCCTCCGCGCCGCCGGCCGAGGCGATCACCGGCACCCGCCAGCGCAGCGGCTGGCCCTCGCGATTGTCGCGGCTGAACTGGCTCTGGCGCAGGGTCACGCGGGTGCTGCCGGCGGTGCACTGGGTGGCGGTCACCTCGATCATCGGCACGCCGGGCTGGAGCGTGAAATCATGCGCGATCGCGGAAATCTCGCGATGGCTCGCGCCTTCGATCGCGTGCCAAAGATCGTCCGTCACCGTGTTGCCGAGCCGGTGCGCGCGGATATAGGCGCGCACGCCATCGCGCCATCCGGCCTCGCCGACATAATCCTCCAGCATCGTGATGACCGCTTCACCCTTGTTGTAGGTGATCGCGTCGAACGCCTGGCTCATCTGGTCGGGGGTGCGGATGTCCTGCACGATCGGATGGGTGGTGCGAAGCGAATCGAGCCCCATCGCGCCCTCGCGCCCGTCGATGCGGCCGAGCAGCGGCTCCCACTCCGGGTGGATCGCGGCGGTGGACTTGGTCTCCATCCACGAGGCGAAGCCCTCGTTCAGCCAGATGTCGTTCCACCAGGCCATGGTGACCAGATCGCCGAACCACTGGTGCGCCATTTCGTGCGCGGCGACGACGAAGATGTCCTGCCGCCGCCCCTCGCTGGTGATCGCCGGATCGTTGAGCAGCACATTTTCGAACGTGAAGATCGCGCCCCAATTCTCCATCGCGCCGAAAAACTGGCTGGAGCCCGGGCCGGCGACGTTGTCGAGCTTCGGCAGCGGGAAGGGCGTGCCGAAATAGTCGTTGTAATAAGGCAGGATCCGCGCCGCGCTCTCGAGCGCCCAGCGGCCCTGCTCGCCGGCGCCGCGACGGCTGACCACGCCGATTTCGGTGTTGCCGGCGCGCGTCGTGATCCGATCGAACTCGCCGGTGCCCAGGAACAGCAGGTAGGAGGACATGGCCGGCGTGGTCTGGAAGGTGACGAGGTCGGTGCCGTCGGCCTGCGGCGTCCGCGTCGCGGTCGGCATGTTGCCGATCGCCTGCTCGTCGCGCGGCACGACGACGCTGAGATCATAGGGGGTGCGGAACTGCGGCTCGTCCCAGCCGGGGAAGAGGCGGCGCGCGTCGCTCGCCTCGAACTGGGTGAAGAGCGCGCGCTTGTGCGCCCCGTCCGCCTCGTAATCGAGCGCGAAGAAGCCCGCGGCCTGCGTGTAGATCTTGCCGTGATAGTCGATGGTGAGCTGGTAGCGGCCCGGCGCCAGCTGGCGGTCGAAATGGAAGGTGACGGTCTGGTTTTCCTCGTCCTGCGTTGTCGAGGCCGGATGGAGCGCCGCGCCGTCCGCGCCGGTCAGCGTCACCGCGCCGAACTCCATGTCGATCGCGTTCAGCGTCAGGCTGTCGGTCGCCTCCAGCACCGCCAGGTCGACCCGCTCGTTGCCGGCGAAGGTGAGATGCTCGGCGTCCGGCGTGATCCGCAGCGTATAGTGGATCGGGCGCGAGGTGCGCGGCAGCTGGCTCGGCACGTCGGTGCGGATCGGCGGCACCTGCGCGGCGGCCGGCTGGGCGTAGGCCGGCGGTGCGACGGCAAGGCTGGCGGCAAGGGCGAGGGTGGAGGCGAAGGCGGTAAGACGCATCCTGGAAAAGCCTTTCATTTCGGGATCGTGGCCACCGGATGCGCCGCCGCGCAGAGTGTGTCAAATGCTTAAGGCACCCGCGCCTCAGTAACCGAAGCCGCGGGCCGATTTGTGGCGCTGGAGCACATGGTCGGCGAGCTCGCGGGCCGTCCAGCGCCGCTCGACGCCCGCTTCCGCCATCTTGACCAGATCGACGATCGCCTTGTTGACCGGCGCGCTGCGCCCGAGCGTGGCCGCGAGGCGGACGACCTCGCCGTTGAGGTCGTCGATCTCGGTCCGCCGGCCCGCTTCGAAATCGTCGGACATCGATCCCCGCGCCTTGGGATCGATCTTCTGCACCTTGAGGAACATCGAGCGGAAGACGAGATCGGGCGATCCGATGACATGGGGCAGCAGGCGCGGCGGCACGAGACCGATCTTCGCCGGCTCGATCCCGGCGGCGTCGAGCAGGCTTAGCGCCTCGACGATCGCGGCGGCGAAGACGCGGCGATAGTCGCGCTGCCTGAGCTCGGCGAGGATGGTCTCGCGCGACAGTGCGTTGATCGCATTGTTGAGATTGTAGAGCAGCTTGCCCCAGGCGACGCCGCGCATGTCGTCGGCAAGGAGGAGCTTGCCGGGCTGGTCGCCGATCCGTGCCGCCAGCGCGCGCGTCGTTTCGCTCGCCTCGGCGACGAGCTCGCCGAACGTCGCGCGATGCCAGCGGCCGGGGCCCAGGCGGACGACGTTGAAGGGCACCATGCCGTGGAGCACCTGCTGGCGCGGCAGCAGCTTCTTCAGACGCTCCGCCGCGGTGACGCCGTTCTGGAAGCTCAGCACCCGCGTGCCGGGCCGGGCATGTTTCGCGATCTCCTTCGCCGCCGCCTCGATCCCGACGGTCTTCACGGTGAGGAGGACGATGTCGGCCTGGCGCAACGCCTGTGGCTTCGTCTGGTAATCGATGTCGGCCGCCGCGAACACGGCCTTCCATCCGTTCTGGTCGGTCAGCGTCAGGCCATATTCGCCGATCTCGCGCTGCAGCCGCTCGCGCCCGGCGAAGTGGACGTCGAGCCCCGCCGCCTTCCACGCGCCGCCGATGAAGCAGCCGACCGCGCCGGCGCCGAAGACCAGGATTCTCGGATTGTCGGCGCTCGCCAAGGCCTAGCCCCGGCCCCGATAGGAGGCCACGCCCTGATCCGGCACCCACAGGCCCGCCGGGGCGTCGCCGGTCTGCCAGAAAACGTCGATCGGAATCCCGCCGCGGGGATACCAATAGCCGCCGATCCGCAGCCACAGGGGCTTCATCTCCGCGGCGAGCCGCTGGCCGATGCCCACCGTCACGTCCTCGTGAAAGGCGCCGTGGTTGCGGAAGGCGGCGAGGAACAGCTTCAGCGACTTGGATTCGACGATCGTCTCGCCCGGCGCATAATCGATGACGAGATGCGCGAAATCCGGCTGTCCGGTGACCGGGCACAGCGACGTGAACTCGGGCGCGGCGAAGCGCACCAGGTAGAGCGCGCCGGGGCGCGGGTTCGGCACGTAATCGAGCCGCGCTGCTTCGGGCGAGGCCGGCAGCGCGCTTGGCTGGCCAAGGTGGGTGAGCGACATGCCGGTCCTCTTAACGAGCGGCCGGCGTGGGAACAATCCGCGCATGGGGGATGGGCGAAGGCGGTGCGCTTGCGCTAAGCGTCGCGCATGGCCCGATCGCCCGTCCCGCCGGCTCGGCCGAGCCCGATCGCGACCGCGACCGCCGTTATCCTTGTGGGCGGCGTCGCGGTCGCGCTGCTATGGTTCTTCTACCAGGCGATCGCGGCGATCCTGCTCCTGTTCTTCGCGATGGTGGTGGCGATCGCGCTGTCGGCGCCGGTCGGCTGGTTCATGCGCCGTGGCCTGTCCCGGCGCTGGGCCGGAGCGCTGACCCTGCTCCTGTTCTTCGCGACGATCCTGCTGCTCGCCGCGCTGGTGATCCCGCGCCTCATCACGCAGATCATCGCCCTTACCAATTCGGTCCCGCAGTTCGTCGGGCGCATCCAGGAACAGGGACAGGCGCTCGTCACGCGCTATCCCGATCTGGCGCCCTACGTGAACGCGCGCGGGGCCTTTTCCGGCGCGGCGCCGAGCGCGGTGGATCTGTTCCGTGGGCTCGGCGGCGTGTCGCTGTCGCTGCTCGGCTTCCTCGCCTTGCTCATCATCTTCTTCAGCATCGTCGCCTATATCCTGCTCGATCCGCGCCCGATCGTCCGCGCCTATCGGGCCAGCCTTCCCGTCGCCTATCGCGGCGCCGGGATGCGCGCCCTGCGCCGCTCCGCCCATGCCGTGATCGGCTGGAGCAAGGCGAGCCTCGCGGTCGGCGCGATCCAGGCGGTGGCGGTGATGATCTTCCTCACGATCATGGACGTGCCCGGTGCGCTCGTCTGGGCGGCGCTCGCCTTCTTCGCGGATTTCATCCCCCGCATCGGCGGCTACATCATGGCCTTTCCGCCGGTCCTGCTCGCGATCGCGATCAGCCCGATGACGGCCATATGGGTGATCCTGTTCTACATCGTCAGCGGCGAGATACTGGGGAGCGTCGTCGCGCCCAAGATTCGCGGCACGACGATGCAGCTCCATCCGGTGCTCATCATCTTCTTCACGCTCGCCTTCGCGCTCGCCTTCGGGCTGCTCGGCGCGATCGTCGCGACGCCCGCCGCCGCCTTCTTTTCCGCTTATTACAGCGAATTCTACCTGAAGAGGCCTGCCTGATGGATCTCGGACTCGCCGGCAAGAACGCGATCGTCTGCGCCTCGAGCAAGGGGCTTGGCCGCGCCTGCGCCCTCGAGCTCGCCAGGGCCGGCTGCCGGGTCGTCGTCAACGGCCGCGACGCGGATCGCCTGGAGGAGACCCGTGCCGAGATCGCCGCGCAAACCGGGGCAGAGGTGATCGCGGTCGCCGCCGACATTTCGACCGAAGAGGGCCGCGCCGCGCTGATCGGCGCGCTTCCCCGGGTCGACATCCTCGTCAACAACAATGGCGGCCCGCCACCGCGCGACTTCCGCCAGATTGACGAGGCCGCGATGATCGCTGGCGTGGAGGCGAACATGATCGCGCCGATCCGCCTCACCCAGGCGGTGATCGACGGGATGATCGACAGGCGGTTCGGCCGCATCGTCAACATCACGTCGGGTTCGGTGAAGATGCCGCTCGCCGGCCTCGACCTGTCGAGCGGCGCCCGGGCCGGGCTTACCGCCTTCGTCGCCGGTGTCGCTCGATCGGTCGCGCACGCCAATGTCACGATCAACAGCCTGCTGCCGGGCTCGTTCGACACCGACCGGATCGCCTCGATGGTCGCCGGCCAGGCAAGGAAGAGCGGCCGCGATCCCGCCGAGGTTCTGCGTGAGCGCGAGGCCGGCATTCCGGCGAAACGGCTCGGCGATCCGGCCGAGTTCGGCGCCGCCTGCGCCTTCCTCTGTTCTGTGCAGGCTGGCTACATCACCGGGCAGAGCCTGTTGATCGACGGCGGCGCCTTTCCAGGCGTGCTTTGAGCCGGCGGACGTAACGATTCGCGCACGCCGCGCGAACAGGAGGTACGCGGCGGGCCAGCCCGCGACGAAAGGCACCCAAAGATGCTCCTCTTCCTCCTCGCCTATCTCGGCGGCGTCCTCACCATCCTCAGCCCCTGCATCTTGCCGGTGCTGCCCTTCGTGTTCGCGCGCGCCAACCGCTCGTTTCTGCGCTCGGGCCTGCCGCTCCTCGCCGGCATGGCGGCGACCTTCGCACTGGTCGCGACGCTTGCGGCGGTCGGCGGCGGCTGGGCGGTGCAGGCGAACCAGGCGGGGCGTTGGGTCGCGCTCATCCTGCTCGCCTTTTTCGGGCTGACCCTGCTCTTCCCGCACCTTGCCGACCGGGCGATGCAGCCGCTGGTCCGCCTGGGCTCGCGTCTCTCCAATTCGGCGGAGGAGAAGGGGCGCGAACGGATCGGCTCCTCGCTGCTGCTTGGCGTCGCCACCGGGCTGCTCTGGGCGCCCTGCGCCGGCCCGATCCTCGGCCTCATCCTGACCGGCGCCGCGCTCCAGGGCGCAAGCGCGGGCACCACCGTTCTCCTGCTCGCCTATGCGCTTGGCGCGGCGACGTCGCTCGCGCTCGCCCTGCTGATCGGCGGCAAGGTCTTCACGATGATGAAGCGCTCGCTCGGCGCCGGCGAATGGGTCCGCCGCGGCCTCGGGCTGCTCGTCCTCATCGGCGTCGGCGCGATCGCGCTCGGCGTCGACACCAATTATCTCTCGCGCCTCTCCTCGACCCAGACCGACCGGATCGAAAGCGGCCTCGCCGCGCGCCTCGGCATGGACATGCCGCGTGGCGACACCGCGCTTCGGCAGGGGGCGGACGGACGCCTGGTTCTCCCGGTCGAAGGCGAGCTGCCCTCCCTCGACGGCATCGTCCAGTGGTTCAACACGCCGCCGCTCACCCGCGAGGGGCTTCGCGGCAAGGTCGTGGTGATCGATTTCTGGACCTACAGCTGCATCAACTGCCTGCGCTCGCTCCCCTATGTGAAGGCCTGGGCGGAGCGCTACGGGCCGGACGGGCTGGTCGTCATCGGCGTCCATGCCCCCGAATTCGCGTTCGAGCGCGATCCCGCCAACGTGCAGCGCGCGATCCAGCAGCTCGGCATCCCCTATCCGGTCGCGCTCGACAATGATTACGCCGTGTGGCGCGCCTTCGACAATCACTACTGGCCGGCGCATTACTTCGTCGATGCCGAGGGGCGCGTGCGCTACCATCATTTCGGCGAAGGCGATTACGCACAGTCCGAGCGGGTGATCCGCGCTCTCCTGACCGAGGCCGGCCATCCGCCGCGGGGCGACATGGTCCAGGTGGACGGGAGCGGCACCGGCGCGCAGGCGAACGGGGCCGAGCTGCGCTCCCCGGAAACCTATATCGGCTATGCCCGCGCGCAGAATTTCACCTCGCCCGGCGGGCAGAAGCAGGACGTCGCGAGCACCTATGCGACACCGGCGTCGCTGCAGCTCAACCAATGGGCGCTCGCCGGCCAGTGGACGGTGCGCCCGCAACAGGCGGACGGTGCGGCCGGATCGCGGATCGCTTTCCGGTTCCACGCCCGCGATCTCCACCTCGTGCTCGGCAGCGCGAGCGGGCGGCCGGTGCGGTTCCGGATCACGATCGACGGCCATGCCCCGGGCGCGTCCGCCGGTATGGACGTGGATGCGGCCGGCAACGGCACGGTGACCGGCCAGCGGCTCTACCAGCTCGTCCGCCAGTCGGGGGCGATCGAGGACCGCACGTTCGAGATCAGCTTCCTCGATCCCGGCATCCAGGCCTTCTCCTTCACCTTCGGCTGAGGTGCCGCTAACAGGCGGAGATGGACTCGCTCGTTTCCACCGACTGGCTCGCCACTCATCTCGGCGCGGCGGACCTCAGCGTGATCGACGCGAGCTGGTTCCTCCCCGCTTTGGGCCGCGATGCGCGCGCGGAATATGAAGCCGCGCATATCCCCGGCGCCGTGTTTTTCGACCTCGATGACGTTTCGGACCCCGAAGATCCGCTGCCGCACATGATGCCGGATGCGGCGCGCTTCGCCAGCCGGATGCGGGCGATCGGGCTTGGCGATCACGAGCGCCTCGTCGTCTACGACAACAGCCCGCATCACAGCGCGGCGCGCGCCTGGTGGATGCTCCGCGCCTTCGGCGCGCACGATGTCGCGATCCTCGACGGTGGCTTCCAGAAATGGCGCGCCGAGGGGCGCCCGGTTGAAAGCGGCGTGCCTGCGGCCCGGCCCGGACATTTCACGCCGCAGCTCGATGCCGACCGGATCGTCGACAAGGCCGCGCTGCTGGCACTGGTCGGCGCTGGGAGCCACGAAATCGTCGACGCGCGCGGCGCGTCCCGCTTCGCCGGCGCCGAGCCGGAGCCGCGCAAGGGCCTCGCCGCCGGCCACATTCCCGGCGCGCGCAACCTGCCGCAGGATCGGCTGTTCAACGCCGACAACAGCTTCAGGCGGGGCGATGATCTGCGTGCCGCCTTCGCCGACGCCGGGATCGATCTTGAAAGGCCGATGATCACGACCTGCGGATCGGGCGTCACCGCCGCGGTCGTCCTGTTCGCCGCGCACCTGCTCGGCAAGGATGACGTCCGGCTCTACGACGGCAGCTGGAGCGAGTGGGGCGCCGATCCGGCGACGCCCAAGGCAACGGGGGAAGCATGAGCGAACACAGGTCCGAAACGCGGCTCGTCGAGGCCGGCCGCCGCCGCGAATGGACCCATGTGGACGCGGCGAAGGGCGGCATCGTGAGCCCCGGTGTGTGGCGCGCCTCGACCGTCCTGTTCGACGACGTCGCGACGATGCACGCATCCTGGCCGCCCGAGACGGGCAAGTTCCAATATGGCCGCAGCGGGACGCCGACCCATTGGGCGCTGAGCGAGGCGCTGACCAGCCTCGAGCCGGGCGCGCAAACGACCAGGCTGTTCCCGTCGGGCGCAGCGGCCTGCGCGGCGGCGCTGCTCTCGGTCCTTGCGGCCGGCGACGAGGTCCTGATGGTCGATTCGGTCTATGGGCCGACGCGCGCCTTCTGCGACGGGATGCTGCGTCGCCTGGGAGTCGCAACCCGCTATTACGATCCGCTGATCGGCCCCGGCATCGCCGATCTCATCGGCGACAAGACCAAGGCGATCTTCCTCGAAAGCCCCTGCTCGCTGACCTTCGAGGTGCAGGACGTGCCGGCGATCTGCGCGGTCGCGAAGGCGCGCGGGATCGTCACCATGATCGACAATACCTGGGCGACGCCGCTCCTCTTCCCGGCGATTGCGGCCGGATGCGACATGTCGATCCTCGCCTGCACCAAATATATCGGCGGCCATGCCGACGTGATGCTGGGATCGGTGACGGCGACCGCGGCGCTTGCGAAGAAGCTCGATCTGGCGACGCGGGCGCTCGGGCAAACGGCGGGGCCGGACGATTGCTGGCTCGCACTGCGGGGCCTGAGGACGCTCGACGTTCGGCTTCGGCGGCACGAGGAGAATGGACTGAGGGTGGCGCGCTGGCTCAAGGATCAGCCGCAGGTCGCGCGCGTCCTCCACCCCGCTCTGCCCGATTGCCCGGGCCACGAATATTGGTCGCGCGACTTCAAGGGCGCGAGCGGCCTGTTCGCCTTCGTGCTGGACGGTGGCGACGCGGCGGCGGCCGCGCGGCTGATCGATTCGCTGGAGCTGTTCGGCATCGGCTATAGCTGGGGCGGCTTCGAAAGCCTCGCCGTTCCCGCCGAGCCGACCCGCACTGCGACGCACCAGGACTGGGAAGGGCCGATCGTGCGGCTGCACATCGGGCTCGAGCATCCGGAAGATCTCATCGCCGATCTGGCGGCCGGCCTGGCGCGACTTTAGTCGAGGATTTTCGCGAGGCCGTCCAGCGCCCGGGCGACCTGGCCGGCGAGCCGTGCCGCCGCAGCCGGAGGCGGCACCTCTCCGCTCGCGAGCAGCGCCTCGACGCCGGCGGCGGCCCAGATCGCCGCCTCCGCGGCGCGCGTGTCGAACCGCCGCTGGACGATGGGAAGGGCGCGTTCATAAGCGGCGCTGACCCGGGCCGCTTCGTCGAGTGCCGAATCGTGCGCGCCGCCGCCATTGCCGGCAAAGCCGTCGACGAGCCGGAGCAGCTCGCGAAGCTGCGCGACCTGGCGGCCGGGATCGGCCGGCGAAGGCGGAGGCGGTGGCGCCTGGTGCGTCATGGCGCGCGAAGCTAGCGGCCCGGCGCTAAGGAAGGCCTAACGCCGGTTGCGCGCGCCGCCGGGCTGGGGCAGGCCGTGGCGATGCGCCGCTTGCTTCCACCGCTCCTCGTCCTCCTCGCCGCCGCACCGCTGCACGCGCAGCAGGCGAGCGCGCCGCTCCAGGATTTCGACCTGTCGGGCGGCATCGTCGCGATGTCCGATTACCGTTTTCGGGGTGTTTCCCGCTCCGACGAAGACCCCGCGCTCCAGGGCAATCTGACGCTAAGCCATACCAGCGGTCTTTACACCGGCGTCACCGCGACGACGCTGAGGACCGGCGGCGGGCCGGATTTCGGCGACGGCGAGTTCGATCTCTATGCCGGCTGGCGCGGCGCGCTCGGGCGCGGCTTCGATCTTGACGCCGGCCTCACTTATTATGCCTTCGCGGGGGCGGCGGGGCATGCCGATCTCGCGGAGCCCTATGCCTCGATCGGCTATCTGATCGGCCCCGCCCAGTTCGCCGCCGGCGCCCGCTACGCGCCGTCGCAGCGGGGCACGGGCGACGAGGACCGGCTCTATCTCTTCGGTCAGGCGAGCGTCGATCTGCCGGGCCGCCCGATCGCCTTCACGGCCGAGGCGGGACGGCAGGATTGGGGCCGGTTCGGAAGCTATTGGAACTGGTCGCTGGGCGCACGCTATCGGATCGCGATCGCCCGGCGCACCGCGGCCGAAATCGGCCTTCGCTATGTCGACACGGACCTGCCCTCGACACGAGGGCAGGATGCGGGCCTGCTGCTGTCGGCGGCGTTGAGGTTCTGACGCCGGGCGGGGTCGCTATTGCGCCGACGGCTGCGGCGTCGTCACCGATGCCTCGCGGCCGTCGCCCTCGGGCAGCTGCATGATCGTCTGCACAAGCGTGCCGCGGTTGACGACCGTCGTCTGCGAGTCGCCGGCCACCGAACGTGCGCCGAGCACGGCCTGATCGCCGCCAGCGACCTGGAGCATGTTGCGTTCGACCTCGGCGCGCGGCGCGGGGCCGCCGAACAGTGCCTGCAGCGCCTGGGCATGTGGATCGGAGCCGGCGTCAGGCTGGCCCGGGCGCGGCGGGGCCAGCGCGAAATCGGGCGGCACGACCAGGGGCGCGTTGCGCGCGACGGCGAATTCGTCCGGGCGCTGGCGATGGAACGGCCCGCCCCCGGCGCATCCGGCCAGAACCAGTGCGGCCGATCCGGCCAGGACGATATGGGTCAAACGCATCGATCAGGATTCCTTCTTCGCGCCCTTGCCATCGCGCATGAGCAACGCGCGCACAAGCAAAAGCAGCACGCCGATGGTAATCGCGGCATCGCCGACATTGAAGACCAAAAACGGCCGCCACGTGCCGAAATGCAGATCGGCGAAATCGACGACATGGCCGAAGCGCACCCGATCGAGGATGTTGCCGAGCGCGCCGCCGAGCACCAGCGCCAGCGCCGCCGAATCGTCCCGCCGCTTCTCGCGCCACAGCCAGACGGAGACGAAGACCGCGATCGCCGCCGTCATCGCCACCAGCAGCCAGCGGCCCATCGGCCCATCGGCGGAAAGCAGGCCGAGCGACACGCCGTTATTCTCCACCCAGTGCAGGTTGAAGAAACTGGTGATGCGGATGTTCTGCCCCGGCTGGTTCTCGAGCCCGAGCGGATAGGTCACCACCCATTTCGTCGCCTGATCGAGCGCGAAGACGAGCAGGGCGATCACCATGGCGACCGCGCGGTTGCGCTTCAGGCGCCAGTCGGCCGGCGCGGTGGCGCGCGGCGCTTCGGCGTTCGCGACCTCGGCCTCAGCCATTCACCACCTCGTCACAGCGATCGCACAAATCACCGTCCTCCTCGACCTCGGGCAGGTGCCGCCAGCAGCGCCCGCATTTGTGGCGCTCCGTCGGCGTCACCGTCACGCTCTCGGTCTGCCCGTCTTCCGGCGCGACGGAAACCCGGGAAACGATGCAGATTTCCTCGAACGGGACGCTGGCCACCAGCGCGCGATCCGCCTCGCTTGCGAGCCCGAGCGCGATCTCCGCCTCCAGGCTGGAGCCGATCTTCTTCTCGCGCCGCATCGGCTCGACCGCTTCGGTGACGAGCGCGCGAAGCGTCCTGAGACGGGCCCAGCGGGCCGCCAGCGCCTCGTCGCGCCAGCCGGCGTCGATCTCTGGCCATTCGAGCAGGTGGACCGATCCGCCCTCCGGATAGCGCGTGCCCCACACTTCCTCGCAGGTGAAGCACAGCACCGGCGTCAGCCAGCGCACCAGCGCCTCGAACGTGATGTCGAGCACGGTGCGATAGGCGCGCCGCTTCGCGCTCGACGGCGCGTCGCAATAGAGGCTGTCCTTGCGAATATCGAAGAAGAAGGCCGAAAGATCGTCGTTCGCGAAGGCCATGATCGCCCGCGTGTAGCGGTTGAAGTCATAGGCCTCGTTCGCCGCCTTCAGCTCCGCGTCCAGTGCGGCCAGCCGGTGAAGCACCCAGCGTTCCAGCTCGGGCATTTCGGACGGCGCGACCCGCTCGGCCTCGCTGAACCCGTCGAGCGCGCCGAGCAGATAGCGGAAGGTGTTCCTGAGCTTGCGATAGGCGTCGGACGTGCCCGCAAGCACCTCCTTGCCGATCCGCACGTCCTCGAAATAGTCGGTCGAGGCGACCCACAGGCGAAGGATGTCCGCGCCATTGTCGCGGATGATCGCCAGCGGATCGACGACATTGCCGACCGATTTGGACATCTTGCGGCCCTGGCTGTCGAGCGCGAAGCCGTGGGTCAGCACCGCATCATAGGGCGCGCGCCCGCGCGTGCCCGAGCTTTCGAGCAGCGACGACTGGAACCAGCCGCGATGCTGATCCGATCCCTCGACATAGAGATCGGCGCGAACGCCATCGCCGTAACGCTGCTCGATCACGAAGGCATGGGTGGAGCCGCTGTCGAACCACACGTCGAGAATGTCGTTCTGCGGCTCGTAATCGGCGAGCTTGTGGTCGGGCCCGAGCAGCGCCTGATGATCGGCGGTGAACCAGGCATCCGCGCCGCCCGCCCTGAACGCCTCGACGATCCGCGCATTGACCGCCGGATCGTTGAGATACTGGCCGGTCGCCCGGTTCACATAGAGCGCGATCGGCACGCCCCAGGCGCGCTGGCGGCTGATCACCCAGTCGGGGCGGCCTTCCACCATCGATCGGATGCGGTTGATCGACCGCTCCGGCACCCAGCGCGTCCGCTCGATCGCGTCGAGCGCGATCTCGCGCAGGGTGGGAGCGTTGCTTCCATAGCCCTCTCCCCCGGGGGGAGAGGGTTGGGTGAGGGGGCTCTGCGGGTTGAGATTTGCTTCGGAGGCTGGACGCTCGCCTGCGGCTCGCTCCCCCTCACCCCGACCCTCTCCCCGCCGGGGAGAGGGAGTATCCATCGGGATGAACCATTGCGGCGTGCAGCGGAAGATCACCTTGGCCTTGGATCGCCAGCTGTGCGGATAGCTATGCTGGAAATCGTCCGACGCCGCGAGCAATGCCCCCGCCTCGCGCAAATCCGTGCAGATCGGCCCGTCGGGCGCGTTCAGCTTCTTGTTGATGACCGACAGCGGATTGCCGCCGAGCCAGGCCCAGTCGCTCCGATAGCGCCCGTCGCCCTCGACCGCGAAGACCGGATCGATGCCGCGCGCCTTGCAGAGCAGGAAATCGTCCTCGCCATGATCCGGCGCCATATGGACGAGACCCGTGCCCGCATCGGTGGTGACGAAATCGCCGGGCAGGAAGGGGCGGGGCTTCGCGAAGAAGCCGCCGAGTTTATGCATGGGGTGGTGGGCGACGGTGCCCTCCAGCAGCCTACCCTCCCCCGACCAGTCACCGTGGTCCACCAGCACAGCACCTGGCCAAAGGCGCCTCAGGCGGTACTCGAATTCGGATTTCAGGACATTGTTATCGGCGATCAGGATTTTGCGCCCTTGGAGCGCCTTCACCGTTGGATCTTCAAAAACGTCCACGCCGGGGGCGGCGTCGACAGCTACGCCAATCTCGTAGAGGCGATATTCAACGTCCGGCCCATAGGCCAAAGCCTGATTGACCGGGATCGTCCACGGCGTCGTCGTCCAGATCACCGCATGGGCGCCGACCAGCTCCGGGATCGGGCTCTCGACGATCTCGAACGCCACGTCGATCTGGGTCGAGGTGATGTCCTCATATTCCACCTCGGCGTCGGCGAGCGCGGTCTTCTCGACCGGGGACCACATCACCGGCTTGGCGCCGCGATAGAGCTGGCCGGACTCGGCGAACTTCAGCAGCTCCGCGCAGATGATCGCCTCGGACTCATATTTCATGGTGAGATAGGGATCGTCCCACTCGCCCATGACGCCGAGCCGCTGGAACTGTTCGGACTGCACCGCGACCCATTTTTCCGCATAGGCGCGGCATTCGGCGCGGAACTGGTCGACCGGGACCTCGTCCTTGTCCTGCTTCTTCTTGCGATAGGCTTCCTCGACCTTCCATTCGATCGGCAGGCCGTGGCAATCCCAGCCCGGAACGTAGGGCGCGTCGAGGCCCATCAGCGAGCGCGAGCGCACGACGATGTCCTTCAGGATCTTGTTCATCGCGTGGCCCATGTGGATGTCGCCATTGGCGTAGGGCGGGCCATCGTGAAGGATGAAGCGCTTGCGGCCGGCGCGGGCGGCGCGGAGCTGCTGGTACAGCTTCTCCTCCGCCCAGCGCGCGAGCATGACCGGCTCCTTGCTCGCGAGGCCGGCCTTCATCGGGAAATCCGTCTTCGGCAGGAAGACGGTGTCTCTATAATCTGGTTTGTCGGACATGAAGCGCGGGACTTAAGGTTGTGGCGGCGTCGCGGCAAGCGCCGCCTTCGCCGCCTCGGCATCGCGCATGATCTGCGCCTTCAGTGCGTCGAGCCCGTCGAAGGTCGTCTCGTCGCGCAGGAAGGCGATCAGCGCGACCTCGATCGTCTGCCCGTAGAGATCGCCGTCGAAATCGAAGAACCACGGCTCGAGCAGCTCTTTGGGCGGATCAAACATCGGCCGGGTGCCGAGATTGGCGACGCCGTCCACCATGCGTCCGTCGGGCAGGCGGCCGCGCACCGCATAGACGCCGAATCGGGGGCGCAGATAATCGCCCATCGCCAGATTGGCGGTCGGAAAGCCGAGTTCGCGGCCGCGCTTGTCGCCATGCTCCACAACCCCCTCGATCGCGAAGGGCCGGGTAAGGAGACGCGCGGCGAGGGGGCAATCGCCGGCCCGCAGCGCATCGCGGATGCGGCTCGACGAGACGGCCTCGCCATCCTCCACCACCGGCGCCACCGCATCGACCGAGATGCGGTTCGCCTGGCCGAGCAGCTTCAGCACGTCGACATTGCCGCCGCGCCCCTTGCCGAAGGTGAAATCCTCGCCGGTGACGACGCCGGCGGCGCCGATCCGGCTGGCGAGATGATCGGTGACGAAATCGGGAGCGGTGACGCCCGCGAGCTCCGCGTCGAAGCGGAACACCAGCATCGCATCGGCCCCCGCCTCGGCGAAGAGGCGCTGGCGCTGGTCGAGGCTGGTGAGGCGAAAGGGCGGCAGGTCCGGCCTGAAATAATGAACCGGATGCGGATCGAAGGTCGCGACCAGCGCCGGCCGCCCCTCGGCGCGGGCGCGCGAGACGGCGCGACCGACCACCGCCTGGTGGCCCTCGTGAAAACCGTCGAAATTGCCGAGCGCGACGATGCCCCCGCGAAGCCGCTCCGGAACCGCCGAGCCCCCGTCGAGGCGCTCCATGGATCGGGCTATAGGAAAGTGCCGGTGATCAAACAACGGCGTGCGGCGCGAGTGTCACGAAGCTGAACGACGGACGACCCTCGGCCGCCGGATGATCCTCGCGTGAAATCTCGCGCCAGCGCGCGGGATCGAAGGGGGGCAGCGTCACGTCGCCGGCGATGTCGCCATGGACCTCGGTGAGCTCGATCCGGTCGGCGATCGGCAGGAACAGCTGGAAGATGTCGGCGCCCCCGATGACGGAGACGGCTGCGTCGTCCCCGGCCGCCGCGATCGCGCCGCCGACGTCGTGGACCACCTCGGCCCCCTCGGCCCGCCATCCGCGATCGCGGGTCAGGACGATGTGGCGCCGGGCGGGGAGCAATCCGGGGAGGCTTTCGAAGGTCTTGCGGCCCATGATCATCGCCGTGCCCATGGTCAGCCGTTTGAAGCGCCTCAGATCGTCAGGGAGATGCCAGGGAAGCCGGCCGTCGCGCCCGATCACGCCATTGTCCGCGCGCGCCACTACCAGCGCGATCGGCGGACGGGTCACACCGCCACCTCGGCCCTGATGTGCGGGTGCGGGTCGTAGCCGCTGATCTCGAAATCCTCGTAACGATAATCGTCGATCGCGTGCGGGCGGCGAAGGATGGTGAGCTTTGGCAGCGGCCGCGGATCGCGGGTCAGCTGCTCGCGCGCCTGATCGAGATGGTTCGAATAAAGGTGGCAATCGCCGCCGGTCCACACGAACACGCCCGGCTCGAGCCCGCATTGCTGCGCCAGCATATGGGTCAGCAGCGCGTAGCTGGCGATGTTGAACGGCACGCCCAGGAACACGTCGGCGCTGCGCTGGTAAAGCTGGAGATTGAGCCGGCCGTTCGCGACCTGGGTCTGGAACAGGCAGTGGCAGGGGGCGAGCGCCATCCTGTGCAGGTCCGCCGGGTTCCATGCGGTGACGATCTGGCGGCGTGAGGCGGGATCGCGCTTGATGAGATCGACGAGCCCGGCGATCTGGTCGATCTCGCGCCCGTCGGGCGTCTCCCAATGCCGCCATTGCTTGCCGTAGACGGGGCCGAGATCGCCGTTCGCGTCGGCCCATTCATCCCAGATGCTGACTTTTTGCTCCTGCAGCCAGCGCACATTGGTGTCGCCCCTCAGGAACCAGAGCAATTCGATGACGATCGAGCGAAGGTGGAGCTTCTTGGTCGTCACCAGGGGGAAGCCTCTGGCGAGGTCGAATCGCATCTGGTGGCCGAACACCGATCGCGTGCCGACGCCGGTGCGATCCTGTTGCGGCACGCCTTCGTCGAGGATCAGTTTCAGGAGATCGAGATAGGCCTGCATCGCCCGTTTATGACCGCTCGGACGCGGCGTTTCCAATCCAAAATGGCGCCGGAATGGAGTCGATTCGGCGCAACTCCGCTCGCGCGCATGGCATTGAATGCCCATGATCGTCGGAAGCGCGCGTGATGCCGCCACTCTCCTTGCGCACCATTTCCGCCATGTCGCCGGCGAGCGGATCGCGGTGCTCCATCTCGGGCCGGAGCGACGCGTGCTCGGCTGCGACGAGAGCGCGGTGACGCCGGGCGATTCGGCGCCGCTGCCGATCCGCGACATCCTCGCCGCCGCGCTGAAGCGTGACTCCCGAGGCCTCATCCTCGCGCACAATCATCCGGGCGGGGATCCGCGGCCGAGCGCGGCCGACGTCGCCGCCACGCGCAGTCTCGCGCGCGCCGCGGCCAGCCTCGGCATCCGTCTCCACGACCATCTGATCTTCGCCGGCGGCGATTGCCGCAGCTTTCGCGAGCTCGGGCTGCTCTAGGGTCCGCAGACCGGGATGTCCCGCGGCGCGGGCTTGGGGCCGCGCGCCTCGAACCAGGCGAAATAGGATTCGGAATCGGGCAGCCGCTCGAACCTTTTCAGGTCGTAGCCGATGGCGTTGAGCTCGCAGACCAGCAGCCGTGGCGGGGTGCCGTGGCGGTTGGTGGGCCGATCGCCGTCGACGATGACGATGCTGCCATTGGGCTTCAGGGCGTCGCGCAGGTGCCACAGGAATTCGCTCGGCCGTGCGATCTCGTGATACATGTGGATCATGAAGATGCGGTCGAACGAGACGGCGGGGAGCTGCGGATCGTTGGGCTGGCCGAGCTTGATCGCGACATTGTCGAGCCGCTCGCGCTGGACGCGCTGGGCGAGCGCGCGGATCGTCTCGGGCACGATATCCTCGGCGAGCACGCGGCCGCGCGCGCCGACCATCGGCGACAGGCGCACCGTATAATAGCCCTCGCCCGCGCCGATATCGGCGACCGACATGCCGGGCGCGACCTCGGCGAGGCGGACCACCGTCGCGAATTCGCCGACATCGTCGCGGGCGTCTTCGTTGAGGTAGCGCGACGAGACGATCGGCGCGACCGGGCGGCGCGGCTCCGGAAAGGGCGAGGCTTGCGGCTGCGCCTCGTGACAGCCGGCCAGGACGAGCGCGGCGAGAAGGACCGCCCGCTTAGTCCACATCCTCGACGTCCACCTTTTCGCCCGTCACGCGCTGCGACAGCGCGGCGGCCATGAAACGATCAAGATCCCCGTCGAGAACGTCGGACGGCGCGGTCGACGTCACGCCGGTCCGCAGGTCCTTCACCAGCTGATAGGGCTGGAGGACATAGGATCGGATCTGGTGGCCCCAGCCGATATCGGTCTTGGTCGCGTTCTGGGCATTGGCGGCGGCCTCGCGCTCGGCCAGCTCGCGCTCGTAAAGGCGGGCGCGCAGCTGGTTATAGGCCTCCGCGCGGTTCTTGTGCTGCGAACGCTGGTTCTGGCACTGGACGACGATTCCGGTCGGCAAATGGGTGATCCGCACCGCCGAATCGGTGGTGTTGATATGCTGCCCGCCCGCGCCGCTCGCGCGATAGGTGTCGATGCGCAGATCGGATTCGTTGATCTCGATGTCGATATTGTCGTCGATCACCGGATAGACCCAGACCGACGAGAAGCTGGTGTGCCGCCGCGCCGAGCTGTCATAGGGGCTGATCCGCACCAGCCGGTGAACCCCGCTCTCGGTCTTGGCATAGCCATAGGCGTTCTCGCCCTTGATCAGCAGGGTCGCCGATTTGATCCCGGCCTGCTCGCCGGCATGGTGATCGATCAGCTCCACCTTCATGCCATGGCGCTCGGCCCAGCGCGTGTACATGCGCTGGAGCATCTCGGCCCAATCCTGGCTCTCGGTGCCGCCCGCACCGGCATTGATCTCGATATAGGTGTCGTTGGCGTCGGCCTCGCCGGCGAGGAGCGCCTTCACCTTGTCGCTCTCGGCCCGCCGGGCGAGGTCGGCGAGCGCGGTGACGGCGTCGTCGACCAGCGACTCGTCGCCCTCCGCCTCGGCCATTTCCATGAGCTCGGTGGTGTCGGCGAGCTCCTTCTCGATCGCCCGGGTCGCGCCGATCGCCTCGTCGAGCCGGCGACGCTCGCGCATCACGTCCTGCGCGGCCTTGGCGTCGTCCCACAGCTTGGGGTCCTCGACGCGCGCATTGAGCTCGTCGAGCCGCTTCAGCGCGCGGTCCCAGTCGAGGAAGCGGCGCAGCAAAGCGAGGGCGGCATTGATCTGATCGATCGAGGCTTGCGCTTCGGCGCGCATCTCATGTTCCTAAAAAATGTCGGGCTCGCGGGGGCGTTAGTAAATCCCGCCCTGACTTTGCAAGAAATCGCTGTCGCGCCGGTCCGCCGCGTGCTCGGCCGATCGGGTCTGCGGCGGCGGCGCGGCGAGCTCCTCGCGGGTCGCGGTGCGCCTCGGCTCGCTCTCCGGCTTGAACGCCTCCCAGATCACGGCGGCGCGCGGGTCGCTGCCCGGCCAGACGCCGAAGGCGCGGTTGCCGGTGCGCCGGTCGATCGCGACCATGCGGATGCCCGGCGGGGCGCGGAAGGGGATCACCGGCATGCCCTGGAACGCGGTCTGCGCGAACTGGCGGAAGACCGGCGCCGCAATCGTGCCGCCCTGGGCATAGCCGCCCATCGGCCGCGGATTATCGAACCCGAGATAGATGCCGGCGACGACCTGCTGCGATCCGCCGACGAACCAGACGTTGGTCGGCCCGGTGGTGGTGCCGGTCTTGCCGAACAAGGGGCGGCCGAGATCGCGAAGCACGGTCGCTGTGCCGCGCTGGACGACGCCTTCCATGATGTGGACCATCTGATAGGCGGTCATCGGATCGATCACCTGGCGGGTGCGAAGCGGCGGGCGCGGCATCGGGCGGCCGTCCCAGTCGGGCGCGTTGCAGCGGTCGCAGGGCCGTGTGTCGGCGCGCCAGATCACGCGCCCGTGCCGGTCCTGGATATAATCGATCAGGGTCGGCGTCATCGCCCGCCCCTGATTGGCGAGCGTCGCGACCATGTTGGTCATCCGCTGGACAGTCGTCTCGCCGGCGCCGAGCGAAATCGCGAGATAGGGCGGATAATCGCCGACGCCGAGTTCATGGGCGCGGCGAACGACGAGGTTCATGCCGATCTGGTTGGCGGTGCGCACCGTCATCAGGTTGCGCGATTGCTCGACCCCCCAGCGCATGGTCTGTGGCCCGGCACCGGCGGCGCCGCCGAAATTGCGGAAGCATTTCTGGCCGGGGCTGCCCTGGTTCACGCAGAAGGGCCCGTCGACGATCAGCGTCGCCGGGGTCATGCCCGCATCGAGCGCAGCCGAATAGACGACGGGTTTGAAGGTCGATCCCGGCTGGCGCATCGCCTGGGTGGCCCGGTTGAACGCGCCGCCGCGAAGATCGAATCCGCCCTGCATGGCGAGGACGCGGCCGCTCGCCACCTCCTCGACCACCATGCCGCCCTGGACTTCGGGGATGGAGCGCAGGCCCCAGCTTCCGCCATTGTCCTGCGCGACCGCGATGATCGCCCCGGGCCGAAGCGCGCTGAACGCCGATTGCCCCGATCCACGCACCGGCATCGACGCGCCGGACGCAGGGAGCGTGCCGGTCGTCCCGTCGACGAAGCCGATCGTCGCGCTGCCGCCTTCCTTTGAGAGCACCACCGCGGCCCGCCAGGGCCCCGGGCCGAACTGGGCGACGGCGAGCTGGCTGCGCCAGTCGCGCGACAGATCGACGGTGAGGCCCGGATCGCGCCAGCCGCCGCGGCCGCGATCGTAGCGGATCAGGCCGTCGCGAAGCGCGGTCTCAGCCGCCTGCTGCATGACCGGATCGTAGGAGGAGCGGACCCAAAGCCCGCCGGCATAGACGCTGTTCGGGCCCGATTCGGCGCTGGCGCCGTAACGCTGGATCAGGTCGCGGCGAACCTCCTCCATGAAATAGCCGCCGACATTGCGGGTCGCATCGGCGGCCCCGCCGCGCACCGTCGCGAGCGGCTGGGCGACGGCCTCCTGATATTGCGCGGGGGTGATGAAACCGTTGCGCCGCATCTCGCCGAGCACCCAGTTTCGCCGCGAAAGCGCGCGATCATGGTGCGCGACCGGATCATAGTTCGTCGGCGATCGCGGCAGGCTCGCCAGCATCGCCGATTCGGCGATGGTGAGCTGGTTCACGTCCTTGTTGAAATAGGCGCGCGCCGCCGCCGCCACGCCATAGGCGTTCCGGCCGAGGAAGATCTGGTTGAGATAGAGTTCGAGGATCTGCTGCTTGGAAAGCGTCGCCTCGATCCGCCGGGCCAGGAAGGCCTCGCGGATCTTGCGGGTCACCGAATATTCGTTGCCGGTGAAGAAGATCTTGGCGACCTGCTGGGTGATCGTGGAGCCGCCATGCGCGCGCTCGCCGCTCCCGGCCTTGGAGACATAATCCCACACCGCGCCGAGCAGGCCCGGATAGTCGATGCCGCCATGGCTGAAGAAGGTGCGATCCTCGGCGGCGAGGAAGGCGTCGATCAGCTGCGGCGGGAATTCGGCATAGGCAAGCTGCACCCGCCGCTCGCGCGCGAAGCTCTGCACCGGGGTGCCGTTGACGTCGCGGACATAGGTCGGCAGCGCCGGCTCGTAATGAAGCAGCGAATCGGCCGATGGAAGGCCGCGCGCGAACAGCAGCCAGAGGATGAAATAGGCGATGAACGGAAGCGCGACGATCACCGAGAGAATCTTCACCCAGCGCTTGCGCCAGGCATTGGCGAGGGCGGATCTCACGTCCGCAAACCGCCCCGGCGCGCGGCGGAGGGTGATACGCTCGGCAACTTGATCGTTCATCGCGAAGAGCGTCTAGCCCAACCGGATCGAAGCGTGAAGCCGCCGCGGCCTCAGCCGGCCGTGCGCAGGAACCGCCGCGCGAAATGGGCCTCGATCGCGCGGCGCATGCCGGTGGCGATCTGCTGCCGGCCCTCGGCCGAATTGATGTAGGCCGCGTCGGTTGCGTTGGTGATGTAGCCGCTTTCGAACAGGATCGACGGGATGTCCGGCGCCTTCAGCACGACGAAGGCGGCGAACTTGTGCCATTCGGGGCGGAAGGGGAAGACCGGCGCGGCCTCGCGATAAAGCAGCCGCGCGAAATCGGCGGATCGGTCCATGCTCTCGCGCTGGGCGAGGTCGATGAGGACCAGGTTCACCTCGGGATTGCGGCTCATCGGCGCGCCGGCGAGCGTGTCGGAGGCGTTTTCCCGGTTCGCGAGCAGCGCCGCCTGCCGGTCCGAGGCGACCTCGGACAAGGTGTAGATCGTCGCGCCGCGCGCCGCGTCGTTGGCTGGCGCGGAATCGGCGTGGATCGAGATGAACAGGTCCGCGCCGAGCCGCCGCGCAATGGCGTAGCGGTCCTGCAGCACGAGATAGGTGTCATCGTCGCGGGTGAGGGCGGCCCGCACCCGGCCCGAGCGCGCCAGCTCGTCGCGGACCGCGCGGGCGAGTGCGAGCGTGATGTCCTTTTCCGGCACCGGCGAGGCGGGCGAGCTCGATCCAGGGTCGCGCCCGCCATGGCCGGCGTCGATCACCACCAGCGGCGGATCGACGCCGCGCGCGGCGGTGACGGCGGGGAGCCGGCCGTCGGCGGCGATATGGGCGGTCGTGATCGGAATGGTGACGGATCCGCCCGCCGCCGCGGGGCTTTGCTGCGGCCAGGGGCCGAATATTGCGATGAGCAGCGTCAGCACCCATGTCATGGCCGCGTTGTGCCGTCCCCGCCGCGCCGCGGTCCAGCAAAAATGCATGGGTGCGCGCACGATGGTTGCCGCTGCTTCACTGTGGTGCTAGCAGCCGTGTGTCGCGCAAAAACGGCCGGAAATCCGGTCGTTTCGCGCGGGATTTGGATTTTTGCCGGCCGTGCCGGCATGAGGTTTCGCTGCATGAGGCAATTTATCCCCAGGCCTGACCGTTTCCTGTCGGGAAGCGGCACGTCTGGCGGACGGCCGGCCCCGGTGGCCGGCACGCCGCTCGCAGCGGGAATGTCAGCCAAGTTTTCAACCCGGACATTCGAAGCGCGTGCGCCTGTCGCCGCGCCTGCGTCCTTATTCGAGCGCGCGCGCCGCAGCGGCGTAAGCCTTGCGGCCCGCGCGTGGAGACATCTTAATGACAATGCGTATGCTGATCGATGCGCGCCACCAGGAAGAGACCAGGGTGGCGGTGATCAAGGGAAGCCGGATCGAGGAATTTGACTTCGAATCCGCCGAGCACAAGCAGCTCAAGGGGAATATCTATCTCGCCAAGGTGACCCGCGTGGAGCCGTCGCTCCAGGCCGCCTTCGTCGATTATGGCGGGAACCGTCACGGCTTCCTCGCCTTCTCCGAAATCCATCCGGATTATTACCAGATCCCGCGCGAGGACCGCGAGGCGCTGCTGCGCGAGGAAGCGGAGCATGCCGAGGAGGAGGCGCGGCTTCGCGCCGCCGAGATGGAGCGCGAAGAGGGACATGAGGACGAGGTCGTCGAGGCCGACGAGGACTCGCCGGTCGACGCCGAGGGCGACGATGAGGAAGGCGCGCCGCCGCCGGCCGAGGAGGCGGAGAACGGTTCCGAGGAAAGCGCCGCCGAAACCCTTCGCAAGAAGCGTCAGGCGCTGCGCCGCCGCTACAAGATCCAGGACGTCATCAAGCGCCGCCAGGTGCTTCTCGTCCAGGTCGTGAAGGAAGAGCGCGGCAACAAGGGCGCGGCGCTCACCACCTATCTCAGCCTTGCCGGCCGCTATTGCGTGCTGATGCCGAACACCAGCCATGGCGGCGGCATCAGCCGCAAGATCTCCAACGGCTCGGATCGCAAGCGGCTGAAGCAGATCATGGCCGATCTCAGCCTGCCGCGCACGATGGGCCTCATCGTGCGCACGGCGGGGCTCGAGCGGACCCGGACCGAGATCAAGCGCGATTTCGATTATCTCGCCCGCCTGTGGGACGAGATTCGCGACAAGACGCTCCATTCCTCGGCGCCGGCCCTGATCTACCAGGACAGCGATCTGGTGAAGCGGGCGATCCGCGATCTCTACAATCGCGACATCGACGAGGTGATCGTCGAGGGCGAGGACGGCTATCGCGACGCGCGCACCTTCATGAAGCTGCTGATGCCGAGCCATGTGCGGCGGGTGAAGCAATATGCCGACGCGGTGCCGCTGTTCCAGCGCTATGGCGCGGAGGACCAGCTTTCGGCCATGTACCAGCCGGTCGTCCAGCTGAAGTCGGGCGGCTATATCGTCATCAACCCGACCGAGGCCTTGGTCTCGATCGACATCAACTCGGGGCGCTCGACGCGCGAGCACAATATCGAGCAGACCGCCTTTTCGACCAATATCGAGGCGGCGCACGAAATCGCCCGGCAGCTTCGCCTGCGCGACATGGCCGGGCTGGTCGTGATCGACTTCATCGACATGGAGCAGTCCAGCCATGTCCGGAAGGTCGAGAAGGCGATGAAGGAGGCGCTGAAGAACGATCGCGCCCGCATCCAGGTCGGCCGGATCAGCTCGTTCGGCCTGATGGAGATGAGCCGGCAGCGGCTGCGCACCGGCGTGCTCGAAGCCTCGACCAAGCCCTGCCCGCATTGCGAGGGCACCGGCCTGATGCGGACCGCTTCGTCGGCGGGCCTGTCGGCGCTGCGGATGCTTGAGGACGAGGCGGCGCGGGGTCGCGGCAGCCGGATCGTGCTTCGCGCCGGCCGCGAGGCGGCGATCTATCTGCTCAACCGCAAGCGCGACGAGATCATCGACGTCGAGAAGCGTTACCATGTCGCGATCGAGGTGGTGATCGACGAGGGGCTGGAAGGCGCGCGGATGAGCGTCGAGGCCTTTGGTCCGCCGCCGGCCGAGCGGCCCCGGTTCGCGGCGCCGGCGATCGTCGACGATGGCGATGACGTCGCCGAGGCCGAGGAAGAGGCCGAGGACGACGCCGAGGGCGAGGAGGACGAGGCGCAGACCGCCGAGGATCGCCCGGAGCGTGGTGGCGAAGAGCGGGGCGACGGTCGCCGCCGTCGCCGTCGCCGTGGCCGCCGCGGCGGCCGCCGTCGCGATCGCCCCGAAGGCGCGAGCGAGGATGGCGAGCCCGCCGACACGGCGAGCGCGGAGGAGCCTCAGGAGGCCGACGTGCCTGCGCCGGAGCCCGAGGCGGAGGAGGAGGCCGAACCGGCCCGCAAGGGTCGCCGGCGTCCGCGGGCGCGCAAGCGCGAGGAATCCGATGCCGCTCCGGTGAGCGCCGAGGCGTCGGAGCCGTCGCCGGAGGCTGCCCCCGAAGCGCCCGAAGCCGTTGCCGAGGCGACGCCCGAGCCGGCCGCCGCCGAGCCGGCCCCGGCGCCGAAGCGCACGCGTCGGCGCAAGGCTGCCGAGCCGGTTGCCGAAGCCGCCGCCGAACAGGCGCCCGCCGGGCCGCAGGCCGCGCCAGAGCCAGCGACGGAGGCGGCCAACGATGCCGGCCCCGCGCCGCGCCGCCGGCGAACAAGTCGCGCCAAGGCCGCGGCGGAGCCGGCTCCCGAGCCAGCGCCGGCCGCCGAAGGCGAGGCCGATACGGCGCCTGCCGCACAGGCCGAGCCGGAAGGTCCGGCCCGGCGCGGCTGGTGGCAGCGCACGTTCGGCGCCTGAGGCGTAGCCCCGTGGACGCCACGCACCGCCGCCAACGCCGCTCATCGGCCGTTCAGGCGGGCGGGCGGAAACGGGCCGGCATGGCTGGATCGATCGATTCGTCGCGGCGCGCGGGGCGTTTTCTCGCGCGGCTCGGGATGCTGATCGCGCTCAGCTTCGTGGCGATGGCGCGCCCTGCCTTCGCCCAGCAGATACTCCGCGACGCCGAGACGGAGGCGCTGTTCCGGGATATGTCGCGGCCGCTGGTGGAAGCGGCCGGCCTCAGGCCGGACAACGTCCAGGTGGTCCTGCTCCAGGATCCTTCGATCAACGCTTTCGTCGCCGGCGGACAGATCGTCTATCTGCAGACCGGCCTCATCGTCGATGCGCACAATCTCAACGAGGTGCAGGGTGTCGTCGCGCACGAGCTCGGCCATATCACCGGCGGGCACATCATCCGGACCGCCGACGGCGCGCGGCAGGCGACGGGAATCTCGATCCTGTCGCTGCTGATCGGCGCGGCCGCGGTCGCGGCGGGCGCCGGCGACGCGGGGATCGGCGCGGTCCTTGCCGGCCAGCAGGCCGCGATGGGCAGCTTCCTCGCCTTCAGCCGCACGCAGGAGGCGTCGGCGGATCAGGCGGCGGTCGCCTATCTGCGTGGCTCGGGCATCAGCGGCCAGGGCCTGCTCGCCTTCTTCGGACGGCTGCAGAACATGGAATATCGGATGAGCCTGGCGTCCGACGACGGCAGCTTCGCGAGCGATCACCCGTTGACCGGCGATCGTATCGCATTGCTCCAGCAGACGCTGCAGGCCGATCCTGCCTGGAACCACCAGACCGATCCGGCGCTCGAGGCGCGCTTCCAGCGCGTGCGCGCGAAGCTGATCGGCTACGTCCAGGATCCGCAGCGCGTCTTCACGCAATATCCGGAGAGCGATCAATCGATCCCGGCGCGCTATGCCCGCGCCTATGCCTGGCATCGCGCCGCCCATCCCGATCGCGCGCTCGCCGAGGCCGACAGCCTGCTGCGCGACCGGCCGAACGATCCTTTCTTCCTTGAGCTCAAGGGCCAGATCCTGCTTGAATCGGGCCGCCCGCGCGAGGCGGTGGCGGTGCTCCGGCAGGCCGTGACGGCAGCGCCCGATCAGCCGCTGATCGGCGCGCTCTTCGGCCACGCGCTGATCGCGACCGAGGATCCGGCCAATTTCCACGAGGCCGAACAGGTGCTCAAGCTCGCCGTGCAGCGCGACAATTCCAACCCGTTCGCCTGGTATCAGCTCGGCATCATCTACGATCGCGAGGGCGACGAGGCGCGCGCCGCGCTGGCCACGGCGGAGCGCTACAATCTCGAGAACCAGCCGCGCCTGGCGCTCGTCAATGCCGAGCGGGCGATGATGGGCATCCCCGCCAACACGCCTGATTGGCTGCGCGCGCAGGACATCGCGATGGTCTCGCGCACCGCCCAGCAGCGCCGGCGCCGGAACGACTGATGGAGCCTTCGTCCCGCCGGCCCGCCGGCACCTGGCTCACCGGCCTTGCTGCCCTGCTGCTCGGAATCGTGATCGGTGGCGGTGCGATGCTCGCGGCCAATGGCTATTTCGTGCGCTCCTACCTGCTCGCGCATCCCGAGGTCCTGCCGGAGGCGATGGACCGGCTGCGCGATCGCGAGGCGAGCGCCGCCGTCTCGGCCAACCGCGCCGCGATCGAGACCCCGTTCCGCGGCGCCTGGGCCGGTGCCGCCGACGGCGATGTCACGCTGGTCGAATTTTTCGATTACGCCTGCCCCTATTGCCGCGCGTCGAACCCCGACGTCGCCCGGCTGCTCCGCGAGGATCGCCGGCTCAGGGTCGTGTGGCGCGATTATCCGGTCCTCGGTCCGGACAGCGAGCAGGCCGCCGTCGCCAGCCTCGCCGCCGCAGGGGCGGGGCGTTATCGACAGTTCCACGATGCGCTTTATGCCGCCGGCCGGCCGAGCGCTTCGACCATCGCCGCCGCGCGCCAGGCGGCCGGGCTTCCGGAGCCGGCGCTCACCGATGAGATCCGCCGCGAGGTGCAGCGCAATTACGAGCTCGCCCGCGCGATCGGGGCCACCGGCACGCCGACCTTCGTGATCGGCAACCAGGTGCTCCAGGGCGCGGTCGGCTATGACGCGCTCAAGGCCGCCATCGCCGAGGCGCGCAGCGCGCGCTGAGGCGGCATTCGGGCGCGCGGGGGCTCAGCCCCCGCTATTCTCTCCCTTGAACCCCTGTGCGACGACATACCATTCGGACGATCCCTTGCGGCTCGCCGGCGGCTTGGCGTGCTTCACGCTGGAAAAGCGCCGCTTGAGTTCGGCCACCAGGCCTGAATCCGCGCCGCCGGCCAGGACCTTGGCGACGAACGCGCCGCCCGGCCGAAGCACCTCCCCGGCGAATTCGAGGCCTGCCTCGACCAGCGCCATCGTGCGCAGGTGATCGGTCTGGGGGTGGCCGACGGTGTTGGCGGCCATGTCCGACAGGACGAGGTCGGCCGGCCCGCCAAGCGCCTCCCGAAGGCGGTCCGGCGCGGACTCGTCGAGGAAATCGAGCTGCAGCAGCACCGCGCCGTCGATCGGATCGGTCGGCAAGAGATCGATCCCGACCACCGCCGCCTTCGGCGCCTTGAGCCGCACCACCTGCGTCCATCCGCCCGGCGCGACGCCGAGATCGACGACCCGCTCGACCCCCTTCAGGAAGCCGAACCGTTCGTCGAGCTCGATCAGCTTGTAGGCCGCGCGCGATCGATAGCCCTCGGCCTTGGCGCGCTTCACATAAGGATCGTTGAGCTGGCGTTCGAGCCAGCGGGTCGAGCTCACCCGTCGCCCCTTCGCGGTCCTGACGCGGGTGCGCGGCCCGCCGCCGGCGCGGCTCATATTGCGTGGCCGTCACGGGCCATCAGCGAGCGCAATATCCCCTCGCGGATTCCCCGATCGGCGACGCCAAGCGTCTTCGCCGGCCAGATGTCCATGATCGCCTCAAGGATCGCGCAGCCGGCGACGACCAGGTCGGCGCGCTCGTGGCCGATGCAGGGGAAGCGCGCGCGCTCCTCCTGGCTGAGCCGCGACAAAGTGGCGCTGATCTCGCGCATCGATTCGGTCGGCACCCTCAGACCGTCGATCGCCCGCCGATCGTAGCTCGGCAGCGCAAGGTGGACGCTCGCCAGCGTCGTCACCGTGCCGCTGGTGCCCATCAGGCGGATGTCGTCGCGCGCCTTGGGCAGCAGGTCGACGAACCGTGCGAAGGCGTGGCGGACCCGCTCGCGCATCCGCGAATAGGCAGCCAGCCGTTCCGCTTCGGTGGCGAATCCGCGCCCCTCGCTCTCGGTCAGCGAATAGACGCCCCAGGGCGCGCTCCACCAGCATTTGATCCGCGGCTCGCCGGCGTCGGTGTCGATGAGGACGAGTTCGGTCGATCCGCCGCCGATATCGAAGATCAGGGCCGGACCGTCGCCCGGCTCGAGCAGGCGGTGGCAGCCCAGCATCGCCAGCCGTGCCTCTTCCTCCGGCGCGATGATCTCCAGGCGGATGCCGGTCTCGCGGCGTACGCGCTCGATGAACTGGCGGCCGTTGACGGCGCGGCGGCACGCCTCGGTCGCCACCGAACGGACCAGCCCGACGCGGCGGCGCTTCAGCTTCTCGGCGCACACGCCGAGCGCCGCGACCGCGCGGTCCATCGCCCCTTCGGAGAGCTTGCCGCTCGTCGCCATACCCTCGCCGAGGCGAACCACCCTCGAAAAGGCATCGACCACGGTGAAGCCGTTGTCGCTCGGCCGCGCGACGAGCAGCCGGCAATTGTTGGTGCCGAGATCGATCGCGCCATAAGTGTATCGGGGGGGCGGACGTCGCCAGGGTCGCGCGGCGGGCAGGTCCGTTTCGGGTCGGTCGGCCTCCGCCGGGTCCGGGGCCGGCGCCTGGGGCGCCGAGGCGGCTTGCTGCGGCATTTCAGGGCGTCTCTTATCTTATCGTTACGGGCGGCCGGGGCTGCCCTTTGACTTGCCCTCCTTCTACATGAACGGCTTTTCGGGAGCAAGGCGGCGGGCGCCGCGCCGCGTTGACAGCGGGCGCGCCCGCGCCTATCTCGCCCGCCTCGTTGCCCGATCGTCTAATGGTAAGACTACGGACTCTGACTCCGTCAATCGTGGTTCGAATCCACGTCGGGCATCCACCTTTCCCCTTGCGTCAAGGCCAAGCGCCGGTCTCTGGGAGGGCGCGACGTTCGGCGCGCTCGGAGGATGTTCGCCGTTGCCCTCGCCTATCTGTCGGCTTTTTAAGTTGACGTTCGCGAGCCCCGGGCCTCATGCCGCGCTCGGCCTGCGCCGGGCAGGCCGACGCTCCGGGATCGGGGGTCTGCCGTTCGGGCGGACGTTCCGGGGCGCAAGGGCTGCCGGTCTCGTGCCGGCCCGGATCCTGAGGTCGCGGATCGTCGGGTTCGCGATCGCGTTCGATGCACATTGAGTAAGGGACGGAGGCCGGTTTGAACGGTGGCGACAGGACGGATATGGCCGGCCGATCAAGCAGCAGCCCCTCCATCGCGCGTCGGTTCAGCAGAGCGGTCTTCGCCGGTGCCACGATCGCGACGCTTGCGCTCGCCGGCTGTTCGGGCGGCGACGGCAATGGCCGTGGCGGGCGCGGCCGGGGCGACGAGGGAACGCCGCAGGTCGGCTTCGTCGTCGTCCAGCAAAGCCAGGTCCCGATCGTTTCCGAACTGAACGGCCGCACCTCGGCCTATGAGGTGTCGGACGTGCGGCCGCAGGTTTCCGGCGTGATCCGCGCCCGCCTGTTCACCGAAGGCGGAATGGTCCGCGCCGGGCAGACGCTCTACCAGATCGATCCCGCGCCCTTCCAGGCGGCGGTGGCGCAGGCGCGCGCCAATCTTGCCGCCGCGCGCGCCAATCGTGACGCCGCCCGCACCCGCGCCCAGCGCTACGCGCCGTTGGCGCGGATGGAGGCGGTGAGCCAGCAGGACCTGACCGACGCCGAATCGGCGGCGCGACAGGGCGATGCTGCGGTCCAGCAGGCGCGCGCCGCGCTGGAAACGGCGGAAATCAACCTGCGCTACACCCGCGTTCCGGCCCCGATCAGCGGCCGGATCAGCCGCTCGCTGGTCACCGTTGGCGCGCTCGTCACCGCCAACCAGACCGAGGCGATCGCGACGATCCAACGTCTCGATCCGATCTATGTCGACATCCAGCAATCGAGCACCGATCTGCTCGCCTTGCGCCGCGCGCTGGCGAGCGGCGGCGCGGTTCCGGCGAGCGCCGCGGTGCGGCTCAAGCTCCAGGACGGCAGCGACTATGGCTATGCCGGGACCGTCCAGTTTTCCGAGGTGACGGTCGATCCGAGCACCGGCACGGTCACGCTCCGGGCGCAATTTCCCAATCCGCAGGGACTGCTGCTTCCCGGCATGTTCGTTCAGGCCATCTTCGCCCAGGCCATCGATACGCGCGCGATCCTGGTGCCGGAGGCCGGCGTCTCGCGCGATCCAAGGGGCAATGCGACGGTGTTCGTCGTCGGCCGCGACAACCGGATCGTCCAGCGCACCGTGACCGCGGATCGAACGCAGGGGACGAACTGGGTGGTCACGGCGGGGCTGAACCCGGGCGATCGAGTGGTGACGGAAGGCACCGCGCGCGTCCGGCCGGGGCAGCTGGTCCAGCCGGTCCCGGCGGGCTCTTCCCAGCGGGTCGCGCCGCCGACGGGCCGCCGCGGAGGCTGATCCCGAAATGCTCTCGCGGATTTTCATCGACCGGCCGATCTTCGCCTGGGTCATCGCGATCATCATCATGCTCGCCGGCCTCGGCTCGATCTACACGCTGCCGGTCGAGCAATATCCCGATATCGCCCCGCCCAACGTCAACATCCGCGCGAACTTCCCCGGCGCCTCGGCGCAGACGCTGGAAAACAGCGTCACCCAGGTGATCGAGCAGCAGCTGACCGGGATCGACGGTCTGCTCTATTTCACCTCCAATTCGAGCTCGCGCGGGCAGGTCACGATCACCGCGACCTTCGACAAGGGCGTCGATCCCGACACCGCCCAGGTCCAGGTCCAGAACAAGGTCCAGCAGGCGCTGCCCCGTCTTCCCCAGCAGGTGCAGCAGCAGGGGCTGGTCGTCACCAAGTCCAATCCGGATTTCCTGCTGATCGCCGCGGTCTATGATTCGACCGACCGGATGACGAACCAGGACGTCTCCGATTATCTCATCTCCAATTTCCAGGATGCCCTGGGCCGGATTCCCGGCGTCGGCGATACCAACGTGTTCGGCGCGCAATATGCGATGCGCATCTGGCTCGATCCGCAGAAGCTGGCGAGCTACCAGCTGATGCCGAGCGACGTCACCGCGGCGATCCAGTCGCAGAATACCGAGGTCGCGGCCGGCGAGGTCGGCGCGCAGCCGATGCCGCAGGGTCAGATGCTCGACGCGACGGTCACCGCCCAGTCGCGGCTCCAGACCCCGCAGCAATTCCGCGACATCATCCTCAAGACCCAGGCCGACGGGTCGATGGTGCGCCTGTCCGATGTCGCGAGGGTCGAGCTCGGCGCCGAGAATTACCAGGTCATCAGCCGTATCAACGGCCATCCGGGCGCTGGCATCGCCGTCAGCCTGGCGCCGGGCGCCGACGCGCTCACCACCGCGGAGCTGGTCAAGACGGAGATCGAGCGGCGCGCGCACGATTTCCCGCCGGGGCTGGAATATACCTTCCCGTCGGACACCACCGGCTTCATCAAGCTGTCGGTGGAGGAGGTCGCCAAGACGCTGGTCGAGGCGATTGTGCTCGTCGTCCTCGTCATCTTCGTCTTCCTCCAGGGATGGCGGCCGACGCTGGTTCCGGCGATCGCGGTGCCGGTCGTCCTGCTCGGCACCTTCGCGGTGCTCGGCATCGCCGGCTTCTCGATCAACACGCTGACGCTGTTCGGGCTCGTCCTCGTCGTCGGCCTGCTCGTCGACGATGCGATCGTGGTGGTCGAGAATGTCGAGCGTCTGCTCGAGGAAAATCCCGGGATGAGCCCGCGCGAGGCGACGATCAAATCGATGGGCGAGATCCAGATGGCGCTGATCGCGATCGCGATGGTGCTGTCGGCGGTGTTTCTTCCCATGGCCTTTTTCGGCGGATCGACCGGCGTCATCTACCGCCAGTTCTCGATCACGATCGTGTCGGCGATGGTGCTCTCGGTGATCGTCGCCCTCATCCTGAGCCCCGCGATCACCGCCAACCTGCTCAAGAGCAAGCAATATGAAGCGACGCACGAAAGCATGTTGTCGCGTCGCTTCCCGGCGGTCTCGGCGCGGCTCGCCGCCGCCGCGTCCGGCTTCAACCGCGGCTTCGCATCGCTGGTCGAAAAGCATCAGAACGCGACGCGCTACGTCACCGATCGCAAGTGGCTTTTCCTCGCCATCTACGGCGCGATCACGCTGCTGCTCGTCATCATGTTCTTCCGGCTGCCGACCAGCTTCCTTCCGGTCGAGGATCAGGGAAGCGCGCAGATCCAGTACACGCTTCCGCCCGGCGCGACGCAGGGCCGCACGCTTGCCGTGCAGCAGGCGGTCGAGCGCTATTTCCTGAACCAGGAGCAGCGCAACGTCGCGGCGGTGTTCACGGTCAGCGGCTCGGCCGGCGGCGGGCAGGGCGGCGGCCAGAATGTCGGGCGCGGCTTCCTCAATCTCCAGCCTTGGGACCAGCGTCATGGCCGCGAGAACAGCGCCGATGCGATCACCCGGCGGGCGACCCGGGCGTTGTCGGGAATGCGCGATGTCGAATTCTACGCGACCGTGCCGCCGGCGATCCGCGGCCTCGGCCAGTCGAACGGCTTCACGATGGAGCTCCAGAACACCGGCGCGCTGAGCTACCAGGAGTTCAAGGCCGCGCGCGATCGGTTGCTTCAGGCCGCGCGCAACGATCCGAGCCTCGCCAATGTCCGCCTGTCGGGGCTTGAGGACGTGCCGACGCTCCATGTCGCCTGGGACGAGGCGGCGATGCACACGCTCGGGCTCAGCCAGGCCGACGTCAACGACACGCTCTCGACCGCCTGGGGCGGGCGCTACGTCAACGACTTCGTCGATCGCGGCCGCGTCAAGCGCGTCTATGTCATGGGCGATGCGCCCTTCCGCGCCGATCCGTCCGATCTCGGCAAATGGTATGTTCGCACGTCGAGCGGGACGATGGCGCCATTTTCCTCCTTCGCGCGCACCTCCTGGTCGCAGGCGCCGACGACGCTGAGCCGGTTCAACGGCATCTCCAACTATGAATTCCAGGGCCAGGCGGCGCCCGGCTATTCCTCGGGAGATGCGATGAACCGGATGGCGCAGCTCGCCGCGCAGATCCCGGGCACCTCGGTCGCGTGGAGCGGCCTTTCCTACCAGGAGCGGCTGTCCTCGGGCCAGGCGCCCTATCTCTACGGCATCTCGCTGCTGGTCGTCTTCCTGTGCCTCGCGGCGCTTTACGAAAGCTGGTCGATCCCCGTCGCGGTGCTGCTGGTGATCCCGCTCGGGCTGGTCGGCGCGATCTTCGCGGTGACCTTGCGCGGGCTGCAGAACGACGTTTTCCTCCAGATCGGCCTGCTCACCACCATGGGCCTTGCCTCCAAGAACGCGATCCTCATGATCGAATTTGCCGAACAGGCGGAAAAGCGCGGCGCCCGCATCATCGACGCGGCGCTGGAGGCGGCCCGGATCCGTCTGCGGCCGATCCTGATGACCTCGATGTCGTTCATGGCCGGCGTCTTCCCCCTCGCGGTCGCGTCAGGCGCGGGGGCCAATAGCCGCATCGCGATCGGCACGTCGGTGATCGGCGGGATGCTGACCGCGACGATCCTCGCCATCTTCTACATCCCGCTCTTCTTCGTGCTGGTCCGCCGTTCGACCCGCAACGTGTTGAGCCACCTCCACCATCATGACGACGATGCGCCGCCCGCGACGCCGGCGCCGGAGCCCGCCCAATGAGCCGCCGCCTCGCCTCGATCGCGGCGCTCGCGCTCGCTGGCTGCACGATGGAGCCGCATTACCAGCGGCCCGAAGCGCCGGTGCCGCCGAGCTGGCCGGCCGGCGACGCCTATCTCAGGCAGAGCGAAGCGGCGCTGCCCAGCCTGTCCCGGCGCGACATCTTCCGCGATCCGAACCTGCAGGCGCTGATCGATTCCGCGCTCGCCAACAATCGCGATCTTCGCGTCGCCGCCGCCAATGTCGCCGCGGCGCGGGCGCAGTTCCGCGTCCAGCGCGCCGATCTCTTCCCCCATGTCGATGCCGGCGCGGGGGCCTCGATCGGCGACCGCGGCAATGTCGCGGGCAACGGCAATGGCGGCGGGACGCAGGAGTCCTATTCCGCCGATCTCGGCGTCAGCGCGTTCGAGCTCGACCTGTTCGGCCGCGTCCGCAGCCTGAGCCACGCCGCGCTCCAGGATTATTTCGCGACCGAAGCCGCGCAGCGGTCGACCCGCCTCGCGCTGATCGGCGAGATCGCCAACGCCTATCTGGCCTACGCCGCCGACCGGAGCCTGCTCGCGATCGCCGTCGCGACGCGCGACAATGCCCAGCGTTCGGTGCAGCTCACCGATCAGCGGCTGCGCGGCGGGATCGCCTCGCGGATCGACCTCAGGCAGGCGCAGACCATCCTCGAGACCGCGCAGAGCGACGTCGCCAGCCAGACCACCGCGGTCGCGCAGGATCGAAACCTCCTCCAGCTCCTCGTCGGCGCGCCGATCGACGATGCCCTGCTCCCGGCGAGCCTCGACGCGGTGGACGGCCAGCTCGGCGAGCTGCCGGCGGGCCTCAGCTCCGAAATCCTGCTTCGCCGCCCCGACGTGGTGGAGGCCGAATATCGGCTCCGTTCGGCCAATGCCCGGATCGGCGCGGCGCGAGCGGCCTTCTTCCCGAGGATCAGCCTCACCGGCCTGCTCGGCGTCGCCAGCGATGCGCTCTCGTCGCTCTTCACCGGCGGCGCCTTCACCTGGAATGCCGGCGCCAGCGCCTCGCTGCCGATCTTCGATGCCGGGGCCAATCGCGGCAATTTGCGGCTGTCCGAGGCGCAGCGTGACGCTGCGCTCGCCCAATATGAGCAGACGATCCAGACCGCCTTCCGCGAGGTATCGGATGCCCTCGCCCGGCGGGGCACGATCGATGCGCAGCTTGGCGCCCAGCGCCGCCTGGTCGCGGCGGCGGCGGACAATGCGCGGCTCACCGACGCGCGCTATCGCGGCGGCATCGACACCTTCCTCGACAGCCTCGACGCCCAGCGCACGCTCTATGGCGCGCAGCGGACGCTGATCGCGACCCGCCTCGCGCGCGCCGGCAATCTCGTCGATCTCTACACCAGCCTCGGCGGCGATGCGCTGACGGATGTCGCGCCTTATTCCCGGCAGACGCCCGGGCCGGCGGGCGAACAGCCCTAGCGCGTCATTTCCCCGCAAGCGGGAATCCGGCTTTCCTTCCAGCGGCCGGTGGCTGAAAAGGGCGGGCGCAACAGGCGCAGGGGGCGCGAATGGACGAGCTGCTTGCCGAGGTGCTTGCCGAGATCGAGCCGCATCGCGGACGCGGACGCGTCGCCGATTACATCCCCGCGCTCGCCCGGGTCGATCCGAACAGGTTCGGCATCGCCTTCGCCGGCAGGGACGGCATGGTCCACGGCGCCGGCGATTGCGACGAGCCCTTTTCGATCCAGTCGATCTCCAAGGTGTTCATGCTCCAGCTCGCTCTCGACAAGGTCGGCGCGAAGCTGTGGGACAAGGTCGGCCGCGAACCATCGGGCAGCGCGTTCAACTCGATCGTCCAGCTCGAAAGCGAGCGCGGCATCCCGCGCAATCCGCTGATCAACGCCGGGGCGATGGTCGTCACCGATCACCTGATCGGCAACGGCACGATGGGCGAGGCGCTGGAGTCCCTGCTCGGTCTGCTGCGCGCCGAATCGCGCGACGAGCGGGTCCATATCGACGAGGAAGTCGCGCACAGCGAGGCGCGGACGGGATCGCGCAACCGCGCGCTCGCCTGGTTCATGAAGAGCTTCGGCACGCTTTCGAACGATGTCGAGACGGTGCTGGAGGGCTATTTCCATCAATGCGCGGTGGCGATGAGCTGTCGCCAGCTTGCCCGCGCCGCCTTGTTCCTCGCCTTTGACGGGCGCGATCCCGAGACCGGGCGGCAGGTGACCGCATGGCATCGCGCGCGGCGCATTAACAGCGTGATGATGCTGTGCGGCCATTACGACAATTCGGGCGAATTCGCCTTCCGCGTCGGCCTGCCCGGCAAATCGGGCGTCGGCGGCGGGATTCTCGCGATCGTGCCGGGGGAGGGCGCCATCGCCGTCTGGTCGCCGGGCCTCAACGCGGCCGGGACGAGCGAAACCGGCGCGCTCGCGCTCGAAATGCTGGTCGAAAAGACACGCTGGTCGGTGTTCGTCTGACGCATTCGTCGGCCTCTGCGGCGCATTGGTCGCGCCGGCGCGGCCTCGTCGAACGCCACGCCATCGCCATCGCATCGGCCATGCGCTTCGCCCCGGGCCGGCCTAGGGGCAGCGCCGCGGCGCCAATGCCGCTGGAAAGGACGAACGAGATGACGAAATCCGAGAACTTCCGCATGCTGGCCACCGTGGTCGCAGCGTTCTTCGTCAGCGGCATGCTGATGACCGCGAGCACCTCCACCGGCCTGCTGGCCTGAGCCGCATGGGCGGCCAATACCGAACGGGGCGCGCTGTCCGATAGCAACGCGCCCCGTTTCTGATTCACGCCTCAATCGAAGTTGAGCGCTTCCTTCACCGCCGCGACATAGCTCGGCCCGACCTGCACCTCGGCGCCGTCGGCAAGCACCAGGCTCATCGACCGGTGCCCCTTGCGGACCTCCGTCACCCGATCCGGCCGGACGAAGGCCGAACGGTGAACCCGAAGCAACGGCGATCCCCGCAGCCGCTCCTCCAGCGATGTCATCGTGATCCTGAGCAGATGGCTGCGCAGCTGCGTGTGGAGCAGCACATAGTCGCGCGCCGCCTCGATCCAGTCGATCGCCTCGATCGGCACGCGCCGTTGCCCGTTGCGCTCGGGCACCCAGAAACCATCGTCGAGTCCCGCCCCCTCTCCAGTCTTGAGCGCCGCGACCTCGGCGGACAGTTTCTGCGCGAGCGCCGCGTTCGACCGCATGGATTGCCGCCGCCGCGCGCGATCGATCGCCTGTCGCAGCCGATCGAAGCGGACAGGCTTCAGCAGGTAATCGGCGGCGTCCACCTCGAACGCGTCCGGCGCATAATGCTCGTGCGCGGTCACGAAGACGAGCTCCGGCCTCGGCTCGATGTCGATGCTGGCGGCGGCGCGCAGGCCGTTGCGGCCGGGCATCTGCACATCCATGATGACAAGGTCGGGCGTCAGCTCCCGGATCCGGTCGAGCGCCTCGTTGCCGTCGCGCGCCTCGCCGATCACATCGACATCGTCGATATCGCCGAAAAACGTCCGCAGCCGATCCAGCGCCAGTGGTTCGTCGTCGACCAACAGAACCCGCATTCGCCCCTTGCCCTCCCCGGCCATTTCTTTCGGTCACACCGGGCGTTGAGTCAATTCGCGCGGCGGATCGCGGGGGATCAGGATGGTGGCGATGTAGCGGCCGTGCTCCGGCCCGGCATTGAGCGTCGCCGCCCCCCCGTAGATATTCTCCAGCCGCCGCCGCACATTGGCGATGCCGAAGCCGGCGCCGGTGGTGCCACGAAGCATGTCGGCATCCTTCTCGCCAAGCTCGTTGGCGACGGTGATCCGCAGCCCCCCTTCCTCGATCGCAGCGTCGATCTGGATATGCACCGGCTCGCGCGATCGTGCGACGCCGTGCTTCACCGCATTTTCGACGAGCGGCTGGACGAGGAAGCTCGGGATGATGGCGTTGCAGGCGTCGTCCGCGCAATGGACGGTCACGTCGAGCCGGTCGCCGAAGCGGACGCTTTCGATCTGCAGATATTCCTCGGTCAGCGCGAGCTCGTCGTCGAGGCGGGTGAGCCCGGCCGGATCGGCGTTGAGCGAGTTCCTGAGGAAGGTCGACAGCCGCTCGGTCATCGCCTCGGCATCGTCGTTGCGCCGGGTGACGATCAGCGAAGAGATCGAATTGAGCGCGTTGAACAGGAAATGCGGGTTGAGCTGGTAGCGCAGCGCCTGGAGCTGCGCCGCCTGTGCGGCCTTGTCGGCCTGGGCGAGGCGCCGCTCCTGCGCGATCGCGGCGCGCCGGGCGTGATTGACGTGGAACAGCACCATGTTCGCGCCGAACACCAGGATGTAGTTCAGCATCGAGGAATAGGCGCGCACGAAATCGGTTGGAAGCGTCTGCCAGGCGGTCGCGACATGATCGCCGATCCAGCCCTGGAAAAGCAGGTCGAGCACCGTGTTGACGGCGGCGGTCGCGATCACGGCGCCAGCGCGCAGCGGCAATCGCATCCAGGCCGGCATCGTCATCGTCACGCGTGAGGCGAGGTACATCAGCATCGCGAGCGCGATCGAATAGAGAAACGTCGAACAATCGATCGCGACTCCGGTCCAATCCTCGCCCTCGTGCCGGCGGATGATCAGCGGCAGGAACATCAAAAGGACGAAGAACCACAGCGCGATCGTCGAGCGCAGGGCTTCCCACCAGCGCGAATAAGCGAGCGATTCTTCCATGCGCCGCGCGATCCTCTGAAACAGGGAGTGATTCTGCCCTCGAAAGCGCGGTCTGTCACGGGCGATCGTCGTCATCCTTCCCGGCTGCCCGGGGCGCTCGCAAGGGCCAAGCCCGGCGTGACGAATGCGAAAGCCGCTGCGACGAATTTGTAAGCTGGCGTTCAGGGTTCGCGGTAGAGCACGCCGCCCTTCATCACCATCCGCACCTGCCGCACCGCATGGATGTCGGCGGTGGGATCGCCGGCAACCGCGACCAGATCGGCCAGCAGGCCCGGCCGGATCGCGCCGCGATCGGCGAGGTGGAAGATCGCGGCATTGCCCGATGTCGCGGCGACCAGCACGGCGGCGGGGCGCATCCCCCAGGCGGCCATCAACTCCATCTCGCGCGCATTCTCCCCGTGCGGGAAGACGCCGACATCGCCGCCGACGCACATCCGCACCCCGGCCGCGAGCGCCGCGGCGAAGCTCGCCCGCTTGGCGCGGATCGACTCCGGCTCAGGCGCCTCGCCGTTCCAGCCGCGATAGCGGGCGATCGCGTCGGTCGCGGCCAGCGTCGGGCAATAGCCGACATCATGCTCGCGCATCAGGCGGAACACTTCCGGCGTCCCGCCGTCGCCATGTTCGATCGTGTCGATCCCGGCCAGGATCGCGCGGCGCATCCCTTCGGCCGTGCCGGCATGGGCGGCGGTGGTGCGTCCGGCCGAATGGGCTGCCTCGATCGCGGGCCTCAGCTCCTCGGCAAGGAAGGTCGGACGGCTCGGCTCGCCGGGCCGCCAGCGATAGTCGGTGTAGAATTTCACCACGTCGGCGCCGGCGCCGATCTGGTGACGGACGGTGGCGACGAGATGATCGCCGTCCGATTCCTCGGCGCCGAGCGCGGCCAGCTCGGGATCGGCAAGCTTCGGCCCATAGGCGCCGGTAGCGACGATCGCCCGGGTCGCGACGATCATCCGCGGGCCGGGGACGATGCCCCGGTCGATCGCGTCGCGAAGTCCGACGTCGGCATAGCCGGCGCCTTCCGTGCCGAGATCGCGCTCGGTGGTGAAACCGGCCATCAGCGTGTCGCGCGCCGAGACGGTCGCCCGCGCCACCCGCATCGCGAGCGGCTCGCGAAGCACCTGATCGTCCCAGCTCGTCTCGTTATAGGGATGAAGGAAGATGTGCCCGTGGCCCTCGATCATGCCGGGCATCAGCGTCATCCCGGGAAGGTCGATCACGCGGGCGTCGGCGGGCGCGCGCAGGTCCGGGCCAGCGGCAACGATATGGTCTCCCTCGACAAGCACTTGCCAGCCGGCATGGGGCGCCGGATCGACGCCGTCGAACACCCGCGCCGGACGAAGCAGGATCGGCGGATCGGCGACCGCCTGGGTCGCGCCCAGGCAGAGCAGAATCAGCGCCAGCAACACGCGCATTGGTACCTCCCGGGCAAAAATGTTATAGGCCGCTCGTCTCCGTCCCACCTATCATTGCGTAGGCTCCGTCTGCCTCATGCACGCAAATGCGACAGACCTCCGGCCGAAGGCAAGGGGAGCTCGATGACCGTATCCGATGCCGCATTGCTGCTTGCGCGATGGCAGTTCGCCTTCACCGTCAGCTTCCATTTCCTGTTTCCCGCCTTCACCATCGGGCTGGCCTCCTATCTCGCCGTGCTCGAAGGGCTGTGGCTGAAGACGGGGCAGGACCGCTACCTGAACCTGTTCAGATACTGGCTGAAGATCTTTTCGGTCGTCTTCGCGATGGGCGTGGTCTCCGGAATCGTCCTCTCCTACCAGTTCGGCACCAACTGGTCGGTCTTCTCCGACCGCGCCGGCCCGGTGATCGGCCCGCTCATGGCCTATGAGGTGCTGACCGCCTTCTTCCTCGAGGCCGGCTTCCTGGGCGTCATGCTGTTCGGCATGGACAAGGTGGGACGCGGCCTGCATTTCGCCGCGACCTGCCTGGTCGCGGTCGGCACCTGCATTTCCGCCTTCTGGATCCTCTCGGCCAACAGCTGGATGCAGACGCCGGCGGGCTGGGCGATGAACGGTGAGGGCCAGTTCGTCCCGGTCGACTGGCTCGCCGTGATCTTCAATCCCAGCTTCCCCTATCGGCTCGTCCACACGGTGATCGCCGCCTATCTCACCACCGCCCTGGCGGTCGGCGGCGTGGCTGCCTGGCACCTGCTGAGGGGCCGCGCGACGGCTGAGGTGAAGACGATGTTCTCCATGGCCATGTGGATGGCCGCGATCGTCACCCCGATCCAGATTCTCGCCGGCGACCAGCAGGGGCTCAACACGCTCGAGCACCAGCCCGCCAAGATCGCCGCGATGGAGGGGCATTATCAAAGCCACCTGTCGGGCGCGCCGCTGATCCTGTTCGGAATCCCCGACGACCGCGACCAGCAGATGCGCGCCGCGGTCGAGATTCCGCGGCTCGGCTCGCTGATCCTGCGGCACGATGCGAACGCGCCGATCGTCGGCCTCGATGCCTTCCCGCCGCGCGACCGGCCCTCGGTCGGCATTCTTTTCTGGTCCTTCCGGCTGATGGTCGGGCTCGGCGTGCTGATGCTCGCGCTCGGAATCTGGAGCTTCATCGCCCGCTGGCGGCGCCGGCTCTACGAATGGCGCTGGCTGCATCGCTTCGCGCTGCTGATGGGACCCTCGGGCTTCGTCGCGGTCATCGCCGGCTGGGTGACGACCGAGGTCGGCCGCCAGCCCTTCGTCGTCTATCACCTGCTGAGGACGGAAGACGCCGTCTCGCCGATCGCGGCGCCCGGCGTCACCGGATCGCTGATCGCCTTCGTGCTCGTCTATTGCGCCGTGTTCTCCATGGGTATTTTCTACCTCCTGCGGCTGATGGCGCATCCGCCGGCGGCGCTGGAGCCCGGGGTCGCGGAGATCCCGGTCCGCACGGCCGGCATCACCCCCGCGCCGGCGCTCGAGCGGCCAGACGAGGAGGCACGCTGATGGACCTCACTGTGATCTGGGCGATCATCATCGCCGTCGCGGTCGCGATGTACGTCTTCATGGACGGCTTCGATCTCGGCATCGGCATCCTCTTCCCTCAATTCCCGGTCGGACGCGAACGCGACCAGGCGATGAACGCGATCGCCCCGGTGTGGGACGGCAACGAGACCTGGCTGGTGATGGGCGGCGGCGGGCTGCTGGCGGCCTTTCCGCTGGCTTATGCGATCGTGCTGCCGGCGCTTTACGCGCCGCTGATCGCGATGCTGCTCGGCCTCGTCTTCCGCGGCGTCGCCTTCGAGTTCCGCTGGCGCGACGAGGGCCATCGCAAATTTTGGGACGCCGGCTTCTTTTTCGGCTCGCTCGTCGCGACGCTGGCGCAGGGGATCACGCTCGGCGCGCTCCTGCAGGGCATCCATATCGAGGGCCGGGCTTATGCCGGCGGCTGGTGGGACTGGCTGACTCCGTTCAGCCTGCTGACCGGACTCAGCCTCACCGTCGCCTACGCGCTGCTCGGTGCGACCTGGCTGATCTGGAAAACGGAAGGGGCGTTGCACGATCGGGTGCGCCGGATGGCCTCGTGGCTTTTCCCGGCCTTCCTGATCCTGGTCGGCGCGGTCAGCCTCGCGACCCCCTATCTCGAGCAGCAATATTATGCGCGCTGGTTCCAGATGCCGGGGTTGATGGTGACGGCGCTCATGCCGTTCCTGTTCGGCGGCGTCGCACTGGTCGGCTGGGAGGGCGTGCGGCGCGGACGGGACTTCCTCGCTTTCGTCTGCACGCTGGTCCTGTTCGCGCTGACCCTGGTCGGGCTCGGCATCTCGATCTGGCCGGACGTGATCCCGGGCCGCGTCACCATCTGGGAAGCCGCCGCGCCGCCAACCAGCCAGATATTCATGCTGATCGGCGCGGTGGTGCTGATCCCGCTCATCCTCGCCTACACCGCCTGGTCCTACTGGGTGTTTCGCGGCAAGGTCGGCGAGGATGGGTATCACTAGGGGCCGGGCGGCGCGTCGTCCCGCACATCAGCCGCGCGGTTCCGGCTCCCACAATTCGATCAAATTGCCCTCCGGATCGTGGATGTGGGCAAAACGGCCGACGCCGTCCATGTTTTCCTCGCGGGTGATCTCGATGCCGGCGGCGCGAAGATCGGCGACGAGGGCCTCAAGGCCATCGACGCGCAGATTGATCATCGCCGTGCGGTCGGCGGGGAAATAGTCGGTGTCGTGCTTGAACGGTTCGAACACCATCGGGCCGCCGGCGGTGAACCACACCCATTCGTTCGACCGGCCGGACTCGTCCGTCCCGCAGCCGCCGCCGACGCCGAGATGCGCCTTGTACCAGGCCTTGAGCGCGGGCGGGTCCTTCGCGCGGAAGAAATATCCGCCCATTCCGATGACTGGCATGTCGCCCCCCTTTCGAACCGCGCCAGTCTATCCTGAATCGTCCGCCTGGCCTATCGCCTTCGCGGCCTGCGGCCCGGTGGACGGCCTTGCCGCCACCCGCCGCCTTCGATAGGCGCGACCAGAGAGGACCCGGCCGATGAGCGATGGCGATGCGCCTTTCCACGCCCATGTCTATTTTTCCGCCGGGGAGCGCGCGGCGGCGGCCAGTCTGCGCGAGTCGTTCCAGCGCCTTGCCGGGAACGACGGGGAGCGCCGCATCCTCTTCGTCGGGCGCATGGTCGATCGCCCCGTCGGACCCCATCCGTTCCCGCAGTTCGAGATTCACTTCCCGCAGCGCACGCTCGTGCCGGTGATCGACGCGATCGAGGCGAGCGGGCTTCGCGCGCTGATCCACCCGCTCACCGACGACGATGTCGCCGATCACACGACATTGGCGCGCTGGATCGGCGCGCCGCTGGAACTCGACATCTCGGTCCTCGATCCGCCCGGCTTCAACAAGGGCGTCGGCCGGTTCGGCAGCAGCGATTTCTAGTCCCGGGGTGACGGCTCCGCAGCGACGCCCTATCTGGCCGCCATGGCAGCACCTGTTCTCGCTTATGAAAATCTCGGCCTCGTCCAGGGGGCCGGCTGGCTCTTCCGCCATCTCGACCTGTTCGTCGGCGCGCGCGACCGGCTCGCGCTGATCGGGCGCAACGGCGCGGGCAAGACGACCTTGCTCAAATGCCTCGCCGACCTCATCGAAACCGATGAGGGGCGGCGCACGATCCAGCCCGGCACCAAGGTCGTGCTCCTGGAACAGGATCCGGACGTGACGCGCTTTGCGACGCTTCGCGATTTCGCCCTGTCGGGGCCGGCGGCGGCGCACGAAGTCGAGGCGATCGCCGATCAGATCGGGCTCGATCTCTCGCGTGAGGCGAAGACCGCATCGGGCGGCGAACGCCGCCGCGCGGCGATCGCGCGCGCGCTGGCGGCAGAGCCGGACGTGCTTCTGCTCGACGAGCCGACCAACCATCTCGATCTCGCCGGCATCGAATGGCTGGAGGACTGGCTCGGCCGCTATACCGGCGCGTTCATCGTCATCAGCCACGATCGCACCTTTCTCACCCGCCTCACCCGCTCGACCTTCTGGCTCGATCGCGGGCAGCTGCGGCGCGCCGAGGTCGGCTATGGCGGGTTCGAGGCATGGACCGAGCGGGTCTATGAAGAAGAGGCGCGCGCCGCCGAAAAGCTCGACGCGAAGCTGAAGCTGGAACTGCACTGGCTCCAGCGCGGCGTGACCGCGCGGCGCCGGCGCAACCAGGGGCGGCTCGCGAAACTGCACGAAATGCGCGCGGCCCGCGCCGCGATGCTCGGCCCTGCCGGGACGGCCAAGCTCGCGGTCGAGAATGACGACGTGCGCACCAAGATGGTGATCGAGGCGGATCAGGTGACCAAGAGATTTGGTGACCGCACGATCATCCGGGATTTCACGCTGCGGATCCAGCGCGGCGACCGGATCGGCGTCGTCGGCGCCAACGGCACGGGAAAGACGACCCTGCTCAAGCTGCTGACCGGCGAGATCGCGCCGGACGAAGGCACGGTGACGCGCGCCAGGACCCTGTCCGGCGTGATGATCGACCAGCAAAGGAAGCTGCTCGATCCCGACAAGCGCGTTCGCGACATTCTCGCCGACGGCGGCGACTGGATCGAGGTGCGCGGCCACAAGAAGCATGTGCAGGGCTATCTCAAGGAGTTCCTGTTCGATCCGAACCTGGTGGATGCAAAGGTCGGCAGCCTGTCGGGCGGCGAGCGATCGCGCCTGCTGCTCGCGCGCGAGTTCGCGCGGCGATCGAACCTGCTGGTGCTGGACGAGCCGACCAACGATCTCGACATGGAGACGCTCGATCTGCTTCAGGAGGTGATCGCCGATTATGAAGGCACCGTCCTCATCGTCAGCCACGATCGCGACTTTCTCGACCGGACGGTGACGATCACGCTCGGCCTCGATGGATCGGGCAAGGTCGACATCGTCGCCGGCGGCTATGAGGATTGGGAACGGAAAAGGAAGCGGCCCGGCCAGTCTCGCTCGCCCCGAGCACAGTCGAGGGGCGTTCGCGATGAACCCGTGCCGGCGTCCCCTGACGTCGCTCGGGACCAGCGACCGCCGGCGCGAAAAAAGCTGTCCTACAAGGATCAGCGCGATCTCGATCTCCTGCCCGGACGGATCGAGGAACTGGAGGCGGCGATCGCCCGCGATGAGGCGGCGCTGTCCGATCCGACGCTTTACGCGCGTGATCCCAAGCTGTTCGAAGCGCTGACCAATTCGATCGCCGCCGCCCGCGCCGAACGCGACGAGGCCGAGACGCGCTGGCTGGAGCTGGCGGAGCAGGCCGAGGCCCTGGCGGGTTGACGCGCGCGGACCGGCGGCGCAGCTAGCGTGCCGGTTCCTGGGAGGGTTTCATCGATGATTGGATTGCTTACGCGTGCGGCGCCGGCCGCACTGGCCATCGCCTTTCTCGGCGGCGTCGCCTCGGCGCAGACGCCGGCCCCCGCCGCGCCGGCCGCGTCCGCATCGCAGGTCGCCCCGATCGTCTATCGCACGCGCACGCTCGCCAACGGCCTTCGGGTCTATTCGATTCGCGACGCGAACACGTCGAACGTGTCGGTGCAGGTCTGGTACGATGTCGGATCGAAGGACGATCCGCGCGGACGTTCCGGCTTCGCCCACCTCTTCGAGCATCTGATGTTCAAGGCGACCCGCAACCTGCCGGCGGAGAGCTTCGATCGGATGACCGAGGATGTCGGCGGCTACAACAACGCGTCGACCAATGACGATTACACCAATTATTACGAGGTCGTCCCCGCCAACCATCTCCAGACCCTGCTGTGGGCGGAGGCCGAGCGCATGAGCGGGCTCGTCATCGATCCGGCGAGCTTCGCGTCCGAGCGGGACGTGGTGAAGGAGGAATTGCGCAGCCGCGTCCTCGCCCAGCCCTACGGCCGGCTCTTCTATCTCTATCTGCCGATGGTCTCCTATGACGTGCATCCCTATGCCCGTTCGGGCATCGGCAGCATCGAGGATCTCGATTCGGCGACGATCGACGATGTGCGCGCCTTCCACCAGGTCTATTACCGGCCCGACAATGCGGTGCTGTTCGTCGCCGGCAATTTCGACGATGCCCAGCTCGACCGCTGGATCGACCAATATTTCGGCCCGATCGCGCGCCCGACCACGCAAATCCCCCGCGTGACCGTGCAGGAACCTCCGCGAACCACGCCGCGCCACTACACCGTCTACGAACCCAACACGCCGTTGCCGGCGGTCGCCATCACCTATCCGGCGCCCGCCGCGAACGATCCCGATTCCGCGGCGATGGAGGTGCTCGACGGGATCGTCTCGACCGGCGACAGCTCGCGCCTGCACGACACGCTCGTCTATCGCGACCGGATCGCGGCGCAGGCGAGCTCGTCGCTCGATACCAAGCAGGGACGCGGCGTCTTCGCGGTCTATGCGATCCTGGCCCAGGGCCAGTCGCCCGATGCGGGGGAGGCCGGGCTTCGGCGCGAGATCGCTCGGATGCGCGACGAGCCGGTGACGGCGGCAGAACTGAGCGAAGCCAAGAACGAGCTCATCAATGCCGCGCTTCGCGAGCGCGAGACCGCCGAGGGCCAGGCCTCGACCCTTGCCGAAGCGGTTGTCGTCGCCGGCGATGCGGGCGCGGCCGACCGGCGGCTCGCCCGGATCGCCGCGGTGACGCCTGCGGACATCCAGCGGGTTGCGCGGCGCTGGCTGAACGACAACGCATCGGCCGCGATCCACTATCTGGCGGCCGAAGCGCGCCCTGAGGGCGCCGCCACCGACCAGATCGCCGTCCCTGCAACGGTGCAGACCGCAGTGCTGACGCCGCCGGCGCATCTCGACGTCGTCGAGCCTGCGCCCGAGGCGGAGCGCGTCCAGCCGCCCGCGCCGGCCCCCGCAGTCGTGCAGGCGATGCCGGTGCCGGTCACCAGCCGGCTCGCCAATGGCTTGCAGGTGGTGACGGTGCCGCGCCATGAGGTGCCGCTGGTTACGGCTGCGCTGATTGCGCGGGGAGGCGGCTCGTCTGCTGACGCCGCCGATCGCGCCGGAACCGCCGGGCTCACCGCCTCGCTGCTGACCGAAGGAACCGTGACTCGTTCGGCGACCGAAGTCCATCGCGCCGCGGAATCGCTCGGCTCCTCGCTTTCGAGCGCTGCCGGGTGGGATGGCGCCACGCTGTCGGTCACGGTGCAGACCGGCGAGCTTGATCCGGCGCTCGGCCTCATGGCCGACGTTGCCCAGCATCCGGCGCTCGCGGCGGACGAGCTGGACCGTCAGCGCGCGCTCGCCATCGACAGCGTCAATGTCGCCATGCACAGCCCGGCGGCGGTGGCGCGCATGGCGTCGGCCCGTCTCGTCTATGGCGCGGCGCCCTACGGCCACCCCGCCGGCGGCACGGCGCGCTCGCTGGCGGCGATCACCCGGGAAGACATCCAGAACGCCTATCGCAACGCCTGGACTCCCGCCGGCACGACCCTGATTCTCAGCGGCGACATCGAGCCGGCGCAGGCCCGCGCGCTTGCCGAACGCTATTTCGGAAGCTGGACCGGGGCAGCGCCTTCGCCCGCCCCGGCCGCGCCCGCGCCGGCCGCGAGCGACGCGACGAACATCGTCGTCATCGACATGCCGGGATCGGGCCAGGCGGCGGTCGCGGTGACCCGCAACACCATCGCCCGCAACGATCCAGGTTTCTATCGCGCCCTCGTCGCCAATGCGGTGCTCGGCGGCGGTTACAGCGCGCGGTTGAACCAGGAGATCCGCATCCGCAGGGGCCTCTCCTACGGCTCCGGAAGCTCGATCGATGCGCGCCGCGCGCCGGGGCCATTCTCGGCCCTGACGCAGACTCGCAACGATGCGGCCGCCGAGGTGCTCGGGCTGACGCTCGCCGAAATGCAGCGGCTCGGCGCCCAGCCGGTCCCGGCCGCCGAGCTCGACGCGCGCCGGGCCTCGCTGCTGGGCGATTTCGGCCGCGACGCCGAAACGACCTCGGGCATCGCCAGCACCATCGCCTCCTATGTCCTGCGCGATGTCAGCCCCGAGGAAATCGGTCGCTACCAGCAGGCCGTGCTCGCGATCACGCCGGCGGACGCGCAGGCGGCGGCGAGGGACCTGCTCTCGCCCGCCGGCGCGACGATCGTCATCGTCGGCGAGGCGTCGCAGTTCCTGCCCGCCCTGCAGCGCGATCATCCCAACGTGACGGTGATTCCGCTTGGCGAGCTGAACCTGGATTCAGCGACGCTGCGCTGAGGCAGATCGGGGTCGGATCGAATCGCGAGGATCGATCCGGCCTCCTCTCGTCCGGACGCTAGCCCCGGCGGGCCTGTTCCAGCCGGCTGCGGATCGCGGCGTCCGAAGGGGCGCCGCGCGCCGCCTGCTGCAACAGGACGAGGCCACGGGCGCGGTCCACGCCGCTCTTGAACAGGATCCAGCCGAGCGTGTCCGCCGTCGCGGGATTGTCGCGATCGAGCGACCACGCCCGCCGAGCGAGCGGGATTGCGCGCCCATAATCGCCCTGCTCGGAATAGGCCCAGGCGAGATTGTTGAGGATGGTCGCGTCGTTGTTGCCGATCCGGACACGCAGCGTCTCATAAACGCGCGCCGCGTTGGCCCAGTCCCCGGCCTGCATCAACCGGCCGGCGCGCAGCGTCAGTGCGGGAATGTTCTGCGGATTTTCGCGCAGGAACAGCGCAAGCACCTGATCGGCGGCGGCAGCCTGGCCGGACCGCTGCAGCGCCTCGATCAGGCGCAGCGCGACCGGCTCGGTGAATTCGAGATTGGCTGCGCGGCGATATTGCTCGGCGGCGCCCGCGAAGTCGCCCTGCGTTCCAAGCGCGTCGCCGAGCAGGATGGCAGGTTCCGGCGCGCCCGGATTGGCGGCGGCGAGCCGCCGCGCGCGCGCCAGTGCCTCCCCGCCAAGCCCTCGGGCGAGCAGCGCCGACACCAGCCGGACCTGCGTGGGGCCATTGTCGGGATCGCGTTCTGCCGCCGCGCGGACGGCCGCGAACTCCTCGTCGCTCAGCGGCTGCAGCGCGGCGAGGGAACCCTGCTGCGGCATCGCCGCCCGGGCGAGGTAACGCGCCGCGCCCGCCGCGTCGCCGGATCGCGCGAGCGCCTGGCCGATCAGGGTCAGGCTATAGCTGTCCGCGTCGGCGAGGTCGGCGATCGGCCGCAGGGCGGCGATGGTCCCCGCCGCATCGCCGGAGCGCCACCGTGCCAGCGCGAGCAGGCGCCGGGCCTTGCGGTTGCCGGGCTGATTGCTGATGAGCTGGCCGAGCCGGTCGGCGGCCTGGCTGTCATTGCCGAGGCCGAGATCGATCACGCTGGCGAGCAGCTGGCCCGCCGGCGCGCCTTCGAACGCACCGTTGGTGCGCGCGTAAAGATCGCGCGCCAATGTCCAATCGCGGGCGCGCGCGGCGAGCACGGCCTGGAGATAATAAGCGGTGGCGTTGCCGCCGGTCAGCTGGTGCGCCTGGCGTGCGTCGGCCAGCATGTCGCGCATCCGCCCCATGTCGCCATAGGTCGCCGCGCGATCCAGCAGGGCGGCGAGATTGTTGCGATCGATCTCGAGCGTACGGTCGAACCAGGGCAAGGCGGCGGCGAGCCCGTACTGGCTTCGGGTCAGCTCGCCGCGAAGCACCAGGGCATCGGTGTTGCGCGGTTTCAGCGCGACGGCGCGGTCCGCCGCCTGGAGCGCGCCGCCAAGGTCTCCGTTGGCGCGGCGAAAACGCGCGAGATCGGTCCAAACGGCGCTGTCCTCGGGAGCGAGGGCAAGCGCGCGGTTGAACTGGATGAGGGCGTTCGCACCGTCGCCGAGCGCCTGATAGGCGCGGCCCATGATCCGCGCCGCCGCCGCGCCGAAGGCCGGGGCCGCGCCGGCGGCCTCGCCGATCGCAGCGCGGGGATCGCCCTGAAGCAGCTTCGCCTCCGCGAGCAGATGCGCGGTGTCGGCCGCCGGCGCGCCGTTCTGCCGGGCTCGGGCGATCTCGGCCTCCGCGCCGACACCGTCGCCGGCGGCAAGATCGATCCGGGCGAGCACGATCCGGGCCGCGCGATCGCCCGGATCGAGCTGGAGCGCGTTCATGATCTCCACCTTCGCGGTCGACATGTCGCCGGATTCGAACGCCGCCAGCCCGCGCTGATACGGCGTCCCCGCCCGCCCGGAGCAGGCGGCCAGCAGGATCAGCAGCGCAAGGAGGGCGCGCTGCCTCAAGGCTGGAGTCCGTATTGCTTGAGCAGGTCGTAGAGGGTCGGCCGGCTGATCCCGAGCAGCTTCGCTGCGCCGGAGATATTGCCCTCGGTCTGGGCGAGCGCCTTGCGGATCGCGCGGCGATCCGCCTCCTCGCGAGCCGTCTTCAGGTTGACCGGCAGGGCGTCCATCGCCTCGGCCGGCAGATCGAGATCCTCGGCGGTGACGAGCTTGCCGTCGGCCATGATCACCGCGCGCTTGAGGCGGTTTTCGAGTTCGCGGATGTTGCCGGGCCAGCCCCACGCCTCGATCGCCGCCAGCGCGCCCGGCGCGAATCCCTTCACCGCCGGGTTCATCTCGCGCGCGAAGCGGCCGAGGAAATGCTTGGCGAGCAAGGCGGCGTCGCCGTGGCGCTCGGCAAGGCTCGGAATCCTGACGACGATCTCCGCGAGGCGATAATAGAGATCGTCGCGGAACGTGCCCGCCGCGATCATCGCGTCGAGATCCTGATGGGTCGCGCATACGATGCGGGTGTCGACCGCGATCGGCTTGCGACCGCCGATCCGCTCGATCACCCGTTCCTGCAGGAATCGCAGCAGCTTGACCTGAAGCGGCAGCGGAATGTCGCCGACCTCGTCGAGGAACAATGTCCCGCCATGGGCGAGCTCGATCTTGCCCTCGGTCGTCTTGATCGCGCCGGTGAAAGCGCCCTTTTCATAGCCGAACAACTCGGCCTCGAGCAGGTTTTCGGGGATCGCCGCGCAATTGATCGCGACGAAGCCGCCGCCGCGCCGCCGGCTCGCCTCGTGGAGGCCGCGGGCGAGCAGTTCCTTGCCGGTCCCGCTCGCGCCGAGCAGCATGACCGAAACGTCGGTATTGGCGACGCGCTCGATCGTGCGGGCGACCTTCAGCATCTCCGGCGCCGCCGTCACCATCGTGCCGAGCACGGTGCGGTCCTCGCCGACCCGGCTTTCCAGACGCCGGTTCTCGCTCTCGATGCCGTGAAGCTGGAATGCGCGGCGGACGATGAGGCCGAGCTGATCGATGTCGACCGGCTTCTGGTAGAAATCATAGGCGCCCGACGCGATCGCCCGAAGCGCGCTTTCCCGCGCGCCGTGGCCGGAGGCGACGATCACCTTGGTCTCGGGCTTCAGCGACAGGATCGTCTCGAGCGCGGCGAAGCCTTCACTCACGCCGTCGGGATCGGGCGGCAGGCCAAGATCGAGCGTGACGACGGCAGGTTCGGCCGCGCGGACGATATCGAGCGCGCCGGCGCGGTCGGCCGCGACCAGCACCTCATAATCGTCATAGGCCCAGCGCAGCTGGCGCTGGAGGCCTTCATCGTCCTCGACGATCAGGAGCTTTGGCTTGACGGGCATGTTCATGCGCGCATCCGTTCATAATAAAGCGGGGATTGGCTGGCGGCGCCGGGCAGGATCAGGGTGAACCTCGTTCCTTCGCCGACGACGCTGTCGACCTCGATCCGGCCGCCCATGGCGTGGATGAGCTCGCGGGCCTCATAGGCGCCGATTCCGAAGCCGGTCTCCTTGGTCGAGGCGAAGGGCTGGAACAGCCGATGGGCGACGAAATCCGGCGCCATCCCGCAGCCGTGATCGGCCACCTCGATCGCGACGTCGCCGCCGCTTTCATAGGCGCGAAGCTCGATCGGCTGGTCCGGCCCGCTCGCGTCGATCGCGTTCTGGACGAGGTGGGACAACGCCTGCTCCAGCCCCGCCGGCCCCGCCATCGCCGCGAGATGGACATCGCCCTCGATTCGGAACGCGCGGGTCCGGCGGCGCGGGCCAGCCACCGTCTCGATCACGTCCATCACCCGGATCGCCCGCGCCGGATCGGCCTCGCGCGCGGCGCCTGGGGAGAGGCGGGCGAGCAGATCGTTCATCTTGCGGACCGAAGCCTGGAGCGTCGCGATCATGTCGGCGCGGAAGTCCGGATTGTCGGCATGTCGCTCGGCATTGCGGGCGACGAGGGAGAGCTGGCTGACCAGATTCTTGATGTCGTGCATGATGAAGGCGAAGCGCCGGTTGAATTCGTCGAATCGCCGCGCGTCGGCCAGCGCCTGCTGCCCGCGCGCTTCGGCGATATAGCTCGCCGCCTGGATACCGGCGGTGCGAAAGAGATCGAAATCCTCCCAGTCGAGCGGGCGCCGGTGCGGCGGATGTTCGAGGAGGACGAGGCCGAGGAGCCGCCCGGAATGGATCAGCGGAACGCCCGCCCAGGCACCGGCTTCGGCGAGCCACGCGGGCACCGGCGGATCGTTCTCGCGTCCGCGCGGCGCGCTGAAATCGATCACATAGGCGTCGGCTTCGACATGACGGATGAGGTCGGCGCCGTCGTCGCCCACCGGCGCAAGGCGAAGGGCGGAGTTCCAGCGCGGCCCCGGGGTCAGCCGCCGGCCGTCGGTGAGCAGCATGACGCCGCCGGGCGCGCCGCCGATGTCGGCAATCGCCTTCACCACCCGCTCCTCGAGCGTCGCATCGCCGTCCCCCTGCCGGCCGACCGTGTCGGTGAAACGAAGCCATTCCTCACGATAGTCGTAGCGATGTTCGAAGACGTGCTTGGCCAGCATCACGCCGAGCCATCCGCGGGCCCGCGCCGATGGGAGAAGGATCAGCGCTGCAAGCGTCATCGCCGCGACCAGCCCGATCTGGGCGGCCCGCGCCCAATCGCCGCCGACGATCTCCAGCGCGCGCGCCGCCGACATCATCACGATGAGGTAGGAGAGGATCGCCACCACCGAGACCGACTGGAACGTCGCGGCGCGCGACAGCTGCACCTTCCAGCGCGGATTGTCGCGCAGCCCCAGCGCGAACAGCGGGGCGAGCAGCGCCGCGATCAGCCCTCGCAGGGCGAACAGGCCGGCGGTCTCGCCATGCATGAAATAGGCGACGGTGTAGAGATGAAGGTCGAAGGCCCACATCGCGGCAAGCGCCAGCATCGGATAGCGAAGCTGCCCGCGCGAGGCCGGGGCCGCCTGGCCGTAGAGGTTGTGGACCAGGATCAGCGCGCCCGACGCGATGGTGAGGCCGAGCACCTGGGCTGTCGCGGTCAGCGCCGCAAAAGCCGTCGGGAGATTGCGGAATCCGGGAATGATGCCGCCGACGACGATCTGGAGCCCGATGACGGCCGCCACGGCCGCATAGACGGCCTTGACCCCTCCGCGGCTCTCCTCGCCCTCCTCGGCCGGCATCAGGCCGTACATGAAGGCGAGGAAGGCGAGATTGCGGCCGCTTTCCGCGAGCCGGGACAGGAGATCGTAGGGACCGAGCAGGCCGGCGAAGATCGCCCAGACCGCGAGCACCGCGAATGCCGTGATCAGCGGCCGGCTCGCCGCATCGCCGGTCCAGCGGCGCAGCTGGACGATCGCGAGCGCGCCGTAGAGCAGCGCGGCGAGCATGTGGCTCCACAGGCCGAGCAGCGCCGTCATCAGCGCGCGCCCTCCGGCCACAGGATCACGCGCGCGGTCTGCAGCAGGATCAGCAGATCGAGGAAAGGCGTGTAGTTCTTGGCGTAATAGAGATCATATTCCAGCTTCTCGCGCGCATCCTCGATCGACGCGCCATAGGGATAGTTGATCTGCGCCCAGCCGGTGATCCCGGGCTTCACGACATGGCGCTCGGCATAATAAGGCAGGCGCGCCTCGAGATCGGCGACGAACTGGGGGCGCTCGGGCCGCGGGCCGACGAAGCTCATCTCGCCCTTGAGCACGCTCCACGCCTGGGGCAGCTCGTCGATGCGGACCTTGCGGATGAAGCGGCCGACGCGGGTCACCCGGGGATCGTCCTTCTGCGCCCACACCGCCTTGCCGCCCACTTCGGCATCGGTCCGCATGGAGCGCAGCTTGATGACCTCGAACGTCTCGCCATAGAGGCCGACCCGGCGCTGCCGGTAAAAGGCCGGGCCCCTGCTCTCCAGCTTCACCGCGATCGCCGTCGCGGCGATGACCGGCCAGGTGAGCGCGAGGATCATCACGCTCACCGTGATGTCGAACAATCGCTTCGCCATCCCGGAGAGGCGCCGCCCGGCCGAAAATCCGTCGGAGAAGATCAGCCAGGAGGGATTGAGGCTGTCGAGATCGACGCGGCCGGTCTCGCGTTCGAGGAAGGTCGAGAAATCGTTGACTTCGACGCCCGTCGTCTTGACCCTCAGCAGATCGGCGAGCGGGAGGGCATTGCGCCGCTCCTCGAGCGCCAGCACCACTTCGCTCGCGCCGACCCGCTCGAGATGGCGCGGAAGGCTCTCGATCGCGGCGCGGTTGACGGCCCCCTCCACCGCGCTTGGGCCGTCGTTCATGCCGACGAAGCCGACGACGGTGAAGCCGGCGCCAGGCCGGCGCGCAAGCTCCTGGATCCGCGCCGCGCGCGGCCCGGCGCCGAGCACCAGCACCCCGCGCCGGAAGCGGGGCCCACCCAGCCAGTCGCGAAGCGCGGCGCGCGCCCCGATCATCGCCGTGAGCGCAAGGCCGGTGGCGTAGAGCAGGCTGGATCGCCAGAAGGCGACCGGCGGGAAGGCGAAGAAGACGAGGCTGAGCAGCAGGATCCCGAACGCCGTCGCGACGATGATCCGCGCGGTGGCGAAGCGGACCGAATGGAGCGCCTGCGCGCCATAGACGCCGACCGCCACCATCGCGCCCTGCAGGGCCGCCGCGAAAGCGATCATGTTCGGAATGCGATCGACCACCGAGCCGCGCGCGAGGCCGACCTGCCAGAGGCGCAGCGTCCAGCCCGCCTCGGCGCCGGCGAGCAGCAGCACAAGGTCCATCGTCCCCAGCAGCAGCACCGCATAGGGCACATAATGTTTGAACAGCCGGATCACGCTTCAGCGCCTCCGGCCGTTCCCAGGAATGTCAAAGCCTCCGACACATCGGGGAGTGTCGGAGAAATTGACAAAGAAAGCGTGAAGGCGGGGTTCGGCGCCCGCCGGGCGGCCGCCTATTGCGCTTCGGCGATCGAATCCGGGGTCACCCGCCAGGTCCGCCCGCCGGAGGTCACCAGCAGCGGATGCCCCGTCCAGGCGGCGAGGAAGACGTGAATCTCGTTCGGCAGCTGATCGTCCGGGCCGCTGGCCGGAAGCGGCGAAGGCGCCGTGCCCGCAGGGGTCGCCGGCGGAACCAGGGCGACGCAGGCGCCGTAGCTTTGCACCTCCGCGATGTGGCCGTCGCGGTCGACGCGCGACCGGAAGTGGCCGCCGAGCGGGAAATGGCCGCGCGGCACAGCCGGGCTCATCTGATAGACGTCGATCGGCGCGTCGGGCGCTTCGGGCGGGATCACGAGGACGTTGAAGTCCTGGCCGGTGCAGGGATGGTTGCTCAATCCGTCGGTTGCGGCCCGCGCGGCGGCCATGCGGGCCTGGAGCGCCGTTAGCGCAGGGCGCTCGGCTGGATCGAGGAACGTCTCGCGCGAGACGGCGCGCGCGCCGAGAACGCTGACGCGATAGACCGCCTTCGGGCCGGCTTCAGCGGCGGCATAGAAGGTGACGAGCATTGCGTTGCCCTGCGGCTCCGCGATCCAGCCGGCGATGCCGGCCCCGTCCGGATCGGGCAAATGGGCCAGCATGTCCTGGCTGCCGACCAGGCCGGCGCGGGCGATCGCGATCATCGCCTGTCCGCGCGCAACGGTGCGCGCGATCTGCTGATTCTGTTCAGGATCGAGCTCGGCGCCGGGATGGCGCAGATAGGTCGGAAGGATCGGCGGATGCGCCTCGGGCGGCGTCGCCGCGGCGGGCTCGGCCGGTTCCGGTGCGGGCGCGGACTCCCCCGCAACCGGCGCCGCCTCGTCCGCTGCGGAAGGATCGGGCGCGGGCGGCTGGTCGCCGGCCGCGGGGGCCGCCGGCGGCGCCGGCGCGGCCTCGTCGCCGGCAGGCGGATCCTGCGCGTCCCGGAGGTCGTTCACCGTCTGGTTGAGATCGGTCAAACCGGACGTCGTGCCGGACTGGCCGGCGGTCGCAGGCGCCGGATCGGGCGGCGCATCCTGGGCGCTGGCGGAAGCCGCGGCAGCGGCGGCAAGAAGCAGGATCGTGAGACGCATGGCACGGACCTCGTCAATCGGTCCGTGCGGCATGGACCGGCGGGCGGCCGCGATCAAGCCGCCGCCCGCCGAGCCGCATTCAAAGCGCGATGGCGACCGTCTTGAGCTCGGTATAGGCTTCGATGCCGTAGCGCCCGCTCTCGCGGCCGAAGCCGGATTGCTTGAAGCCGCCGAAGGGCAGGGACGTGTCGGCTGCCGAGGAGGTGTTGCCCCACACCATGCCCGCCTTGAGCTTGGCGGCGAGCTTGTGCATCGCGGAGACGTCGCGGGTCCAGATCGACGCGGCGAGGCCATAGGGCGTGTCGTTGGCCGCCTTCGCGACCTCGTCGAGATCGTCGTAGCGCTGCGCCGCGAGGACCGGGCCGAAAATCTCCTCGCGCACCACCTTCATGTTCGGGTTCACGTCGACGAGCACGGTCGGGTTGACGAAATAGCCGTCACCCCCCGGCGTATCGCCGCCGGTCAGGACGCTCGCACCCTCCTTGCGGCCCGCCTCGATATAGGAAAGCACGCGATCGTGCTGCTCGGTGGAAACGAGCGGGCCCATCGTCGTGTCCGCGGCAAGGCTGGGGCCGACCTTCAGCTTGCGGGCATTCTCCGCGACCGCCTCGAGCAGATCGTCGAAAATGTCGCGATGCGCGAACAGGCGCGACCCCGCGATGCAGACCTGGCCGGCATTGGAGAAGATCGATCGCGCTGCGCCCGCCGCGGTCTTCGCGATGTCGATGTCGGGGAGCACGATGACCGGCGATTTGCCGCCAAGCTCAAGCGTCACGCGCTTCAGCGTCTCGGTCGCGTTGCGATTGATGATCTTGCCGACCTCGGTCGATCCGGTGAAGGCGACCTTGTCGACCTCGGGATGACGGACCATTCGATCGCCCGCCGTCTCGCCATTGCCGGTGATGATGTTGAGCACGCCGGCGGGGATGCCCGCTTCGGCGACCAGATCGGCGAGCCGCAGCGCGGTGAGCGGCGTCTGCTCGGCCGGCTTCAGCACGATCGTGCAGCCGGCGGCGAGCGCGGGCGCGATCTTCTGCACCGCCATCATCAGCGGGAAATTCCACGGGACGATCTGCGCGCACACCCCGATCGGCTCGCGGCGGACATAGGCGTGGACCGATCCGGTCGGCAGGCCCGACGGCTCGATATGCTCGCCGCTGAGCTTGGTCGCCCAGCCGGCCATGTAGCGGAGCGTCTGGACCGAGCGCGGCAGATCATAGCCCTGGCTGGCGCTGCGCGGCTTGCCGTTGTCGATCGATTCAAGCTCGGCGAGCTCGGGGATGTTCGCCTCGATCAGGTCGGCGAGCTTCTCGATGATGCGCTGGCGGGCATAAGGGGCGAGGCCGGACCAGCGCCCGTCGTCGAAGGCGCGGCGCGCGGCGGCGACGGCGCGGTCGACATCGGCATCGGACGCATCGGCGACCCGCGCGATTTCCCGACCGGTCGACGGATCGAAGACGGCGATCGTCCGATCATGGCTGGAATCCACCCATTCGCCGTCGATGAACAGCTTGGGCGCGCGCTGCAGAAAGGCCTGCACAGCCTCGCTATAGTCGGGCTGGGCGGAAATCCGGGTCATCTCGTTCATGTCTCTTCCTTGCGTCAGGCCAGCATCTTGCGGGCCGATTCGATCCTGCTTTCGTCGCTCGCCTCCGGCCGCGGCGGGACGGCGAGCCCGCGCTGCACGGCGGGGCGGGCGGCGATCGCGTCCATCCACCGCTTGAGATGGTCGAGCCCGTCGATCGCGACGCCCGGCCATTCATGCACCCGCGCCCAGCAGAAATTGGCGATGTCGGCAATCGAATAGTCGCCCGCGAGATACTCATTGTCGGCGAGCCGGCCGTCGAGCACCTCCAGCAGCCGCCGGCTCTCGCGCCGGTAGCGGTCGATCGCGGATGGAAGATGTTCGGGGAAGTAGCGGGTGAAGACGTTGGCCTGGCCCATCATCGGCCCGAGCCCGCCCATCTGGAACATCAGCCACTGGACGACGCGGCTGCGTCCCTCGCGATCCGGGGGGATGAGGGCGCCCGCCTGCTCGGCCAGATAGAGCATGATCGCGCCGCTTTCGAACACCGCGAAGCCGCCATTGTCGCGATCGACGATCGCCGGGATGCGGCCATTGGGATTGATCGCGGTGAACCACGGCTCCTTCTGGGCGCCCGAGGACAGGTCGATCGGATGGACCTCGTAAGGGAGGCCGAGCTCTTCGAGCGTGACCGAGACCTTGTAACCGTTGGGGGTTGGCGACGTGTAGAGATCGATCACGGGATGCCTCCTTCGCGAATGGTTGCGAAGTAAGACTTATCGCCGCCGTTTCAACAGGCGGTCGGCCGGTCGCGCATCGGGCGGCTGGTCCTGCGGATCAGCCGATGGTCAGTTGAACCTTCCCGATGCGCCCCGCGCATCGGGCCGGCTGATCCGGGGGATCAGCCGATGGTCAGTTGAACCTTCCCGATGCGCCCCGCGCATCGGGCCGGCTGATCCGGGGGATCAGCCGATGGTCAACTCGCATCCGAAATTGAGGCCGAGCCGGCCGTCGCGGATCCAGCGCACGAAGGCATGGATCGGGCTGCATCCGTTGAAGCGGACGATCACATTCTCGCCGAGCCGGGGTTCGAGCTCGCTCTCGACCATCGCGCCCCGCGCCGAGATGTTCACGACCTGGACCATATGCACGCCGCCGCGGAAGAAGAGCGTCGCGCAGTCCACGAGCCCCTCGTGCCGCGATTCAAGACGCTGGTCGATCGTCCGCGCCTCGCGCCGCGTGATCATGTTGCCGGACAGCCGCCCCATTCGTTTCGCCTCTCTCACGAACATGGTGCGTATGACAGAGAAGGCTTACCGAAAGGTTGGCGTGGCCCGCGGCCCGTCCCATCGCAAGGTCGCGACGGTCAGCGCACCGTCAGTTCGATCGCGCCCGGCGGGGTCCGATAAGCGACAAGGCGGGCGCGGTAGAGATCGGCCAGGCGGCGATGGGCCTGCTCCGCCTCGATGGTCGATGCGGTCGATGCCCGCATCCGTTCCACCTGCTCCCGGTGGAGATAATAGTTCACGTCCATGGCTCTCCCTTTCCCGGTCGGGAGTGCTGCTCGCGAGTCGAGTCCCGGTGCGTCATCCATAGCACGGATCGGTGGCGCCGCCGAATCCGGACGCGATGGCGCAGCGGGCATCCGGTGGCACGCGGCGTTGTCACCGATCGTCCTATCACCCCGGGAAAGGGCTCGGCACGCCGGCGCGGCCCGCGCGAGCGAGCGACAGGAAGAGGCCGCGCATCGCGCCGCGACGGGCCTCTAACGGCGTCGCCGGCGTGGCGGCAGCGCGAAGGCGGGGCTGTGGAAGCGCTGGAGCGGTGGCGGCGGATTGGGGGGCCTTGCAGGCCCCGGGAAGGCCGCCGGTCGGGCCCAAAAAGTAATGGGGCCGGCATCGCTGCCGGCCCCACTTTCCGTCGGTCGGAACATAGGTCCGAAGACCCGATGCCCTTCCTCCGGCGGATCGGAAATCGATCGATCGCCTTGCGGCGTTCGGTCGCCTTCCTCTCGGGTACCCCGTCTCGCGGCATTGCTGCCGGTTTCGGGTCCCCATCGGATGCCACGCTCGCCTTTCGGTCCGCCTGACTTCCTTTCGCAAGATCGTCATCCGAAGATGTCGAACGTGCCGGACTCCTGTCTTGGAAAGTGGGTTCGGCCCGAAAGCCTCGCGCTTCTTCCTCGAAGGTCGCCCTTCCATCGCATCGGACCAGATTTCCCTTGCGGTTCCTCTTGTCTTCTGCTTTGGCCGCTGCCTCGGTGGACGCCATCCGTTTCCGGAGGAGGTCCGCCTACTGGCGGCGGACCTTTCTTGTGACTCCATCCGCCGAGTCGCCCCAAGCGGAATCTTGACCGCCCGGCCTGTGGATAACGGGGATATCGGGGATAAGCCGGCTCGGCCGCGCGGCCTTCTTCATTTTCCGCCGGGGGCAGCGGGGGCGCCGCCGCCGGGGACAATGCCCATCTGCGTCGCGCACTGCCGCACCGCCTCCATCTGCTCGGGCGAGTCGCCCTGCAGCCGGCGCAGCTCAGCGGCCGACTTCCCCTCCATCATCCGGTCGACGGAGCAGGAGCAAAGCCGTTGCCAGTCGACGCCCTGGGGCGCGGCCGGCGTCGCCCGGCTGGCGGCGACGCAGCTCGACACCGCGCTCTCGCGGAATGAGTTGCGGAACGCCTCGTCAAAGGCGCTGCCCTGGCCGCAGCCGGCCAGCGCGACGGGCAGGACGGCGATCAGGGCCGTGGCGATGCGCATGATGGAACCCCCTCTTGTGAGCGTGCCGTCATAGCAGAGCCGCGAAGCCCGCCAAAGCGGATCGGCGTCGGCGCGCGCGGCACGGGGCGGTTCAGCCCGGATTGGCCCAGCTCCCGTCGGTGACGTCGGTCGCGAAGGCATGGATGCGGTGGCCGTATCGTTCGCGATAATAGCCATGCCACATGCTCGCATCGACGACGAAGGCCACGATGAACAGCGCGAAGGCGGCCTTGAAGAAATTGCCCATGGTCCGGCCCTCCCTTCAGGGGCGCGAGGCCGATCATCCTGACGGAGCCTGGTTGATATTCCGCTAAGGGCGGGCGGAATGGCGCCCCTCGGCGGATCGAAACGCCTGTGAAACCAATGATTTGCGGAACCGGCCGAGCGCGAGGGGCGTTCGATTCGGCAGTGCCGTTCAGGGCATGAATCGATGGAGAGATCCGATGAACGAACAGAATAACGACCGCGAGCGCCAGCAACAGCAAGGTGGCCAGGGCGGCCAGGGCCAGCAAGGTCAGCAGCAGCAGGGTGGCCAGCAGGGCGGCCAGTATCAGGACTCGAACCGGCAGCAGCAGCAGGGCGGCCAGCAGGACCAGAACCGCGACCGCCAGCAGCAACAGCAGCAGGACGGCGATCGCAACCGTCAGCAGGGCCAGGGCCAGGACGATCTCGAGCGCGATCGCGGCGGCCAGATGGGCCAGGGCGACAGCGGCCAGCAGCAGCGCTGACGATCACGCCTTGCCGTGCGAGGAGAGAGGGCCGTCCGGGCGACCGGGCGGTCCTTTTTGCGTGTGTCGGAGCGCCGGAACCGCCCTTCGGCGGCGGCGCCGGATCAGTGATCGGCCAGCGCGGCCTTTCTCAGCTCCTGATCGGCGCGCAGGCGATCGGTGCGGTGGGCGCGATCGGCCATCACGTCCCAGGCCGCGGCGGCGCGCAGGCAGCGATCGCGCACATTGGCGAGCGCCGCCGCATCGGCATCGGCCCGGGCCTCGGCGGCGCGGGTGCGGCAGAAATCCTCATGCGTCGACATCTTGTCTCCTTGGCTCCGGCCCGGTCGGCCGGGCGGCGGGCTCTCCCCCGATGCGGGGGAGAGCCCGCTTCCGGTCAGGCGTTCTGCAGGTTGACGGCGCTGGTCTTGCCGCGCCGGTCCTCCTCGAGCTCATAGGAGACGCGCTGGTCCTGGACGAGCGTGTCCATCCCCGCGCGCTCGACCGCGCTGATATGGACGAAGGCGTCGTTGCCGCCTTCTTCGTTGGTGATGAAGCCGTAGCCTTTCTGGGTGTTGAAGAATTTCACTTTGCCGATGGGCATGATCACACGTTCCTTTCTGGTCGGGCACGCCTGGATTGGCGGGCCGCTTTTCGTGTTCGTTGAAATGACGAGGCGGTCAGCCAGCCGCCCGCGCGCGGCCGGCGGAGGCGGCGACGGGGGCGAAGGCTTGGATCCGTTCGCGATAGTGATCGGCGAGCAATTCGTGCGCGCGGCGTGATTGTTCGCACTCGGCCTGGGCGGCGCGCTGCCGCTCCTCGCGCTCGCGGCGGCTCAGATAATCGAGGTCCATGTCGGGCTCCCTTCTTGTGCAAGCGGGAGCGCGGGAAGAGCGGACGAACCGCCGATCGGAGCGGGGCGAACCCCGCAGGTCTCTCAGCCGCCGGCAGGCTCACGACTTAGTGAAGCCGGCGGTGCAAGCCTTGTAGCATGGATCAGCCGGGGCGCCTAATCCGGCGGAAAACCGGGCGGCGCGAGGCGCGGTGGCGTGGCGGCGCGTGGTTTTGCGAGGATTGCGCGTGCTTTCGCGAGGATCCGGCGAGGGCCCCGCGGTGCGCGCGGAGGCGCGGCGGGGGAAAGCGAGGCGCGGCGGGGGAAGGGGCAAGCCTTCGGCCACGCGAAGGCCCGGCGGCGATGGCGCGGTGGCGTGGCGATGCGTGGTTTTGCGAGGATCGCGCGTGCTTTCGCGGGGATCCGGCGAGGGCCCCGCGGTGCGCGCGGAGGCGCGGCGGGGGAAAGCGAGGCGCGGCGGGGAAAGGGGCAGACCCCCGGCCCGGCCGCGAAGGCCCGGCCGCGATGGTGCGACGGCGGGGCGCGGGGTACGGCCCAAGCGCGCCCGGATCGAGGCAGGCGGGCGAAGGCCCGTCGCCGCGATCCGGGCGGCGGCGTCAATCGCCCCTGTCGCCCTGGTTGCGTGGCTTGCTGGTCGCGGCGTGCCGGCGGCGATCGGCGGCGAGCGAGCGGCCGACATCGTCCGATTCGCCGAACCGCCCCTCATCGTCGCGCCGCACATAGCGCTTGTCGCCATTGGGAGAGATAAGCTTGCGTTCGGCCATGAGGATGCTCCTTTCGCCCGGCCCAACGAGCAGGCGTTGCGAACGATCCATGCAGGAATCCGCGCAAGTCCAGATGCTTAGGGAGGAAGAACCTGGACCGCCGCTACCCGAGTCCGTGCCCGTCCCGAATTTGGTGAGTGTCCCCGGAATTCCGATACTTCGTGAGCGAACAGAAAGCGCGTCTGCGTCAGAAGCCGCCGGTCGGAGCGGGGCATGCCCCGCTGTCTCTCAGGCGCCGCCGGGCTCACAAAAGGTGGAGGCCGGCGATGGGGAGTATGTAGCACGGAATGGGGTTGGGGCCTAATTTATTCTGAGAGTTAGGTTTTTCGCGCAGGCCGATGCAGGCAGATAAGTGCATTTAGTAAACTGGCACCGTAACCCTCGTCCCAGGCGGCGCGGAAATAGCCGGCATCCTCCCGGCCGTAGAGATCATAAGCGGTCTTGCGGGTGGTGCCGGCGGCGCGGGCCGCGTCGGTAACCGAACCGGTGGCGCGCAGGGTGCGGATGAAGATCGCAATCTTCTCCGGGGAATCCGCTGTCACCGTAATCCGCTGTCACCGTAATCCTAAACTCAAAGACCTGTCCCATCTTTGTACCAGTCGCGGGCATGAAGCTATGCCAAGCTAGAAGTTTAGTGATATTATCGGTGCTCGATCGTTTGGGGGGAAACGATGATCTCTGGAATCCTATTGAGCGCGACTATGCTGCTGTCCGCTCTGCCAGCCTCGGCGCAGCAACAGAACGCATGCATTGCCATCGAGGGTGCCCGGGTCGTTACCGAGGACGGCGACTATCTTGGCACCGTGGCAAGCCCATATGCCATGGACAGCATCTTCAATCGCTACGGCCGCTATGGGAGCAAGTATCAGTCCAACTCGATCTGGAATGACTACGGGCGCTTCGGGAGCGCATATTCGACAACTTCCGCTCGCAGCGAATATGCCAGCAGGCCACCTTTGCTCATCAAGAACCGCCAGGTGATCGGACGCCTGAGCACGAACCGCGGCCTCCAAGACGCGATCAACCCGGTGCTGCTCGGAGCCGTCTGCTATGACTACACTCCAGACGGCTGAGCGGGGCGCTGCTGGGTGTGATTTTGGATGGTTGGGATGTCGGTGGGCCATTGACGAAACTTGCCGTCGTTGCTATTTTGTTCTGGGAAGGGTGCGCGATTGAAGGGCGTTTTTAAATTTCTCGCTCTCGCATTTATAGCGGGCCTGTCGGGCGCGATCGCGACATTTATCTATCATATTGCTTTGGCTCGGGGAGCTACGCCCTCCTTAGATTTGAGCTATGTGGACTTCATCTCGATTACGCTTACCGCCTTGTCGCTGATGATAACAGTGCTCGGGTTCTTCGTGGCCGCAGCCAGCGTAATAGGGTGGACGACAATCGAAAATAAACTTCGTGATCATTCTGTTAGCTATTTCAAGGATCAATTGAAAAAGGATGGCCAATTAAGAACAGAGTTTGAGGGATTGATCGCGTCCATTGCTTACGAAGGAATAGAGAACTTCAAGCCGCACGAGCAGGAAAAAGAGGACGGAAAAGAGGAACCGGAGCAGAACGGAGAGACGGAATATAAAGATGAAGGTTAGCTACTATTCTCGCCTTTCCCCGGAACATATCTCCATCTTGGAGGAGTTCACGAAAGACGTTCCTGTGAAGGTGGGAGCGCTCGCGAAAGCGCTGGGGCTAAAGGTGGTCGTGGCGGCCCTGCCGCTCAAAATTTCGGGCCTTATCAAGCCGGATCCGGATGGGGGTTTTGTAATCAAGGTCAATCGGTTCGAGCCGAAAGAGCGACAGAGATTCACTATCGCCCATGAGATAGCTCACTTTTTGCTTCACAGAGATAAGATTCAGGCCGGAGTTGTTGACTCCGTTCTGTATCGTTCAAAACTGTCATCAAGGGTTGAGGCTGAAGCTAATCGCCTAGCTGCCGACATAATAATGCCTCTTGATAAGGTCAGTGAATTGTCAGCGGTCTATCGAACCCAGGGGGATCACCAAATTATTGCAACTCTAGCAGAAACGTTTCAAGTTTCCCGGCAGGCGATGGAAATACGCACGGGTGACTGATGCTCGCTGGGAAAACGTACGTACCGATCTTGCGTGCGAGAATTGCTGAGGTCGAGGCCTTCCGGCAACTGTCCGCCGAGGCCAAGGAACTCGTTTTCCCGATCTTTCTTTTGCGCCCATGGCCGAACGCCAATCACCTATCCTTAGCGGTTGATCGCATTGTGGAGGCTGCCGCAGGTCATCCTTTTGGGTTGGGGCTGGATCGGGAAAAGTACCTCGCGGGGAGCCCTAAGCCCGCCCAAGCTGAATTCGATGAGCTATTTTCTGATCACCAAGGCTATAGGGCGTACTTTGACTTCATTGAGGAAATTCCTGGTGCGGTGCCCGTGCTCCAGGCAACCACCAACGCCGACCAGTTGCTTCTTCAACTGGGGCGGGCGGAGGAGCTGGATCGCGGCCTGATTGTGCACCAGCAACGCGGGACAATGATCCCAATCACTCAGTCCGTAATAAGCCTACCCCCATTGCCACATGACACTATCTTTGTGGTGGATGCGGCTTGGTCCCGGGACGCGCTGCAAATGCAGGCTTGGGCGCTACCGGTAGCTCAAAACGTAGTGGCGCAGTTGCCTGATGCCGAGATCGTGGTGGCTTCAAGTTCATTCCCCGACAGCTTCGGACACATAATCGGGGATATGGAGGAACAGGCATTTGAGGGCCAGATATACGGGTCGGTCCGGCTGAATTTGCAAAGTGCAAATCTCACGCTCGGGGATTGGGGCAGCACCCGACCGTCGCAATCTGGAGGGGGCGGAAAAATCCCGTCTCGGATCGACATCCCGAGGCCGAACTCGTGGCAAATTTTCCGTGCCGATCCGGACGGCGACTATGGCTTTCTTGAGGTGGCTCAAGAGGCTACGACTCACCCCTGCTTCGCGGCCGTACCCGATTGTTGGGGTAAATTGCAGGTGGGTGCGACAGATGGAAATGGCGCCGGCATCACAGGCGTCAAGATGAACACCTCTTGCCGTATAAACATGCACATGACCATCAAATCAGGGGCATCCCACGGGATTGAGCAGGACGAACAGCCCTACCAAGACTAGAGCCTCCAACACCCTCGACCCGGCCTCAATCTACTCCGCCCCCTCCCGCTCCCGCTTAGGAGCCTTCGCCCGTGCCTTCCCGAGCTTGATCGCCGGCCCTGATTCCACCCGCTCCGACCGCGCCAGAATGTCCTTCAGATACTGCCCCGTATAAGAGCGCGTCTCCGCCGCCACATCCTCGGGCGTCCCTTCCGCCACGATCTCCCCGCCTTTGTCTCCGCCTTCAGGCCCAAGATCGATGATCCAGTCGGCGGTCTTGATGACTTCCAGGTTGTGCTCGATCACCACCACGGTGTTGCCCTGCTCCACCAGCGCGTGGAGGACCTCCAGGAGTTTCCGCACATCCTCGAAATGCAGGCCGGTGGTGGGCTCGTCGAGGATGTAGAGGGTCTGGCCGGTGGCGCGGCGGGAGAGTTCCTTGGCGAGCTTGACGCGCTGGGCCTCGCCGCCGCTCAGGGTGGTCGCCTGCTGGCCGACCTTGATATAGCCGAGGCCCACTTCCGCCAGCATCGCCATCTTGTCGCGGATCGGCGGGACGGCCTTGAAGAACTCGACCGCGTCCTCGACCGTCATGTCGAGCACGTCGGCGATGCTCCTGCCCTTGAACTTCACCTCCAGCGTCTCGCGGTTGTAGCGCTGGCCGTGGCAGACGTCGCAGGTGACATAGACGTCGGGCAGGAAGTGCATCTCGATCTTGATCAGGCCGTCGCCGCTGCACGCCTCGCAGCGGCCGCCCTTGACGTTGAACGAGAAGCGGCCGGGCTTGTAGCCGCGCGCCTGCGCCTCCGGCAGGCCGGCGAACCAGTCGCGGATATTGGTGAAGGCGCCGGTATAGGTGGCCGGGTTGGACCGCGGGGTGCGGCCGATCGGCGACTGATCGATGTCGATCACCTTGTCGAGATATTGCAGGCCGTCGATCTTCTCATATCGGCCGGCGGTGAGGCGGGCGCCGTTGAGGTGGCGCGCGGCCGCGGCATAGAGCGTGTCGATCGTGAAGCTCGACTTGCCGGAGCCCGACACGCCGGTGATGCAGGTGAAGGTGCCGAGCGGGATCGAGGCGGTCACGCTCTTGAGGTTGTTCGCGGTGGCGCCGGCGAGGGTGAGCTTCTTTCCCGTCCCCTTGCGGCGCCTTTCGGGGAGCGGCACGGCGCGGCGGCCGGTGAGATAATCGGCGGTCAGACTGTCCTTGCTGGCGAGCACGTCCGCCAGCGTTCCGGCCGCGACGACGCTGCCGCCATGGACGCCGGCGCCGGGGCCCATGTCGATGACATAATCGGCCTGGCGGATCGCATCCTCGTCATGCTCGACGACGAGCACGGTGTTGCCGAGATCGCGCAGGCGCTTGAGGGTGACGAGCAGGCGATCATTGTCGCGCTGGTGGAGGCCGATCGAGGGCTCGTCGAGGACGTAGAGCACGCCGGAAAGGCCCGAGCCGATCTGGCTCGCGAGGCGGATGCGCTGCGATTCGCCGCCCGAGAGCGTGCCCGAGGTGCGATCGAGGTTGAGATAATCGAGCCCGACATTGTTGAGGAAGCCCAGGCGCTCGTTGATCTCCTTCAGGATCGCGCGAGCGATCTCGTTCTGGGTATCGGTCAGCTTCTCGTGCAGCGTCTCGAACCATTCGAGCGCATGGCGGACCGAGCGGGCGGTCGCCTGGCTGATATGCTCGCCGGCGATCTTCACGGCCAGCGGCTCGGGCCTGAGGCGCGCGCCGTGGCAGACCTCGCAGGGCTGCGGCGTCTGATATTTGGCGAGCTCCTCGCGCATCCACGCGCTCTCGGTCTGGAGCAGGCGGCGGTTGAGGTTGGCGATGACCCCGTCGAACGGCTTCACCACCTCATAGGATTTGCGCCCGTCGATGAAGCGCAGCGTGACGGGGCGGCCGTGCGTGCCGTTGAGGATGATGTCGTGGATCTCCGCCGGGAGATCCTTCCACGGCGTCTCCATGCTGAAATCGAATTCGCGCGCGAGGCTGCCCAGCACCTGCATGTAATAAGGGCTGGGCGGGTTGGAGCGCGCCCAGGGCACGATCGCGCCCTTCTTGATGCTGAGATGCTCGTTGGGGACGATGAGTTCGGGATCGAAGAGCTGCTTTTCGCCAAGCCCGTCGCAGCCGGGGCAGGCGCCCTGCGGCGCGTTGAAGCTGAACAGCCTGGGCTCGATCTCCGCTATGGTGAAGCCGGAGACGGGGCAGGCGAATTTCTCGGAAAAGGTGATGCGGCCCGGCGGCGCGTGGGTCGCGAGCACATTGCGTTCGGAGGCTTCCTCCAGCGCTTCTGCGACCCCGGTGCGCTCGGCGCCGGGCGGGTCCTTCGGCGCCGGATCGGCCGGGTCGAGATAGACGAGGCCGTCGGCGAGCTTCAGCGCGGTTTCGAGCGAGTCCGCGAGGCGGGTCTCGATGCCTTCGCGCACGACGAGGCGATCGACCACCACCTCGATGTCATGCTTGTATTTCTTGTCGAGCGCGGGAGCCTCGTCGATGTCATGGAAGACGCCGTCGATGCGTACGCGGGTGAAGCCCGCCTTCTGCCATTCGGCGAGCTCCTTGCGATACTCGCCCTTGCGCCCCCGGACGACCGGGGCGAGCAGGTAGAGGCGCGTGCCTTCGGGGAGCGCCATGGTGCGATCGACCATCTGGCTGACGGTCTGCGCGGCGATCGGCTCGCCGGTGGCGGGCGAATAGGGGATGCCGACGCGCGCCCAGAGCAGGCGCATGTAATCGTAGATTTCGGTGACGGTCGCGACGGTCGAGCGCGGGTTGCGGCTCGTCGTCTTCTGCTCGATCGAGATGGCGGGGGAGAGGCCCTCGATATGATCGACGTCGGGCTTCTGCATCATCTCGAGGAACTGGCGCGCATAAGCGGAGAGCGACTCGACATAGCGCCGCTGCCCCTCGGCATAGATGGTGTCGAAGGCGAGGCTGGATTTGCCCGAGCCCGAAAGGCCCGTGATGACGGTCAGCGTCTCGCGCGGGATATCGACATCGACGTCCTTGAGATTGTGTTCGCGCGCGCCGCGGACGGAGAGATGAGTCAGCATAAGGGGCTGTCGTTCCAGATTTGTTCTAGCGATAATGGAGCGGGTCCGGGGCGTCAACGCGGACCCGCTGGAGATGGGGCCGCGGGCGCGATAAGGCAAGGCGGACGGCTGGGAGACGGGCGATGTGGTGGCTTGCGGCGATGCTGGTTCCGGCGGCGCCCGCCGTCGAGGCGGACCGGGCGGGAAACCATCTCGTCTCCTTCGCGGCGGTGGGGGAAGCTGGCGCCGATGCGCGCCATTGCACGCCCGACCGGCGTTGGTGCGCGCGGCTGCGCGCCGGCGGCGACAATGGCGGCTGGACGCTGGAGGTGACCGGCCCCGGCGCCGCTCCCACCCGCACGCTCGACCAGCCGGCGGACGAGGACGCGAGCGATTTCGCGATCCGCGACCATGCGGTGGAGCAGGCGGATGGCGCGCTGCTGATCGGAATCGAGTGGCGGCGCAGCGCGGGCTATTCGGGCGGCGGCGCGTCGGCGACGACGATGCAGCTCGTCCGCGTCGAACCCTCGGGCGATCCGGCACCGATGCTGGAGGTGCCGATCGCCGCGAGCAAGGACATCCGGGCCTGCTTCGGCGATCGCGACCGGCGCGCACGCCGCGACGCCTGCGCGGATCAGTATGAATTCTCGGCGACGCTGGCGCTCGATCCCGACACGACGAGCGGCCCGCCCCGCTTCATCCTGACGACGAACGCGCGGACCTATCCCGGGCGCCGGACCCTCGATTCCGATTCCACGACTGCGCCGCCGCTGAGGGCGCGCGATCTCGCCTGGTGGCGCGATCCCGCCTGTTCCTTTCGCCGCGTCTTCAGGTTCGACGCGGCGGCCGAGGGCTATATCGCCGACGCGCCACTGCCGGAATGCGCCGACTATCTCGAACCCTGAGGGTCAGCGCGTGCGGTGCAGGCTCGCCGACTGGATGTGCCAGCGCAGCTCCTCCGGCGTCGCGCCGGGGACATCGTTGACGCGCCGCATCAGATAGGCGCCCGCGAAATGCTGCACCGTCCCGTCGTCGAGCTCGGCCTCGACGGTGACCGGGACCGAAACGTAGGAGGACCCGGCGGCGCCCTCCGGATCGACGGGGGCGCCGGGCGTCACGCGCGTCGACCGGGTGTGGGCGAAGCCGGCGGCGAAAGCGGCCTGGCTCTTGCCGCTCGCCCGGCCTTCGTCCCTCCATTGCGCATAAGCGGTCGCATAGTCACGCGCGGCAAGGGCGCGATAATAGAGGCGCACGACCTCGACGGCAGCGGCCGCGCTTGCCTTGCCCTCGCCGGGATCGGAGGCCGCGGGCGGCCGCGGCGGCGCATCGACGGGAGGCGCCGCCGGCCGGGGAACGCTGTCGGTCGCCGGCGCCGCAGCCAGGTTGCCGTGCGTGGCGGCGGGCCCGCAGGCGGCGATCGCAAGCGGCAGGAGCGGCGGCAGCAGGTTCGGCCATCGGGTCATCACAATCCTTCCAGTCGCATCGAACCTGCCGCAAGACGAGCCGCGCGCGAAAGCGTTCCGCCGTGCGGATCGTCGTGGGTTCGAACCCGTTCAGCTTTTTATTCCCCAAGATGAACGATGCGCGCAGGGCCTGTTCATTCCATTTGCAACACTCTTGGTCCGATGGCGTTGATCGCTCGAAGGAATTTGCTCATGCGCATGATATTCACCCTGAAGCTCACCACGGCGCTCGGCCTGCTGGCGCTCACGGCCTGCCAGCAGCCGCAGGACAATGGCGCCGGGCTGGACAACCAGGCCCTGGCCGAGGGCGCGGCCCTGCCGCCTCTGGAGAACGAAACCGCGGACGCGGTCGCGCCCGGCGCGGATGCGCTGCCGGCGGCGGCGCCGATCGCCTATCAGGCGGCGCCGGCGACGGCCGCCGGCTATGCCCCGATCGCCCGCGCGGACACGCTCCTTGAGACGATCGGCGATGCGCCGCCCGATTATGTCTTCGATTATGACGGCGTCGCGCCCTATGGCTGGCAGACGGCGGACGATTATCGCGTCTATGCCGAGCCGATCGACGACGGTTATCGCTATTATTATTACGCGCCCGATGCCGACGCGCCATTCCTGGTCCGCGATCCCGGCTACAGCTACGGCTATGAAGGCGGGCGGCTGATCGCCGTCTACGATTCAGGCGGCCGCTATATCTCCGGCGATGCGGCACGGCGCCGGGCCGCGGTGGCCTCGCGTTATTATGCGCGGGCCCGCGCCCTGCGCGCGGCCTCGGCCCGCGACAATCGCCACGCGATCGAGGCGTCACGCTGGGCGCGCCAGCAGCGTCGGGTGGCCGACGCGCGGCGGGATTGGGATCGTGCCCGCGCGAGGCAGGTCGAATGGCAGGCGGCGCAGGCGCGGCAGCGCGCGGATGCGGCCGAACAGGCCCGCCGGAACGAGGAGCGCCGCGCCCGCGCGGAGGCGGCGCAGCGGTTCCAGCAATGGCGCCAGAACAGCTTCCGCGGGGCGCCGCCGCGCCTTTACGAGCCGAACAGCTCGCGGGCGGCCCGCGCGCTCGCCGAGCGCGAGGATGCGGCGCGTCGGGCCTCGGCCCAGCGCCGCGCGGAGGCGCAGCGCCGTCAGGCCGACGAGCGCGCGCGCCGCGGCCAGCAGGCGCGGGACCATGATGCCCGGCAGCAGGCCGAGCGTCAGCGCGATGCCCGTCAGCGCGATGCTCAGCAACAGCGCCAGGCGCAGCAGCGGGACGCGCAGCGTGAGGCGCAGCAACGCCAGGCTCAGCAGCGTGAGGCTCAGCAACGCCAGGCTGAACAAAGACAAGCGCAGCAGCGCGAGGCCCAACAGCGGCAGGCACACCAGCGCGAGGCCCAGCGTCAGGCCCAGCAGCGCGAGGCCCAGCAGCGGCAGGCGCACCAGCGCGAGGCCCAACAGCGTCAGGCGCACCAGCGCGAGGCCCAGCAGCGGCAGGCGCAGCAGCGCGAGGCCCAGCGTCAGGCCCAGCAGCGCGAGGCCCAGCAGCGGCAGGCACGCCAGCGCGCCGAGCAGGCCCAGGCGCGCCAGCGTGCCGCCCAGGCTCAGGCCCGCCAGCATGCGGAGCAGGCTCAGGCCCAGGCGCGGCAGCGCGCGGCCCAGGCCCGCCAGCAGGCGGCGCGGCCGCAACGGCAGCAGCCGCAGCCTCAGGGCCACGCCCGCCATGCCGCGCCGGCCAACAGCCAGGAGGCGCAGGAGCGTCGGCGGCCGAATTGAGCCGGGCCCGCTCTCGACAGCGGGCGCTCTCCTCCTCTAGTCGGGGGCATCTTCCACCAAAGGATGCCCCCACATGCGCCCGACTGCCGCTCTCGCTCTCGCTCTCGCCCTTGCCGCCTCGTACGCAATGACGATCCCGGCGGCGGCGCGGGCGGATGAGGTGGCGCCGATCCTGACCGGCGCGGACGCGCTCGACAATTCCACCTTCGCCCGGCCGCAGGTGGCGCGCGTCACCCATGTCGCGCTCGATCTCGCGCTCGATTTCGATGCGAAGCGCGTGTCCGGCACGGCGACGCTCGACATCCAGGCGGCGCCCGGCGCGCACGAGATCGTGCTCGATTCGAACGGCTATGAGGTCGAATCGATCACCGATCCGCAGGGCCACGCCCTTGCCTTCGCATTCGGCGAGGACGATGCGCGGCGCGGCCGGCCGCTCACCGTGCAGATCGGCGACGCGCGCCGGATCGTGATTCATTATCATACCGGCGCCGACGCGGTGTCGCTGCAATGGCTTCGGCCCGATCAGACCGCCGGCGGCCATTATCCCTATCTGTTCAGCCAGGGCGAGGCGATCCTCAACCGGTCATGGATCCCGACCCAGGACAGCCCGGGCATCCGCCAGACCTGGGAAGCGCGGATCACCGCGCCGGAGCCGCTGAAGGTCGTGATGTCGGGCGAGCGGCTGACGCCGGAGGGCGAGCCGGCGGGGGCCGGGCGGCGCGCCTATCGCTTCCGCATGACCCATCCGGTCGCGCCCTATCTGATCGCGATCGCGGCCGGGAATCTCGCCTTTCGCGAGCTTGGCCCGCGTACGGGCGTGTGGAGCGAGCCGGAAACGGTCGATGCCGATGCGCGCGAGCTCGACGCCGCCGAGCGGATGGTCGACGCGGCGGAGCGGCTTTACGGGCCCTATCGCTGGGGCCGTTACGACATGATCGTGCTGCCGCCGAGCTTCCCGTTCGGCGGCATGGAAAATCCGACGCTCACATTCCTCACGCCGACGATCATCGCCGGCGACAAGAGCCTGGTCGGCGTGATGGCGCACGAACTCGCGCACAGCTGGTCGGGCAATCTCGTCACCAATGCCGTGTGGCCGGACGGCTGGCTGAACGAAGGCGTCACCTCCTATATCGAAAACCGGATCATGGAGGCGCTCTACGGCCACAAGCGCGCGGCCGAGGAAGAGGCGCTGTCGTGGGACGAGATGCAGGCGGGGCTTGCCGAGGCCGGGATGGACGCGCCGGGCACCGCGCTCCACGCGCCCGAAGAAGGCGGCGCGGGCAGCGGCATCACCTACGACAAGGGCGCGACCTTCCTGCGGACGATCGAGCGCACCGTCGGCCGGCCGGCCTTCGATGCCTATCTGCGCGGCTATTTCGATCGCCATGCCTTCCGGCCGATGACCTCGCAGCGTTTCCTGTCGGATCTGCGCGCGAACCTGATCCGTGGCGATACCGAGCTCGACCGGCGGCTGCAGCTCGATCGCTGGGTGTTCGCGCCCGGGCTTCCCGACAATGCGGCGCATCCCGATCCGCAGGCCTTCGCGGCGGTCGACGCGGCGACCCGCGCGATCGCGGCCGGCGGGCCGGTTTCGGCGGTGCCCTACGCGGACTGGAACTGGGCCGAACGCGTGCGCTTCCTCCAGAACCTGCCGCGCCAGATGGATGCGGCGCGGCTCGCGGCGATGGACGAGGCCTTTCACCTGTCCGACAGCACGAACAGCGAGACGCTCTTCGCCTGGCTGAAGCTCGCGCTCGCCAATCGCTACGATCCGGCCGTCCCGGCTGCCGAGCGGTTCCTCGCCGGGCAGGGGCGGGCGAAGTTCGTCGTGCCGCTGTTCCGCGCGCTGATGGGCCAGGGCGAATGGGGCCAGCCGATCGCCCGGCGCATCTACGCCCGCACCCGCGAATCCTATCACAGCGTGACCAGCGGGGCCGTCGACCGGATCGTGAACGGCGCCGCTCGCTAAGGCCGCCGCCGGACGGCGCGGGGCCTGCGGGCGGGGCCTGCGATCAGAGCAGCTCGCCCTGCCTGGCGCTCTCCTCCCGGCGGGCGCGGCGGATGGCGGCGAGCGGATCGACGAACGGGATTTCGGGCCTCTTGCCGCGAAACAGCTCGGCGAGCGTCAGGATCTGGAGGCGCGCGAATCCGCGCCCGAATTCGTCGGTGAAGCGACCGACCGCCGCCGCCTCGCGAAGCATCGGGCCGGTCGGGAGGGCGGCGGTGACGAAGATTCCGATCGGCGCCTTCTCGCGCTCCATCGCGCTGTGGAGATCGCGGATCATCTGGACCCCGACATGGGCGCCGCCCTTGACCGAGATCAGCGCCTTTTCGGTCCGCTTGCCGTCGGGCTTGAAATAGATGACCCCGTCGATGCCGCCGTCGGCGCCCTTCTTCTTGCCGTCGACCGGGACACCTTCGACCATCGAAACGGCCCACCACTGGAATTGATATTTGTCGCGGGCGGCGAGATCGAGCGCGGAGGCGAGATCCTTGGGCGTGCCCTCGACGCTGAAGTGGGTCCCGGGGAAGGCATCCTTCATCCGCCGCTCGATCAGCGAAATGGCGAGATGGGTGACGTCGATGCCGATCCAGCGTCGGCCGAGCTTTTCGGCGGCAAGGATCGCGGTGCCGCAGCCGCAGAAGGGATCGAGCACGACATCTCCGTCGTTCGAAGAAGCGGCGATGATCCGCTCGAGCAAGGCGAGCGGTTTCTGGGTCGGGTAGCCGAGCCGCTCGGCGTGGCGCTGCGTGAGTGGGGGAATGTCGTCGATGATGTCCTGAAGCGGCTGGCCCGGCATTCGGTCGAGAAATCTGCGGACGTGCGGCCAGCCGCCGTCCCCCGCCATTTCGATAAGCCCACCGTCCGCGAACAGCGTGAGCCAATCGTGCGTCCGCAATCCTTCGTGTGTTGGGAATTCCTGCTTTACGACCGACGGGATCGCCCAGTGCCGTCCGTGTGCGCTCGGATCGAAGCCGCCCCATGGAAGGCCGCTCTCGCCGCCGCGCAGGCCGCTCGCGGTGAGATCGCTCAGGCGATAAAGGCGACCGGCCGCATCTGCGTGACGGTAGAAACGCCGGACATAATCGGCATCGTAGGGTGTGAAGAGCCGGTTCCAGCAGAAGTTCGGCCCGCGCGTGTAGGCAAGGATCGTGTCGTGGATCGGCCCCCAGCGCCGGGCGCTGTTGTGCGAACTCGTGCGCTTCCAGACGATCTCGCTGAGGAAGCGATCGGCGCCGAATACCCCATCCAGTAGCATCTTGAGATAGTGCGAGGCGGTGGGATCGCAGTGGAGGTAGAGGCTCCCTGTCGGCTTGAGAACGCGATGGAGCTCGATCAGGCGGATCGCCATCATCGAGAGATAGGCCATCATGTCGTTCTCGCCGAGGAAGGTCCGCATCGCGCGCAGCAGATCGAAGGCGCGGGTCTGGCCCGAGCGCATCACCTGCTCGAAAGCATCCTCCGCCGCGTCGTTCCAATGCCACGTATCCTCGAACGCCTCGATCTGGCTCTGCGCCGCGTGGCCGGCGGGGGAACGGAAGAGGATGTTGTAATTGGCGTTCGAATTGAACGGCGGATCGAGATAGACGAGGTCGACGCTCGCATCGGCGACATGCTCGCGCAGCGCGACCAGATTGTCGGCATAATAGAGTCGATTGGTCATCCCGGCCCCCGCGCGATCGGGCCCAATTGCGACCGGCGACGCAAGCTGGAGTCCGGTCCGATGCGGTCGCCGTTCGTTCCGAAACGGAGGGGCCGCGATCGTTGGTCGATGCGCCGGGCGGTTTGATCGAAAGGCGGGGCGGGCGCGGCGGGGACGTGGTAGGGCTCGCGTCGCTCGTTCACCTCACGAACCGGGGGATGCCATGCTGAAGCGCGCGCTCTTTGCCCTTGCCCTGTCCGTCGCCGTCGCGCCCCAGGCGTCGGCGCAGGCCCTGTCCGAAGCCGATGTCGCCGCCGCCGTCGCCGCGCCTGGCCGGCCCGCCGATGCGGTCGCGCTCGATGCCGGGCGGATGCCGGCCGAGGTGCTGGCCTTCGAAGGGCTGAAGCGCGGCGATCATGCGCTCGATCTGTTCACCGGCGGCGGCTATTATGGTGAGATCATGGCGCGCGCGGTCGGGCCGCAGGGCGCGGTCACGGCGTGGAATCCGACGCCATTCGTCGGCGACGAGGATCGCCAGACGCTCGCCGCCGTCCACCAGCGCAGCCCGAATTTCACCGCGATCGACAGCGCGCCGGACGCAATCTCGCTGCCCGCCGACAGCTTCGATTTCGCGATGATCCACCTCAATTATCACGACACCTATTACACGTCGGAGCGCGCGCATTTCCGGATGGAGCCGGCCCCGTTCCTCGCCGCGGTGTTCCAGGCGCTGAAGCCGGGCGGGACGTTCGCGGTGGTCGATCACGTGGCCAACCCGGGCGGCGACACGCGCGCGGTGGTGCAGGCGCTGCACCGGATCGATCCGGCGACGATCCGCGCCGATTTCGAGCGGGCGGGCTTCGTGTTCGAGGGCGAATCGAACATCCTCAGGAACCCGCAGGACGATCACACGAAAGGCGTGTTCGACCCCGCCATCCGCGGCCATACCGACCGCGTCGTCTATCGCTTCCGCAAGCCGGCGCGCTGACCACCGCCGCTCCTCGCGGGAGGAGCGGAGGTCAGCGGCTCAACATGAACCCGGCGATGGCATCGACCACGCCGGGGGCGAGCGGCAGATCGGGATTGGCATAGGTGCCGAAATTCTCCTGCCGGTCGCTGGTCGCGACCTTGAGGACATGGTTCATCCCGTCGATCAGGCGGAGCGTGATGCCGGGCCGCGCCGACTGGATCGCCTGGGCGTCGGCGACGCTGGTCTGGAGATCGGTGGTGCCCTGGACGATCTCGATCGGGCCGGCGAAGCTTCGCGCCAGCGCCGGCGGATCGACCGCGAGCATCGAGATCACATAAGGCTGCACGCTGGCGCGGAAGAGCGGCAGGAGCTCCGGGTTCATCCCAGCCTCCGGGACGGTGCGGCCGGCCTCGAGCTCCGCGAGGATCCGGAAGGCCTCCGGCCTGATGCCGGCCGCGTTGGGATTGGCGGTGAGCTGGGCGCGGATGATGTCGCCGAAGCGGCGCCCGGCGGGCGAGACGAGGACGAGCCCGCATATGTCCGGATTGTCCTGCGCCGCCATCAGCGCGTGGAGTGCGCCCTCGCTATGGCCGAGCATCCACACGCAGCGCGCGCCGGTCCGCGCCTTGAGCTCGCGCGCCCAGGCGCGGGCATCGTCGGCATAAGTCCGGATTCGCAGATCCTCCTCGCGCGGGGCGGCGGCCGCGCTGGCGGCGATGCCGCGCTTGTCGACGCGAAGGCTGGTGATGCCGCGCTGGGCAAGCGCTTCCGCGACCAGGCGATAGGGGGCCGCGCGGATGCCCATCGGACTGTTGCCGTCGCGATCGGTCGGGCCGGACCCGGCAAGGATGAGCACCGGCCGGGCGTTCGCCGCCGGCGCGGGAGCGGTCAGCAGCGTGCCGCGCAGCTGATGCCCCTCGGGCCCGATCGCGATCTCGCTCGCCTGGGGCGCTGGCGGCTGCGCCGGAGCGGCGGCGGCCAGGGCGGCGACGAGCAGCGGTACGGCGATGCGGATCATGTCGGCTCCCTGGTGAAATCGGCCCATTGAAGCGCCTCCCGGCCCCGGCGCAAGGGCCAATCGGACGCCGGGGTTCATCGGCGCTTCAGCTTGGGACGCCGAAATGAGACAGGCCGGCGACGAAACGAGCTTGCATCCTGCTACAGATGTGGCATGCTACAAATGTAGCAAGGAAAAGCCATGATCGATTCTCTGCCGCGCCGAGAGCGCGAAATCTTCGAAATCCTCTGCGCCGGCGAGGCGTCGGCCGCCGAAGTGCGCGCCGCGATGGCCGATCCGCCGAGCTATTCGGCGGTCCGCACCCTGCTCGCGCGGCTCGAGGCGCGCGGGCTGGTGAGCCACCGCAGCGTCGACCAGACCTATATCTACAAGAGCGTGCCACAGGTCTCGAAGGTGCGCGATTCCGCATTGAAGCAGATGGTGCGGACCTTTTTCGATGGTTCGGCGGCAAGCGCGGCGACCGCTTTGCTGGGCCTGACGCGAAGCCTGTCGCCGGATGAAGCCGCCGCATTGAAGCGCGCGATCGACGAAGCAAGGGAGCGGGCGTGATGGACATGGGTTTCTTTGTCGCCATGGCGTGGAAATCGGCGCTGATCGCCGGCGCCGCCCTGGCCTTCGCCTTCGCGCTGCGTTCGCGGGCGGCCGCGGATCGCGCGCTGGTGCTCCGCATCGGCGTCGCGATGCTGCTCGCCTTGCCGCTCATCGCGCTGTTCCTGCCGGCGCTGCAGGTCGTCGCGTTCAGCGCGCCCGCCCCGGTGCCCGGCCCGACGCTTCCGCACCTCAGCGACGCGCAGATCGCGGCGTTGCTCGCGAGCGCGCCCGCCTCTTCCCCGGCGCCCGCGCCGACCATCTGGGATGATCCAACCCCGCTTGTGATCCTCGCCTATCTGGGCGGATTGGCGATGGTCGGTGCGCGGCTGCTGGCGGGGCTGGTCACGCTTCGCCGCTGGACGCGCGCGGCAAGGCCGGTTACCGATGCCGCCTGGGTCGCGGCGCTGGATCGGGTGCGCTGGACCGCGCCGAATCCGGACTCGATCCGGCTGCTCGCCGCCGACGGCATCCGCTCGCCATTGAGCTGGGGCTGGCGGCGCCCGGTGATCCTGATCGATCCCGATACCCTGGCCGATGCCGAGGATGCCGAGGCGATCCTGGCGCATGAGGTCGCGCATATCGCACGGTGCGACTGGCCGGCGCTGATGCTCTCGCGGGTCGCGGCCACGCTCTTCTGGTTCAATCCGCTGGTGTGGATGCTGGAACGTGAAGTCGTCCAGCAGGCCGAGGAGGCCGCCGATCGCGAAGCCGCCGAGCGGGTCGAGCCGACGCGCTATGCAGAGACGCTGCTCGGCCTCGCGCAGATCAATGCGCTGGTGCCGGCGAACAACATCGCGCCGTCCGCCCGCGCCCTCGCGCGCCGGATCCGCGCCATCCTCGATCGTTCGGATCGGCCGCAGGATTCGGTCTGGACGGCGGTCGCGGTGCTCGCCTGCATCGGCCTTGCGACGCCCGTCGCCGCGATGCAGCTCGTCGCCGCGGCGCCGCCAGCGCCGGAAGCGCCGGCCGCGCCCGAGGCCGATGTCGCGCCGGAGGCGCCGGATGCACCCGCGGCGCCCCAGGCTGCCGCTGCGCCGCGCGCGCCCCATGCGCCGCACGCGCCCCATGCGTCGAGGGTCGTCGTCGCCGGCCAGGCTATCGAGATCCCCGATGTCGATGCGATCGTCCGCAGCGCCCTTGCATCGGTCGATCCTCATGAGATCGATCGCGCGGTCCGCGCGGCGCGGGTCCAGACCCGTCTTTCCGCCGCGGACCGGGCCCGGATCCACGCCTCGATCGCGCAGGCGCGCAATAACCGGGTCCCGCGCGCGCAGATCGAGGCCGCGGCGCGTCAGGCCGCGGCCGTGGAGGCCCAGCTGCCCGCGATCCAGGCGCAGGCGATGCAGTCCGTCCGGCTGGCCATGGCCAGCAGCGGGACGGGGATGATGCGCGGCGCCGACAGCATGGAAGCCGGCGCTCGCCGCATGGAACAGCAGGCGGCGCAGATGCGCGATCCGGCGTGGCGCGCCCAGGCGATCGAGCGGGCCCGCCAGCGTGGCGATTCCGTCACCGACCAGGATCTGCTCGAGGCCGCGGACGGGCTCGAGGAGGGCGCCCGCGGCATGCGTGACGGCGCCCGCGAAATGCGCGAAGCGGCGCGGCGGATGCGTGACGGCCGCGATCTCGACGACTGAGACAAGAGAGCCCGGAGAGGGCCGAAGGGGGAATGGCGGGCGTGACGGCGCCCGCCATTTTCGGTTCGTCGTCGCCACCGAAGATTCCGCTTGCCTGATCGTGCGCGTCGACGCATGGGGCGCGGCCGGCGGGTGGCGCACTGCTTCGCGCCCGGTTTAGGAGACGATCCGATGAAGGCTTATCTCATTGCCGGCGCGGCGCTTGCCGCCCTCGCCGCCGCGCCCGCTTTCGCGCAGGCCGGCGGCGATGCGCCGATGACTCGTGCCGCGATCCAGCAGCGCATTCAGGAACAATTCGCGGCGCATGACGCCAATCATGACAATTTCATCGACCGCCAGGAACTTGGCGACGACGCCGACGAGGCGCTGGAGCGGCTCGACACCGATCATGACGGCAAGCTTTCGCTCGAAGAGGTCTCGACGGTCGCCTTGTCGCATTTCGATGCCGCCGACACCGATCATGACGGCACGCTGACCGAGGCCGAGCGCGAGGCGGCGATGGCCCGCATGGATCAGCCGCCGGCCCAGCCGCAGCCCGAGCAGCCGCAGGGCAACTAGCTCTACCCCCCTATCATTTGGCGGAGGTCATCGCGCGTTGCCGCTCCATCGCGGTCGTGCACGATCTGATTTCGCTTGAATCCGTAGCGGCATCGTCGCATCCTCCAATCTCGACTGGGTGCCGAATGGGCAACAGGACGATTGTACTAAATCGCGCCCGCGGACGAGAATATTCAAGAAGGCGCATGCCCTCGGGAGCGAACTTCAGGAGAGTTTGCATGAATACCATGTTGATTGCGGCCGTAGCGAGCTTTATTGCTTCTACACAGTCTTATCCTCAGGGTGGGTATGCCAGTCATCCTGAAATTACGCAGGGACCAAATCACTCGAATCCCACGGGCCTGACCCGATCAGCGGCAGAGGCGCAGGCGCGTGCGCAATTCCGTTCGCATGATACAAACCACGATGGCTTCCTAACGGCGGACGAATTCGGCCCCTCCAATTCCGCTGTGCTGACCCAGCTTGACACCGATCATGACGGCAAAGCGTCGCGCGACGAGGTCGTGACGAGTTTGATGGCGCAATTCGATGCGGCCGACACCAATCACGATCATGTCCTTTCGGACACCGAACGCCAGGCATCAATGCACGGAGGCCAGTAGGCATCGCCGCCGCCACACCCCTGGCTTAAGCGGCGGCGCTTTCGCGCGGAATGACAACAAGGGGGTTGAGCCATCGGTTCTGGGGTTCCATCCTGCCAGAATAGCGGCAGGGAGGAAGACATGGCGTTCCGGGCGCTGACGATCGTATTTGCGGCGTTGTCCATCGGCGCGGCGGCGCCGGCGCCCGAAGCCGCCGATTACGACGTCCTCATCCGCGGCGGCACGATCTACGACGGCAGCGGCGGCGCGCCCTTCGCGGGCGATGTCGCGATCAGCGGCGATCGCATCGCCTATGTCGGCCCGCACGCGCCCGGCCGCGCCCGCCGCGAGATCGACGCCCGCGGTCTCGCGGTCGCGCCCGGCTTCATCAACATGCTGAGCTGGTCGAACGAATCGCTGATCCACGACCCGCACGGCCAGAGCGAGACGCGCCAGGGAATCACGCTGGAGGTGATGGGCGAGGGCAGCTCCATGGGCCCGCTCAACCCCGAGATGAAGCGGCTGATGGTCCAGCGGCAGGGGGACATCCATTATCCGGTGAGCTGGACGAGCCTCGGCGACTATCTGGAATTCATGCAGCGGCGCGGCGTCACGCCCAACCTCGCGAGCTTCGTCGGCGCGGGCACCGTGCGGGTGCACGAGCTTGGCGAGCGGGACGTCGATCCGACGCCCGAGCAGCTCGATCGGATGCGCGCGCTGGTGCGCCAGGCGATGAACGAGGGCGCGCTCGGCGTCGGCAGCTCGCTCATCTACGCGCCGGACAATTTCGCCGGCACCGACGAGCTGGTCGCGCTGGCGAGCGAGGCGGCGCGGTGCGGCGGCATGTATATCAGCCATATGCGGTCCGAGGGCGACCGCCTGATCGAGGCGGTCGACGAGCTGATCGACATTTCCCGCCGATCCGGCGCGCCGGCGGAAATCTATCACCTCAAGGCGTCCGGCCGCGACAATTGGGGCAAGCTCGGCGACGTGATCGCCCGGGTCGAACGCGCGCGGGCGCAGGGCCTTCGCATCACCGCCGACATGTACACCTATACCGCCGGGGCGACCGGGCTTGATGCCGCGATGCCGCTCTGGGTGCAGGACGGCGGGCTGGAGCAATGGGTCGCGCGTCTGCGCGATCCCGCGATCCGCGCCCGCGTCGCGCGGGAGATGCTGGCGCCGGGCCAGGGCTGGGAAAACCTCTATCATGGTGCAGGGGCCGACGGGATCATCCTCAGCGACTTCCGCAATCCCGCGCTCCGCCGCTATGCCGGCAAGACGCTGGCGGAGGTGGCGCGGGAGCGTGGCAAGAGTCCGGAGGAAACCGCGATGGACCTCGTGGTCGAGGACGAGAGCCGGGTCGGCGCGACCTATTTCCTGATGAGCGAGGACAATGTCCGGCGGGAAGTGGCGCTGCCATGGATGAGCTTCGGATCGGATGCGGCGAGCATCGCCAATGAGGGCCTGTTCCTGAACAGCCATCCGCATCCGCGCACCTACGGCAATTTCGCGCGGCTGCTCGGCCATTATGTGCGCGACGAGCATGTGATCCCGCTGCGCGAGGCGATCCGCCGGCTGACGCTGTTCCCGGCGACCAATCTCGGCATTTCCGAACGCGGGGCCTTGCGGCCGGGCTGGTTCGCCGACGTGGTGATGTTCGATCCCGCGCGGATCGATGCGCCGGCGACCTATGCGAGCCCGCACCAATATGCCGTGGGGATGCGAAACGTCTTCATCAACGGGGTCCAGGTGCTTCGCGACGGCGCGCATACCGGCGCGACGCCGGGGCGGTTCGTTCATGGGCCCGGCTGGAATCGCTGCCCGGCACCCGCCGCCCGGTCCGCGCGTTTGCAGCCTCACGAAGCCGTGGCCGCCTGACGCCGCTGGTGCCGCCCGGTCAGCTCCGGTAAAGCTGGGCGTGTTCAACAAGGGCGTTGCGCGGCCGAGGCCGTTTCCAACGGAACCGGGAAGGAGACCCAAGTGGTCGAGCGGCGCGCCTACATCAATGCCCTCGCCGGCAGGACCCCGGGGCATGACGTCCATCGCCTCTTCATCGACTGGGCCGAGAGCCAGGTCGAGGACCCGCGGATGCGAAAGCTCTTCATTCGCATGGCGGACCGCTCGGGGATCGATCATCGCTGGTCGGTGCTGGCGCCTCCGGAGGGACAGCCACATGATCGGCCGGGCGGCTTCTATCACGCGTGGCCAAGCACTGCGACGCGGATGCGCTGCTATGCCGAGGAAGCGCCGAAGCTCGCGCTCGGGGCGATCGAGGGGCTCCGCGAGAAGATCGCGCTCGACGGGGTGACCCATCTTGTGGTGGCGAGCTGCACCGGCTTCGTCGCCCCGGGAATCGACCAGATCATCGCCCGCGCGCTCGGGCTCGACAATGTCGAGCGGACGGCGGTCGGCTTCATGGGGTGCTACGCCGCCGTCTGCGCGCTGAGGACCGCCTTCCACATCGTCCGATCCGATCCGGACGCGCGGGTGCTGACCGTCGCGATCGAATTGTGCACGCTTCATCTCCAGAAGACGCAGGCGCTCGAACAGCTCCTTGCCATGCTCCAGTTCAGCGATGGCGCGGCCGCGGCACTCGTCACCGCCGAGCCGCGCGGGTTCGAGATGAGCCACCTCTTCTCGCGCGCCCTGGAGGAATCGGCCGAGCTCATCCAGTGGAAGATCGGCGACACCGGGTTCGAGATGACATTGTCGGGCGAGGTGCCGCACCGAATCCAGCACGCGCTCGAGCGGCCCGAAGTGCGCGCTTTGCTCCACAATGGCTGGGCGCCCGAGGAGATCGACAGCTGGGCCGTCCATGCCGGCGGCCGCTCGATCCTCGATGCAGTCGAGAAGGGGCTGGAGCTGCCGCAGGGCGCGCTGTCCGCATCGCGCGATATCCTGGCGCGCTGCGGCAACATGTCGTCGGCGACGCTGATGTTCGTGCTCGACGAGCTGATGGCGCGGCCCGGCGTCGACAAGGGCGTCGCCATCGCCTTCGGACCGGGCCTGGCCGCGGAGGGCTTCCACTTCCAGAGGGCGCAATGATCGACCTTTCCCGGCGAATCCGCCGGGACGAGCAGATGGACGATCCGGACCTCGATCCGGCGATCTACGCGGCGGTGCTCAGCGACCTCGCCCGGGTCAACGCCTGGACCTTCACCCATCATGCGACGATCGCCTGGCTCGACGAGGTCGCCGGGACGCTGCCGGCCTTGCGCTTGCTGGATGTCGGCTTCGGCCAGGGCGACATGCTGCGCGCGATCGCGAAATGGGCGCGGCGTCGCAATATCGCGGTCGATCTCGTCGGCGTCGATCTCAATCCCAACAGCGCGGCGGTGGCGCGATCGGCGACGCCTCCGGGAATGCCGATCGACTATCGCACCGGCGACTATCGCGACGTGCCGGGGCCGTTCGATTTCGTCATTTCCAGCCTCGTCGCCCATCATATGAGCGACGGCGAGCTCGACGCCTTCCTTCGCTTCATGGAGGCGGAGGCGGAACAGGGGTGGCAGGTCAACGACCTGCACCGGCTGCGCTTTTCCTATTACGGCTTCGGCCTGCTCGCGCGGGTGATCGGCGCGCATCGGATCGTCCGCGAAGACGGGCAGACGTCGATCGCACGCTCCTTCCGCCCGGACGACTGGCGCGCGATCCTGGACGCCGCGGGGCTTTCCGAGGGCACGGCGAAAATCGTGCGCCGATTCCCCTTTCGACTGTGCATCGAACGTCGGCGCTGATCGTCGGCGGCGGGCCGGCGGGCGCGGCCACCGCGACCGTGCTCGCCCGCGCCGGCGCCATGCCGGTGGTGATCGAACGCAGCCGCGGCCCGCACGATCCGGTCTGCGGCGGCTTCCTCGGCTGGGACGCGATCGCGGCGCTCGGCAAGCTGGGCCTCGATCCGCACAGCCTCGGCGCCCGGCCGATCCACCGGCTGCGGCTGGTGGCGGGCAGGCGGATCGTCGAGGCGCGGCTGCCCCATGAAGCGGCCGGCCTGTCGCGCCGCACGCTCGATGCCGCCTTGCTCGGCCTCGCCGAGGCCGCCGGCGCATCGGTGCTGCGCGGGCGCACCGCGCGGGCGGTCTCCGGCAATCGGGTCCGGCTCGACGGCAACGAGGAGCTGGCCGGCGATGCCCTGTTCCTCGCGACCGGAAAGCACGAGTTGCGCGGCGCCGAACGCGATATCGGCGATCGGCCCGTCTCGGTCGGCCTGCGCGCCGCCCTTCCGGGCCGCGCCGGGCTGGCGATGGCGCTCGATGGCACGATCGAGCTGCATTTGTTCGATGGTGGCTATTGCGGGCTGCTGCTGCAGGAGGACGGGACGGCGAATCTCTGCCTCAGCGTCGCGCGCGGGCGGATGAGCGCGTCCGGCGGCCCGGCGGCGCTGGTCCGCTCGCTGGCGCGCGAAGCGCCGCTGCTGATCGACCGCATCGGCGATACGCTTCCCGGGAGATGGGACGCGATCGCCGGCGTGCCCTATGGCTGGCGCGCGAAGACCGGCGAAGCGGACCGTTATCGCGTCGGCGACCAGGCCGCCGTGATCGCCAGCCTTGCCGGCGACGGGATCGCGATCGCGCTGACCAGCGGGATGGCCGCCGCCGACTCGTTCCTTCGGGGCGAGGCCGATTTTCAGGCCGGCTTCGCACGCCGTGCCGCACGGCCGGTTCGCGTTGCCGAGCTGCTTCGGCACCTGGCCGAGCACAGGTTCGGGCGAGGGCCGATGATGACGCTTGCGGCGGTGCCGGGGGTTGCCGCGACAGCCGCGCGGTTGACCCGGATCGGCTAGCGCGCCCCGGTGATCGCGGGCGGCGCGTCGGCGCGCCACTGGCCGCTGTTCTGATATTCGGGCCGGATCGTGGAGACCGGCGCCGGCGCGGCGTCGGCGACCGCGGCAGGGATCGATCGGACGGGGGCGGGCGCGGCGGCGGGCGCGAAGAGCGGCGCCAGTCCGTCCGAGGCGGCGCTCTGCCTCGGCGTGAAGGCGGCGGGGCGCGGCATCGGCTCGTGGCCGACATAGGCGACGGTGAAGGCGCGCGCGTCCCCCGTCGGGCCGGGCAGCCGATAGAAATCGTGCAAGCCGATCGCGGCGAGCGGGATCATGCGCGGCGCCCAGGCGGGATAGACGTAATTGGCGTGATAATGGGTGGCGAGGCCGACCGGAGCGAAGACGCGGCCGGCGAGCGCCTCGTCGGCGATGCGGCGCGCCCGGATCCACGCCTCTCCCGCCGGCGCCGTCGCCAGCGATCCGTCGCAGGTGAAGGTGAACTGGCAGCCGCCCCCGACGCGCATCGGCCCCTGATAGACGACGCCGCAGACGCTGTTCGGAAAGGCCGGATGGCGGACGCGGTTCAGCACCACCTGCGCGACCGCGCGCTGCCCGTCCTCGCTCTCCGAGCGCGCTTCATAATAGACCGCCTGGGCAAGGCAGTCGCGGGCGCGCAGCGCATCGATCGGGCTGTCGGCCTCGAAGGTGTAGGCGGCGGCGGGGTGCAGCGCCGCGGCGACGGGCGTGAAGGGCACTGGCCGCGGCAGATCCGCCCGTGGAGCCGACCCGGCCGGCGCCGGCGGCGCGGCCGTCACCGAGAGAGGGGACTGCGCCGCCATCGGCACGCACGACACGCTGGAGAGGGCGAGCGCGAGCAACGCGCCCGGGCGCGCCAGCCTGCCTCCCAATGCCTCGCCGATGCGGCCCTTGGCCATGCGTCCTGTCCCCGCCCGAAAGGCTCCGAACCCGCCCGATAGGCCGATCCGCGGGCGCGTGCGCGCCCGGATTTCGGCGCGTCCCGATCAGGGACAGCCATCGCCGCGATCCTTGCCGCCGCGCGTCCCTTGTCGAGGCGTGGCCGCGCTTCGTCGAACGGCGCACCCATGGAGGCGAATGTTGCGGCAGTTTCGCTCACGCAGTTCGAGCCCGGCCGCCAACAAGCCCACCGCGTGGCCGGCTCGTCCGTCGGGAGGCGATGGTGCCCCGCCGTCGCCTCCCATTTCGCGGGATGGCCTAGCGCCCCGCGAAGCGCTTGATCTCCTCGACATAGGAGCGGCCGATACGCTGTTCGGCGCCGTCGGTGAGGCGCGCGCACCAATGGCCTGCCTCATCGCGGCTCAGGCCGGCAATCGTGTCGCGACGCAGGATCACCGAGCGATGGACGCGGATGAAGCGCTTCGGATCGAGCTCCTGCTCGAGCTTGGCGATGGTTCGATGGATAAGCCAGGAGCGCCGCCCGACGTGGAGCCGCATATAGTCCCGCTCGGCCGTCACCCGTTCGATATCGGCGGCGCTGATCCGCACCAGCCCGGTGAGATCGGGCACCCAGAATTCCTCGACATGCGCGCTCGGCGGGCGGGGCACGGCGGCGCGGCGCTCGCCGGCGAGGTGGAGCCGCGCCCGGGCGAGCGCCCGCTCCAGCCGATCGCCCTGGACGGGCTTCATCAGATAATCGACCGCCGCGACGTCGAAGGCCGCCACCGCGAAATTGTCGAACGCGGTGACGAAGACGATCGCCGTATCGGCGCCCGATTCGGCGAGCGCTCGGGCGACGTCGATCCCGTCCATCCCCGGCATTGCGATATCGAGCAGGACGAGATCGGGCGACAGCCGTCCGGCGAGATCCAGCGCGGTCTCGCCGTCGCCCGCCTCCCCGGAAATGGCGACGCCCGCCATCGGCTCCAGCAGGAGTCGCAGGCGATCGATCGCGAGCGGCTCGTCGTCGACGATCAGGATATTGAGCGGATCAGTCATCGCGCACCGCCGGCATCGAGAGGTGAACGGTATAACCGCCTTCCGGATCGGGGCCGTGCATCACGCCGGCGCGCGTCCCGAAGCGGGTCTTCAGGCGTTCGGTCACGTTGCGCAGGCCGACCCCGGTGCCGCCTGCCTCCGCGCCTCCTTCGCCGTCATCCTCCTCATCTCCGGCCGCTCGGGCAGCCTCGCCATCATCCTTGACCTTGATGTGCAGCCGGCCGGCATCTTCGTAAGCCGAGATCCGAACCGTCACCGGCTTGCGGGACCTGGCGACGCCATATTTGACCGCATTCTCGACGACGGGCTGGAGGATCAGGATCGGAACATGAGCGCCCATCAGCGGCTCCGGCACGTCGACTTCGACGTGGAGCCGCTTGGGAAAGCGGATCTGCTCGATATCGAGATAGAGGCGCTGGAGCTTGATCTCCTCTTCCAGGGGCACGTCGGCGGTCGGATCGGCCGACAAGGTGGCACGGAAGAAGGTGGAAAGGTTCATGAGCATCCGCTCGGCGACGTCGGTCTTCTGCGCGAGGATCAGCGAGGACAGCGAGTTCAGGGTGTTGAAGAGGAAATGCGGGTTGATCTGGTATCGAAGCGCCCGCAGCTGCGCCTCCTGCGTCTCGCGGGCAAGTGCGCCCGCCCGGCGATCGGCCTCGCGCAGCTGCCGGGCATAGCTGTTGGCGACATAGAAAGCGGCCCAGGCGGCGTAGAGAAAATACCAGCTGAGCGACGTATCGAGGATGGTTCGCACCGCCATCTCGACCGGGCCCCAGCCCATGCCGTCCATGGACGTGTCGTGGCGCGCGGCGCCAAGCGGCGCATAGAGATAGAAGACGGCATAGTTGCACGCCGCGAACAGGATCGACGCGGGCAGGCACAACAGGCCCGCGGCGATCGACTTCACGTTGAGGGTGGAGTTCCGGAACGGCGCGAGCGCGAGATAGACGAGCAGGGTGATCGCGGCGCCGATGACGATCAGGAACAGCCGCCGCCCGAACATGGCCCAGAAATCGGGAAATTGGAGGATGAACGCGCGCGTGGTGATGAGGACCAGGTAGACAAGCCAGAAGGCGATGCTGGATTTGATCGCGATGCCGAGATCCGGCAGCCGCCGGCCGGCGCCGCCGGGATGCGCGCTTTCGTCCATGCCCCCTGTTAGCCCGGTCGCTTCGAAAAAAACCCGCACGGGCGGATCATTCGCCGAAGACTTGTCCGCCTTGGTCGAAAATCCGGACAGGGCGCGGCGATAGCCGAGCGAATCGGCGGCCCCCAGTGCCGGCATCCTGCCCCCCGCGTGGCGGCCCTTGTCCCCGGATTCGCTCACCCGCACAGGTCTAGCACGGGTCCGCGCCATCGCCGCCAGCGCTTTTTCCACAACTCTTTTGGAAGGCGCCGGCTCGTTTCGCGGCCGCAAGCGCCGGCCTTTTCCGCCGAAAGCGGCGCGGCGCGCTGTGGCCGCGCGGCGACACCCCCGCCTTGCTGCGACGAACGACCCGGTTTTGCCGTTGCAGGCGGATTCGAACCGTGATTCATTTCTGAACGGGAGGCGGGGATTTGGTTAACGGCTTTTTCAGCCGTTGGGGCGTAATCCCACGCTTGGGCAAAAGGAGTGTGGGACCATGAGTACGAGGACTCGGCCCGCCAGCGGAGCGGCGGCTCTGGCCGAGATGAAGGAATTTGCGGGCTTTTCCAAAGGCACGCAGCGCTACATCCGTCGGGCGCTCGATATCGGGCTCGGCCGGCGCGATCCGGTGAAGCGCTGGTCGCGCGATCCGGGCGAGGCGGCGGGGATCCGTGCCCAGCAGCGCGTCTATGGCCGGCTCGACCAGATCCGCGCCTTCATCCCCGACGACAGCGGTCTCGACGCGATGGAGCCGCTGATGACGCCGCTCATCACGATGACGGCGTTCGATCTGGGCCAGGATCGGCTTCCCTGCTTCGCCTCCTATCGGTTCCTCTATGAACGGCTGATCGGCGCCAGCGTGCGCCCGTGGCTTCCGGGCGCCTTCTGCGCCGCGGCGGCGCTTCCGCACCTCCATCCCGATCGCCGCCGCATCCTGCTGCAATCGATCAGCGAGGCCGCGGCGACCGCCCCCGGCTGGTCGAACCGCGAGCCGGCCTTCTTCCCCGAATGGGTGGAGAAGGTGGATATGACGGTCGCCGGCTGATCTGGCCGCCAGGCCAGGTGGCGCCGCGCTCTAGCCGAGCGCGGCCACCATCTCCTCCGCGAGCTGGGTCAGCGTATCGTCGCGCGCGCCCATGACGACGATGCGGTCGCCGGGGCGGGCGAGGGCGGTCAGGCGGCGTGCGGCCTCAGCGCGATCGGGAATATGCTCGGCATCGCGGCCGCGTTCGCTGACGCCGGCGACGATGTCGGCGCTCCCCACGCTTCGATCGGTCGTGCCCCCATAATAGACCGGAGCGGTGAGGACGAGCAGGTCGCCCGGCGCGAGTCCGGCCGCGAAGGTCGCGATCAGCTCGTCCTTCATCGTCTTCAGCGGCCCGTAGCCGTGCGGCTGGAAGAGGACGAGCAGCCGCCCGGGAAAGGCGTGGAGCGTCCGCAACGTGGCGGCGATCTTGTCTGGATTGTGCCCGAAATCGTCGATCACGGTGACGCCATCCGCCTCGCCGACCTTCTCGAAGCGGCGCCTGAGACCGGTGAAGCCGGCCAGCGCCGCCGCGGCCTCCTCCAGAGTGATACCGGCGGCGCGGGCGGCGGCGAGCGCGGCGAGCGCATTTTCGGCATTGTGGCGGCCGGGTATCCGAAGGCGGACGGGGACTCCATTGGCCTTGAACGAAATGGCCCAGGGCTCCTCGGCGACGTCCGATCCGACCAGGCCCGCGCTCTCGTCCTCGAACGAATAGGTGGCGAGCTTCTGCGCCGGCAACGCCGCCGCGAGCAGCCGGGTCTCGTCATCGTCGAGATTGAGCACGACCGTTTCCGCCTTCATCGCGAAGTCGCCGAACAGGCGGCGAAGCTCGTCCAGGCTCTTGTGATCGAGCGTGATGTTGTTGAGGACCGCGATCTTCGGGCGATAGAGCGCGATCGATCCGTCGCTTTCGTCCACTTCGCTGACGAAGGCATCGCCGTTGCCGACCAGCGCGCTTGCGAACGGAGCCTGCGCGGAAACGAAATTCTTCATCACCGCGCCGTTCATCACGGTGGGATCGCGCCCACAGCTGTGGAGGATCCAGCCGATCATCCCGGTGACGGTCGATTTGCCGCTGGTGCCGCCGACCGCGATTGGAAGCGCCGCGCCGTTGAACAGGTCCGCGAGCAATTGGGGACGCGACAGGCGCTGCGCGCCGATCGCCTTCGCCCGGACGATGTCGGGCACGGTCTCCTCGACCGCGGCGGAGGCGACGACGATCTGGTCGGCGCCGGTGAGGCCGCTGCCGTCTTGGGGGAAGAGATCGATTCCGCGTTGTCGCAGGAACTCGAACTTCGGCGCGAGCCGGCCCTGGTCGAGCGTCCGGTCCGATCCGGCGACGGCAGCGCCGCGCCCCTGCACGATCAGCGCGAGCGGCAGCATCCCGCTGCCGCCGATGCCGACGAAGAAATAGGATTTGGCTGCGTCCATCGCGCCGCTTTATTGGAAGCGCGGGGCATTTCAACGCCGGCGAGGTGAAGCCTATGAAGATCGCGGTGGTCGCGCCGAGCTCCCGCTTCAGCGAGGAGGCCGCCGCACGCGTCGAGGCGATCGCGGCCGAGCGCTTTGCGGGCGTTGAGATCGTCTTCCATCCGCAATGCTTCTTCCGCCACAATCATTTCGCGGGGACCGACGAGGCGCGCGCCCACGCGCTGGTCACGGTCGCGAACGATCCGGGCTTCGACGCGGTCTGGTTCGCGCGGGGCGGCTATGGCGCGGGGCGGATCGCCGAGGCGGCGATCGCCGCGCTCGGCCCGGCGGCGCGGGACAAGGCCTATCTCGGCTATAGCGACGCCGGCTTCCTGCTCGCCGGCCTTTATCGCGCCGGCTTTCCCGATGTCGCCCACGGGCCAATGCCGCAGGATGCGCTTCGCGACGGCGGCGAGGCGGCGGTGGAGCGCGCCCTTGCCTGGCTGACGCGGCGCGATCCCGCCTCCCTCGAAGGCGGGCTTGAGCCGGGCGAGCGTCACGCGGCCTTCAATATCGCCGTTCTTGGCGCGATCGTCGGAACCCCGCTCGAGCCCGACCTCGCCGGCCATGTCCTCTTGCTCGAGGACGTCTCCGAATATGCCTATCGCACCGATCGCGCGCTTGGCCACCTGACCGCGCAGCGAGGCATCCGCGCCGTTGCCGGCCTGCGCCTCGGCCGGGTCAGCGACGTGCCGCCGAACGATCCGGACTTCGGTGAGAGCGAGGAGGAGATCGCGCGCTTCTGGTGCGCCCGGGCCGGCATCGAATGGCTCGGCCGCGCCGACATCGGCCACGATGCGGCGAACAAGGTGGTGCCGTTCGGCTCGCTCTAAGAGCGCTCTATCCACAGAAAAGCGCCTGGATCGGCTTTGGGAAACCGGATTTGCCGGGCTCGGCCATTGCCAAGGCGGGGGAATTGCGCTCTATCCACTCGGCAGTGCTTCAAAGGGAGGAAAGTATGGCACAAGGCAGGCAGAGCGGATTGCAGCGGCCGGTCACGCCCTCGAAAGAACTCGCCGAGATCACCGGTTCGGCGGCGCTGCCGCGCAGCCAGGTGGTCAGCAAGGTCTGGGACCATATCAAGAAGAACAATCTGCAAAATCCGCAGAACAAGCGCGAGATCGTCGCCGACGACAAGCTGAAGAAGATCTTCGGCAAGGATCGCGTCACCATGTTCGAGATGAACAAGCATCTGTCGAAGCATCTCAGCTAGACCCATCCGGCCGGAGGCGACCTCCGGCCTCACCCGCGGGACGCTGCTGGAGCAGCTTGGCGCGCTGGGGGTCTGCTCCGGCGACATGCTGATGATCCATGCGTCGCTGCGTCGGCTCGGCCTCGCCCGCTCCTGTCATGGGGCGGGCGGGGCCGAACTGCTTCTGGACGTGCTCGACGCCGCGGTCGGGCCGGGCGGCACGCTGATGGCGACGCTCGGCGCCTTCTATCCGATGGACTGGGTGAACCTTCGCCCGGAGGCGGAGCGCGGGGCGCTGCTTGCCGGCAGCGCGGCCTTCGACTGGCGCAAGGCGCCGGCGCAGCCCGATGTCGGCTGGCTTGGCGAAGCGTTCCGGCGGCGCGCGGGCACGGTCGAAAGCGATAATCCGAGCGGCCGGTTCGGGGCCCGCGGCGCGCGAGCCCGGTGGCTCATGGCCGACCAGCCCTGGCACGATTATTACGGGCCGGGATCGCCGCTTCAGAAGCTGTGCGAATCCGGCGGCCGGCTGCTTCGGCTCGGCGCGTCGCCCGATACCGCGACGGCCCTCCATTATGCCGAATATCTGGCCGAGATTCCGGCCAAGCGGCGGACGCGGTGGGATTATCTCATCGCCGGGCCGGAGGGGCCGGAACATGTCTGGATCGAATGCCTCGACGATGCCGAGGGGATCGTGCGGCTGCCGGGCGAGGATTATTTCGCGCGAATCCTGAAGGCCTATCTCGCGCTCGGACGGCATCGCGAGGGCCCGGTTGGCGCGGCGCGGGCCGAACTGATCGATGCGGCCGACCTGGTCGCGTTCGGCACCAAGTGGATGGAGCGCTGCCTGCGCTGATCGCGGCGGGCGGCGGGCAAGAAAAAACCCGCGGGCGACATCGCCGCCCGCGGGTCCCTTCCCCCCCGTGGGTTAGAAGTTGACGGTGAAGTCGGCCACCGCACGGTCGTCCCGATAATCGGACCGGCCGAGGCTGCTTTCGACACCGGCGCCGAAGTTCATCCGGCCGTTGCCGATATGCAGGCCACCGCGGACTTCGCCCCACGCCCGGTCGCCGCCGGCGATCGGGAGCATGAAGGCCGCATCCGGCGCCGCCGCGAAGCGGACGCTGAGGCCGTTATTGGCGCCCGACAGCGCACTGACGAAATCGGCCCGCAGCTGCGGCTGGAACCGCCAGCCGCTGCGGCCGATCCGCATTTCGCCACCGACGCTCGCGCCGATCCGGCTTTCGAGACGCTGGATGTTCAGGCTGTCGAACTTCAGCGCGTCTTCGCCGCCCTGCTCCTGGAACCCGCTCAGATGGTAGTTCGAATAAGTGAGCGAGGCCCGCGGCGTGACGGTCAGGCCGTGGAACGGCAGGTTCATGCCGGTCTCGGCCATCGCGGTATAGCGGCTGGCCGAGGTCGCCCCGCCGAAATACTGGGCGAAGTTGCCGGCGCTGAACGCGCGGTTGACGTCGAACCGGCTGATTTCCGCCGAGGCGACGCCGGCCACATAGGCGCCGTGGCCGAGGCGATAGCTGCCATAGGCCGCGACCTGGCTGATCGTCGACTGGTTCTGCGACAGCGCCGCGCCCGGCTGGGTAATGCCGTGCGAGTAGCCGAACGCGGTACCGAAGGTGACGTGATCCGCGACCTGGGTTTCAAGGCCCATGCTCGCATACCAGTTGCGCTGGCCGCCATAGACGCCGGCCTGGCTGCTGCCGATCGTCGACGCCGAGTTGGTGAAGCCGCTCGCCGCGAAGCCGGTGACGCCGCGCGGAAGGGCGTGCATCGCCGTGCTTGCGGGGACGACGCTTGCGACGCCGAGCGTCGACGGCGCGCTGTTGCCCGCCATCACCGAGAACAGGCCGCTGTCGGCGCTGAAGCTCATCGTGCCGTCAGCGATCGTGCCGAGCATGCCGAGACGGTCGGTGATGTTGTTCATCATCATCCGGCTCTGGCGATCCTGCATCACGACCCCGTCCGCCGCGAGATCGGGCGCGAGCCCGCGCAGCGTCGCCGCCAGCATCTGCGGATTCATGACGTCGATCGCGCCGTAGAGGCCGTACAGGGCGTCATAGGATCCGTTGCGGATCTGGTCGAGCAGGTTGGCGATCGTGTCGGCGATCCCGCCGCCGCCGCCACCGGCCGCCGCCGTCGCAGCGAGGCTGCCGGCCGCGAGCGACACGGTGACGCTGTTCGGACCGTAGGTGACGGTGGGCTGGAGCGTGCCGAGGTTCGACTGCACCGAATCGAAGGTGAGGTCGACGCCGCCGGCCGCGGTCAGGAACGTGTAGCTCTGGCCGGCGCGCGGCGCGGTGCCGAGGCCGGTCTGGAACTGCACGATGCCCCCGAGCGAGGCCTGGCCGGGGCTGCCGGCGCCGGCGACGACGCGCAGGACGTCCGAACCCGTGCGGGTCAGGTCGATCTGGAGCCGGGATCCGGAGGCCAGGATGACATTGCCTTCGACGGTCAGCGTGCCGATCGGGCCGACCTGCGCCGGCGCGATCCGGCCCGCGGCCGAGGTCAGGAACGGCGTGCGGATCGTGCCGAGGCCGGTGAGCAGGCCGGCGGCAAGCAGATAATCGCCGCCGACGTTGATCCGACCGTCGACATTGGTCTGGCCGCCGAGCTGCGTGTAATCGACCAGCGACGTCAGTGTGCCGTTCGGACGGACGTTGAGCAGCGTCAGCACCGTTCCCTGGATCGAGAAGCGGTCGACCGTCACGGCCGAGCTCAGCGTCGTCGTGCCGACCTTCGACAGGGTCACGTCATAATAATGCGCGCGAACCCCGTGGGCCGGATCCGGATCGACATTGTTCGGCACGAAGTTGGTCGAGCCGGGGCCGCCGGGAATGACGATCGTCTGGTTCGCACCGAGCGAGGTGCCGAACTGGGTGAGATCGATGCAGTCGCCGAGGAAGCAGACCGAACCGAACTTCGGGCCGCCGCCGGCGGTTCCGTTCGCCGGCGTCGTCGGCAGCGCGTTGACCAGGCTGCCGCCGATATCGACGAAATAGTTCGGATCCATCAGCTGGACCCAGTGATTGGGATCCTCCCAGGCGCCGTCGCCGGCCTTCGCGGCGGTGTAGGCGTAGGGATTGTTGGCGACGATGACGTCCCAGAACAGATAGAGCGGCTGATAGAAGCTGGTCGCCCCGTAATTGTTGTTCAGCTGCGCCGAGAAATAGCGCGAGCCGCCCGACAGGACGCCGACGACGACGCTGCGGTTATAGGCCTGGTCGGCGATCAGCGGGCCGCCCGAATCGCCCGGCGCGGTGATCCCCTCGTTCGGCAGCGCCGAATCGTTGAAGATGCCGAAATCGAAGTTCCGGGTGCCGTTGAAACCGCCGGTGCCGGCCGGATCGTTGAAGTCCAGCTGGTACAGGTTTTGCGGATTGTCGGTGAACGGGCCGCCCGAGAACAGCCAGTTGTCGACATCATCGAGCGAGCCGAGCAGCGAAATGATGTTCTCGGCCGCGCGGCGGCGCCAGTCGTTGGCGAGCGAGCGCGACGCGGAGGTTCCGCTGTTGCCGTAGCCGGTGATGACCCCGTGGGTCGGCCCGCTGAGCGGCGAGAAGAGCAGCGCCCAGGTCGGGATGCCGGTGGCCGGCGTGTCGAGCGTGCCGAGCGCAACGTCGGCCTGCAGGAAGCAGGAACCGGGCGCGGTGCACGAATTATCCGCCAGCGAGCGCGGATCGTACCAGACCTGGTTGATGTTGAAGTAATGGGCGTTCGGATTGCTCGCATAGAGCGTTCCGCCATCCAGGCCGAGCCACTGGCGAAGCGTCGCCAGCGTGTTGTCGTTGAAATCGACCATGATCGCGGTGCCGCCGCTGGCGGCGCCATAGGCCGAGGCCGCTTCCTCGTTCACGCAGTGCGCCGCGAAGATCACGGTGCGCGGGTTGATGAGGGTGCCGGTGCACAGGCCGACGAAGCCGCCGCCCTGGTCGGTGACGATCTGGCCGATTCCGTTGATGCCCGTGCTGAGCGGGCCAGTGGGGGGCGGCTGGTTGGCATTATGATCGCTGCGGACGACGATCTGCGGATCGTTCACCATCTGCTCGGGGCCGTTCGGCGTCGAAATGACCGCCGATTGGGCGCTCACCAGGCTGCGGGTCGCAAGCGCCTGGCTGGACGTGTTGGGCGAGATGCTGAAATCGTCGAGTGATTCCGCCGCCGCCACCGACGGCGCCGCCAGGGCAATGACTGCCGCGGCCGACATAAATAACGACTTATGATTCATGGCTACACCCCCTCAAAGCTGAGCTTGAAGAAGGGGGATGATCCCGCGCCAAATCGAGTCGCCCCCCAACTCCTACCGCAAGGCTAAGCCAAGATTAACCAAGAACAAAGGGTTTTTACTGTATTCCGTCCCTTTCCGGGACGTTCGACTATCCCGGCTCACAATCTATTGTGATCAAACACAAAAGACCGCGCCGGACACGGGGTCCGGCGCGGTCTCTTCAAGGTCCGGCGATCCGGATCAGGACGGATTGGACGGATTCGCCTGCGGGCTCGCCGCGGCTTCGAGCTGCGCCTTGGTCAACGAGATGACGAGGCCCGAATCGTTGCGTGCGAAGCTCGTCAGGGGAAGGCGCGCGCGCGCCGTCCCGGTGTTCACCACCGCGCCGCTGGCGTCGGCCGATTCGATCGTCCCGACCGTGCCGCCCTGGGTGTCATGGACGGTCGCGCCGGTCTGGAGATCGGCCGCCGTGGCCGGGGTCGTCGCGCCCGCCTGGGCATTGGCCTGTGCCCCCGGCGTGGTCGCCTGGGTGCCCGGCGTCATCTGGTCGGCGGCCTGGCCGGTGTCCGGCGTCGGCGTCGGCGTCGGCAGCGAGGTATCGGGCGTCTGGGTCGGCGGGGTATCCGGCGTCTGGGTCGGCGGCGGCGTCAGCGTTCCGGTGGGCGGCTGCATCTCGCTTCCGGGCGTCCCCGTGGCCTGGGCGGCGAGCGAGGCCGGGAGCAGCGCGGCGCCGGCGACAAGTGCGATCTTGAGGGTCTTCATCTGGTCCTCCGATAAATGGACAGGGGGGTTTGAAGGACCAATGCGGCGCCACCCCTTCGGGGTGCATCCCGCGCGATGAATCGTTCGCCGTTGACGACGGGAGGCGTAACGATCTGCGCGAACCAACGGAAAACCGCAGGTTTTCCGCCGGTTCGTCAGAGCACGTATTTGCTGAGATCGGCGTTGCGGGCGATGCTCTGGAGCTGCGCCTCGACATAGGCGGCATCGACGGTAATCGTCTCGCCGCGCCGATCCTCGGCCTCGAAGCTCACGCCATCGAGCAGCTTTTCCATGACCGTCTGGAGCCGGCGCGCGCCGATATTCTCCAGGCTCTCATTGACCTCGGCGGCGATGCGGGCGAGCGCGGCGATCCCGTCTTCGGCGAATTCGACGCTGACCCCCTCGGTCCCGAGCAGGGCGCGATATTGCTCGGTCAGGCTCGCGCGCGTGTCGGAGAGGATGCGGATGAAATCGGCCTCGGTCAGCGCCTTGAGCTCCACCCGGATCGGCAGGCGGCCCTGGAGCTCGGGAAGCAGGTCGCTCGGCTTGGCGACGTGGAACGCGCCCGAGGCGATGAAGAGGATGTGATCGGTCTTCATCGGCCCGTATTTGGTGGCGACCGTGGTGCCCTCGATCAGCGGCAGCAGGTCGCGCTGCACGCCTTCGCGGCTCACCGATCCGCCGCGCACGTCGGAGACGGCGATCTTGTCGATCTCGTCGATGAAGACGATCCCGTTCGCCTCGGCATCGCGAAGCGCGGTGCGGTTGAGGTCATCGGGATCGAGCCTCTTGTCCTGTTCCTCCTCGACCAGCTTGGCGAGCGCCTCGCGCACCGGCATCTTGCGCTTCTTCCTGGGCTGCTGGCCCATCGCCTTGCTCATCATGTCGCTCAGGTTGATCATGCCGACCTGGCCGCCGAGGCCCGGGATCTCGAACGGCGTCTGCGGCTGATCGGAGACGTCGATCTCGACCTCGCGATCGTTGAGGTGGCCTTCGCCGAGCATCCGGCGGAAGCTCTCGCGGGTGGCGGCCGACGCGTCCTTGCCCGTCAGCGCGTCGAGCAGCCGCTCGATCGCCGCCGCCTCGGCCGCGCCCTTCACCGCCTCGCGCCGGCGCTCGCGCTCGAGCCGCACCGCTTCCTCGACGAGATCGCGGGCGATCTGCTCGACGTCGCGGCCGACATAGCCGACTTCGGTGAACTTGGTCGCCTCGACCTTCACGAACGGCGCATCGGCGAGCTTGGCCAGCCGCCGGCTGATCTCGGTCTTGCCGCAGCCGGTGGGGCCGATCATCAGGATGTTCTTGGGCGTCACCTCGTCGCGCAGCCCGTCGGGGAGCTGCTGGCGGCGCCAGCGGTTGCGAAGCGCCACCGCGACGGCGCGCTTGGCCTCGTCCTGACCGATGATGTGCTGATCCAGCGCGGCGACCACGGCCTTGGGGGTGAGGGCGTCGTTCATCCGGCCGGCTTTCCTCGGGGTTGGGGTGTCGCTCTGGGGTTCGGTGACGCCGGACGCGTCCGGCACGCGGGGTTCGTAATCCATCTTGGGCGACAAGATTGGGCGCGCGGCAATCGAGTTCAAGCGGTGCAGCGGAAGCCGGCGAACAGGCGTTGATGCGAGGCGACGATACGGGCGATGGCGTCGGGCTGCGGCGTCGCGTCCCAGACATTCCGCTCGAACGTGCCGCCAAGCAGGATGCCGTCGGGCCGGGGGAACATATAGCCCGCATCGCCGGTGAAGGCGTAGGCGATCTCCGGCTGCGGCTCCAGGATGGCGAGCTGGCCCCGGATCGGGATCAGGGTCTCGTCGCCGAAGAGCGCCCGCGCGCCGAGCCCGGTGCAATTGAAGATCAGCCGCTCAGGGAGCGCCGCGACATCGGCCGGGGACGCGAAATCGCGGACATGGACCGCGCCGCCGGCAACCTGCACGTCGCGGATCATCTGGCGGAGATAGCGGCCGACCTCGACATAGATGGTGTCGAAGCGCGAGACGCGATCGAGCGGGAAGGGGTGCTCCTCCGGGCGGAGCGCGCGGCTGTTCGGCGGGAAAGAGGGGAAGAGCTGCTCCTCGGCGCCGCCCTGGCTGTAGGTCGGCAGCCAGCGGACGCCATAATCGTCGCCGACCATGATCTGGAACCGCCGCCAGCTATAGGCGGCCGCCGCGAGGTAGCGGGCGCGCCACTCGTCCGTCACGGCGCTGCGGTCGAAATGGCCGAAGGGATGCCACTGGCCGCCAGCGATGTTCGAGGTCGTCTCGGGCGGCAGCGCCTTCGTGTAGATCGTGACGTCGAAACCCGCTTCCTGCGCGAGCCGCGCGGTCGAGAGGCCCATCACGCCGGCGCCGATCACCGCGACGGGGCCCTCATGCCCCTGCAGGCCGATGTCGCAGGCGAGCTTCGACGTGCCCCAGGACAGCGTGATCCCAGCGCCGCCATGGCCGTAATTGTGGACGATGCGCTTGTCGCCGAGCGTCGCCGCCTCGACCCGGAAGCCAGCCGGCCGGAAGGGACGCAGCCCGGCGAGCGTTCGGATCACGCGATCGGGCGAGACGTCCACCGCCGGCAGGCAGCCGCGCGCCGCCATCCGTGGCTGCACGGTCGCGCAGGCGGGAAGCGCAAGCGTGGCGGCGGCGGACCCGAGAAAGGCGCGGCGGTGCATGGGGACACCGTAACCGCCTTCGTCGCGCGGGCGAAAGGCCGTTTTCGTCCGCGCCGCCGCGCGATCCGCCCTCACTTCGCTTCGATCGTCTCCACGGTGAGATTTTCGTTGGTGTAGACGCAGATGTCGGCGGCGATCTTCATCGCCTTGCGCGCGATGACCTCCGCATCCTCCTCATAATCGTAGAGCGCATTGGCGGCGGCGAGGGCGAAATTGCCGCCGGACCCGATCGCCGCGACGCCGTTCGCCGGCTCCAGCACATCGCCATTGCCGGTGAGGATCAACGTCACGTCCCTGTCGGCGACGATCATCATCGCCTCGAGGTTGCGAAGATATTTGTCGGTGCGCCAATCCTTGGCGAGCTCGACCGCGGCGCGCAGCAACTGGCCGTTATGCTGCTCCAGCTTGCGCTCCAGCCGTTCGAAGAGGGTGAAGGCGTCGGCGGTCGCGCCGGCGAAGCCGCCGATCACGCCGGACTGTCCGGACCCGGTGCCGCCGCCTAGCCGCCGCACCTTCTTCGCATTGGGCTTGATGACGGTGGACTGGAGCGAGACCTGCCCGTCTCCGGCGACCACGACCTTGCCGTTCTTGCGCACGCCGATGATCGTCGTGCCGTGCCAGACTTCCATTGGTGAGAAACTCCCGCTTGCATTCGCTTGGCCGCGAATGTGGGGAGCGCGCGTCGCCGGCGCAACGATTCAGGGCTGCGGCGAACCTTCGTTGCGAACGCCCGCGGCGGCGGCCTTGCGTCCGGCCGGCGAGGAGCCGAATTCGAAGCCGATCACCGTCGATCCCCAGCCGAGCACGAGGCCCAGCGCAAGCAGCAGCGGCTCGCGATTTCCTTCGGGGATCGGGATGAAATAGAGGCCGGCAAGCCCGGCGAGGCCGCCGATCAGGGCAACGAGGCCGAGCGCGACGCGATAGGGGCCGCCGTCGCGCCGGTCCGGCGGGAGGGGAGGGGGCGAATCCGTCATCCGCGCGGACTAACCGATCTGGCACATTGTAGGACAGCAAAAAGTGCCAGCCGAATTGGCCGCCCTAGGGACGCGGCCCTCCGCCCCGCCTTGTACCATCTTTGCCGTGAAAAATCAGCCCCTTGCCGCTGCGACGATGGCGAGCCAGGCGGCCTCGTTGATCACCTCGATGCCGAGATCGGCGGCTTTCTTGAGCTTCGATCCGGCGCCCGGGCCGGCGACGACCAGGTCGGTCTTCTTCGAAACGTCGCCCGCCGCCTTCGCGCCCAGCGCCTCGGCCTGCGCCTTCGCCTCGTCGCGCGACAGGCTTTCAAGGCTCCCGGTGAACACCACGGTCTTGCCGGTCACCGGAGATTGCCTGACCTCGTGGATCACGTCGGCGATGGTGACGCCGGCTGCGAAGATCGCGGCGAGCACCTCGCGATTATGGGGCTCCTCGAAGAAATCGAGCAGCGCGTTGGCGACCTCGGGGCCGATATTGGGCGTCGCCACCGCCTCGACCACCGCCTTGTCGCGCCGGGCAAGGAACTTTCGCTCCTCCTCGCCGATCACCGGCGCCATCCCGCGCCGGAGCGCCAGCGTGGCGTCGATCATCGCCTCGAAGGCCGCCCAGCTCCGGTAGCGCCGGGCGAGATCGCGCGCCGTCACCTCACCGACATGGCGGATGCCGAGCGCGAAGAGGAAGCGATCGAGCGGCGGATTGCGCTTCGCGTCGATCGCGTCGATCAGGTTCCGCGCCGAAAGCTCCGCCCAGCGCTCGCGGGCGAGCAGATCCTCCTTCTTCAGCGTGAAGATGTCGGCCGGCGAGCGGATCAGGCCGTCGGCGAAGAAATTATCGATATGGGTGATGCCCAGCCCCTCGATATCGAGCGCATGGCGGCTGACGAAATGCCTGAGCCGCTCGACGCGCTGCGCCGGGCAGATGAGGCCGCCCGTGCAGCGCACGTCGACCTCGCCCTCCTCGCGCACCGCATCGGAATTGCAGATCGGGCATTTGTCCGGGAAGACATAGGGCGGCGCCGCGCGATCCGGCGTCAGATTCTCCAGCACCTGCGGGATGACGTCGCCGGCGCGCTGGATCAGCACGCGATCGCCGACGCGCACGCCCAATCGCGCGATCTCGTCCGCATTGTGGAGCGTCGCATTGGTGACGGTGACGCCGCCGACGCCGACCGGCTTCAGCCGCGCGACCGGCGTGAGCTTGCCGGTGCGGCCGACCTGAATGTCGATCGCCAGCAGCTCCGTCTCGGCCTTCTCCGCCGGGAATTTGTGCGCCAGCGCCCAGCGCGGCGCGCGCGCGACCTGGCCGAGCCGCGCCTGCCAGTCGAGCCGGTTCACCTTGTAGACGACGCCGTCGATGTCGAACGGCAGGTCCGCCCGCTCGGCGCCGATCCTGCGATAATGGGCGAGCATGTCCTCAAGGCTCGCGCACAAGGCGATGTCGCGCGCGATCGGGATTCCCCAGCTCTCGATGATCCGCATCATCTCGAGCTGCGTTTCGGCCGGCACCGACGAGGCCTCGCCCCAGCCATGGGCGTAGAAGCGAAGCGGGCGCGCCGCGGTGACCGCCGCATCCTTCTGGCGCAGCGAGCCCGCGGCGGCGTTGCGCGGATTGGCGAACTGGCGGGCCTTTTCGGGATCCTCCGCGTCGGCGAGCAGCCGCGCGTTCAGGGCCGCGAAGTCCGCCTTCGACATATAGACTTCGCCCCGCACCTCGAAGATGTCGGGCACGCCCTTCGGAAGCTGACGCGGGATGTCGGCGATTGTGCGCGCATTGGGCGTCACATCCTCGCCGGTCGTCCCGTCGCCGCGCGTCGCCGCGAGGACCAGCGCCCCTTTCTCGTACCGCAGCGAGCAGGACAGGCCGTCGATCTTCGGCTCGGCGACGATCGCAAGCTCGGCCTCCTCGCCGAGCGCCAGATAGCGCCGCACCCGGCCGAGGAACTCCGCCACCTCCTCATCCGAAAAGGCGTTGTCGAGGCTGAGCATCGGCACCGCATGGCGGACCTTGGCAAGATAGGCCGCCGGCGCCGCGCCGACCTGGCGCGAGGGGCTGTCGGCGCGGATCAGGTGCGGGAATTCCGCCTCGATCGCCGCATTTTCGCGCACCAGCGCGTCATAGGCGGCGTCCGAAATCTCCGGCGCGTCGTCGGTATGGTAGAGGCGCGAATGGTGGGCGATCTCGCGGGCGAGGCGCTCCAGCGCGGCGGCGGCTTCGGCTTCGGTCATCGCGGGCCAATTGCCATCGTCGTGGTCCGGGAGACAATCGACATCATGCCGCCTCCAGCAGCCTTGCCGCCTGCGCGCGCGCCTCGTCGGTGACTTCGGCGCCGGAGAGCATCCGCGCGATCTCCTCGCGCCGCTTCGCGGCATCCAGCGCGTGGACGCTGGTGCGGGTGACGAGGCCGTCATGGCTCTTTTCGATGAGCAAATGGCGCGCGCCGCGCGCGGCGACCTGGGGGCTGTGGGTGACGACGAGCACCTGGCCGCCCGCCGCCAGCCGGTGCAGACGATCGCCGATCGCGCTTGCCACCGCGCCGCCGACGCCGCGGTCGATCTCGTCAAAGATCATCGTCGTCGCCCCGCTTTCCTGTGCGAGCGCGACCTTGAGCGCCAGGATGAAGCGCGACAGCTCGCCGCCCGACGCGATCTTCGTCAGCGACCCGAACGGCGCGCCGGGATTGGTCGAGACTTCGAACTCGACGCGATCGCGGCCCGAGGCAGATGGTTCGGCCTCGCCGATCGCGGTTCGCAGGCGGGCGGCGTCGAGCTTCAGCGGCGCGAGCTCGGCGGCGACCGCCGCGTCGAGCCGGGCCGCCGCTTCGCGCCGCGCGTCGCTGAGCCGGCTCGCGGCCGCGTCATAATCGGCCTGGGCCGCTTCCACCTGTGCCTTCAGTTCGGCAAGCCGCTCGCCGCCCGCCTCGATCGCGCCGAGCTTCGCCGCCAGCTCCTCGCGCAGCCCGGGCAGGCCTTCGGGCTCGATCCGGTGCTTGCGGGCGAGCGCGCGGATATCGAAGAGCCGCGCCTCGGCCGCCTCCAGCCGCGCCGGATCGAAAGCAAGCGCCGCGCTCGCCCGCTCCAGCGCGTCCTCGCCCTCCGACGCCTCGATCACGGCCCGGTCGAGCGCGGCGAGGGCATCGGTGAGCAGCGGATGCTCGGCGGCGATCCTGTCGAGCCGCCGCGCCGCCTGGCGCAGCGCCGCGAGGCCGCCCTCCGAGCCGCCGAGCAACGCGGAAACGCCCGCCAGTTCCTCGCCGAGCCGCGCTCCGGCCTGCATCGTCGCGCGCAGGTTGGCGAGGCTCTCCTCCTCGCCCGGCTGGGGATCGAGCGCGTCGAGCTCGGCCACGGAATGGGCAAGCCAGTCGCGGTCGCGCTGCGCCTCCTCGAAGGTCCGCCGCGCCTCGTCGAGCGCCTCGCGCGCCGCGCCGAGTCGCAGCCAGGCGGCTGCGATGCCCGCGGTGTCGATCCGGCCATAGGCGTCGAGCAGCGCGCGGTGGCCGCGCGGATTGAGGAGGCCGCGATCGTCATGCTGGCCGTGGATTTCCACGAGCAGGCCGCCAAGCTCGCGCAGCAGGCCGGCGGAAACGGACTGATCGTTGACGAAGGCGCGGCTGCCCCCGTCGGCGCGGACGACGCGGCGGATCACGAGCGGCTCGCCCGGTTCGCTCGCCAGGCCGTTCTCCTCGAGCAAGGCGAAGGCGGGGTGGCCGCCCGCAAGATCGAAGCTGGTCGAGACCGCGGCCTGCGCCTGGCCGGCGCGCACCAGCCCCGAATCGGCCCGCGCCCCCAGCGCGAGGCCCAGCGCGTCCAGCAGGATCGATTTGCCCGCCCCGGTCTCGCCGGTGAGCACGCCAAGCCCGGGCGCGAAATCGAGGTCGAGCGTCTCGATCAGGACGACATCGCGGATCGAGAGGCGGGTTAGCATGGCCCTGTCTGCCACCCCGGGGGGCGGAGGATCAATATCAGTTGCCGCCGTCGTCGTCGGGTTGCTGCTGCGGCTGCTGCGGTTGCGGCACATGGATATGCTCGGGCGGGGTCGCCTCGGGCGGGCCCGGATCGGCGGTGCCGGCTTCAACATTGGGGGCATCGCGCTCGATCAGGTCGTGCGCGCGGCGATACCAGCGCGTCTCGGGATAATTGGCGCCGAGCACGGCGGCGGCGCGGCGCGCCTCGACCGGGATGCCGAGCGCCAGATAGGATTCGGTGAGCCGCATCAGCGCCTCGGGCGCGTGCGCGGTCGTCTGATACTGGTCGATCACGGTGCGGAAACGGACCACCGAGGCCAGCCACTGGTGCCGGCGCTGGTAGAAGCGGCCGATCTCCATCTCCTTGCCGGCAAGATGGTCGCGGACCAGATCGATCTTGAGCTGGGCATCGTCCGCATAGGGCGTCCCCGGATAACGCCGAATCAGCTCGCCGAACGCCGTCAGCGCCTGCCGCGAGCTCGCCTGATCCCGGGTGATGTCGGTGATCTGCTCGTAATAGTTGATGCCGATCAGGTAGAGCGCATAGGGCGCGTCGCGATTGCCCGGATGGATCGACAGGAAGCGACGCGCCGCATCGATCGATTTCTGGTGATCGCCCGCCGCATAATAGGAAAAGGCGCTCATCAGCTGCGCCCGGCGCGCCCACACCGAATAGGGATGCTGCCGCTCGGTCTCGTCGAACAGCGCGCCGGCGAGCGCGTAATTGCGCTGCTGCAGCCGGGCGAGGCCCGCATTGTAGAGCGAGTTGACATCGCGTGCGACGTAACGCGTGTCAGCGCGCAGGCTGTTGCGGTTGCGGCCGAGCGTGTTGCACGCGCCCAGCGGCAGCAGTGCGAGGGCGATTGCGGCCAGGGCAAGCGGGCGGGAAAGACGATGCATGGAGGACTTCTTAGCGAAGGGTTCGGACAAGGCCAAGCGGCCTTGCCGCGCCAGAAGGACCGGGCGCGATGAACCGGGCTTTAATGCTGTCCTTAACGTCCCGCTAGGCGGGAATTGCTAGGGCCCCGCCATGCTTCGCGTGCTGACCCTCGCCACCTTGTTCCCGAACGCGCACCGGCCGGTGCTCGGCGTGTTCGTCGAGCGCCAGACGCTCGGGCTCGCCGCGCGGCCGGGCGTCGAAGTGGAAGTCGTCGCCCCGATCGGGCTTCCGGTGTGGCCGCTGTCGCGCCATCCGCATTATGCGCCGCTCGCCGCCCTGCCGCGCGAGGAGAGGTGGAAAGGCCTCGCAGTCCATCGCCCGCATTACCGTGTGTGGCCGCGCATCGGCCATGCGCGCACGGCACGGGACATGGCCGATACGCTGCTCCCCCTGCTTCGGGAGATTCGCGAACGCTTCCCCTTCGACGTGATCGATGCCGAATTCTTCTGGCCGGACGGGCCGGCGGCGATGCGGCTCTCAGGGCAGCTCGGCGTCCCGTTCTCGGTCAAGGCGCGGGGCAGCGACATTCATCTGTGGGGCAAGCGGCCGGGCATAAGCGCGCAGATCGTCGAGGCCGGGCGGCGCGCCGGCGGCCTGCTCGCAGTCAGCGCCGCGCTTAAGCGGGACATGGTCGCGATGGGAATGCCGGAGCGCTCGATCCGCGTTCATCATACCGGCGTCGACCTCGATCGCTTCCGGCCGATCGAGCGGGGCCCCGGCGTGACTTTGGTCTGCGTCGGCGCGTTGATCGAGCGCAAGGGGCAGGGGATCGCGATCGAGGCATTGGCGAGGCTGGCGGCCGCGGACGCCGAACTGGTGCTGGTCGGCGATGGCCCGGATCGCGCCGCGCTCGAAGCGCAGGCCCGCGCGCTGGGGGTCGCGGACCGGGTCCGCTTCCTCGGCAGCCGTCCGCATGAAGAGCTGCCCGCGCTGCTCGCCTCGGCCCGCGTCATGGTCCTGCCGACCGCGTCGGAAGGCCTCGCCAACGCCTGGGTCGAATCGCTTGCCTGCGGCACGCCGGTGGTGACCTGCGACGTCGGCGGCGCCCGCGAGATCGTCGACCGCCCGGCGGCTGGCCGGCTGGTCGAGCGCACGAGCGCCGCGGTGGCGGCGGGCATTGCGGAGGTGCTCGCCAGCCCTCCCTCCCAGGCCGAGACGCGCGCCGCGGCGGAGGGCTTCAGCTGGGATGCGAACGCCGCGGCGCTCGAAGCCCATCTCGCCGGCCTGGCCGGACGCTAGAGCGGCATCAGCGCGGCGGCGATCCAGCGTCCCTCGGCGCGGAGCAGGCTCCAGGCACGGGCGGCGGCGCGGCTGTCCATCGCCTCGACCCCGATCCCTCGCGCATCGAGCGCGGCGATGAGCGCGGGAGGCGCGAAGGCGTGGCGCGGCCCGGCGCCGATCAGCACGAATTCAGGTGCCGGATCGAGCGCGAGCAGCGGCGCGAGATCCTCCTCACTCAGCTCAGCGAGCGGCGGCGGCGACCATGAAAGAACGCGATCGGGCGTCAGCAGCGCGGCGCGATGGACCGCGCCGTCGATCGCGAAGCCGCTGGCCGTCAGCCGCTGGACGACAGGCCCCGCGGCTGGCGGCGTCCGCTTCACACCTGCGCCCCGTCATAGCCCTCGTTGCGCGTGCCGCCCTTCTCGCGGGGCGTCGGACCGCTCTTGCCCGGCGCATTCGCGTTGAGCCCGAGCGTGATCAGCATCGAGGCGGAGACGTAGATCGACGAATAGGTGCCGATGATGATGCCGAGCATCATCGCAGCGGTGAACCCGCGCAGCACATGGCCGCCGAAGATCAGCAGCGCGCCGAGCGCGAGCAGCACGGTGATCGAGGTCATCACGGTGCGTGGCAGCACCTCGTTGACCGAAAGATCGATCAGCGGCCCCATCTCCATCTTGCGATATTTGCGCATATTCTCGCGGATGCGGTCGTCGACGACGATCTTGTCGTTGATCGAATAGCCGATGATGGTGAGCACCGCCGCCACGGTCGAAAGATCGAATTCGAACCGGCTGATCGCGAAGAAGCCCAATGTCATCAGCACGTCGTGGAGGACGGCGACGAAGGTCGACACGCCGAACTGCCATTCGTAGCGGATCCACGAGAAGACGGCGATGCCGAGGATGGCGAGGAAGACGGCGAGGATGCCGTTCCGGATGAGTTCGCCCGAAACCTTGCCCGACACGGTGTCGTAACGCGCGATGGTGACGCCCGGATAATCCGCGCGCAGCGCGTTGTTCACCCGATCCACCACCTGGCTCGCGGCGCCCGGGCCGCCTTCGGGCGGGGGCAGGCGGATCGCGACCACGCGCGGATCGCCATAGGCCTGGAGCGCGCCCTGGCCGGCGCCGATCCGGTCGACATTGGCGCGCAGCTCGTCGAGGTGCGGCGGCTCCTGGAAATGGGCCTCGATCATCAGGCCGCCGACGAAGTCGACGCCGAGATTGAGCCCTTTCCAGGCCACGGCGCCGACCGCGAGCACGGTCAGCAGGGCGGTGATGCCGAACGCCCAGTGGCGCAGGCGCACGAAGCCGATATTGGTATCTTCGGGAATGAGCTTCAGCAGACGCATTTCAATTCATCCCGTCAGATGTTGATCTCGGTCGGGCGGTTCCTGCGGATCCAGCCGGCGACGAGCATGCGGGTGAAGACGACCGCGGTGAACACCGAGGTGGCGATGCCGATCAGCAGCACGATCGCGAAGCCCTTGATCGGCCCGGTGCCGAGCACGAGCATGATGAGCCCGGCGATCGTGTGCACGACGTTCGCCTCGAAGATCGTCCGGCTCGCTTCCTTATAGCCGTTTTCCACGGCCATCAGAACGGATCGGCCGCGCCTTCGCTCCTCGCGGATGCGCTCGTCGATCAGAACGTTGGCGTCGACCGCGGTGCCGACGGTCAAGACGAAGCCCGCGATGCCGGGCAGCGTCAGCGTCGCATTGAGCAGCGCCATGATGCCGACGATCACGAACAGGTTGATGATGACGGCGAGGTCCGCATAGAGACCGAACCGGCCGTAGCTCAGGAACATGAAGATGAGCACGGCGACCGTCGCGACGATGCAGGCGATGATGCCGGCGCGGATCGAATCGGCGCCGAGGTCGGGCCCGACCGTCCGCTCCTCGATGACGTTCAGCTCGACCGGAAGGCGACCCGAGCGAAGCGAGATCGCAAGCTGGTTCGCGGTTTCGACGGTGAAACCGCCGCCGCTGATCGACGCGGTGCCGCCAAGGATCGGCTCGCGGATCACGGGGTAGGAGAGGACCACATTGTCGAGGATGATGGCGAAGGGCTTGCCGACATTCTCCTGCGTGGTGTGCGCGAATCGCCGCGCGCCGTTGCTGTCGAAGGTCAGGACCACATTGGGGCTGCCATCCTGCTGATCGAAAGCCTGGCGGGCATCGGAGATCATGTCGCCGGTGATGATCGCCCGGCGTTGCACGGCGATCCGGCCGCCCTGGGCGAGCGGCAGGATCTGGCTGCCGATCGGGGCGCGGCCCGACTGGATCTGCTGCGGCGTCGCATTCTCGTCGACCATGCGGAATTCGAGACGGGCGGTGCGGCCGATCAGCTGCTTCAGCGCCTCCGGGTTCTGGAGGCCCGGCACCTGGACGAGGATCCGGTTCGATCCCTGGCGGATGATCGTCGGCTCGAGCGTGCCGAGCGCGTTGATGCGCCGATCGATGACGTCCCGCGCGCTTTCCATCGCGGAGCTCACGGCCGAATCGAGCCCGGCCTGGGTCGGCCGCATCACGATGGTGGCGCCGTTCGCGCTCACATCCCATTCGCGGGTGCCGCCGAAGCTGGAGGGCTGCGCCTGCTGGCGGGCGAGGCCGAGGGCGTCGTTGACGCGCGCCGGATCGCGCACGGCGAAGGCGAGCTGGCCATTCTGGGTGGAGACGTCGCCGATCTCGATCTGCGGAGAGGCCGTCCGCATCGCGCGGCGGATATTGTCCTCCATCATCTCGACCCGCTGGCGGGCGACATCGCCGGTCTGCGCCTCGAGCAGCAGGTGGCTCCCGCCGGCGAGGTCGAGGCCCAGGTTGACGTGGATCTTCTGGACCCAGGCCGGCATCCGGTGCGCGATGTCGCGCGGCAGCAGGCTGGGGACGGACAGCAGGACGCCGAGCGCGAGCAGCGCCCAGATGCCGATCACCTTCCAGCGGGGAAAATCGAGCATGGCGGCCTCAGTCGTTCGCGGGCTTGGAGCCGTAAGGCTTCACGTCGCTCAGCATCGACTTGACGACGCGCACGCGCACATTCTGCGCGATCTCGAGCTCGATCTCGTTCTCGTCGACCTTGGTGACCTTGCCGATCAGGCCGCCGGTTGTCACCGCAACGTCGCGCGGCTTCACGCCGGCGATCATCTCGCGATGCGTCTTCATCTGGCGCTGCTGCGGCCGGATCATCAGCACGTAGAAGATCACCAGGATGGCGATGAAGGGAAGGACGTTGACGATGAGACCCGCCGCGCCTGTGGCGGCGGTGCCGGCGCTCGCGGCGTAGGCTGGAGATTCGAACATGGATCCTACCTGGAAAGTCGGCCGGCGCACGGATGCGGGCCCTGAAACCGCAGGCGCCTAACATGCGGATGCGGGCTTGCCAAGGCGCGGGCATGAGGGCGGCTGTTGCCGTTCGGCAACGCTGTGGCCGCGCGCATGGGGTCCGCCGAAGAAGCCGCTGGCCTGGCACGGCTTGCCTTGCCGCGACAGCCCGCCTAAAGGCCCGATCCCTGGTCGGGGCGTAGCGCAGCCTGGTAGCGCATCACACTGGGGGTGTGGGGGTCGCTGGTTCGAATCCAGTCGCCCCGACCATCGATCGCCCGCCGCGGCGGGGTCGCCGCCCGGGCCGAGGATCAATCTTCGACCGCGCCTTTCTCCGCCCGCAGCAGCGGCCCGTAGAGCCTGCCGATCCCGATCAGCGCGATGCCGAGCCCGAGGAAGGAGAGAATCCGCCACACGCCCTCCAGCCGCGCCGCATCGATCAGGAAGACCTTGAACGCGGTCACGGTCAGCAGCGCGAGGCCGGCCAGGCGGAAGGCGCGGTCGCGAAGAATGATGCCGGCCGACAGCAGCGCGGCCGCGAGCAGCAGCCAGGCGATCGAGACGGCGCGGGCCGGGGCGAGATCGGCGGCGGCGACGGCGAGCAGAAGCGCGGCGACGGCCCCGGCGAAAAAGGCGGGGCCGCGCGCGTCGGGGGCTGCGCCACGCTGGCCGAGCCAGGTCAGCGCGAGTGCGGCGATCGCGAGCGGCATGGCAACGAGCCCCCAATCGGGTCGTGCCAGCAGCGCCGGCTGGATCAGCCGCAGGATCAGGAACGGCCCGGCGAGCGCCGCGGCGCCGATCGCGAGGCCGGCGGCGCGCATCCGGATCGCCAATGCCGCGCCGCCGAGCCCGAAGAGCAATGTCGCGCCGATCGCGGCCTGAGGGGTGAAGGGCTGGGTCGCCATCGCGGCGCGCGCGACCAGCACGACCAGCGCGAAGGCCAGCGCGGCCCCCGGCGCGATCCGCATCGCCGGCCGGATCGCGGCGAGCGCAAGCAGCGCCGCCGACAGCAGGCCATAGAGCGCGAGCCCGGTCGCGCCGACATCCGATCGGACGGCGAGCATCGCAAGCTCGGCCGCACCGATCACCGCCGCCGCCGGCGCCGCCTCACGCACCGCCTCGGCGGGAGCGGCGGAGCCGGCGAGGGCGAGGATGAGGACGAACAGCCCCGCCGCCGCTGCGTCCGCAGGCGCGCCGAGCAGGAACCAGCCTGACCAGGCGAAGCTCAGCAGCACTGCGAGGCCCGCGATCCGGCTCCAGCCGCGCCGCCAGGCCAGCGCGAGGGCCGCGAGATCGAGCAAGGCGAAGCAACCGAGGAGGATCAGCGCGCCCGGCGCGCGGTCTCCGACGAGCAATGGCGTCGCGAAGCCGCCGATCAGGCCGAGCGCCGCCGTCGGCTCGCCATTGCGAAGCGACAGGGCGAGCGCGGCGAGCGTGATCGCGACCATCGCCGCAGCCGCCTGGCCGGGGCCGATCAGCGCATAGAGGATGTAGCTGCCATAAGCGGTGGCGAAGAGGATCGCGAGGCCGGCGCCGGCCAGCGCCTGCGAGACGCGCGGGTCTTCGGCCAGGCCGCGTCCCGCGCGCGCGAATTCGCTGGCTGCCATCAATGCCAGACCAAAGAGCGCGGCGGCGATCATCCGCGCCGCCGGCGTGATCAGCCCGATTTCGATCGAATAGCGGATCAGGAAGCCGGCCGCCGCGACGAGCGCGACGCCGCCGGCCCAGATCAGGAGACGGCCGGCGACGAATCGCTCGAAGAGCGTGCCGAGCGTCTCGCGCGGTTGCGGCGGCGGCGAGGTGGGCCGGAGGGCCGGCGGCGCGCCGGGCGTGGGATCGGCCGACGCCGCCCGCCCGGGCGCGTCCAGGCGCCGCTCAAGCGTCTCCAGCCGCTGCGCGAGGCTGCGATTGGACACCCACAGGGCCACCATGCCCGCGAGCAACAGGGCGACCAGAACCGCCATCCTTTCTAGCTAGCGGGCCGCGGCGTTGCTGTCAGCGCAAAAACCGTTTTCCTACCGCGATCCTATATGGTTCATTTAGTCGTCACAAACTGAACCAATGGTGCGAAACATGGATGTGGAAGAGCTGATCGACGATCTGATCGCGCGCGAAGGCGGCTATGTGAACCATCCCGTGGATCGGGGCGGACCGACATGCTGGGGGATCACCGAACAGGTGGCCCGCGCCCAGGGTTATGGCGGCGCGATGAAGGCAATGCCGAGGGAGACGGCGGCGGCGATCTATCGCCGGCTCTACTGGTTGCGGCCGGGCTATGACCGGGTTGCGGCGCTTGCGCCCGACGTCGCGGCCGAGCTGTTCGACACGGCGGTCAACATGGGGCCGGAGACCGCGACCGGCTTTTTCCAGCGCGCGCTCAACGCGCTCAACCGTAACGGCAGCGATTATGCCGATGTCGCAGTCGATCGGCGGATCGGCCCGAAGACGCTGGCGGCACTCGCGGCCTTCGTGCAGGTGCGCGGCCGATCGGGCGAGGCGGTGCTGCTGAAAGCGCTGAACGCGCTCCAGGGCGAACGCTATATCGCGCTCGCCGAATCGCGCCCGGCCAATGAGGCGTTCCTCTACGGCTGGCTTGCGGGCCGGGTCGGCTGAACCGGCGCGCCGGCTTCGTCAGCGGCGCGCCCGGCGGCGGAGCACCAGGGTCGGCCAGTCGCCGCGCATTATCTCGAAGGACGGATCGAAGCCGCGGCGCCGGCAGGCGGCGAGCACGCGCGCCTTCTGGCTCTCGAGCAGCCCGGCGAGGATCAGCCGTCCGCCCGGCGCGAGCGCGGCCGCGAAAGCGGGGGCGAGATCGATCAGCGGGCCGGCGAGGATGTTGGCGACGATCAGGTCGTAAGGGGCGCGCGCAGCCAGCGCGCGATGATCGAGCCCCGCGGCGACCGCGAGCGCCAGCCGGCCGGGTCCGCGACCGATCGGCACGCGGTTGATCGCCGCATTCTCAGCCGCCACCTCGATCGCGACCGGATCGATGTCCGATGCGATGGCGCGGGCGGCCGGCCACAGCCGCATCGCCGCGAAGGCGAGCAGGCCCGTCCCGGTGCCGATATCGGCGACGTTCGCGAATACCGCGCCCTCGCGCTTCAGCCGGTCCAGCGCGACGAGGCAGCCGGTGGTGGTTTCATGCTGTCCGGTGCCGAAGGCGCGGCCGGCGTCGATCTCGAACGCGATCGCGCCGGCCGGCACCTCGTCGCGGTGCGCCGGCGTGTGGACGAAGAAGCGGCCGGCCCGGATCGGCTCGAGCCCGGCCTGGGACAGCGTCAGCCAGTCCTCGTCGGGGAGCCGTTCGACCGCCGCCTTCGCCCGACCGGCGCTCGGCACCAGGGCGCGAAGCGTCGCGATGTCGGCCGGGGACGGCTCGGCCTCGAAATAGGCATCGAGCCGCCAGGCGTCGGGCTGCGCCGGATCGGGCTCGCTCGTCATCAACGCGGGCGGAAAATCGAGCGCTGCGAAGGCGACGATGTCGCCCTTCAGCGCCTCGGCCTCCGTGCGCGTGCAGGGCAGGGTGACCTTCCAGCTCATTCCGGCCCGCCTTCCCTGCGGAACGTCTCAGCGAACATAGCTCGCCCCATTGGCGTCGATCACCGCGCCGGTCGCCGAAGCGGGCGCCGACGTCGCGAGCCAGCGGACGATCTCGCCGATCTCCTCCGTCTCCGCCGGGCGGCCGAGCGGGATGTCGGCCAGCAGCTTCGGACCGCCCCGGCTTTCCAGATAGTCCTCGACCATGCCGGTGACGGTGAAGCCGGGGCAGACGGCGAAGGCGAGGATGTTCTCGCCCGCATAGCCGCGCGCGATCGATTTGGTCATGCCGATCATGCCCGCCTTCGACGCGGCATAATGCCAGTGATCGGGGCTGTCGCCGCGATAGGCGGCGCGGCTGGCGACGTTGACGATCCGCCCGCCCCCGCCGCGGTCCTGGAAATGGCGGACGGCAAGGCGGCACAGCTCCGCGCTGGCGGTGAGGTTCACGCGCTGCGTGCGCTCCCACTCGGCGACCCATTCGTCATGGGGAAGAGAGATCGGCGCCGCCTCGAAGATGCCGGCATTGTTGACGAGGACGTCGATCCGCCCGTCGAGACGGCCCAGCGCTTCGGCCCAGAGCGCCTCGGCGGCACCGGGCAGAGCGAGGTCGGCCGCAATGCGGCCGTCGCCGCCGGCGCTGGAATGGCCGGCGACCCGGTGGCCGGCGAAGGCTTCGACGATGGCAGCGCCGATGCCGCGGCTGGCGCCGGTGACAAGGATGTTGCGTGGCTCGGTCATGGCGCGTCGTTACGCGCCACGGCCCGGCGTGGAAAGGTGGATCAGGCGGCGAGCGTCTGGACGAACTTGCCGGCCGTCGCCTTGAACCGCGTCATCTGCTCGTCGACCTCGGCGAAGCTCTGCTCGACCTCGTCGATCTCCGCGGCAACGCTTTCGGTGTCGGCCCGGATCGCGGCGATGGTCGAGGACATGGAATCCGCGGCGAGCGCGGTTTCGTCGACCGCGGCGGTGATCATCGTCACCGTCTGCGCCTGCATTTCCATCGCCTTGCGGATGCGATCGGCGCTGACCTGGACTTCCTCGACCGTGTGCTGGATCGAATCATTGGCCTCGACCGTCTGGCGCGTGGCCGACTGGATCGCGGCGATCTTGGCGGCGATATCGTCGGTGGCGCGCGCCGTCTGGTTGGCGAGGCTCTTCACCTCGTTGGCGACCACCGCGAAGCCGCGGCCGGCATCGCCAGCGCGGGCCGCCTCGATCGTCGCGTTGAGCGCGAGCAAATTGGTCTGGCCGGCAATGTCGCGGATGAGGCCAAGGATCGATTCGATCGCCTCGACATGATCGGACAGCATCTTGCTGACCTCGACCGCCTTGGCGGACTGATCGCCGGCGCGGGTCGCGACGCCGGCGGCGACCTCCACCTCGTTGCGTGCCTCGTCGATCGCCATGATGAGCCCGGCGGCGGTCTGCGCTGCCTCGCGCATCGCGACTGCGGATTGCTCGGCGGCCGCGGCGACCTCGCTGGTCTTGCCGAGCATCCCGCGCGCCGCCTGGCTCGCCTCGGCCGCCTGATCGCGGACCTTGCGGCTGCCGCCCGCGGCATTGTCGACGACGGAGAGGATCTCCTTGCTGAAATCGGCGCCGAGCGCGCCGCGCCGCGCGCGCTCGCCCTCGGCCCGGAGCCGTTCGAAATGGTCGCCGTGAATGTCGACCTCGAGCAGCGCCGCCCGGGTGGCGATTCGGGCGAGGCGAAGCTGGCGCGCCGGATCGTCGGGCAGCTTGCGCGCGAGGATGTCGATCGCAAGATCGGCCGCCGCCGCGATGCCGGCATAAAGGACGGTGAGCGGCACCTTCGCCGCCGCCGCCGCGCCGACATGCTGGCCGACCATCGAAACCCAGGCGGGATTGCCGATGTCGCTGTAGCGCGCCTCGACATAGCCGAGCAGCCGGTCCGTCAGCTCTTCGATCCGGCCCGGATCGAAGTCCACGGGAAGATCGGGCGCGCGGCCATATTCGATCCAGAACTGGCGGGCGATGTCGCGCTTTTCCGGCTCGATCAGCGCCCAGATCTCGCGCACGCCGGCGCGCATGGTGCCGTCCGGGTCATAGGTCGCGATCCGGCTTTCCAGTGCAGCCGCGTCCAAATCCTTCGTCGTGCGCGCCATTTCGCCTTCCTTGTTCACGTCGCCCCGGCTCTAGGCGCCAATGGTTAAGATGGTCTTAGTCATCCCCCGCCCTACGCCACTTTTCCGCCACGCCGGCGGGCGCCCTTGCAACGGACCGCGCCCAGGGCTTGCGTCCGGGACTGGCAACCGCAGTGACGGCGCGCATTTCCGAATTGCGGGACGACGCCATATTTGGCTCTACGGGGCAGAGGTAAATCAGACATGCGCCCCATGGAATTGCGTCCCGGAACGGCTGTTTCAAATTATTGTACCGTCACCGTAATTCCCGTGATTTCGGTGTAATCTAAACTGGCACCGTAGTCTTAAATTCTGCTTTTCACCTAACTCATCATATGGTAAATTCCACTTCTCAGAAATTGATTCTGAACCGAATGGGGGGATAATAACATGATCAGAAAACTCATTGGACTGATGCTGTTCGGATCCTTGACCGCCTCCGGTCAGGCAGCCACGTCGCGCCTTGCCACCTCAGCTCAGCTGGATGGTCCGAAATTTTGTCTGCCGGGCTGCTCTTTTGATGAAATCACTCAACGATGCTATTGTGAGCCTTAAACGCGATAAACTCACGGTGATCGAGCGCTTTAAGGAGTCGGCGCCGATCATTCAGTGAAGTGCATTCGAAGAGTGAGTTGAGATAGTCTAGGCACCCGCAGCGGTGGTAAGCTGGAAGCCGCAAGCGGGTAAGTTGCGAGGCAATGCGACAACTCAGGAAGATCGGTGGATCAAGGGCGCCGATGGGGACGGTGGCATTGCGTCTTGCTGCCGCCCCCATGTTCCTGTCCGGGCTCGGCTGCGCGGCCTCGTCCACCAATGCGCAACAGCCGGTGGGCACGATCATGGAGCTCGACGGGAGCAGGCTCGCGGTCTCGCCGCAGGAAATGAGAGCCCTCTCTGAACTCGGCAACTTGGTTCGCAGCGGGCAGAGGGGCGCTCAGGATCGCGCGTTGGCGGAGGCGCGGCGCGTCTCGAACGGGAGCGATGCTCGCTATGCGCTGGCGCTCTATGAGGTAGAGATCGGTACGCAGCGCGATGACGATACGATGCGTGCGCGGGCGCTGGACGTATTGATCGCCAACCCTCTCACCAGGCGTGACAGATTGCCGGGTTATCTGGGGATTCGCGGGCAGATCGCCTATCGGATGGGAGATTTTGCGGCGGCGGGAGAATTCTGGGGGCGATTGGCCGAACTGACGCCGTCCGATCCCGACGTGTTCGCCAACCTGGCGCAAGCCCGATTGGCGCAGGGCGACGCGCCTGGTGCAATGGATTTGCTGATGCGCGCCATCGCCGCCCGTGGGGCGGCTCATCAGCCGGTGCCGGAAGGATGGTATCGGCAACGGCTTGGCATTGCCCAGCAAGGTCATCTCGTCGCACCGGGCATCGACGCCGCACGGGCGCTTGTCAGCGCCTATCCAAGCCCGGCAAATTGGCGCGCGGCATTGAGCGTCTACCGACAGCTGGCCTTGCCCGAAGGGGCGATGGAGATCGATTTTTTCCGCCTGATGCGCCATGTCGGCGCGCTCGCTCAGGCGGCTGAATATCAGCGCATGGCTCAACTTCTCGGGCGGTTGGGCGAGCCGATCGAAGCAAAGGCGGTGCTCGACGAAGGGATAGCGCGCGGCCTGCTCGACGCCGGAACGTCGCCGACGCGCGAGATCATCGCCGAAATGGACCGGGCGGTCGCCAACCCGCGGAGTGGGTCGACGCAGAGATCGGCGCCGACGAACAGGGCGGGCGCACAGGTCCGTTTGGGCCTGTCGCGGCTTCTTGCCGGACGGCGAGCCGAGGCCGAGGCGGCGTTCCGCGCCGCGGAAGAAGACCCGGCGGGCGGAGGCTATGCCGATATCGCCTACTTTTGGCTGACCTCGCTGGCGCAGGACAGCGCGCTGCGGTGACACTTCGGGCTAGGGTTGACACTTTACTTAACCCCGTTTGCGCGCGCGGTTTGGGCAGGGCGCGTCTTCTCGCCGGCGGGCGGGCGCGCGCGATCACGCCCATTGCCGATGCTCGGTGCAGGCCCTAAAGCGGGGCGCGCAGCGAAGGGGAGCGTCGCTTTCATGACTCGAAATCCGTCCAGGCCTCTGTCGCCTCATCTCACCATCTGGAAATGGGGGCCGCACATGGCGGTCTCGATCCTGCACCGGATCACCGGCGTGGGCCTGTCGGTGGTGGGCGGCGTCCTGTTCGTCTGGTGGCTGCTCGCGGCGGCCTCGGGACCCGAAGCCTATGCGAGCTTCGTCGGCTGGGCGACGTGGAAATGGACGCTGATCGTGCCGATCGGCCTCACCTGGGCCTTCTTCCAGCACCTCTTTTCGGGGCTGCGCCACTTCGTCATGGACATCGGCGCCGGCTTCGAGCTCAGGACCAACAGGACCTGGGCGATCGCGACAATGGTCGGATCGGTGCTGCTCACGGCGCTGCTTTGGGCATGGATCATCCTTGTGAGGAGCGCCTGACATGGAAACGCCGCTCGGACAGGTCCGCGGGCTCGGCTCCGCCAAGCAAGGCGGGCATCATTGGTGGATCGAGCGTCTCGTCTCGGTCGCGACTTTGGTCCTTTTCGTCTGGCTCGCCGTCTCGCTGTGGCGGCTGCCGGACCTCGGCTATGCCACGATCAACGAATGGCTCCACGGCACGCTCGCCGCGGTGCCGATGCTGCTGCTGATCGTCGCGACCTTCTGGCACCTGAAAATGGGCCTTCAGGTGGTGATCGAGGATTATGTCCACGAGGAGGGCGATAGGTTCTTCTGGCTGCTGGTGATCAACTTCGCGTCGATCTTCGGCGGCGCGCTGGCCGCCTTCGCGGTGCTCAAGATCGCGTTCAGCGTGGCGGCCGCCTGAGCGTCAGGGGCGCTGCCAGACCCGTATGTAGTCGATCTCCATCCGCTGGGGCAGGGCGGCATCGTCCATGCCCTGCGCGGCCGCCCATGATCCACCAATCGCGAGATTGAGGATGAGGTGGAATGGCGCGTCGAAGGGCCAGGCGGCGCGGCCGCCGGGCCGGTCGTTCGTCACCCGCATATAAGCGCGGCCGTCGACTCCGATGGCGATCGAATCGGGTCGCCAGTCGAGCTGATAATCGTGGAACGCGCCGCAGGCGCCGGGAAGCGGCCGCTCGGCGCCGCGCTGGGTGCCGCGCGTGTGGACGAAGAGCGCGCTGTGCACGGTGGCGTGGACGACCTCGGGCTGCGATCCGACATGTTCCATGATGTCGATCTCGCCGCCGTCCGGCCATGTGCCGGTGTCGGGCAGCATCCAGATCGCCGGCCAGGTGCCGCGCGCGCAGGGCAGCTTCGCGCGGATTTCGTAGAAGCCATAGGTCCAACTCGCATGGCCGCGCGTGTCGATGCGGCCCGACGTGTAATGCTGGCCGCCCCAATCGGGATGGCGGGCGCGATCGAGCGCCTCGCGCCGCGCCTCGATGATCAGCCGACCATTTTCGACGCGGACGTTCTCGGGCCGATCGGCGGCATAATATTGCTGCTCGCCATTATACCAGCCGTCGCGGTTGCGGCTGGTGTCGTAGCGCCACTTCGCCGGATCGAGCCGGTCGCCGTCGAACTCGTCGGACCAGACGAGGCGCGCGTCGGCGGGGCGCGCCATCGGCGCGTCGACCCGGTAATTGTCCGCGACCGGCGCGGCGGCGGCGAGCAGGGGGAGTGCGGCGAGGAGCAGCCGCGGGCGCATCAGATGTGGATCGGCTTGCCCTGCACCGCCATCGCCGCTTCCTTCACCGCCTCGCTGTGCGTCGGATGGGCGTGGCAGGTATAGGCGATATCCTCGCTCGTCGCGCCGAATTCCATCGCCAGCGCGGCCTCGGCGATCATCGTGCCGGCGACGGAGGCGATCATCCACACGCCGAGCACCCGATCCGACTTCGCATCGGCGATCACCTTGACGAAGCCGTCCGGTTCCTTGTTGGTCTTGGCGCGCGAATTGGCGAGCATCGGGAACTTGCCGATCTTCACCTCATGGCCCCGCGCCTTGGCATCCTCCTCGGTCAGGCCGACGCCGGCGATCTCCGGCATCGTATAGACCACGCTCGGGATCACGTCGTGATTCACGATGCCGACCTGGCCGGCGATGATCTCGGCCGCGGCGATGCCCTCGTCCTCGGCCTTGTGGGCGAGCATCGGGCCGGGGACGACATCGCCGATCGCGTAGATGTGCGGCACGCCGGTGCGGAAATCGTGATCGACCTCGATCTGGCCGCGCTTGTTCGTGGCGAGGCCGGCCTTGTCGAGATCGAGCCCGTCGGTATTGGGCCGCCGCCCGATGCAGACCATCACGGCATCCGCCTCGATCGTCTCGGCGGCCCCGCCCGCGGCCGGCTCGACGGCAAGGACCGCCTTCTCGCCCTTGCGCTCGATCCTGGCGACCTTGGTCGAGGTGCGGATTTCGAAACCCTGCTTCTTGAGGATCTTCGCCGCCTCCTTGCGGACCTCACCGTCCATGCCGGGCAGGATCTGGTCGAGGAATTCGACGACCGTGACCTTCGCGCCGAGCCGCCGCCAGACCGAGCCGAGCTCCAGCCCGATCACGCCGCCGCCGACCACCACCATGGTCTCGGGCACCTTGGCGAGCTCGAGCGCGCTGGTCGAATCGAGGACGACCTCATTGTCGATCGTGACGCCCGGCAGCGGCATCACGCTGGAGCCGGTCGCGATGATGACGTTCTTCGCCTTGTAGGCGGTGCCGCCCACGTCGATCGTGTTCGCGTCGATGAAGCGGCCATGGCCCTTCAGCCATTCGACCTTGTTCTTCTTGAACAGGAAGGCGATGCCGCTGGTGAGGCTCTTGATCGCCTCCAGCCGCGACGCGTGCATCGCGTCGAGATCGAGCTCCAGCCCGGACGTCTTCACCCCCCATTTGGCGAGCGCGCCCGAATGCGCCTCCTCATAAAGCTCGGAGGCGTGGAGCAGCGCCTTGGACGGGATGCAGCCGACGTTGAGGCAGGTGCCGCCGAGCGTGTCGCGGCTTTCGACGCACGCCGTCTTGAGGCCGAGCTGCGCGGCCCGGATCGCAGCCACATAGCCGCCCGGCCCGGAGCCGATCACGATGACGTCGAATTCGGTGTCTGCCATTTTCGTTCCTCAGTCGTGCTCCCCGAAAGCAGGGAGCCAGCGCCTCGCCTTACAGATCGATCAAGAGTCGCGTCGGATCCTCCAGCGCTTCCTTCATGCGCACGAGGAAGGTGACCGCTTCGCGGCCGTCGATCAGGCGGTGATCGTAGCTGAGCGCCAGATACATCATCGGCCGCGCGACGATCTGGCCGCCCTTCACCACCGGGCGCTCCTCGATCCGGTGCATGCCGAGCACGGCCGATTGCGGCGGGTTGATGATCGGGGTCGAGAGCAGCGAGCCGAACACGCCGCCATTGGAGATGGTGAAGGTGCCGCCCTGCATCTCCTCGATGGTGAGCGTGCCCGCCTTCGCGCGATTTCCGAAATCGGCGATCGTCGTCTCGATCTCGGCGAAGGAGAGCGCCTGCGCGTCGCGGATGACTGGAACCACCAGGCCCTGCGGCGCCGACACGGCGACCGAGACGTCGAGATAGTCGTGATAGACGATCTCGTCGCCGTCGATCGAGGCGTTCACCGACGGGACGTCGCGCGCGGCGAGGGCCGCGGCCTTCACGAAGAAAGCCATGAAGCCGAGCCGGATGCCGTGCTTCTTTTCGAACAGGTCCTTGTAGCGGGCGCGCGCCTCCATCACCGCCGTCATGTCGACGTCGTTGAAGGTGGTCAGCATCGCCGCGGTATTCTGCGCCTCCTTGAGGCGGCGGGCGACGGTCTGGCGCAGGCGCGTCATCCGCACCCGCTCCTCGCGCCGTTCGCCGGCCGCGGCGCTGCGCGGCGGCGCGGCGGGGGCGGATGACGGCGCTGACGGCGGGGCCGGCGCGGCGACGCTCGGCGCCGGGGCCTCGGCCTTCTGGGCCTTGGCGGCGGTCAGCACGTCATCCTTGGTGACCCGGCCGTCCTTGCCGGTGCCCTTGATCTTCGACGGATCGACATGGTTTTCGAGCACCGCACGGCGGACCGCCGGCGACAAGGTGAGATTCGATTCCCCGCTCTCTTCCCCACCTGCGTCCGCGGCGACCGGGGCCGTCTCGTCGCCCTTGAGGGTCGGCGTTTCGCCCGGGCCCGGCGGGTTGGCGTCGGCGACCGGAGGGGTCGCCGCTGCGCTGCCCCCCGCCTCGATCGTCGCGATGACCGCGCCGACGGAGACATTGTCGCCCTCCTTGACGCGCTGCTCGCCCATCACGCCGGCGACCGGAGAGGGCACGTCGAGCGCGACCTTGTCCGTCTCCAGGCTCGCGATCGGCTCGTCCGCGGCGACCGGATCGCCGGGCTGCTTCAGCCATGCGCCAAGCGTCGCCTCCGTGATCGACTCCCCAAGCGTCGGAACCTTGACCTCGGTCGCCATCCTGTTTTCCTTCTAACTGGCTTTTTTGCGTTGCGGTTGCGCGGCGGCGGCGGCGAGGCCGAGCGCGTCATGGACCAGCGCCTGCTGCTCCGCGGCATGGCGCCTGGCAAGGCCGGTGGCGGGAGAGGCCGCCTCGGCGCGGCCGGCATAGCGCGCGCGCGCCGGCTTCGCGCCCGCCTTGGCCAGGCAGGCCTCCAGCCGATCCTCGATGAAATACCAATAGCCCTGATTCTTGGGCTCCTCCTGGCACCACACCACATCCTCGACATTGGTCATGCGTTTGAGACGCGCGACCAGCGGATCGCCGGGGAACGGATAGAGCTGCTCGATGCGCACGATCGCCGTGTCGGCAAGCCCGGCTTCGTCGCGGGCCTCGATCAGATCGTAGGCGACCTTGCCGGTGCACAGGATCAGCCGCTTCACATCCTTGTCGGCGGGCGCCGCGGGATCGGAGAGCAGGCGGCGGAAGTGGCTGTCGCCGGTGAAGTCGGCGCGCGACGAGACGGCATGCTTGCTCCGCAGCAGCGACTTGGGCGTCAGCACCACCAGCGGCTTCCTGAAATCGCGGTGCATCTGCCGGCGAAGCAGGTGGAAATAATTGGCCGGCGTCGTGCAGTTGGCGACCTGGATATTGTCCTCGGCGCACAATTGCAGGAAGCGCTCCGGGCGGGCGGAACTGTGCTCCGGCCCCTGGCCCTCATAGCCGTGCGGCAACAGCATCACCAGGCCGTTGGCGCGCAGCCATTTGGCCTCGCCGGCGGCGATGAACTGGTCGATCATGATCTGCGCGCCGTTGGCGAAATCGCCGAACTGCGCCTCCCAGAGCACCAGGGTCTTCGGGTCGGCGAGCGCATAGCCATATTCGAAGCCGAGGACGCCATATTCGGACAGCGGGCTGTCGCGCACCTCGAACCGGGCGGGGCCGACCTCGGTCAGCGGGATATATTTGGACCCGTTATTCTGATCGACCCACACGGCGTGGCGCTGGCTGAACGTGCCGCGCCCGGAATCCTGGCCGGACAGGCGCACCGGATAGCCCTCGCGCAGCAGCGTGCCGAAGGCGAGCGCCTCGCCGGTTGCCCAATCGAACCCTTCGCCGGTCTCGAACATCTGGCGGCGGGCATCGACGACGCGGACCAGGGTCCGGTGGATCGCACAGCTGTCCGGGACCTTGGTGAGGATCGCGCCAATCTCGTCGAAGAGCGCGTCATCGACCGCGGTGACGACGTTGCGGCGCTCGCTTTCCGGCGTCGATGGCCGGCCAAGGCCGCTCCACCGCCCTTCGAACCAGTCGGCCTTGTTGGGCAGATACGAATTGGCCGCCTCGAACTCGGCTTCGAGCAGGGAGGTGAACGCCGCCTCCTCCCCGGCGGTCCAGCCGGTCGGGATCACGCCCTCCGCCTCGAGGCGCGCCGCATAGAGCTTGGACACCGCCGGGTGCTTGCGGATCTCGCGATACATGAGCGGCTGGGTGAAGCTCGGCTCGTCGCCCTCGTTATGGCCGAAGCGGCGATAGCACCACATGTCGATCACGATGTCGCGCTTGAAGGCGTGGCGGAAATCCATCGCGAGCTTGCAGGCGAAGGTCACCGCCTCGGGATCGTCGCCGTTGACGTGGAGGATCGGCGCCTGGACCATCTTCGCCACGTCCGAAGGATAGGGCGATGAGCGGGCGAATTGCGGGCTCGTCGTGAAGCCGATCTGGTTGTTGACGATGAAATGGAGGCAGCCGCCGGTCGCATAGCCCGGAATGCCGGAGAAGCCGAGGCATTCGGCGACGATCCCCTGGCCAGCAAAGGCCGCGTCGCCGTGCAGCAGGACGGGGAGCACCTCCTTGCCCTCACGATCGCCGCGCAGGACCTGGGTCGCGTGCGTCTTGCCGAGGACGACGGGATCAACCGCCTCCAGATGGCTCGGATTGGCGACCAGCGAGAGATGGACGCTGATCCCGTCGAAGCTGCGGTCCGAAGAGGTGCCGAGGTGATATTTGACGTCGCCCGATCCACCGACATCGTCGGGATTGGCCGAACCGCCGGCGAATTCGGAGAAGATCGCGCGATAGGGCTTGCCCATCACGTTGGAGAGCATGTTGAGCCGGCCGCGGTGCGGCATGCCGAACACGATCTCCTTCACGCCATATTGGCCGCCATATTTGATCACGGCCTCCATCGCCGGGATCATCGATTCGCCGCCGTCGAGCCCGAAGCGCTTCGTGCCGACATATTTCCTGGCGAGGAACTGCTCCCACTGCTCGGCCTGCACGACCTTGGTCAGGATCGCCTTCTTGCCTTCGGGCGTGAAGCTGATGGCGGCATCCTTGCCTTCCATCCGATCCTGGAGGAAGCGGCGCTCCTCGAGATCGTTGATGTGCATATATTCGAGGCCGACCTTGCCGCAGTAATTGCGCCGAAGGATCGCCACGATCTCGCGGACCGTCGCTTTTTCGAGGCCGAGCGTCCCGCCGAGCCAGACCGGCCGGTCCAGCGCGGCGCCCGAAAAGCCGTGAAATTCCGGCGTCAGATCGGATGGCAGCTCGCGCTTGGAGAGGCCAAGCGGATCGAGATCGGCGGCAAGATGCCCGCGCACCCGATAGGTGCGGATCAGCATCATCGCATTGATCGAATCCTTGGCCGCCTGCTCGACCTCGGCAGCCGAGGCGCCGGCGGCCTGCGCCGCCGCCTTCGCGCCCGCGGCGAGCTTCTCGATGGTCTGGCGGGTCGGGTCCAGCCCGGCATTGACGTCGTCCAGCGTATCGAGCGGCCAGCCGGTCCGCGCCCAGCTCGGCCCCGGTTCGCGCGGTTCGGAAAAGATGCCTTGGTCGGTCATTGTGTCCTGGCCCGTTGCGGGAGCTAAGCCTTCAAAAGCGCGGCGAGGGTGTTGCCCAGTTCAGATGGGCTCGGCGAGACCGTAATTCCAGCCGCCTCCATCGCCGCGATCTTGTCCTCGGCGCCGCCCTTGCCGCCGGAGACGATCGCGCCGGCATGGCCCATGCGCCGGCCCGGCGGCGCGGTGCGGCCGGCGATGAAGCCGACGACCGGCTTGGACCGCCCCTTCTTCGCCTCGTCCGCCAGGAACTGCGCGGCCTCTTCCTCGGCCGATCCGCCGATCTCGCCGATCATGATGATCGACGTGGTCGCCTCGTCGGCGAGGAACAGCTCGAGCACGTCGATGAAGTTGGTGCCGTTCACCGGATCGCCGCCGATCCCGACCGCGGTCGTCTGGCCGAGCCCCGCATTGGTCGTCTGGAACACCGCCTCATAGGTCAGCGTGCCCGAACGGCTGACGATGCCGACCGAACCCTTCTTGAAGATATTGCCCGGCATGATGCCGATCTTGCATTCGCCCGGCGTCAGCACGCCCGGGCAGTTCGGCCCGATCAGCCGCGACTTCGATCCCGAAAGCGCGCGCTTCACCTTCACCATGTCGAGCACCGGAATGCCCTCGGTGATCGCGACGATCAAAGGCACCTCGGCGTCGATCGCCTCCAGGATCGAATCCGCGGCGAAGGGCGGCGGCACGTAGATCACGCTCGCGGTGGCGCCGGTCTCGGCCACCGCCTCGGCGACCGTATCATAGACCGGCAGCCCGATATGCGTCGTCCCGCCTTTGCCCGGCGTCACGCCGGCAACCATCTTCGTCCCGTAGGCGAGCGCCTGCTCGGTGTGGAAGGTGCCGGTTTCGCCGGTCATCCCCTGGGTGATGACCTTGGTGTTCGAATTGACGAGGATGCTCATTCTTGTCCTTCACGTTCCCCGCGGAGGCCGGGGTCCTGCTCTACAAAGAACGGCGCGGGCGCGCCGCCTGGGCCCCGGCCTTCGCCGGGGAACAGGTCAAATCAGGCGAGCGAGCCGTCGATCGCCTTGCACGCCTCGAGCAGCTCCTTCACCGCATCGACGCTGACCTGGAAATTGGCCTTCGCCTCCTCGTCCAGGTCGATCTCGACGACCTGCTCGACGCCGCCGGCGCCGATGATCACCGGAACGCCGACATAGAGGCCGTCCAGCCCGTATTTGCCCTCGACAAAGGCGGCGCAGGGGAGGAGCCGCTTCTGGTCGCCCAGATAGGCTTCGGCCATCGCGATGCCGCTGGTCGCCGGGGCGTAATAGGCGGAGCCGGTCTTCAGGAGCGCGACGATCTCGCCGCCGCCGCCGCGGGTGCGCTTCACGATCGCGTCGATCCGCTCCTTGGTCGAACGGCCCTGCTTGATGAGATCGGGGACCGGGATGCCGGCGACGGTCGAATATTGAACGACCGGCACCATCGTGTCGCCATGGCCGCCGAGCACGAAGGTGTTCACGTCGCGCACCGACACGTCGAATTCCTCGGCGAGGAAGGTGCTGAACCGCGCGCTGTCGAGCACGCCGGCCATGCCGACCACCTTGTTGTGCGGCAGGCCCGAAAATTCGCGCAGCGCCCAGACCATCGCGTCGAGCGGATTGGTGATGCAGATGACGAACGCGTCGGGCGCGTTGGCCTTGATGCCCTCGCCGACCGCCTTCATCACCTTGAGGTTGATGCCGAGCAGGTCGTCGCGGCTCATGCCCGGCTTGCGGGCGACGCCGGCGGTGACGATGATCACGTCGGCGCCCTGGATGTCCTTGTAGTCGTTGGAGCCGATGATCTTGGCGTCGAAGCCCTCGATCGGGCCGCATTGCGAGAGATCGAGCGCCTTGCCCTGCGGCACGCCCTCGATCACGTCGAACAGGACGATGTCGCCCAGCTCCTTCGACGCCGCGAGGTGGGCAAGCGTGCCGCCGATATTGCCGGCGCCGATAAGCGCGATCTTCTTCCGAGCCATGAAGCCCTCCCGATCCTGACCAAGGTGACAAAGCGAAGGCGCTGCGATGCAGCAAGACGCGGCTTCGCTTAGTCCCCTCGGACGCGGGGAGCAACCGTTTCAGAGGCGATTGTGCGAATGACGCGCCGGCCGCGCGCGGCCGCGCGCAACATTACAAATTTCCGGCGCGCGGATATCGCTTCGCTCGCGCCGCGCGGAGGCGTAATGACGATCCGGGAGGAGAGGCCCATGCGAAGGATTTTGTTGGCCGGCGCAGCCGTCGCCGCCGCGATTTCGTCCCGGGCCGCCGCCAGCGATCAGGGCTGGAGCGACGCCAGCCGGGTCGGCGAGGTCGTCCTGGTCGGCACCGCGCTCGGCCTGCCCTCGGTCCAGGGCGACTGGAACGGGACGCTCCAGGCCGGCGGCAGCGTCGGCGCCGCCTGGCTGGTGACCGAGGGGCTGAAGCGAACCTTTCCCGAAACCCGCCCGGACGGCAGCGACCGGCGCAGCTTCCCGTCGGGCCACACCTCGCTCTCCTTCGCCGCGGCGGCGACGATGCAGAACCGCTATGGCTGGCGGGTCGGCCTGCCCGCGACGGTGCTGGCCGCCTTTGTCGGCTATGCGCGGGTGCGGGCGGATCGGCACCATTGGTACGATGTGGTCGCCGGCGCCGCGATCGGAGAGGCGTCCGGCTTCCTCATCACCCGCCGCCACGACCGCGACGTGCGCGTCCTGCCCTGGGGCGACACGCACGGCGGCGGCATCGCGATGGGCTTCGCCTTTTGATCTTCCGCCCGGCTCGCGACGGCTGGCCGGGCACGGCGACGAGCGCCTAGAAGGTGGCGATGTCCACGCCCGCCCCCGCGCCGCTCTGGAAGTGCCTCGCCTGGTTCGCCGCGCTGTGGGTCGCGAGCGTCGCGGCCTTCGGCGCGGTCGCCTGGGTGATCCGGCTCTGGTTGAAGCCCTGAAGGCTCAGCCGTTGCCCTTGCGGCGCCGCGTCTCCCAGCCCTTTTTCGCCGCGGCGCTGCGGCTGGCGTGGCTTTGCGAGGAGCCGCCGATCCGGCCGCCCTTGCGCGACGAGGCGTGATTTTCCTTCTTGCCGCGGCCGGATCCCGATTTCTTGCCGCCGCCGCTTTCCGCATTCACCGTCGCCCAGGCGCGCCGTTCGGCCTCCTTGTGGCTGACGCCGCGATCCTCATAGCCTTCCTCGATATGTTCGGCCTTGCGCTTCTGCTTGTCGGTATAGCTGCTCTTGTCGCCGCGTGGCATGATCCTCTCCTTCGCGCCCCACGGCTGCCCAACGCGCATTCGCGCGCCGGGTTGCTAGGCGGAGGACCAGGCGCGGACATGCTGCTGAAGCACGGTGAGCGGCAGGGCGCCGTTCAGCAGCACGATGTCGTGAAACGCCTTGAGGTCGAAGCGCTGGCCCATGCGCTGTTGCGCTTCGTTGCGCAGGTCCATGATCACCGTCTGGCCGACCTTGTAGCTGCACGCCTGGCCCGGCCACACGCAGTAGCGCTCGATCTCGCGCACCGCGAAGCCTTCCGGCTCGGCGGCATTGTCGATCATGTAGCGGATCGCCTGTTCGCGGCTCCAGCCCTTGTGGTGGAGCCCTGAATCGACGACCAGCCGGGTCGCTCGGAAGAGGTAGGACTGGAGATAGCCGATCCGGCCCAGCGGATCGTCGTCATAGACGCCGAGCTCGCCGGCGAGGTGCTCGGCATAAAGGCCCCAGCCCTCGGCATAGGCGGAAAAGCCGCCGGCGCGGCGATAGAGCGGCAGCGCCCCCTGCTCGCGCGAGAGGCTGATCTGGAAATGGTGGCCGGGAATGCCTTCGTGATAGGTCAGCGTCTTGAGGCCCATCTTGGGCCATTCGTGCGTGTCCTTGAGGTTGATATAGTAGATGCCGGGCCGCGAGCCATCGAGCGGGCCGCCCTGGTAATAGCCGCCCGGCGCGCCGTCCTGGATGGCGGGGGGAACGCGGTGGATTTCGAGGTTCGCGCGTGGAATGTGGTTGAAGGCGCGCGGCAAACGCGGGCGAATGTCGGCAAGGATGTCGTTGAGCGAGGCGAGGAGCGCGGCGCGGCCTTCGTCCGTGTTCGGGTAGAGATTGTCCGCTTCCTGCGCGAGCGCGTTCATCCGCGCGCCGACCGTCCCCTGCGTCATTCCCCGCGCGCGCAGCAGGGGATCGAGCTCGCCCTGGATTTCGGCGACCTGCTGGAGGCCCATCTGGTGGATTTCCTCGCCGGTCATCTCCGTCGTCGTGTTGGCGCGGATGCCCCAGGCATAGTAGGCCTCCGGGTCCGGAAGGCGTCCGCAGCCCGCCTCGTGGGTCGCATTCGGCCTCAGCGCCTGGAGCGCGGCGATCTGCCGGTCGAGCGCCTGCGCGATCGGGCCGGAGACGAGCGCGGCGGCGCGCGCTTCATAATCGCCCTGGACATTGGCCGCGGCGGCACGGCGCGCGATCGAGCGCACCAATGTCGTCTCGCCGGCCGGCTGGCCGCGCAGCTGGCGAAGATTGCCGATCGTCTTGTCGAGGATGAAATCGGGCGGCGTGACGCCGAGCCCCGCATCGTGGCGGACCCGCTCGGTCTCCTGATCGAGGTTGCGCGCGAAATCCTCGAGCCGCGAGAGATAATGGTCGCAATCCTGCGCGTCGTGGATCGGATGCTGCGTGTCGAGGAAGTCGGGCACCTGATAATAGGCGCCGCCGAGCTGGCTCACCACATAAGGCGAGGGCCGCCCGCCGCCGCCGAAGTGGAAGGCCGCGCCCATCTCGGCGGCCGCGCCGCGGAACTCGGCGATGTCATAGTTGATCTGGCCCGCGCCGCTGAGGCCCTCGCGGCCGAACTGCCGGAGCTCCCGGTGCCGCCGCACCGCCTTCGCCCGATCGCTGTCGGCCCTCGCCTGCGAGGAATCGCCGAGCTGTCCGCGCAGCGGCGCAAGCGCGCCCGTGTCGAGCCCGAGCGCGGTCGCATAGGTCGGGTTTTCGCGGATATCCTCGTTGAACCAGCCGGTGAGCAGCCGATCGAGCGCGGCATCGCGCGTCTCGGCGCCGTCGTGGGCGACGAGCGGTGCGAATCCGCCGACCGCGGCAACCGCGATTGCGGCGGATGAGCTGGCGAGAAACGCGCGGCGATCGAGCATGTCCTTGTCCTCCCTGTCTTTTGTCAGGATTTGGCCTAATCAGCCGCTTGCGACAGTTCAACCGATTCCCCGTGCAGGCGCGCACTTGTTGCGATGCACCATCGCGGCTATATGCGCGCCGACATTCCCCGCTATTCGAGAGCCAATAAGATGAGCCTTCGCAACGTGGCGATCATCGCCCACGTCGATCACGGCAAGACGACCCTTGTCGACCAGCTGTTCCGCCAATCCGGCACCTTCCGCGACAATCAGCGCGTGGAGGAGCGGGCGATGGATTCGAACGACCTCGAAAAGGAGCGCGGGATCACCATCCTCGCCAAGTGCACGTCGGTCGAATGGACGCCGCCCGCAGGGGGCGAGGCCGTACGCATCAACATCGTCGACACGCCCGGCCACGCCGATTTCGGCGCCGAGGTGGAACGCATCCTGTCGATGGTCGATGGCGTGATCCTGCTCGTCGATGCGGCGGAAGGGCCGATGCCGCAGACCAAGTTCGTCACCGGCAAGGCGCTCGCGCTCGGCCTCAAGCCGATCGTCGTGGTCAACAAGATCGACCGGCCCGATGCGCGCCCGGCCGAGGTGCTCGACGAATGTTTCGAGCTGTTCCTCAGCCTCGACGCCAATGACGAGCAGCTCGATTTCCCGACGCTCTACGCGTCGGGCCGCGCCGGCTATGCCGGCCGCACCGACGATGTCCGCTCCGGCGATCTCACGCCCTTGTTCGAGACGATCGTCAGCCACATCCCGGAGCCCGGCCTCGACACCGAAGGCGAGTTCAAGATGCTCGCGACCCTGCTCGATCGCGATCCCTTCCTCGGCCGCATCCTGACCGGCCGGATCGAGAGCGGCCGGCTCGAGGTCAACGCGCCGATCCAGGCGATCGACGTCGAGGGCAATCCGGTCGAGGCCGGCCGCGCGACCAAGATGTTCGCCTTTCGCGGGCTCGATCGCGTGCCCGTCGAGACCGCGCAGGCGGGCGACATCATCGCCATTGCCGGCCTGACCAAGGCGACCGTTTCCAACACCATCGCCGCGCCGGGCGTCACCACGCCGGTCGCCGCGCGCCCGATCGATCCGCCGACGCTCGCGATGAGCTTCGCGGTCAACGACAGCCCCTATGCCGGCAAGGACGGCGACAAGGTGCAGAGCCGCGTCATCCGCGACCGGCTGGAGCGCGAGGCGGAGACCAATGTCGCGATCCGCGTCACCGCCGCGCACGACAATGACGCGTTCGAGGTCGCGGGCCGCGGCGAGCTTCAGCTCGGCGTGCTCATCGAGACGATGCGGCGCGAGGGCTTCGAGCTTTCGATCTCCCGCCCCCGAGTCCTCTTCCGCGACGGCCCCAATGGCCGCGAGGAGCCCTATGAGACGGTCGTCATCGACGTCGACGACGAGCATTCGGGCACGGTCGTCGAGAAGATGGCGCAGCGCAAGGCCGAGATGACCGACATGCGCCCCTCAGGCGGCGGCAAGACCCGCCTCACCTTCAGCGCCCCGTCGCGCGGCCTGATCGGCTATCATGGCGAGTTCCTGTCCGACACGCGCGGCACCGGCATCATGAACCGGCTGTTCGAGAAATACGGGCCGTACAAGGGCCCGATTTCCGGCCGGCAGAACGGCGTCCTCATCTCGATGGAGCAGGGCGAGGCCGTCGCCTATGCGCTCAACGCGCTCGAGGAGCGCGGCGTCCTGTTCATCTCGCCGGGCGACAAGCTCTACGAAGGCATGGTGATCGGCGAGAACGCCAAGCCCCAGGACCTCGAGGTGAACCCGCTCAAGAGCAAGCAGCTCACCAACTTCCGCGCCAGCGGCAAGGACGAAGGCATCCGCCTCACCCCGCCCCGCCGCATGACGCTGGAACAGGCGATCGCCTATATCCAGGACGACGAGCTGGTCGAAGTGACGCCCAAGGTGGTGCGGATCCGCAAGCGCTATCTCGATCCGCATGAGCGCAAGCGGCAGTCGCGGAAGGCGGAGGCGGCCTGAGCCGCCACTCGCGCCCTCTGCGCGCCGCGCGGGCGGGTGCGAGGGCCGGTCGCTACGCCCCGGCGCTCATCTCCAGAATCAACGCCCATTCCTCCTCCCGGACCGGGCTCACCGACAGCCGCGACTGGCGGACGAGCTCCATCGCCGCCAGCTTCGGCTCGGCCTTGATCTCGGCGAGGGTGACGGGGCGGGGGAGCTTGCGGACCGGCTGGACCGGCACCTTCACCCACGCGCCATCGGGGCCGTCCGGCTTCTGCGCGCCGGCGATCCGCATGATGCCGACCACCGCCTTGTCCGCATTGCTGTGGTAGAAAAAGGCCTCGTCCCCTTCGCGCATCGCGCGCAGGTGCAGGCGCGCGGCGTTGTTGCGGACGCCGTCCCAGTCGGTCTCCCCGTCGCGCACCAGATCGTCCCAGCTGTAGACGTGGGGTTCGGACTTCATCAGCCACTTGGCCATGCACGCTTTCTCCCGGCGGCGGGCGCGCCGGATGGCGGGCGCCCTCAGTACAGGCCCGGTAAACTAGCCGCGCCGCGGCGCTCGCGGAAGGGCGGCATTCGCCCCGCCGCGCGACTGGAGTCGAAGAACTGGTGCTTCAGCGCCGCCCCGACATGGAGGACGAGGAGGGCGAGGGTGGTGAAGACCAGCACCACATGCACGTCGCCCGAAAGCTCGCCGGTCGCCTCGCTCACGCCCGGGACCGCGGGCACCTTGAGGCCGCCGACCAGCGCGACGAAGCCGCTTCGCGCCCCATCGGACACCGCGACGAGGCCGGTCAGCGGGAGGAGGATGAGCAGGGCATAGAAGGCGCGGTGGTTCCAGGTGGCGGCGATCCGCTCCCACCGGCCGAGGGTTTCGGGGAAGGGCGGCGGCTTGTGCGCGAGGCGCCAGGCGAGGCGGACGAGCGCGAGCAGCAGGATGGTTGCGCCAAGCGTCTTGTGCCAGGCGAACCATTCGCCGTGCGCCGGCCCGCGCGGCAGCAGCTTGAAGGTGAAGCCGACGATGACCTGCGCGATCACCAGCGCCGCCGTCACCCAGTGGAGGACCACGGCGCCATTGCCATAGCGCAGGATCTCGTCGCGCTGCGGCCTCACGTCGGGAACGGTGAGCATAACCCCTCCTGCAGTTCGGTGAGCAACGGCCGCGGCCGCGTGGTGTTCCTTGGCAGCTCCCTCTTGGATGCAGCGCCGCCGCCGAAGTTCCCGGCGTTCGTCCCGAACATGGCCCGATTCGTCGCTGCAGTGCAGCATAAGCCTTGTCCGGCGCCATTTCTCCCGTAAGTCGCCTGTCACCTGAACAAGAGCGGGCGTCGCGCATTCCTTGCGCGACCGAGCAAGTCGGGGAGGCTGGCGGATCGCGGGGGCGGTCCCAGGGGCCGCCTCACCGCAGTGGATAACGGTCATTCATGTATCGATGGGTTCGCGCGGCGGGCTTGCCTGCGCTTGCGCTCATGATCGCGACGCTCGGCTGGGGCGGGCCGCTGCGCGCCTGGCAGGGCGCCGCGGCGCCGCAGCCGACGGCCTGGTCGGATCACGAAACCGCCCGGTTCGATCCGGGCACGCTTGGGCTCAACGTCGATGCGGCGCCGGACGCTGCCCCCGCCGCGCCCGATCCGGTGCCGGTCGTCGCGCCGCCGCCGCCGCTCGGCGAGCTGGTCGAAACCTATGCGGGCGCACAACCGGACGATGCCGAGCAGGGCTGCCTCGCGAGCGCCGTCTATTTCGAGGCGCAGGGCGAGCCGCTCGAGGGCCAGCTCGCGGTGGCGGAGGTGGTGCTGAACCGCGCGCGATCCGGCCGCTATCCGGCAACGATCTGCGGGGTCGTTCGCCAGCCGGCGCAATTTTCGTTCGTGGTGCGGGGCCGGATCCCGCAGGCGGATCGGCGATCGGAGCCCTGGCGCAAGGCGGTCGGCATCGCCCGGATCGCCGAAAAGGGCGCGGCGCCCCGCGCCCTGCCGCCCAGCGTCTTGTGGTATCACGCCGATTATGTCCGCCCGTCCTGGGGCCGGCGGCTGGCCCGGACCACGCAGATCGGGCTCCATATCTTCTACAGCTGATCGCCGTCACGCCGGTTGCGTGGGCCCGTCATGCCACGCCGGCAGGCCGCCTCCCGGCGCGGGCCGGAAGGCGGCGATGCGATTCTAGCGCCAGACCCAGCGGCACACCTGCCGCTGATGATGGTGGCGCCACACCGTGCGGCAGACGCGAACGCGCCGGTGGCGGCGATTATGCCAGCCATGATGGCGGTTCTGCCATTCGCGATTGTGCTGCGCCGCGGCTGGGGCGGCCGGCATGCCGATGCTGCCGACGGCGATCGCGGCGGCAAGAGCCAGTTTGAGCATCTTCATCGCATCTTCTCCCTTCGATAAGGCCCCCTGGCGCCAACATGCGGACGGGGTCGTCGGGTCCACGCGACGGCGCGCTCCGGCCCTGGCCGCGAGCCGCCGTTCCTCCCTTTCGCGGACCCTTCGGGACTCGGATGCTCATCCCCGCCGCGCGCGCCGGAATACGCCTTTCCGCCGTGCCCGGACAAGCCGTCGGGTGCGCCGAACTTAACCTTCCGTCAAAGGTCTGGCGCGTAGGAGCCGGCCACTGTTCTCCAGCCAGCGGAACGCGATGCCGAACGCCGTACTTTCACCCGACGTCGATCAATTCGGGGAGACGGCGGAGGCCCCGGCGGGAGCGCTCCCGTACGACGCGGGCGATCGCCTGCGCGCGGCGCACCTCCACAGGCGGCAGATCGAGGGCCGCGCCCTGTTCGCGGGGCCGCTCGCCGTCACCGCGAGCCTCGCCGCCCTGATCACCGCCTGGGCCATGATCGGATCGGTGCCCCACAATGTCGTGTTCGGCTGGGCGGCGCTCGTCACGATCGCCAATTTCGTGTCCTGCCAGCGGGCGATGGCCGCGCCGGCGCACGGCGCCGGGCGATCGGCGGGCGCCCGCGCGACCTGGCTTGCGGTGGTCGAGGCGATGGGCCTCGCCGCGCTCTGGTCCGCGCTGCCCTGCTATGCCTTCGCGACCGAGCCGGCCGAGGTCCAGGTCGTGATCGGCGGGGCGATGGCGGCGATGACCGGCGCGGCGATCGCGCTTGCCGCGACGCCGGCTGCGGCGATCGCCTGGATCGGGACGCTGACCGCTTTCTTCTGCGTCGCCTTCTATTTCGGGAGCGCCCATCTCGATCCCAAGATCGCCGCCACCTTCGTCCTCATCTCGGGCGCCAGCGCCTTCAGCGTCGCGCGCCTCACGCGCTGGACCTATGCCCAGCTGAAGGCGGTCGCGACGGCGGCGACCGAGGCCGAATCGGTCCGCAGCCTGCTCGACGAATATGAGCAACGCGGGGTCGGCTGGCTGTGGCAGCTCGATTCCGAAAATCGCGTCGTCTACATCTCGTCGCGGATGCCGGCGCTGCTCGGCCGCTCGGCCAGCCAGCTCGTCGGCCATTCGCTTCCGGCGGCGCTTGGCGGCAGCAGCGCGCTCGGCCGGGCGCTGCTCTCCCGCCAGCCCTTCGCCAATCTCGAAATGGAGCTCAAGACGCGCAGCGGCACACGCTGGATCAGCCTTGCCGGCGATCCGATCGTCGACGCGGCCGGCCGCTTCCAGGGCTATCGCGGCGTCGGCCAGGACGTGACCGAGGTGAAGAAGAACCAGGAGAGGCTCACCAACCTCGCCAATCACGATCTTCTGTCGGGCCTGCCCAATCGCGGCCGGGTGCGCCAGCTCCTCGCCGAGGCTCTGTCGGGCGCGGCCGGGGTGGAAACGGCCTGCGCGATCATGTTCCTCGATCTCGACGGCTTCAAGCCGGTCAACGACACGTTCGGCCATCCCAAGGGCGACGCCGTGCTGAAATCGGTGGCGAAGCGACTGCGCAAGGTGGTCGGCGGCGGCGGCCATGTCGGCCGCATGGGCGGCGACGAATTCGCCATCGTCATCAAGGATGCGTCGAGCCGCCAGATGGTGGAGGCGCTTGCCGGGCGGGTGATCGAGGCGGTCGCCGAACCCTATAATCTCGACAAGGCGGAAATCCGGATCGGCGTGTCGATCGGCTGCGCGTTCGGCCCCGCCGACGGGCGCAGCGTCGACGATCTCATCCAGAAGGCCGATCTCGCGCTCTATCAGGCGAAGGCGCAGGGACGCGGGACATGCTGCTTCTTCAGCGCGGCGCTGCAGAACGAGATGGAGGATCGGCTGCGGCTCGAACAGGATCTGAAGGCCGGCATCGGCGCCGGGCAGCTGCGCCTGCTCTATCAGCCGCTGATCAATGCCGCCGACCAGAGCCTGATGGGGTTCGAGGCGCTGGTCCGCTGGCATCATCCGGTGCGCGGGATGATCCCGCCCAACGCCTTCATCCCGCTTGCCGAGGAATCGGGCCTGATCGTCGAGCTCGGCGAATGGGTGATCGAGGAGGCGTGCCGCGCCGCAGCCTGCTGGCCCGACACCATCACCGTCGCGGTCAACATCTCCGCCAAGCAGCTGACGTCGGCGGCGCTGCCCAACATGATCGCCGACGCGCTGGGCCGCCACCGGATGCCGCCGAACCGGCTCGAGCTGGAGGTGACCGAATCGATCTTCATGTCCGATTCGCCGCATGCGCTCGATGTGCTGAAGCGGCTGCGTGCGCTCGGCGTCGGCATCGCGCTCGACGATTTCGGCACCGGCTATTCCTCGCTCGGCTATCTGAACAAGGCGGTCTTCCACAAGCTCAAGATCGACGGGAGCTTCGTCCGCGAGGCGGGGGCCAATCGGGAGACGGTGGCGATCATCCAGTCGATCGTCCAGCTCGCGCGCAGCTTCCGCATGACGATCACCGCCGAGGGCGTCGAGACCGCCGACGATTTCACGCGGATGCGTGATCTCGGCTGCCACCAGATCCAGGGCTATCTGTTCGGGCGGCCGATGGACTTCGAACGCGCGACGGCGCTCGTTCAGGGGACGATGCAGCGGCGGCTGCGCGCCTGATCCCGACGCTCAGCCAGGCTCAGCGCCGGCGGGCGGCGCGGTCCGCAAACCATTGGTTGATCATCTGCTGCGCGCAGCCGCTCTGGCCGAAGCTGCCCACGGGTGAGCAGCTGTTCGGCCGGGTATAGGCCTGTTCCTGCTCGAGCTGGGCGTTGGCGGTGCCCCAGGCAACCTCGGTGCGGCGATCGTCGCTATGGCGAAGCGCTGGCGGAATTCGATAGCGCTCTTCCTCGGGACGGCGGGCACAGACCACCACCTCATCCTCGTCACGGGGCGGGGGACAGGCATCATTGCCGTAGACGACAAGGCTGATCTCGCGGTCGGGGGGCGGATCGCCGGCGAAGGCCGGGCCTTGCACGAATGCGCCGGCCGCGACGAACAATCCCAACCAGAGGAGCGACTTGCGGCCGGCCATCGATGCGGCGTGCGCCATTTTTCCTGAACCCTGCCTGTCTGTCATGCCCCCATATGGGGCGCGGGCGGCGAGCAAAAAGGGGCGACGCCGCTGCGCCGCCCCATGGCCTCCGCCGCTGCGGAGGAAGTCGATCGCCCCCTGAAGAACCGGAGGATTATTCGTCGGTCGGAAGACCGCCCTCGGCTTCCCATTCCGCGGCGGTCTTGCAGATGCGCTTCACCATGCGCGAGCCGGTGATCGTGGTGCGCACGCAGATCTCACGCTGGTCCCGATCGTTGCGTTGGGCGGACTGGTGCTGTGCCCGTCCCTGGGCGGGAGCGGCTTCGTTGGCGGACGCCGGAACGGCGAGGCCGGCAAGCATGAGGCCGGCGGCTGCGACGGCGGCGTGGCGGCTCAGGTGGCGGATCGTGCTCATTGGGAGTCCCTCTTGTTCAACGTTTCGGTCATGCGGGCGGACGTCGCCCGCACCTGTGTTGCTGCATTAGTCATGCCAAACAGTGGCGCACTTGGATTTCAGTGACTTAGCTTTACGAACGCGCGAAAATCCCTTGAAAAATCGCCGAATTGCGGTGGTCTGCGCCAAGCATTGGGCGGTCGCGGAACCGGGCGGCGGCAACGTGCCGTCCGGATACGGACGCCCGCGCGTTCGAAAGCGGACGCGTGTCAGGCGCGCGAGGAGGCGCGCTTGGTCCGCAAGGTCGGATCGGCGGCCGCGGGATCGTCGGGCCAGGGGTGCTTTGGATAGCGCCCGCGCATCTCCTTCGCGACGGCGGCCCAGCTGCCGCGCCAGAAGCCGGGCAGGTCTCGCGTCGTCTGGATCGGCCGCCCGGCGGGCGAGGTCAGTGCGAGGACGAGCGGCGTCCCGCCGGCCCGGGGATGCTCGGCAAGGCCGAAAAAGGCCTGGACGCGCGCGGTGACGGTCGGGCCCGCCTCGGCATCATAATCGATCGCATGGGTGCTGCCCGCCGGGGTCGTGAAATGGCTCGGGGCGAGGCGGTCGATCGCCTGGCGGGCGTCCCAGCCGAGCAGGCCGTCCAGCGCACCGGACAAGGCGGCGGGATCGATCTCGGCGAGCCGTCGGCGGCCGGCGAGCGCGGGGGGAAGCCAGTCGTCGAGCGTGGCGAGCAACGCCTCGTCCGACAGATCGGGAATCGACGCATCGGCCTGGCGCGCAAAGGCGGCGCGGCGGCGCAGCGCGCGTGCCCCCTCGCTCCACGGCAGCCGATCGAGGCCATGGACGCGCACCCCCTCCAACAGAGCCGCCTCGATCATGGCCGGATCGGCGCGGCTGTCCTGGCCGCCGGACAGGAGGATCGCGCCGAGCCGCCGCCCGTGGCTGGCGCGCACGCCGCCGGTGGCGGGATCGAAGCCGACATCCGTGCCTTCGCGGATCCGGTCCGCGAACAGTGCCTCGACGCCCGCCTGATCGATCGGCGCGGCGGCGAGGATGCGCGCGCCCGACGCGGCGCCGCCGACCTCCGCCACCGCCAGCCAGTCTTCGCGGGCCAGCGGCGAGGCGGGATCGAGCCGGAAGCCGCGCCCGCCGACGCTGATCCAGTCGGCGCCGGAGGAGTCGCGTCGCTTCGACACACGGTCGGGAAAGGCGAGCGCGACGCATCCGCCAATCTCGCCTTGCCCGAGAGCCCTCGAAGGGCCTTCCCCGGCCCCGGCGCCGGCGTCCCGCGACGTCGCCCGGGACGAGCGGGCCAGCGTAAGCCAGTTGCGCGCAAGCCCCCGGGCGGCTTGCGCGCGCTTGCCCTTCTCGCCGCGCCAGCGCCTCAGGCGGAGCTCGAGGTCGGCGTCATTGCCGCCAAGCCCGCGCTCGGAGAGCAGCACGGCGACGTCGGCCGCCGTCTCGCCCCATCCCCGCGCGTCCGCCTCGATCAGCATATGGGCGAGGCGCGGCGGCAGCGGCAGATCGGCGATCGCCTGGCCGTGCGGAGTCGGACGGGCGCCTTGGTCGAGCGCGCCGAGCGCCGTCAGCCGCGTCCGCGCCTCGTCGATCGCGGCGCGCGGGGGTGGATCGAGCCAGCGCAGCGTGCGCGGATCGGCGACGCCCCACAGCGCGCAATCGAGCAGCAGCGCGGACAGATCGGCCTCCAATATCTCCGGCGGATCGAAGCGCGGCAGCGCCGCCGTCGCCGCCTCTTCCCACAGGCGGTAGACCTGGCCCGGCCCCTGCCGCCCGGCGCGGCCCGCGCGCTGCGCGACGGCGGCCTGGCTCGCCCGCTCGGTGACGAGCCGGGTGAGGCCCGCCGCGCGATCGTAGCGGGGGCGACGCGCGAGGCCGGAATCGACGACGATCCGCACGCCATCGAGCGTCAGGCTGGTCTCGGCGATCGAGGTGGCGAGGACGAGCTTGCGGACGCCCGGCGGCGACGGCGCGATCGCGGCGCGCTGGGCGGCCGGATCGAGGCTGCCGTGGAGGCGATGGAGCACGACGCCGGCGGGCAGCGGGTCCAGCCGCTCGGCTGTGCGCTCGATCTCCGCGACGCCGGGGAGGAAGGCCAGCAGGCCGCCTTCGGCCTCGGCCAGCGCGCGGCGGATCGCGCTCGCCATTTCATCCTCGATCCGCGCCTCGGCCCGCCGGCCGAGATGGGTGATGCTGAGCGGGAAGCCGCGGCCCTCGCTCTCGACCACCGGGGCGTCGCCCATCAGCGCGGAGACGCGCGCCCCGTCGAGCGTCGCCGACATGGCGACGAGCCTGAGGTCGGGCCGCAGCGCGCCCTGCGCGTCGAGCGCGAGGGCGAGGCCGAAATCGCTGTCGAGGCTGCGCTCGTGAATCTCGTCGAACAGCACCGCCGAGACGCCCGTCAGCTCGGGATCGGCCTGGATCCGCTTCAGGAAAATGCCCTCGGTGAGGACGGTGACCCGGGTCGCCGCCGATCGCTTGCTGTCGAGGCGCGTCGCATAGCCGATGGTCTTGCCCGCCGGCTCCCCCGCAAGCTCGGCCATCCGCTCGGCGGCGGCGCGGGCGGCGAGGCGGCGCGGGGAAAGGAGCAGGATTTCGCCCTCGCACCAGGGCTCGGCGAGCAGGGCCGGGGCGACGGCGGTGGTCTTGCCGGCGCCGGGCGGGGCGACGAGCACCGCATTGGGGCGATCCCGCAGCGTGGCGAGAAGATCGGGCAGGACCGCGTGGATCGGAAGGCCCGTCATCCCGCCGCGCCGAGCCTCAGCCGGTCGCGCAGCGCCCAGCGGCCGAGCATCAGCGCGGCGACGGCCGCGAGCCCGCTGGCAAGCCCGATCCAGATGCCGACGCCGCGCAAATGGGTGTGGAAGCCGAGCCAGACCGCGACGATGATCCCGACCACCCAATAGCCGAAGGCGGCATAGGCCATCGGCCAGCGCGTGTCCTGGATGCCGCGAAGCATCCCCGCGCCGATCGTCTGCGCGCCGTCGAAAAGCTGGAACCAGGCGGCGACCCACAGGAAGCTGATCGTGAGATCGAAGACCTGGCGATCGGCTTGCGTCTCGCGGCCGAGGAAGAGGCCGGTCAGCCCCTCGCTGCCGAGCGCGATGCCGAGCGAAAGCAGGATCGCCGCGCCGAGCCCGAGCGACAGCGCGGCATGGCCGGCGCGGGCGATGCCGGCGCGGTCGCCGCGGCCGTGGAACAGGCCGACGCGGACCGTCGCCGCCTGGGCGATGCCGAACGGCAGCTGGAAGGCGAGCGCGGCGATCTGGATCGCGATCGCATGGGCGGCGAGCGAGGCGCGGTCGATCAGGCCCATGAGGAACACCGCCGCGTTGAAGATCGTGATTTCCAGCGCCAGCGTGACGCCGATCGGCAGACCGAGCCGCAGCAACTCGCGAAAGCGCGGCCAATCGGATCGCCAGAAGCGCCCGAACAGGCGGTAGCGCCGGAAGCGGCGGACGCTCGAGACGACCGTCGCCATGCCAAGGAAGAGAAACAGGTTGGCGAGGAAATTGGCGATCGCCGCGCCGGTGAGGCCGAGCTCGGGAAAGCCGAAATGGCCGAAGACGAGCGTCCAGCAGGAGAGTGCGTTGAAGGCGACTCCCCCGGCGGTGACCACCAGGCCCCAGACCGGCCGTTCGAGCGACGTCACGTAGAGCCGCAGCACGACATAGAGGAGGAAGGGCAGCGTGCCCCACATCGCGATCCTGAGGAAGCCGGCGGCGGCCCGGGACAGGGCGGGCTCCTGGCCGAGCAGGGCGAACACCGCCTCGGCATGCCAGGCGACCAGCCAGATCGGCACGCACAGCAGGGCCGATGCCCACCAGGCCTGGCGGACGGTGCGGCGCACCTCGCGCACCGAATAAGGCCGCCGCCCGCGTTCGGCGGCGATCAGCGGCGAGGCGGCGGTGACCACGCCGATCCCGAAGATCGCCATCGCCCACAGAAGGTTGAGCGCCAGCGCCGAGGCGGCGAGCGCGGCGACGTCGTAGCGGCCGAGGATCAGCACATCGACCGTGTTGATCGCCATCTGCGCGAAGCCGCCGAGGATCAGCGGCAGCGCGAGCCGGGCGGTTGCGCCGAGCTCGCTTCGGAATCCGGTCTCGGGCGTCGACGGCTCTAGAAGGGCAGCCATTCCGTGCCGCCCGGGGAGATCACGTCCTCGGTCTTGTCGCACGCCCACAGGATGCCGGTCAGGATCGCGAGCGCCGCGGCGAGATCGAGCAGCAGGACGGCGGCGAAGACGAGATAGGGATGGAAGGGGCCGATCCGGTCGAGCCCGCTCCTCAACGGCCGGCGGAGCATGTCAGTAGGCGCGCGCGATCGCGAATTCGACCGCTTCGACCAGCGCCGATCGGGCGCGCCCGGCGGGGAAGGGACCGAGCGCGTCGATCGCGCGGCGGCCATAATGGCGCGCCCGCTCAAGCGTGTCGGAAATGGCGTCGTGCCGCTCGATCAGGCGGATGGCGTGGGCCAGATCCTCGTCGCCCGCGCGGCGGCCGGCGATCGCCTCGCGCCAGAACTCGCGCTCCTCCCCGGTGCCGCGCGCGTAAGCGAGGATGACGGGGAGCGTGACCTTGCCGTCGCGGAAATCGTCGCCCACGCCCTTGCCCATCGTCTTCGCGTCGGAGGCATAGTCGATCGCGTCGTCGACGAGCTGGAAGGCGACGCCGAGATTGCGGCCATAGGCGTCCAGCGCCTCCTCCACCGCTTCCTCGCGCTCGGCGACCACCGCCGCGATCCGGCAGGCGGCGGCGAAGAGCGCGGCGGTCTTTGCGGCGATGATCTCGAGATAATGGTCTTCGCCCGTCTCGATCCGGCGCTGGGCGGTCAGCTGATCGACCTCGCCCTCCGCGATCACGCTGGAGGCGCGGGAGAGAATCTTCAGCACCTTGAGGCTGCCGTCCTCCACCATCAGCTCGAAGCTGCGCGAAAAGAGGAAATCGCCGACGAGGACGCTCGCGGGATTGCCCCAGATGATGTTGGCCGTCCGCCGCCCGCGCCGCAGGCCCGATCCATCGACCACGTCGTCGTGGAGCAAGGTGGCGGTGTGGATGAACTCGACCGCCGCGGCGAGCTTGTGGTGGCGCGACCCCTGATAGTCGAGCAACCGCGCGCAGGCGAGCGTCAGCATCGGCCGCATCCTCTTGCCGCCGCCGGCGATCAGGTGCCCCGCAAGCTCGGGGATCAGCGCGACCTCGCTCTGCATGCGATCGAGGATCACCGCGTTTACATGGTTGAGATCGGCCGCCACGAGCTGCACGATCGGGTCGAGCGAGGCCGCGCGCACGGCGCCGATGGGATGGACGGTGGCAGTCATCGGCTGCGCTCTGCGCCCCGGCCGTGGCAAAGGCAAGAGGCGGCCGGCTCAGCTTCTCGGCGGCTTGCGGCGGCCGACCGGAAGCGAGAGTCCGGTGCGCTGTGCCGGGAGGACCAGCCCGGTCCGCCCGGACGGCAGCATCAGCGCGGTCATCTCCGCCGGCGGCAGCTTCAGCCGGACGAGCAGGCCGCCCAGATCCTCGCTCTCCTCGAGCCGGACCTCGCCGCCATAGATTTCGGCGACGTCGCGAACGATGCCGAGGCCGAGCCCGGTGCCCGGCTTGCCGGTATCCAGCCGCTTGCCGCGCCCGAAGATCGCCTCGCGCTCGGCCTCCGGAATGCCCGGTCCGTCATCCTCGACCTCGATCTCGACCCACGCGCCGCCGCCCTTCACCGTCACGAAGACGCGGCCATTGCCATATTTGGCGGCGTTTTCGATGAGATTGCCAAGCATTTCGTCGAGATCCTGTCGCTCGGCCCGGACGACGGCGCTCCGATCCCCCGTGAGATCGACGGTCACGTTCTCGTACATGCGCGACACGGCGCGCTCCACCGCCTCCAGCGATTCCCACACGACCGCGCGCGCCTGGGCGGAGGAGCGCCGGCCGATGGCGCGGGCGCGGGCGAGGTGGTGATCGACCTGCCGGCGCATCGTGCGCGCCTCGCGGATCACGGTGTCGGGCAGATCGGGGCTGCGCGCCATCGCCTCGTTGTTGATGACGGTGAGCGGGGTCTTCAGCGCATGGGCAAGGTTGCCGGCATGGCGCCGCGCCTCCTCCGCCTGGGTCTCGTTATGTTCGAGCAGCGCATTGAGCTCCTCGACAAGCGGGGCGATCTCGCGCGGGAGCCGCTCGTCGATCCGGGCCTTCTCGCCCGATCGGATCGCGACGATCGAGCGGCGGACGCGGCGCAGCGGCCACAGGCCGTAGATCGCCTGGATCGCGGCGAGCGCGATCAGGCCGAGGCCGAGCAGGCCGAAGGAGCGGACCAGGATCCGCCGCAGCACCCCGATCTGCGCGTCGAGCGCGTCGCGGCTCTGCGCGATCTGGAAGCGCCAGCGCACCGGCGATCCGGGCAGACGCACGTCGCGCTCGACGATCCTGAGCTTCTCGTCGGCGAACTCGCCGCTGTCATAAGCGTGCGCGTCGGCATCGACATGGCCGGGCTCGACCGTGAGCTGCCGATCCCACAGCGAGCGCGACTTGAACGGATCGAAGCCGGCGCCGCTGATCTGGTAGTAAAGGCCCGAATAGGGCTCCAGAAAGCGCTGGTCGGCGGGCTGGCGGGTGAACAGCACCTCGCCATCCGGGCCGATGTCCGACGATCCGATCATCTGGGTCAGCACATAATCGAGCTGGGCGTCGAAATTGGCGGTCACCGCCGAGGTCAGCACGCGATCGAGCGTATAGCCGCCGAGCCCGAGCAGGAGGACGATCCACAACGCGGAAATGCCGATCATCCGCCTCGTGAGCGAGCCGGTGCGCGAGGGTGCGCCGTCCGTCGCCGCGCGCCGCCCCAGGGCCGCCACGCCGAGCCCGCCGGCGAACAGGAGAAGGCCGAGGATGAAGAGGCCGCGGCCGATCCACGGCGAGGCCGTGTCGCGCAACATTATTCCGGCGATGCACAGGCCGATCGAGACGAGAAGCGTCGCGACGATCGCGACCACGCGGGCGCGGCGCGGCGGGGCGGCCCCCGGGAGGGGCGCGGGATCGCTCAGGCGCGCGGCTCTTCGAGGCTGTAGCCGAGGCCGCGGATCGTGGTGATCACGTCAGGGCCGAGCTTCTTGCGGATGCGAGTCACGAACACCTCGATCGTGTTCGAATCGCGGTCGAAATCCTGGTCGTAAATATGTTCGATCAGCTCGGTGCGGCTCACCACCTTGCCCTTGTGGTGCATGAGATAGGAGAGCAGCTTATATTCCTGCGCGGTGAGCTTCACCGGCTCGCCGTCGAGCGTCACCTTTCCCGATCGGGTGTCGAGCCTCACGTCGCCGGCGGTCAGCTCGCTCGACGCATTGCCGGAGGCGCGGCGGATGAGCGCGCGCAGCCGCGCGATCAGCTCCTCCGTCTGGAATGGCTTGGCGAGATAATCGTCGGCGCCCGCATCGAGCCCGGCCACCTTGTCCGACCAGCTGTCGCGCGCGGTGAGGACCAGGACGGGAACCTTGATCCCCTCCTTGCGCCAGCGATCGAGCACGGTCAGCCCGTCCACCTCGGGCAGGCCGAGATCGAGGATGATCGCGTCATAGGTCTCGGTGGAGCCGAGATAATGGCCGTCCTCGCCATCGGTGGCGAGATCGATCGCATAGCCCGCGCCCTCGAGAGTGGCCCTGAGCTGCCGGCCGAGATTCGGCTCGTCCTCGACGATCAGCACCCGCATGGTCTTGTCCCTTCGTTTCGCGGCGGCCGCGCGGCGGCATCCGTCTCGTCAAATGTCACGCGGATATGGGAATAGCAACGGCGGCGCGCCAAGGCCACGTCGCCTATTGGCGCCCGAGCACCTGGCCGGTGCGCGCGTCGACGTCGATCCAGATGACCTCCGAGCCGCGCATGAATTTCAGTCGATAGACCCGCCCGTCGAAATCGGCCCCGATGAACTCCGCGCCGGGGAGCCTGACGCGCGCCCTGATCTCGGGCAGCGGCAGGATTTCGCCCTGCTGGGTCTGGCGATAGGCCTCCGCCTGCTCGCCGCGAGTCACCGGCAGGCGGGCGCGGCGCTGCCCCTCTGCGGGAAGCGCGGACACGAGCAGGGCCATCGCGGCCAGCGGCAAAATGAAACGCATCACTTTATGAACTCTGCAAAATCTCTCACGTTCGCAAGCGAAATAGCAGAAAGCATTGAATAGGCCATGAATAGCACGGTAGTGGCGGCATGAAGCTTCGAGGGGGAAGCCTGATGGATCGCGCCGTGGCGCGGGCGGCCTGGCAAGGGCGGGCCGTCGCGTGGATCTGAACGCCCATACGCTCGGCTGGGCGTTCGGCGCGCTGCTCGCCGCGTTCGCAGCCGTCACGCTGGCGGTGGCGCGGGGCTGGTCCGATCGCCTCGATCGGGCGGTGATCGCCCGGATGCCGTTGACCAACGGGCATGAGGGCCGTCCGCCGCGGATCGACTCGGCGATGCGCGATCTTTCGGCGATGGGCGGCGATACGGTGCACGGCGCGTTCGTCATCGTCGTCGCCTCCGGCCTGTTCGTCGAGGACGATCCGGCGACCGCGGTGCGGTTCCTCGGCATGGTGCTCGGCGCGCGGCTGCTCGTCGTCCTCCTCAAGAAGATGATCCAGCGCCAGCGGCCGCCCGCTCGCGACCGGGGCGTCGCGACCTACACGACCAGCTTTCCAAGCGGCCACACGTTGATGTCCACCGTGATGCTCGTCGCCGCCGCGGTGCTGCTGACGCCCGACGACACGCTGGCGATGCAGAATTTCATGCTGATCGTCGCTGTGCTGGTCAGCATCGCGATCGGATCGGCGCGGGTCTATCTGAGGGTCCACTGGCCGAGCGACATCCTTGCCGGCTGGCTCGCGGGCGGCGCCTGGTCGGCGGGCGTCCTGCTCGTCTTCGATCATTTTTTCGATTGAGGCGGTTGCGATGGGCGCGCGCCTGGCCGACATCGTCCGGCAATGCTGATCGATCTTTCCACCGCGGCGGACGATCTTTCGCGCGATGCCCAGGTCTGCGTGATCGGCGCAGGCGCCGCTGGGCAGATCGTCGCGCGCCGGCTGCTCGCCAGCGGCCATTCGGTGATCCTGCTGGAAAGCGGCGGGCTCGATTACGAAGCCGATGTCGCCGATCTCAATGCCGGCGAGAATGTCGGCGAGGATTATTATCCGCTCGATCATGCGCGCCTTCGGTTCTTCGGCGGGACCACGGCGATCTGGGGCGGCCGCTGCGCGATGCTCGATCCGATCGATCTGGAGCGGCGGCCGTGGGTGCCGCATTCGGGCTGGCCGATCGGCTATGAGGAGCTCGCTCGCTATTATCGCGAGGCGCGGCCGCTGTTCGGGCTCGGGGCCGAGACGGAGAACGCCGATACGTTGCGCCGCGCCGGCGTTCCGATTCCCGCCTTCGACGCGGACAGGCTGGCGACGCCGGTCTGGACGTTCGACATGCGCTTCGACCGCTTCTCGCGCGGCAATTGCGAGGATCTGGTCCGCCATCCGCGTTGCGAGATCGTCCTTCATGCGAGCGTGACCCGGATCGTCGCGGCGCCGTCGGGCCGCGGCGTCGTCGGGGTCGAGGCGAAGGCGCTCAACGGGCGGCGGCTCGCCGTCGCCGCGACAATCTTCGTCCTCGCCGCCGGGGGAATCGAAAATCCGCGGCTGCTGCTCGCCTCCGGGCTGGGCAATGAGCATGACCTGGTCGGCCGCTTCTTCATGGAGCATCCCCATGCCCGTGGCGGCCGGATCATCGGCGGGGCGCCATGGACGCTGCTGAAGGCGTTCGCGCGCCGTCACCGGGTGAAGGGGCAGGATCTCGCCGCGCTGATCGCACCGGCGCCCGCGCTCCAGGCCGAGCGCGGCATCCTCAACACCTCGCTCACCATCGTCGCGCGGCAACCGGCGCGATCGAGCCAGTTCTGGGGCATGAGGGCCTATTCGAAGCTGAAGCATGACATGGCGCCGACGAAGAGCGGCCGGCGTCTGTGGATCACGACCAAGCGCCTCGCCGGCTGGGCGCAGCGCCGGATCGATCCGCTCCGGCCCTGGCTGCTGACCAAGGCGGGGCAGCTGGAGGTCGCGCTGCTCGTTCGCGCCGAACAGGCGCCCTCGCCGGACAGCCGCCTCACCCTCTCGGACGATCGCGACGCGCTCGGCGTGCCCCGGGTCAGGCTCGACTGGCGGTTGAACGCGCTCGATGTGCACAGCGTCGACGTGCTCGCGCGGACGCTCGGCGAGGAGCTTCAGCGGCTCGGGCTCGGCAGGGTCGAACCGGCCGAATGGCTGGCCGATCCGTCCGGCGGCTGGCGGACCGATCCGCTGATCTCCGCCCATCCCATCGGCGGCTATCATCATATGGGGACGACGCGCATGGCGGACAGCGCGCGCGAGGGCGTGACCGACGGCCGCGGCCGGGTCCACGGCCTGCCCAATCTCTATGTCGCTGGATCGTCGCTGTTCCCGACCAGCGGCTGGGCCAATCCCACCCTCACCATCGCCGCGCTCGCGCTGAGGACCGGGGACGATATCGCGGGAGCGCTGGCATGAGCCTCGTCGTGACCCCGATCGGCGACAATCCAACGCGCATGTGGGGCCTGACCGCGCGCCGCCGGCTGGAGCGGATCGCCGCAAGGATGGGCGCGCGCCTCGGCGAAGGGGGCGAGATCCAGGTCAATCTCGCCTACGCCTTCGATCCCGCGTGGCTCCGGCTGATCGCGGCGCGGCCGGGGGCGGTGGTGACGAAGGACGGGGTGAGCGTGCTTGCCAACGGCGTCGATGCGCGCGCGGCGATGGAGGGGAAAGGCGCGCTCCCCGCCGATGCCGAGATCATCGCGCAGGAGACGTTCGGCGACATCGTCAACGACGAGCTTCGCAAGCGCGAGCAGCCGTTCATGGAACGGCTGACGCCGGACAGCGTCGCCGGGCTCGAGGAGATCAGCTATCGCGCCTCGTACAAGGGCGTTACCGATCTCCTGACCAAATATCTGTGGCCGCGATGGGCCTTTCACCTGACCCGGCTGGCGGCGCGGATCGGCCTGTCGCCGAACATGGTGACGAGCATCGGCGCGGTCCTGTGCGCGGTCGCGACCGCCTGCTTCTGGTTCGGCCATTATTGGGCCGGGATGGCGAGCGGGCTCGTCTTCATGGTGCTCGACACGGTGGACGGAAAGCTCGCCCGCTGCACGATCACCTCGTCGAAATGGGGCGAGGCGTTCGATCACGGCATCGATCTCGTCCACCCGCTGGTCTGGTGGTACGCCTGGGGCGTCGGGCTGGAGTCCTACGGCCGCCCGCTCGATCCGCCGACCTTCTGGACGGTGATGATCGCGCTCGCGGCGGGCTATATCGTCCAGCGGCTGATCGAGGGCGCGTTCATCGCCTCGTTCGGGATGCACATTCACGTCTGGCGCAAGGTGGATTCGGATTTCCGGCTGATCACCGCGCGGCGCAATCCGAACATGGTGATCCTGTTCGTGGCGACGCTCGCCATGCGCCCCGATATCGGCCTTGTCGCGGTCGCCGTCTGGACGGTCCTGTCCTGCCTTTTTCATCTCGTCCGACTCGCCCAGGCCTATGCGCTGCGCTGGCGTGGCGGCGCCGTCAGGAGCTGGCTCGAATGAACGCGACGATCCGCCGCTTCGGCTATCCGGACACGCTGATCGCGGCCTATGACCATTGGGTCGTGCTGCTGCGGCCCGATCAGCCGACGCTCGGCTCGCTCGTCCTCGCAGCGACCGGGGAAGCGACCGCTTTGGCCGCCCTCGCCCCCGAGGCGTTCGCCGAACTGAAGCGGGTCGTCGGCGATATCGAGACGGCGCTGAAGGACGCCGTCGACTATGCGAAGATCAACTATCTGATGCTGATGATGGTCGATCCCCACGTCCACTGGCACGTCCTGCCGCGCTACGAGGGGGGAAGGACCGTCGGCGCGCTGACCATCGCCGACGCCGGGTGGCCGAAGGCGCCGCAGCTCGGTGCGGCGGCGACGCTGTCGCCCGGCCAGATCGCGCAGCTAGGCGCGTGGCTGCGCGCGAAATGGCCCGCCGCCGGGCGCTAGATCCCTCGCCCAGCCCGCGGTGAGCGCGCGCGCCGCCTCGACATCGGGCGGAAAATCCACCTCCTGCCACGCAATTCCACGGATCGACGTCGTGTGGACGATCCCCGTATCCGCCAGCAGGTCGATCACGCGCAGGTAGAAATCCGCGGTTCCGGCCGGGGTCCGCATGATCGCCTCCACCGCATCGATGAAGGCGCGGCGCCCCTCGCCCTGGAAGCGAAGCACGCCGATCGATTCGGCGTTGTAGCCGCCCGTGGGGAGCTTCTTGCCGATCCGGACCAGCCGGTCGCCGTCGCGCAGGACCTTCATGTCGTCGTCGTCATAATCCTCCTTCTCGTCGATCGTGACGCGGATCGGCGCGGCCGGCGCGGCGATGACGCGCGCGACGAGATCGGGCGGCACCAGCGTGTCGCCGTTGAGCAGCAGAAGGTCCTCGTCGAAGCTCCGGCGCGCCATCCAGACCGAACCCAGATTGTCGGCGACGTGATAGAAGGGGTTGAAGATCGTGGAGACCCCGGATCGCCCCGCGATCACCTCATCGACCATGTCCGGCTTGAAGCCGGTGACGATATCGACCCGGGCCACGCCCGCCGCTTCGAGCGCGTCGAGCTGCCATTCCAGAAGGGTGCGCCCCGAAAAGTCGATGAGGCATTTCGGCCGGTCCTCGGTGAGCGGCAAGAGGCGGGAGCCCTTGCCGGCGCTCAGGATCACGGCGCGACGGATGGCCCGCCCCTCGATCATGCTCGTCTCCTCGATCCGCGCGGCTTGCCCGCGCGGCTGCGCCGGTGCAAGGGCGGCGTGGCGAAATGATGACCCGGGCGGATCGCGGCGTGTGACGGACACTCAATCATGGACGGCGATCGTCATGGCCGGCGAGCGGCCGGGCGGCGATCCGCTGGCGGCGCATTTCGGCGTGCCGGCCAAGGCGCTGCTGCCGGTCCTTGGCGTCCCGATGATCGGGCGGGTCGTTCGCACCCTCCTCGATTGCCCGTCCGCCGATCGCGTGCTGATCCTGGCGCAGCAGCCGGACCGGCTGATGGCCGGCGAGCTCGCCTGGATGGCCGCCGATCCGCGCGTTTCGGCCCATGCGAGCGCGGGCGGGCTCGCCGACGCGATCGATGCCGTCGCAGGCAGTGACGCCGCGCCCTTCCCGATCCTTGTGACGACCGCGGATCATCCGCTGCTCACCGTCCCGATGGTCGAAGCCTTCCTGCGCGGCAGCGCCGGCGCCGACGTCGCCTTCGGCGCGGTCGAGCGGAGGGTGATGCTGGCCGCCTATCCCGAGAACCGGCGGACGTGGCAGGAGTTCAAGGGCGCGGCCTATACCGGCGCCAACCTGTTCGCGCTCACCGGGGAGCGGTCGCTGGCGGCGCTCGATCTCTACCGGCGGATCGAGGCGGACCGGAAGCATCCGCTGAAGCTCCTGCGCCATTTCGGGCTGGGTCTCGCGCTGCGCGTCGCGACCCGCACCATCCCTCTCCAGCAGGCGCTCGACCGGGTCGGCCGCCGGATCGGCGTGACGGTGCGGCTCGTCGAGCTTCCCGATGCAGAGGCCGGGATCGACGTCGACAAGGTCAGCGACCATGCCGAGGTCGAGGCGATCCTTCGCGCCCGCCGGGGCTGATCAGGCCTCCGCGCCGTGGCCGGCGGCGAGATAGGCCTCGCTCTGCATCTCCATCAGGCGCGAGGCGGTGCGTTCGAACTCGAAGGCGCCGTCGCCGGCCGTGTAGAGCTGCTCCGGCGCGGCATCGGCGGCGGCGAGCAGCTTCACCTTATGCTCGTAAAGCGCGTCGATCAGGCTCACGAAGCGCGCCGCCTCGTTGCGGTTTTCCGGCCCGAGCTTCGGGATGCCGACGATGATGACCGTGTGGAAATGGCGCGCGACCGCCAGATAATCCGCCGATCCGCGCGCCTCGCCGCATAGCCGCCTGAACGAGAAGACGGCGACGCCCTTCAGGCTCTTGGGGACGTGGAGCGTGCGCCCGCCGGGCACCGCCAGCTCCTCGCTCGGCACCCTTGCGCGATCCTCGACCGGATAGTCGGTGAGGCGAAAGAAGGCGTCGGAAAGCGCCTTCGTCGCCACCGGCCCGTTCGGCACGTACCAGGTGGGGATGCCGCCGAGCCGGTCGAGCCGATAGTCGGTCGGGCCATTCAACGGCACCACGTCCAGCGCGCGCTCGATCAGCGCGATGAAGGGGAGGAAGAGCTCGCGATTGAGCCCGTCCTTGTAGAGATCGGTCGGCGGCCGGTTCGATGTCGTGACGACGGTGACGCTCGCATCGAGGAGGTGCGTGAACAGGCGCGAGAGGATCATCGCGTCGGCGCTGTTGTTGACGATCATCTCGTCGAAGCAGAGCAGTTTCGCCTCGGCCGCGATGTCCCTGGCGAGCGGCGGGATCGGATCGCCCTCATGCCGGCCGCGGATCGCGCGAAGCCGGTCGTGGACCTCCAGCATGAACTCGCTGAAATGGACGCGGCGCTTGGGCGCGTAATGGATCGTCTCGTAGGCGAGGTCCATCAGCATGGATTTGCCGCGCCCGACCCCACCCCACATGTAGACGCCGCCCGGCGGCCGCTCGAACCGCCCCGCCAGCCGCCAGATCAGGCTGCCGCGACGCGGCTGCTGCTCAAGCTTCTCCGCCAGCGTCGCCAGCACCGCGACGGCGCGGGCCTGATCGGGATCGGGCCGAAGCTCGCCGGCGTCGACGAGGGCCTGGTAGCGCTGCTCGAGTTCCGTGCTGCCGCCCCTCTCCGCCATCCGGCATCCCTAACGCAAAGGCCCGTTCAAGGGAGCGGGCAGGTCAGACGGCGCGTTCGGCGAGCATCTTCTTGGTTTCGGCGATCGCCTTGGCGGGGTTCAGGCCCTTCGGGCAGACGTTCGCGCAGTTCATGATCGTGTGGCAGCGATAGAGCCGGAACGGGTCCTCAAGATCGTCGAGCCGCTCGCCGGTCTTCTCGTCGCGGCTGTCGGCGAGCCAGCGATAGGCCTGAAGCAGGATCGCGGGCCCGAGGAACTTGTCCGCATTCCACCAATAGCTTGGGCAGGAGGTGGAGCAGCAGGCGCACAGGATGCACTCATAGAGGCCATCGAGCTTCGCCCGGTCCTCGGGGCTCTGCAGTCTTTCCTTGCCCGCCGGCGCCGGCGTCACCGTCTGGAGCCAGGGCTGGATCGAGGCATATTGCGCGTAGAAATGGGTGAAATCGGGGACGAGATCCTTGATGACGTCCATATGCGGCAGCGGCGTGATACGGATTTCGCCGCCCTTGATGTCCTCGATCGCGGTGGTGCAGGCGAGGCCGTTCTTGCCGTCGAGATTCATCGCGCAGGATCCGCAGATCCCCTCGCGGCAGGAGCGGCGGAAGGTCAGCGTCGAATCCTGCTCGCTCTTGATCTTGATCAGCGCGTCGAGGACCATCGGCCCGCAGCTGTCGAGATCGACCTCATAGCGGTCGTAGCGCGGATTTTCACCGCTGTCCGGATCGTAGCGGTAGACCTTGAAGGTACGCGTGCGCTTCGCGCCCTCCGGCGCCCTGTGGACGCGGCCCTTGCCGTTGATCTTGCTGTTCTTCGGAAGCGTGAACTCTGCCATGCCGGTCTCCCCGGGCGGGGGATAGCGGGTCAGGCGCGCCGGCTCAATGCCTGCCTGCGTGCTTTGCGTAATTCGCCGGAAGGCCCGGCCGGCGGGCGGGGCGCCGTCCCGCACGGACATCGAAATGCCCTGTGGCGCGGCCGGTCGCGATCGGCTAGGTGCGCGCTTTCAACCGAACAGGGACCGGCCGCATCTCCATGTACCAGCACGAAATGGCGCTCAGCGGAAAGCGCCTGTTCTTCATTCGCGGCCTCTACATCTACACCGTCATCGCGATCGGCACGCTGATCGTCTGGCGCACGGGCATCCGGGGGCCGTTCGCCGATCCTGCGGCGAATTGCGGCTGGTTCTGGCTGTCGCTCGGCGTCGCCTCCGCCGGGGCACTGGTGCGCGTCATCACCTCGGGCTTCGCCGCCCTGGGGACGTCGGGCCGCGCGAAGGTTGCCGCGGAAGCGGCCGAGCTCAACACGACCGGCCCCTATTCGCTCGTCCGCAACCCGCTCTATGTCGGGCGAATCCTCAACTTCACCGGCCTCGCGATGCTGACCGGATCGTGGGTCTATGGCGCGCTCGTCTTCCTGCTGGCGATCCTCGTCTACGAGCGGATCTCGGTCTATGAGGAAGACTATCTTCGCTCGAAGTTCGGCGAAGCCCACGCCGCCTGGGCGAAGGACGTGCCGGCGCTGCTGCCCCGCCTCCACGGCTGGGTGAAGCCCAAATATCCCTTCTGGTGGAAACGGATGATCTGGCGCGAGCAGAACAAATTGTTCCTGCTCGCCACCGCGGTCGCGCTTTATGCCTTTGCCCGGGCCGGTTTCGATCCCGCCGCGGTGCCGGCGTGGCAGGTGCCGTGGTATTATGCCTATGGCGCACTGGTCGTGATCCGCTTCGCCATCGGCGGGCTGAAAATGGGTGGGTTCTTCAAGGAACTGTCCTGATGGCCAATGCCGGGCTGGCGCCGCTCATCGCAATCGTCGGCGCGGACGGATCGGGCAAATCGACCCTCGCCGCGGACCTGTTGGAGACGCTGCGCGCGGACGGCCGGCGGGTCGAGCTGTGCTATCTCGGCCTTGGCACCGGCGATCTCGGCAACCGGATCAAGGCCTGGCCGCTGATCGGCCCGCTGCTCGAGCGCACCCTGACCCGCAAGGCGGACCAGGCGCGGGATCGGGAGGCGAAGATTCCCGGCCTCGCCACCGCGCTCGTCATCGCCCGGCTCTCGCGCATCCGCGCCCGGCGCTTTCGCCGCGTCCTGGCGTTGCGCCGCGCGGGGGTGACCGTGCTCACCGACCGCTATCCGCAGACCGAGGTGCCGGCGCTGTTCGAAGGCCCCGGCTTGTCGGCGGCGCGGGCCGAAGGGCGCGCGATCCGCCGGCTCGCGGCGCGCGAGCGGGCGCTTTACGAATGGATGGCCTCCTACGTCCCCGATCTCGTCATCCGCCTCAACGTCGATGTCGATACGGCGCTCCGGCGCAAGCCCGATCACGCCCGTGCGCTGATCGAGCGCAAGATCGCGGTCGTGCCGAAGCTCGCCTTCAACGGCGCGCCGATCGTCGATCTGGACGCGACGCGCCCCTACGCGCAGGTGAAGGCCGCCGCGCTCGCCGCGGCGCGCGGGGCGCTGCCCGACCTCGACTAGTGCCGACGGTCCTCGTTTTCGAGGACGAATGTCGAGACGTCCAGGTCGGCAAGCGCCGCGAGATACTCATCCAGCGTGATGAGATCGAGGCAGGGCCGAGCGCCGGGGGTGAAGGCGCGGCCCGCCGCAAACCGGCTGGCGAGCAGGATCGCGGGAACGCAGGGAATATAGGGCCCGTGCCCCTGCCGCGCGATCAGATAGAAACGGATCGTCTTCGGCGCTCCCGCTTCATCCGTGCCGCCGAGGATCATGTGAAGGCCGCTTCGCCCGGTACCGATCGGATCGAGGAGGCGTGCGGCGGCGAGGAGAAAGCGGGCGATGCGGTCGAGCCCGGGAAAGAGATGCGCCCGCACCGGCCAGCTCAAGGCCCAGGTGCCGAGGTGGATCAAGGCCAGTTCGTGGCCGGCGCCGAAACGAACCGTCTGCAGCCCTTCGTAGCGCGCCGGAAACAGGTCGAGATCAGGAATGTCGCAATCGCCGAACAGCCGCCGACCGAGCTCGGGATAGGTTTCCCCGTGCAGGCCCTGCCAGCCATGGGTCACCCTCCAGGCGCCCGCGCGCCACTGGCGGATGGGACGGCCGACATAGGACAGGATCGCCGTCGCCGTCGCGAGCCCGCTAATCCCCTGCGCCGCGGTGCTGATGCCGTAATCGACCGAGCTCAACGCCCCGAACCGGGGACGGAAGGCATCGATGATCGCGGCGGAGAGGCACGGCACCGAGCTCGCGCCCGAAATCACCGCCACGCCGGCCGCCCTCGCGCGTTCGTCGAGCGCGTCGATGCCGGTCACGAAGGCGCGCGCATCGGCAAGGTCGAGATAGTGGGCGCCCGCCGCGATCGCGGCTTCGGCGACGCGATAGGGCTGTCCTTGGAACGGCCCGACTGTGTGGATGACGAGATCCGGCCGGGCGGCAGCGAAGGCGGCGGCGAGGTCGCCGGCCATGTCCATCTCGTGCCCTTCCGCTGGATTCACCGCCTTGAGCCGCGCCGCCGCGGACTCTGCCTTGGCACGCGAGCGGCCGGCGATGAGCAGCTGGATGTTCGGATCGCCCGCCAGGCGCCGCGCGATATGCGTGCCGAAATTGCCGGTGCCGCCGAGGAGGAGGATGCGCCTCATCCGGCGGGTTTGGCCACCATCAGGGCGAAGATCGCGATCATTGCCGCAAAAGCCGGCCAGCCGAGCGCGAACCAGATCCGCCGAAGCCGTTCGTAGCGCGCGGCGTCGAACGCGCCGCCGGCCACCTTCTCACCCAGCATCTGCGCCATGCGCGCCTGAATCCACACGACGGGAATCCAGCAGGCGCCGACCAGGAGGTAGAGAAGGACGGTCGCGCTCAGCCACAGGGCGCCCGGATCGTAGCCGGCGCGTGCGATCATCCACGCCCCGCTCGCCGGCTGGATGATGACCGCGGGCAGCGTGAACAGGAAATCCGCCCGGACCGTCGTTCGCGCGGCATAGAGCCGTGCCGCATCGTCGCCATGGCGCGCCGACCAGAAGAAGAAGGCGGTGCCGATCCCGGTCCCGAACAGGATCGTCGCGGAGAGGATGTGGATGGTCTTGACGAGGGTGTAGGTGTCCATCGGCCTGGGCTAACGGCGCCGGCCGGGCACGCCAGGCGGCGCCCCGTCGTCGCGCGGCCCCGCGATAAAATGGCAACGACCGGCGCGGAGCGCGGCGATATGGCGCTTTGCCCGTGAGCCTCGACTTTCGTCGGGATGGCGCTGCAAGATCAAGACCTTGGGTGCGGCCGCTAGTAAACCCGCTTCTTCGGCTTGATATATTCCGCCTCGTCGGTGAGCGTATATTCGTGGACCGGGCGGTAATCGATCTTCACGCCACCGCCATTGCCGCCCCAGCCATCGAACCAGGCGATGGTGTGCTTCATCCAGTTCTTGTCGTCGCGCTCGGGATAGTCCTCGTGCGCGTGGGCGCCGCGGCTTTCCTTGCGGTTGACCGCGCCGGCGATGGTGACGCTGGCCTGGGAGATGAGATTGTCGAGCTCCAGCGTCTCGACCAGATCGCTGTTCCAGATCAGCGAGCGATCGGTGACGTGGATGTCCTTCATCCGCTCATAGGTCTTGGCGAGCTCGGCGACGCCCTGGGTCATCAGCTCGTCGGTGCGGAAGACGGCGCAATGCGTCTGCATGTTGCGCTGCATCTCGACGCGGACCTCGGCGGTGGGAGAGCCGCCCGCGGCGTGACGGAAATGATCGAGCCGCTCGATGGCGAGATCGGAGCCGCCCTTGGGAAGCGGCGCGTGCTTGCTGTTCGGCTTCACCGTCTCGGCGACGCGCATCCCGGTGGCGCGGCCGAAGACGACGAGGTCGATCAGGCTGTTGGAGCCAAGCCGGTTCGCGCCGTGGACGGAAACGCAGGCGGCCTCGCCGACCGCGAAGAGGCCGGGCACGACCGCGTCCGGATCGCCGTCCTTCAGCGTCACCACCTCGCCGTGGAAGTTGGTGGGGATGCCGCCCATATTGTAGTGCACCGTCGGCGCGACCGGCAGCGGCTCGCGGGTCAGATCGACGCCGGCGAAAATCTTGCCCGATTCGGTGATGCCGGGCAGCCGTTCGGCCAGGATCTTCGGATCGATATGATCGAGGTGCAGCCAGATATGGTCCTTGTGCGGGCCGACGCCGCGGCCCTCGCGGATCTCCATCGCCATCGAGCGTGAGACGACATCGCGCGATGCGAGATCCTTGGCGCTCGGCGCGTAGCGCTCCATGAAGCGCTCGCCCTCGGAGTTGGTGAGATAGCCGCCCTCGCCGCGCGCGCCTTCGGTGATGAGCACGCCGGCGCCGTAGATGCCGGTCGGGTGGAACTGGACGAACTCCATGTCCTGCAAGGGCAGGCCGGCGCGCAGCACCATGCCGCCGCCGTCACCGGTGCAGGTGTGGGCGCTGGTCGCGGTATAGTAGGCGCGGCCGTAGCCGCCGGTCGCCAGCACGACGGCATGGGCGGAAAAGCGGTGCAGCGACCCATCTTCGAGGCACAAGGCGACGACGCCGCGGCACGCCCCGTTCTCCATGATCAGGTCGAGCGCGAAATATTCGATGAAGAAGTCGGCATCGTAGCGAAGCGACTGCTGATAGAGCGCGTGCAGCATCGCATGGCCGGTGCGGTCGGCGGCGGCGCAGGTGCGCTGGGCGGGCGGGCCTTCGCCCATATTCTGCATCATGCCGCCGAACGGCCGCTGGTAGATCAGCCCCTTGTCGGTGCGGCTGAACGGCACGCCCGCATGTTCGAGCTCATAGACCGCCGCCGGGGCCTCGCGGACCATATATTCGATCGCGTCCTGATCGCCGAGCCAGTCGGACCCTTTCACCGTGTCGTACATGTGCCAGGTCCAGTGATCCGGGCCCATGTTGCCGAGGCTCGCGGCGATGCCGCCCTGCGCTGCGACCGTGTGGCTGCGGGTCGGGAAGACCTTGGTGATGCAGGCGGTCTTCAGCCCCCCCTGCGCCGCGCCCATCGTCGCGCGCAGGCCCGACCCGCCGGCGCCGACGACGACGACGTCATATTGGTGATCGATAATCTGGTAGGCGGTGTCGGCCATTGCGGAGCTCCCCTTCGCCGGCCCGCTTTTAGGCCGAAAGCGACGCGTTGCAAGGGCGCGCAAGGCCCGATTTCGCGTCGCGCGCGGCCGCATGATATGGCCCGCGCATGTCCGCCACTCCGCTTCCGACGCTGATCGGCCCCGCGCTCGGCTTTCTCGACCTCGCCGGCATCGCGGTCTTCGCGATCTCCGGCGCGCTGCTCGCGGCCGAACGGCGGCAGACGCTCGTCACCTTCGCCTTCTTCGCCGTGGTGACCGGCATCGGCGGCGGCACGGTGCGCGACCTCTTGATCGGCGCGCCGGTCTTCTGGGTGCATGAGAATGCGACCCTGCTGATCTGCCTTGCCGCGGCGATCGCGGCCTGGATGCTTCCGGCCGGCCTGTGGAAGGGGCGGGCGCTGCTGTGGTGCGACGCCGTCGGCCTCGCCGCTTATGCGACCTATGGGGCCGCCAAGGGACTCGCCTATGGCCTTGCGCCGCTGCCCGCTTTCTCGATGGGCGTGCTGACCGGATGCCTCGGCGGCATCATCCGCGATGTGCTGGCCGGCGAGCCGTCGATCCTCATGCGGCCGGAGCTTTATGTGACGGCGGCGGCATTGTCGGCCGCGCTGCTCGTCGGGCTCGTCCATTTCGGCGTGGCCGGCGATGTCGCCGCGGTGGCGGCGGCGACCGCGGGCTTCGTGCTGCGCGGCTATGCGATCGCGCGCGGGCTCTCGCTGCCGGCCTACCGGCGCTGATCGCGCCAGATCCCGGTCACTGGCAGCGTCTCCGCCGGCGCGTCGCGCATCGGGGCCAGCGCGCGCTGCCACAAGCCGACGCTGCGCCAGGCGCCGAGCTTGTAGCCGACGTCGCGATAGACGCCTGCGTCGACGAAGCCGCGCGCCTCGTGCAGCCGCCGGCTCGCCTCGTTCGGCAGGGTGATCGCGGCGATCGCCTGGGTGAAGCCTTGGGCGGCGAGGGTCTCGATCAGCGCATCGTAAAGCCAGCCGCCGACGCCCCGGCCATGATGGCCCTCGGCGACATAGACGGTGGTCTCGACCGTGAAGCGATAGGCGCGGCGCGCGCGAAACTGGCTGGCATAGGCATAGCCTGCGATGGCGCCGGCATTCTCTTCGGCGACCAGCCAGGGGTAGGTGTCCTGGCAGGCGTGGATCCGCGCGCGGATCTCGTCCGCATCGGGCGCCTCCATCTCGAACGAGACGGCGCTGTCGGCCACATAGGGCGCGTAGATCGCCGCGATGGCGGGGGCGTCTGCCGGGCGCGCCCGCCGGAGGATCATCGGCCCAGCAGGAGGCCGGCGAGCCGGGTCAGCAGCGTGCCGGGCGGGGCGAGGCGCGGCGGCGGCGCGGCCGAGGGGCATTCGAGGCAGCGGGCCTGGATCGCGGGGCCGTTCAGCACCGAACGGGCATCGCCGATCGCGCGGGCGAGCATCAGCTGCGGCCGCGCGGCGAGACGCGAGAAGGCGTCGCGGGCCTGGGCGTCGTCGTCATTGCTGGCGAGCGCGGCGAGCGACCGATCGAGCCAGCCCGGCTGGCGCTCCAGATAGACGGTCCGCGCCGACGCTGGATCGAGACGGGCGCGGCGTGCGGCATCGGCCACCGCGTCCTGGAGCGTGCCGAACCGGTCGACGAGGCCGAGCTGATGCGCCGCGCCGCCGGCCCACACGCGCCCCTGGGCGATCTCGTTCACCCGCGCGACCGGCATCCGGCGCGCGCCGGAGACGAGGGTCAGGAACTGGCGATAGGTGCTGTCGATCCCGGCCTGGATCATCCGGCTGGCTTCGGGCGACGGGCCGCGCAGGATGTCCGGCTGGCCGGAAAGCGGCGTCGTCGAAACCCCGTCGGCGCCGACGCCCAGCTTCTGGAGCGCGCCCTGGAAGCTGGGGATGATTCCGAACACGCCGATCGAGCCGGTGATCGTCGATGGCTCGGCATAGATGGCGTCGCTGGCCGTCGACACCCAATAGCCGCCGCTCGCCGCGACCGAACCCATCGAGACGACGATCGGGATGCCGCGCGCGCGGACGGCGGCGAGCGCGCTGCGGATCCGTTCGGAGGCGAAGGTTGAACCGCCCGGCGAATCGACGCGCACGACGAGCGCCTTCAGGTCGTTGTCGCGAAGCCCGCGCTGGAGATTGGCGACGATCGTCTCCGCGCCGGCGGTGCCCGGCCCGGCCCGGCCGTCGACGATGTCGCCGGCGATGGTGAGGATGCCGATGCGACCGCCCGAATCGCTGACCGGATGATCGTCCACCCAGGCGGCGTAGCGTACGGCCCTGAAGTCGCCCGGAACCTGCGGACGGTCCGAGCCGGCGATCTGCGCGACGCGCTGGCCGAAGGCGATGCGATCGCCGATCCGGTCGATGAGGCCGGCACGGCGCGCGGCCTCGGCCGAATTGCCGCCGGCCGCGGCGACGAACTGCTCCGGATTCCGCGTCCAGGCGGCGATCTGCGCGCGCGGCCGGGCCTGGCGCACGTCCTGCTGCCACGTTTCCCACAGCGCATCGGCGAGCGCCTGGCTCGCGGCGCGCGCCTCGGGCGACATGTCGCTGCGCGTGAACGGCTCGACCGCCGATTTATAGGCGCCGACCCGATAGACGTTGGCGGTCACGCCAAGCCGCTGCATCAGGCCGGCATAATAAAGGCCGGTGCCGCCCGGCCCGGTCACGACCACCGCGCCCATCGGATCGAGCCACACCTCGCTCGCATGGGCGGCGAGCTGGTAGCCGTCGTCGGAATAGCCGGTGGAATAAGCGATCACCGGCTTGCCGGCGCGGCGTACGCGATCGAGCGCGGCGCCGACGTCGGTGATCGCGGCCTGGCCGCCGCCGGCGAAGATGTCGAGATCGAGCGCGACGACCTTGATCCGATCGTCGTGCGCCGCTGCGTCGAGGGCGTGGACGAGCTCGGCGAGGCGATATTGCCGCCCCGGCCCGCCGCCGCCCAGGGCGCCGAGCGGGCTCGCCTGCGCCGGCTGCTCGACGATCGGGCCGTCGAGATCGAGCAGCAGCGCGCCGCGCGCCGCGCTGTTGCGATAAGGGCTGGCGGACAGCAGCCCGTAGAGGCCGGCGAAGAAGGCGAGCAGCAGGATGAGGACGAGCGCGTCCTTGATGCCGACCAGCAGCCGCCAGACCCTGCCTGCGAAGCTCATGCCCGAAATGCTCCTTCGCCGATCGGCTAGACCAGAGCGGAGGGGCTGTAAATCCGCCGGCGCGACTCGGCGGGCGCGCGGGCCGGAATCCCAGTCCTTAACAGAAAAAGTTAATGGCCGTTAAGGAATGGCCGAGAACTGTATCCATTTCGGAACAGTATCCGGAACAAATGCAGAAGGAAGCTGATAGGAACGACGCGGGGGCAGCAGAAGAGGATGTAGCGATGACCAACAGCGTTCAGCGGTCCGCACTCGCACTGTTTGCGTCCACGGCATTTATTCTCACCCTCGGCGGCTGCGAATCGAGCGGCACGACCAGGTTCGGAAGCATCGGCGCGCCAGGCCAGGCGGGTAACCCCGGCAATACTGGCGGCACAGGCCCGGCAGGACCGCCCGGCCCCACCGGCGCGACCGGACCCGCGGGCCCCGCAGGCCCGGCCGGTCCCGCCGGTCCCGCCGGCCCGGCAGGTCCCGCAGGTCCGGCAGGTCCGGGGGGCGCGATAGGGGCGACCGGGGCGACCGGGGCGCTCGCGATCGGCGGGTTGATCGGCCCGGGCGGCATCGCCGGCACCGGCCTGCTCGCCAATACGGGCGATCCGGCCCAGCCGCTGCCGGTCGTTTCCGGCGTGCTGGTGGCATCCGGCAACAGCGTCCAGGGCGTCGCCGATCGCGGCGCCATCCTCGCCGACATCGTCGATCCGCGGCTTCCCGAAGGCACGAGGCTCGTCGGCCGCGTCATCGAGGCCGCCAATGCCGCCGGCCAGGCGCTGGTGCGCGCCGGCAACGGACAGGATTATCTGATCGACGGCTTGACCGCGGCGCCCGGGGCGCTCGTCAACCTCACGGTCGGCGGCGCCAATGTCCTGGGCGGCGGGAACCAGTCGCCTCTGCTCGGCGTCAGCCTGGCTTCGGCCGGCCAGGCGCATGGCGATGCGGTCACCCTCGGCGCGCTCTCCGGCGGCCGGCCGGTGACGCTCGAACAGGGTCTGGCCACCGGCGGCGTCGTCCAGGGCGTGGTCCAGACCGCGACCGGCCTTGTCTCCGGCGTGACCGGCGGCCTCGGTAGCGGGCAGACCCCGGTTCAGGGAGTCGTGCAGACCGCGACCGGGCTGGTCTCGGGCGTGACCGGCGGTGGCGGGTCCTCCAATCCGGTCGGCGCGGCGCTCGGCCTCGTCACCGGAGCGCTGCCGGGCGGCAACAATGGCGGCCAGGGCGCGCTCGGCGCGGTGCTGGGCCCGGTGACAGGGGCGGCTGGCGGCCAGGGAAGCGGCGACGGAGCGCTCGCCGGCGTGCTCGGCACGGTAACGGGAGCGCTCGGCGCGCAGGGCGGCCAAAGCGGGCAGGGCGCCGATGGCGGCGTGGTCGCCGGAGTCCTCGGCACGGTCACTGGCCTGCTCTCCGGGCAGGGCGCGGCCCCGGCCTCGACCCCGGCCAGTCCGGTGGGCGGCGTCGTCCAGAGCGTGACCAACGGTCTTGGCGGGCTGCTCGGCGGCCGGAGGGGCGGTTGATCCGGTGAGAGGCGCGACCCGCGTCACGACGGGAATGCGCCCGTGGGCGCGGCGGTGGCGGGAGGCGACGGCCCTCGCCACCGCTGCCCTGCTCTGCGCCTTGCCGGCGGCGGCCAATGGCCAGGCGGTGAGCCCGATCGACCGTGACCGGATCGATCGGCAGCAGCCCGCGACGCCGCCGCCCGCGCAGGCCCCGGAAATCCCGTCCGGCGCGACCAGCGTCGATGCCGCCGAGGATTCCGCGACGCCGATCCGCGGCATCGCCTTCGAAGGGACCGAGGTGCCCGCCGTGGTGGCCGCGGCGGCGCGTCCCTTCATCGGCCGCCCGGCGAGCCGCGCTAATCTCCAGGCGCTCGTCGCCGCGATGACCGCAGCTTACGGCCGCTCCCCGATCGCGCTCTTCACCATCGTGATTCCGCAGCAGGACCTCACCACCGGCACCGTCACCGTCCGCGTCGGCGAGGGCCATGTCGAGGCGGTGCTGATCACCGGCGAGGTCGAAAACCGGCATCTCGGGCTGGTGCGCGCCTATGCCGACCGGTTGACCCACGAGCGGCCGACGCGGCGCGCGACGCTCGAACGCTATCTCTCGCTGATCCAGGACATTCCGGGGCTCACCGTGCGCGCCAGCCTGGCGATGGGCGAGGGGCCGGGCGGCGTACGCCTCATCCTCGCGCTCGACTACAAGCGGCCGACCTTGGCGGTGAGCTTCGACAACCGGACGACCCGGCTGGTCCGCGACGGCCAGTTCCAGGCCGTGGCGCGCGGCTACGGCCTGATCCGCGAGGGCGACACGACCGAGCTGACCGGCGCCGCCTCGGTCGATTTTCACGATCAGATCTATCTCGGCATCAGCCATTCGACGCCGATGGGCACCGAAGGCACCCGGCTCGGCGTCAACGGCGGCTATCTCTCCACCCATGCCGAGGGCACCGGGATCAGCGGCGAGGCGCGCACGCTCGGCCTCACGCTCACCCACCCGTTGATCCGCGGCTATCGGCGCAACCTGACGCTCAGCCTCGCGCTCGACGGAATCGACAGCGACAACGCCGCCTTCGGATCGATCATCGCGAGCGAGTACAGCCGCGCGATCCGGGCCGCCGAATCCTTCACCGATGTGGGGCAGCACCGGATCATCACCGCGATCGCAAGCGCGAGCCGGGGCCTCGGCCTGTTCGGCGCCGAGGTGCCCGACGCTGTCGGCGCCGAGGACTTCACCAAGCTGAACGGCCGTATCTCGTTCGATCAGGCGATCGGGCGGCGCGCGGCGCTGCGGCTCCGCGCCGCCGGTCAGTGGACCGACGATCCACTGCCGGCGGTGGAGCGCTTTTCGGTCGGCGGCGCGGATTTCGGGCGGGCGTTCGAAACCGGCCTCATCAATGCCGATCGCGGCTATGCGACGCTTGGCGAGCTCGCCTGGCGTCCGCTCGCCTCCGGCCGCTTCGCCGCCAGCGAGCTCTATGGATTCGGCGATTGGTCGCAGGCCTGGCTGTTGCCGCGCGGCGGCTCCGAAAGGCAGGATTTCGATCTTGCCTCCGCCGGCGCCGGCATCCGGTTCGCCTGGACCAACCGGGCGATGATCGAGCTCGAATATGCGCGGACTGTCGATCGGCCCTATCCTGGCTATCCGTCCGATTGGCGGGTTTCGATCGGCTGGCGGGTGTCGATCCGGCCCTGAGCGGCGAAAAAGCCCGGCCCAGCCCCTTGACGCTCGCGCCACCTCGCTTAAATCGCGGCCATTAGCACTCGCCTCGGTTGAGTGCTAACAGCTTTTCGTCGCGGCCGCCGCGTTGGGGGGGTCGCACATCCGCGTGAAACAGGAAAGGTGAACGCATGAAATTTCGTCCGTTGCACGATCGCGTGCTGGTCCGCCGCGTCGAGGCCGAAGAAAAGACGGCCGGCGGCATCATCATCCCCGACACCGCCAAGGAAAAGCCGCAGGAGGGCGAGGTCGTCGCCGCCGGCGCCGGCGCCAAGGCCGAGGACGGCAAGGTGACCCCGCTCGACGTCAAGGCCGGCGATCGCATCCTGTTCGGCAAGTGGTCGGGCACCGAGGTCAAGATCGACGGCGAGGATCTGCTGATCATGAAGGAAAGCGACATCCTCGGGATCGTCGGCTGATCGAACGCCAGTGCGGGGGCCGATCGCTCCCGTGAACATCCGGAACATTCAAACTGAAAGGTAAGCCACATGGCAGCCAAAGACGTACGCTTCTCGCGTGACGCCCGTGAGCGCATCCTGCGCGGCGTCGACACCCTCGCCGATGCGGTGAAGGTGACCCTGGGCCCCAAGGGCCGCAATGTCGTCATCGACAAGAGCTTCGGGGCGCCGCGCATCACCAAGGACGGCGTCACCGTCGCCAAGGAAATCGAGCTCAAGGACAAGTTCGAGAATATGGGCGCGCAGATGCTGCGCGAGGTCGCGTCGAAGACCAACGATCTCGCCGGTGACGGCACCACCACCGCGACCGTGCTCGCCCAGGCGATCGTTCGCGAGGGCATGAAGTCGGTCGCCGCCGGCATGAACCCGATGGACCTGAAGCGCGGCATCGATCTCGCCGTCGGCAAGGTCGTCGAGGATCTCAAGGCGCGTTCGAAGCCGGTCGCCGGCTCCAACGAGATCGCCCAGGTCGGCGTCATTTCGGCCAATGGCGACACCGTCGTCGGCGAGAAGATCGCCGAGGCGATGGAGAAGGTAGGCAAGGAAGGCGTGATCACCGTCGAGGAGGCCAAGGGCCTCGAGTTCGAGCTCGACGTGGTCGAGGGCATGCAGTTCGACCGCGGCTATCTCAGCCCCTATTTCATCACCAACCCGGAGAAGATGACGGTCGAGCTTTCCGACCCCTACATCCTGATCCATGAGAAGAAGCTCTCCAACCTCCAGGCGATGCTTCCGATCCTGGAGGCCGTGGTGCAGACCAGCCGTCCGCTGCTCATCATCGCCGAGGATATCGAGGGCGAGGCGCTCGCCACGCTCGTCGTCAACAAGCTGCGTGGCGGCCTCAAGGTCGCCGCCGTCAAGGCGCCCGGCTTCGGCGATCGCCGCAAGGCGATGCTGCAGGACATCGCGATCCTGACCGGCGGCGAGATGATCAGCGAGGATCTCGGCATCAAGCTCGAGAACGTCACGCTGACCATGCTCGGCCAGGCCAAGCGCGTCACCATCGACAAGGACAACACGACCATCGTCGATGGCGCCGGCGCGAGCGATCAGATCAAGGGCCGGATCGAATCGATCCGCCAGCAGATCGAGATCACCACGTCCGACTATGACCGCGAGAAGCTGCAGGAGCGGCTGGCGAAGCTGGCCGGCGGCGTCGCGGTGATCAAGGTTGGCGGTTCGTCCGAGGTCGAGGTGAAGGAGCGCAAGGACCGCGTCGACGACGCCCTCCACGCGACCCGCGCCGCGGTCGAGGAAGGCATCGTTCCGGGCGGCGGCACCGCCCTGCTCTACGCGACGAAGGCGCTCAACGGCCTCACCGGCCAGAATGACGATCAGACGCGCGGCGTCGACATCGTTCGCCGCGCGCTGCAGGCGCCGGTCCGCCAGATCGCCGAGAATGCGGGCGTCGACGGCGCCGTCGTCGCCGGCAAGCTGATCGACGGCCAGGACGAGAGCCTGGGCTTCAACGCTCAGACCGAGACCTACGAGAACCTGACCGCCGCGGGCGTCATCGATCCGACCAAGGTCGTTCGCACCGCGCTCCAGGATGCGGCCTCGGTCGCCGGCCTGCTCATCACGACGGAAGCCGCCGTGTCCGAGCTGCCGGAGGACAAGCCGGCTCCCGCGATGCCGGGCGGCGGCATGGGCGGCATGGACTTCTAAGTCCAGGCCAATCGAGCCTCACGGAAAAGGGTCGGGGAAACCCGGCCCTTTTTTGTCGCCGCGCCGTGCGGTTTCAATCGACGTCGAGCGCGTTCGCGTCCTGATTGCCTTCGAGATCGGAGGCGTTGACGGTGAGATCGTCCGGCGAGGTATCGATCACATTGGCGTCGAGCATGGCCGCGGCATTGTCGAGCCGCTGGTCATCGTCGGCGCTGAGGCCGCCGCGCCCTTCCTGGCGATGACAGGCAGCGGCGGAGAGGGCGAGGGCGGCAAGGCCGGCGAACAGGGCGGATTTCCGCATCGCTTTGCGTCCTTAAGGCGGGGTCGATCGCCGCAGCCTAGCGCGAAATCCAGGCGAAGAAAAAGGGGCCGCGCAGCCTTGGCTGCACGGCCCCTCGATCACGCAAGAAGCGAAAGCTTACTTGTTCGCGTCGGCCGCGGCGTTGTTCGCGTCGGCAGCGGCGTCCGTGAGGTTCGCGGTCGCGGCCTGGGCGCTGTCGGTCATGTTCGCGGCAGCGGCCGTGGTCGCGTCCATGGCGTTCTGCGAAGCTTCCATCGCGCTGTTGGCAGCGTTCTGGATGTCCGCGCTCGCCTGGTTGGCGGCGTCGGCGGCGTTCTGCGCGGCCGAGTCGGCATTGTTGTGGCAAGCGGCGAGGCCGAGCGCGGCAACCGCCACGAGCGAGAGAGCGATCTTCTTCACTGGTTGATTCCTTCGATCAGTTGCGAGGAAAGCAGTTCATTCTTCGCCCTCCGCCGAAGGGCAAAATTGCCCCTCCCCCGGCATCCGGCGAAGCAATCCTTTTAAGGGATGCCATCAACCAAGTCCATAGTTTCTCTACCGATGCAGTTGGCAATGCCCTGCTTGACGGATATAAAGATATCTTTATATCCGAATATATGCTTGCCGAGCCCCGTATTTTCGCCGCGCTCGCCGATCCGACCCGGCTTCGGATCCTGACGCTGCTGCGCGCGATGGAGCTGTCGGTCGGCGAGATCGCGCAGGTGCTGGGGCAAAGCCAGCCGCGCGTGTCGCGACATGTGCGGATCATGGTCGAGGCGGGGCTTGCCGAACGGCGCAAGGAAGGAAGCTGGGTTTTCGTCGGGCTCGGCCGCCGCGAGCGGATCGAGCCGCTTTTCCACCTGCTGGAGCGCTGGGCCGAGATCGACGGCGAAAATCCCTGGATCGCGGCGGATGCGGCGCGACTCGCGGCGGTGCGCGCCGATCGCGCCGCGGCGGCCGAGCGCTATTTTGCCGGCCAGGCCGAACATTGGGACGCGCTTCGCTCGCTCCACGTCGCCGAAAGCGAGGTCGAGGCGGCGATCGCGCGGGCGCTCGGCGACGCGCCCGTCGGCCGGCTCGTCGATGTCGGCACGGGCACCGGGCGGATGCTTGAGCTGTTCGCGCCGGCGGCCGATCACGCCCTCGGCGTCGATCGCTCGCCGGAGATGCTCCGCCTTGCGCGGGTCAAGCTTGCCGAGGCGGGGCTTGATTCGGCCGAGCTTCGGCAAGGCGACATGTATTCGCTGCCGCTCCCATCCGCGGCCGCCGACACGGTCATCATCCACCAGGTGCTGCATTATGCGCAGAATCCCGCCGCCGCGGTGGCCGAGGCGGCACGACTGCTCGCGCCCGGCGGACGCCTGCTCATCGTCGATTTCGCGCCGCACGAGCGCGAGGAGCTGCGCAGCCGCGACGCCCATGTGCGGCTCGGTTTCGCGGACGATTCGGTCCTTCGCTATCTTGCCGATGCCGGGCTTGCGGGCGAAGTCGCAGCGCATCTCGAAGGGGGCGAACTGACCGTCACCATCTGGCTGGGCATCCAGCCCGAATCACGCCTGAAGGTGGTTGCATGAGCAGGTTTTCCCCCGGACCCCCGCTTTTCGCCGACGCCGCCGGCGACATCGCGCTCAGCTTCGAATTCTTCCCGCCGAAGACGGAGAAGATGGAGGCCCAGCTTTGGGAGTCGATCAAGACGCTCGAACCGCTCGCGCCTCGTTTCGTGTCGGTCACCTACGGCGCCGGCGGATCGACCCGCGAGCGCACCCACGCAACGGTGGCGCGGATCGTGCGCGAGACCGCCCTGACCCCCGCCGCGCACCTCACCTGCGTCGCCGCGACGAAGGGGGAGATTGACGACATCGCCCGCGAATATTGGGCGGCCGGGGTGCGTCACATCGTCGCGCTGCGCGGCGACCCGCCCGAGGCGGGCCAGGCCTATGCGACCCATCCGGGCGGCTATGCCGATGCCGCCGCGCTGGTCGAGGGGCTGAAGAAGGTCGCGCCGTTCGACATTTCGGTCGCCGCTTATCCCGAATGCCATCCCGATTCGGCGAGCCGCGCGGCGGACCTCGACAATCTGAAGCGCAAGATCGATGCCGGCGCCGACCGGGCGATCACGCAATTCTTCTTCTCCGCCGAATGTTTCCTGCGCTTCCGCGACGAGGCGGCGGCGGCCGGCATCGATGCGGAGATCGTGCCCGGAATCCTGCCCGTTTCCAACGTCGCCCAGACGCGCAAGTTTGCCGCTCTTTGCGGCGCGACCATCCCGCAGTGGATGGACCGGCTGTTCGAAGGGCTCGACGATCTTCCCGACGCCCGCAAGCTGGTCGCCGCGACCGTGGCGGCCGAGCTGTGCGCCCAGCTTTATGCCGGCGGCGTCCGGCATTTCCACTTCTACACCCTCAACCGCGCCGAGCTCGCTTATGCGATCTGCCACCTGCTCGGCGTGCGACCCGGTGGCAAAAGCCAGGAGCAGGCGGCATGAGCGCGCGCGAGACTTTGAAGGCCGAAGCGGCGAAGCGAATCCTGCTGACCGACGGCGCGTTCGGGACCGAGATCCAGAATCGCCGGCTGACCGAGGCGGATTATCGCGGCGCGCTCGATCTCGCCCGCGACCAGAAGGGCAATAACGACATTCTCGCGCTGACCCGGCCGGACGTGGTCGACTCGATCACGCGCGCCTATCTCGCCGCCGGTTCGGACATCGTCTCGACCAACACGTTCAGCGCCAACGCGATCAGCCAGGCCGATTATGGCGCCGAGGCTTTGGTCGCCGAGATCAACCGCGCCTCCGCCCGCATCGCCCGCAAGGCCGCCGACGATTTCGCGGCCAAGGATGGCCGCCCCCGCTTCGTCGCCGGGGCGATCGGGCCGACCAACAAGACGCTGTCGCTGTCCCCCGACGTCAACGATCCGGGCTATCGCGAGATCGATTTCGATGGACTCAAGGCCGTCTACCGCGAACAGGCCGACGCGCTGATCGAGGGCGGCGCGGATTTCATCCTGATCGAGACGATCTTCGATACGCTTAACGCAAAGGCAGGGATCATGGCGGTCAAGGAGGCCGCCGCGGCGCTCGATCGCGACATCCCGCTGATGATCTCGATGACGCTCACCGATCTGTCCGGGCGCAATCTCTCCGGCCACACGGTCGAGGCCTTCTGGCACGCGGTGCGCCATGCCGCGCCGGTGACGATCGGCCTCAATTGCTCGTTCGGCGCGAAGCAGCTGCGCCCCCACGTCCAGGCGCTCGCTGCCATCGCCGACACGCTGATCATGACCTATCCCAATGCGGGCCTGCCCAACGAGCTGGGCGAATATGACGAGCTTCCGGCCGAAACCGCGGCCTTGCTCGAGGAGTGGGCGAAGGCCGGCTGGGTCAACATCATCGGCGGCTGCTGCGGATCGACGCCCGCCCATATCGCGGCGATGGCGAAGGCGGTCGCCGGCCTTGCGCCGCGACAGCTTCCAAGCCCGCCGGTACGCACCCGCCTCGCCGGGCTCGAACCGATGATCCTCGCCGCCTGAACGACATGACAGACATTGCCAGCTCCAGCTTCGTCAATATCGGCGAGCGCACCAACGTCACCGGCTCCGCCAGGTTCAAGAAGCTGATCATGGCGGGCGATTATGCCGCCGCGGTCGAGGTCGCTCGCCAGCAGGTCGAAAATGGCGCGCAGGTGATCGACGTCAACATGGACGAAGGCCTGCTCGACGCCGAGGCGGCGATGACCACCTATCTGAAGCTCCTTGCCGCCGAGCCGGACATCGCGCGCGTGCCGGTGATGGTCGACAGCTCGAAATGGGCGGTGATCGAAGCCGGGCTCAAATGCGTTTCCGGCAAGCCGATCGTCAATTCGATCAGCATGAAGGAGGGCGAGGAGGAGTTCCTGCGGCTCGCGCGCAAGGTCCGCGATTATGGCGCGGCGGTCGTCGTCATGGCGTTCGACGAAACCGGCCAGGCGGACACGAAGGCGCGCAAGGTGGAGATCTGCGCGCGCGCCTACGACCTGCTCGTCGGCGACGGCTTCCCGCCGGAGGACATCATCTTCGATCCCAACATCTTCGCGGTGGCGACGGGGATCGAGGAGCATCGCCGCTACGCGCTCGATTTCATCGAGGCGTGCCGCGAAATCCGCCAGCGCTGCCCCCACGCCCATATTTCGGGCGGCCTTTCCAACCTCAGCTTCTCGTTCCGCGGCAACGAGCCGGTGCGCCGGGCGATGCACTCGGTCTTCCTCTATCACGCGATCCCGGCCGGGCTCGACATGGCGATCGTCAACGCCGGCCAGCTCGACGTCTACGACACGATCGATCCGGTGCTCCGCGAGGCGTGCGAGGATGTGATCCTCGATCGCCGCGACGACGCGACGGAACGGCTGGTGACGCTCGCGGAAAACTATCTCGGCACCGATCCGGCGCGCGAGAAGGAGGCCGCCGAATGGCGCGGCTGGCCGGTCGCACGGCGGCTCGAACATGCGCTGGTCAAGGGCATCGACGCCCATGTCGTCGAGGACACAGAGGAGGCGCGGCAGGCCGCCGCCCGGCCGATCGAGGTGATCGAAGGCCCGCTGATGGACGGCATGAACGTCGTCGGCGACCTGTTCGGATCGGGCAAGATGTTCCTGCCGCAGGTGGTGAAGTCCGCCCGGGTGATGAAGAAGGCGGTGGCGCATCTTCTCCCCTTCATCGAGGCCGAGAAGGACGAGAGCGCCAAGGGCAAGGGCCGGATCGTGATGGCGACCGTGAAGGGCGACGTCCACGATATCGGCAAGAACATCGTCGGCGTCGTGCTTCAGTGCAACGGGTTCGAGGTGATCGATCTCGGCGTCATGGTGCCGTGGCAGGACATCCTGAAGGCCGCGAACGACAACCAGGCCGACATGATCGGTCTTTCGGGGCTCATCACCCCGTCGCTCGACGAGATGGTGACGGTGGCGAGCGAGATGCAGCGCGAGGCGATGACGCTGCCGCTGCTGATCGGCGGCGCGACCACCAGCCGCGTCCACACCGCGCTCAAGATCGACCCGGCCTATGAAGGCCCGGTGATCCACGTGCTCGACGCGAGCCGCGCGGTCGGGGTCGCCTCGAACCTCGTCTCGCAGACGTTGAAGGCGCCGTTCGTCGAAAAGACCGCGCAGGAATATCAAGCGGTGCGCGAGGCGCGGGCGAACAAGGGCCAGAACGAGCTCGCGACGCTCGCCGAGGCGCGCGCCAACCACTTCCCCTGGGATCCCGCCGGCAAGGCGCCGGCGCCGGCCCGCCCCGGCCTCCACCATTTCAACGACTGGCCGCTTCGCGAGCTTCGCGATTCGATCGACTGGACGCCCTTCTTCCGCGCCTGGGAGCTGGCCGGCACCTACCCCACGATCCTCGACGACCCGGTGGTCGGCGAGAGCGCGCGCAGCCTGTTCAAGGATGCCCAGGCGATGCTCGACCGGATCATCGCCGAAAAATGGCTCACGCCGCGCGCGACGGTCGGCCTGTGGCGCTGCCGCCGCGAGGGCGACGACGTCCACGTCCTCGCCAGCAACGAGGAGACCAGGCTCCCCTTCCTTCGCCAGCAGATGAAGAAGCGCGAGGGGCGCGCGAACATGTGCCTTGCCGACTTCATCGATCCCGACGGCGAGGACTGGATCGGCGGCTTCGCCGTCGGCATCCACGGCATCGAGCCGCATCTCGAGCGGTTCCGGGCCGAGACCGACGATTATTCGGACATCCTGTTGAAGGCGCTCGCCGATCGCCTCGCGGAGAGCTTCGCCGAGACGCTCCACGCCCATGTCCGCAACTCGATCTGGGGCTATGCGCCGGACGAGCATTTCACCAATGCCGAGCTGATCCGCGAAACCTATGTCGGCATCCGCCCCGCGCCCGGTTATCCGGCCTGCCCGGATCACAGCCTGAAGCCGTTGCTCTTCGCGATGCTCGGCGGGGCGCCGGCCGAGGTCCGGCTCACCGACAATTTCGCGATGCTGCCGGCCTCCGCGGTCTCCGGCTTCTATTTCGGCCATCGCGACAGCCAGTATTTCGGGGTCGCGCGGATCGGCGAGGACCAGCTTGCCGATTATGCGGCCCGTCGCGGCGTCGATCTCGATCAGGCGACCCGCTGGCTCCGGCCGAATCTCGACTGATTTCGTCCCGTTCCGGGGCAGGAAAATGTTAACCCTGTTCCGGCGTCGACAGCGGCGGGCCGATAACCGATTTGCGCCGCATGGGACGGCTCGTGCTCCTGACGATTCTCGGTTGCCTGGTGGTGGCGGCGGCGCCCGGGCCGGCGCACCCGCTCGTCGCCGCGCGCGATTGCCAGCCGGCTGTCCGCTGAGCCTTTCCGGGGGCGAAAGCTACCGGCTATAGCCGCGTCATGACTCGGCTCGCGGCGCTCCTCGCCACCCTTTTCGCACTGATCGCGTCCGCGCCGGCCGAGGCCGCCAACCATATGAGCGTCTCGCTCGTCCCCGAAACGCAGGGCGTGGCGCCGGGCGGCACGGTGACGCTCGCCTTCGTGATGCGGCCGCAGGCGGGCTGGCACGGCTATTGGCGCAATCCCGGCGACGCCGGAACCGAGCCGCGGGTCGAATGGCGGCTCGGCGAGCAGTGGCGCGCCGATCCGCTGCAATATCCGGTGCCGCAGCGGCTCAGCGTGGCGGGGCTGATGAATTATGTGTTCGAGCGCGATTATGCGTTGCTCGCGGCGATCCACGTGCCGGCCGACGCGGAGCCGGGCGTGGTCGTGCCGGTCGATGCGCGGCTCGATTATCTGGTCTGCACCGAGCAGTTGTGCGTCCCGGAAACCGCCAGCGTCTCGACCGAGCTCAATGTCGGCGCACCCGGCCGGCGCGATCCTTCGTTCGATCGCTACCGCCAGGCGCTGCCGCGACCGCTCGCCAGTCCGGCGCATTTCGCGGTGGCGAACGGCAAGCTGCGGTTCGCGATCCCTTTCCCGGCAAGCGCGGCGCTCGCCGATCCCTATGTCTATCCGGCCACCGACGACGCGTTGCGTTATTCTGCGGCGCAGGCGGTGTCGCGAAACGGCGACACGCTGGTGATCGAGACCGAGGCAGGGACCGGCGCCGCGCGGCTGACGTCCTTCGACGGCGTGCTCGCGACCGGCGGGGGCGCGGGCCTTTCCTTTACCGCGACGCCGGGGCCAGTGCCGGCGGCGGGGGCGCCGGTCGCCGGGCCGGCGGCGGCCGAGGGCGGATCGATCCTCCTGGCGCTGCTCGGCGCGCTGGTCGGCGGGCTGATCCTCAACGTCATGCCCTGCGTCTTCCCGATCCTCAGCCTCAAGGCGTTGAGCCTCGCGCGCGCCGGCGACGGCGTCCATGCCCGTCGCGAGGCGCTGGCCTACGCCGCCGGGGTGGTCGCGACCTGCCTCGCGCTCGGCCTCGTCCTGCTCGCGCTTCGGGCCGGCGGATCGGCCGCCGGCTGGGCCTTCCAGCTTCAGGACCCGCGGGTGATCCTGTTCCTTCTCCTGCTGGTGACGGCGATCGCACTCAACCTCGCCGGCCTGTTCGAGCTACCCGTCCTCGGCGGCGGCGACTCGCTCACCCGCGCCGGCGGGGCGCGCGGCGCCTTCTTCACCGGCGCGCTCGCGGCCTTCGTCGCGACCCCCTGCGCCGGGCCCTTCCTCGGCGTCGCGCTCGGCGCGGCGCTGGTGCTGCCGATCTGGGCCGCGCTCGCGGTGTTCGTCGGCCTCGGCCTCGGCCTCGCGCTGCCCTTCCTGCTGCTCGGCTTCATCCCCGCCCTGCGCCGCTGGCTGCCCAAGCCGGGGACGTGGATGCGGACCTTCCAGCGCATCCTTTCCGTGCCGATGTTCCTGACCGCGCTCGGCCTCGCCTGGGTGCTCGGCAAGGAAAGCGGCGTGGACGGCATGGCGCTCGGCCTTGGCGCGGCGATCGCGCTCGGCCTCGCTCTGTGGTGGTTCGGCGCGCGGCAGGGCCGGGGCCGGACCTGGCTCCCGCTCGCTTTCGTCGCGGTCGCGGTGGCCGCGCCGCTGCCCTTCGTCCAGCTCGCCCCGCCGGCGGCCGCGCATGAAGCCGACGCGCTCGGATCCGAGCCGTTCAGCGAATCGCGACTCGCCGAGCTGCGCGCCGCGAACAGGCCCGTCTTCGTCTATTTCACCGCCGACTGGTGCCTCAGCTGCAAGGTCAACGAGCGGGCGGCGATCGACCGCGCCGAGGTCGCGCAGGCCTTCCGCGCGCGCGGGGTGAAGGTGCTGGTCGGCGATTGGACGCGCGGCGATCCGGCGATCGGCCGCTTCCTCGCGGCGCACGGACGCTCGGGCGTGCCTTATTACCTCTTCTACGCGCCCGGCCGCGAGGCGCGGGAGCTGCCGCAGCTGCTCACCCCGTCGATGCTGACCGCGCTCGTCACGTAATCGCCCTGTCGCCGCAGGCGATGGGGAGCGGGACCAGCCGGAGGCTGGCGGAGGGGCTCTCCGGCGCCGCAATCCCCTCCAGCGTGCTGCGGACGGCCCCGCTCCCCATGAAGCTTCGCTTCACAGGAAGGATCAGTTCGCGCTCCGCCGTTCCCACACCTTCCGGCCGCCGACCCAGGTTTCCATGACCTGCGTCGCGCGGATGCTGGCGGGATCGCGATCGGCGAAGATGTCGCGATCGATGAAGATGAAATCGGCCATATGGCCCGGCGTCAGCGATCCGAGCCGGTCCTCGGCAAAGCCGGCATAGGCGCCGCCGGTCGTGAAGGCCGCGAAGGCCTGCTCCAGCGTCAGCCGCTGATCGGGGAACCAGCCCCCCGGCGGCTGCCCGCCGGCATCCTCCCGGCTGATCGCGGCGGCCATGCCCGGGAAGGGGTTCGGGCTTTCGACCGGATAATCGGAGCCGAAGGCGAGCGGCACATGCTCGTCCAGCATGGTGTGCCAGGCATAGGAACCGCGCAGGCGATCGACGCTCATGCGCGCCTCGGCCATGCGCCAGTCGGAGGTCTCGTGGGTCGGCTGCATCGATGCGACGATGCCGTGCGCCGCGAAGCGCGGCAGGTCCGCGGGATCGACGATCTGCGCATGTTCGATCCGCCAGCGCCGATCGCCCGTATAGGTGCCGGAAAGCTCATCGATCGCATCGAGAAGCTCGGCATTGGCGGCATCGCCGATGGCGTGGACCGCGATCTGGAAATGATCCATCGCGGCGCGGCTCATCAGGTTCTTCAGCACCGTGTCGGTCATCAGGGGGTAGCCGCGCTGGCCGGGCGCGTCGGCATAATCCTGCTTCAGCCAGGCGCCGCGCGATCCGAGCGCGCCATCCATGTAGAGCTTCACGCCGCCCATCCTGAGGTGGCCGTCATAGAGCCACGGAGTCGGCCCGGTGCCGGCGATGGCGAGCAGATTGTCGACGCCGAGCGCATAGGAAAAGATGCGTACGTTCAGATGCCCGGCATCGCCGGCGCGGCGCATCGTGTTCCAGGCTTCCTGATCGGTGCCCATGTCCGCGGTCGCGGTGACGCCGAAGCCGAGCAGGATGTCCTGCGCGCGCTGAAAGGCGCGATCGCGCACGATCGGCAATGGCGGCGGCACCGCATGTTCGATGAGCTGGCGGGCGGCATCGACGAAGACGCCCGAAGGGTTGCGGCCCGTCCGCTCGATCCGGCCGCCCGTCGGCGCCTGGGTGGCCGCCGTGACCCCCGCCTCGCGCATCGCCAGGCTGTTCGCCCAGCCGGCATGGCCGTCCACGCGAACCAGCCAGACCGGGCGATCGGCGACCGCGGCGTCGAGATCGGCGGCGGTCGGGAAGCGGCCGAGATGCCAGCGTTCCTGGTTCCAGCCGAAGCCGACGATCCAGCGCGGGCTTGGATTGGCGGCGGCATATTGGCGGATGCGCTGCTGCGCCTCCTCGAGCGAATTGGTGTCGGACAGGTCGACCGCGAGCGCGCCGAGGCCGAGCTCCATGACATGGCCGTGCGCGTCGATCAGGCCGGGCAGCATCGTGCGGCCATGGCCGTCGAGCAGGTAGCGCGGGCGCTCCGGCCTTCGCTCCCCCTCGTGGAGAAGGCGCTCGACCCGGCCGTCGTCGCCGACAAGGAGGCCGGTGAAGCGCGTCAGCCGCCCGTCCTCCATCGTGTAGCCGTTGACATGGTCGACCAGAAGATCGGCGAGGGCGGGGCTGGCGCCGAGCAATGCGGCGAGGGCGATCAGGAAGCGCAGCATGGGTCAGCCGATAAGGCCTGTTTGCCCTGTGCGCCAGATGGTCTAGACGGCTGGCGCATGGCGACCCCTGCATCCTCGACCAACCTTCCCTTCGGACTTGCGGAGATCGAGGCGGCGGCCCGGCGGATCGACGGAGCGGTCGTGCGCACGCCGACGCTCTACAGCCGCGTGCTCTCGGAGCGGTTCGGCGCCGACATCTGGGTGAAGTTCGAAAATCTCCAGCATACCGGCGCCTACAAGGAGCGCGGCGCGCTCAACAAATTGCTGCTGATGGACGAGGCGATGCGCGCGCGCGGCGTGATCGCGGCGTCGGCCGGCAATCACGCCCAGGCGCTCGCTTATCATGCCCGCCGGCTCGGCGTCCCGGCGGTGATCGTGATGCCCACGCCGACCCCGATCGTGAAGGTGAGCCAGACGGAGGGACATGGCGCGGAGGTGGTGCTGCACGGGGCGGTGTTCGAGGAAGCCTATGCCGAGGCGCGGCGGCTGGCCGACGAGCGCGGGCTGACCTTCGTCCATCCTTTCGACGATCCCGACGTGATGGCGGGGCAGGGGACGGTCGCGCTGGAACTGCTCGCCGATGCGCCGGATGTCGATGTGCTGATCGTGCCGATCGGCGGCGGCGGGCTCATTTCGGGCATCGCGGTCGCCGCCCATGCCCTGAAGCCGGAGATCGGGATCGTCGGCGTCGAAGCGGAGCTCTACCCGAGCATGTACGGGCGCTTCGCCGGCAAGCCGGGCCTCGCCTGCGCCGGCGACACGATCGCCGAGGGGATCGCGGTCAAGGCGCCGGGCGAGCAGACTGCGCCGATCATCGAGGCGCTGGTCGACGATATCGTCCTCGCCCCAGAGCGCGACATCGAGGCGGCGGTGGCGATGCTGGTCGCCGCCGAAAAGACGGTGGCGGAAGGGGCCGGCGCCGCGGCGCTGGCGGCGATGCTCGGCGCTCCGGAACGCTATCGCGGGCGCCGGATCGGCCTCGTCGTCTCCGGCGGCAATATCGACACGCACCTGCTGGCCAACGTGCTGCTTCGCGATCTCGCGCGGTCCGGCCGGATGACACGGCTGCGCATCGAGCTTCAGGACCGCCCCGGCGCGCTGGTCGCGGTGATGAAGCTCTTCTCCGCTCACCAGGTCAATGTGGTCGAAGTGCTCCATCAGCGCATCTTCACCAGCCTCCCCGCCAAGGATGCGGCGATCGAGGTGGAGTGCGAGGCGCGCGACGCGCACCAGATCCAGCGGCTCGTCGAAACGCTGGGGAACGAGGGCTATCGGGTCCATCCGGTGACGATCGAGTGAGCCGTCGTCCCAAGCCGGCACGCCCTGTCGAAGATGGCGGTCATTCACCGCACGGCTGCTTTTCAAGGGGGTCGGCAGGGATCATAAACGGGCTCCCAACCTGCTTGCCGGTGGAGTCGAATTGAGCGCCCCGTTCCGCTTTCCACGTTTTTTCGTGACGACGCCCGCGCCGTGTCCCTATCTCGCCGGCAGGATCGAGCGGAAGGTGTTCACCGAGCTGAGCGGGCCCCATGCGGGCGAGCTCAATGACGCGCTCGGCCGGATCGGCTTCCGCCGCAGCCAGAACGTGGCCTATCGGCCCTCCTGCGTGGACTGCACGGCATGCGTTTCGGTGCGGGTCGTCACCGGGGAGTTCCAGCCGAGCGCGACCCAGCGCAAGACGCTTCGCCGCAACGCCGATCTCGAGGTCAGCGCGTGCAAGGCCTGGGCGACCGAGGAGCAATATGAGCTGCTCCGCCGCTACCTGAAGCGGCGCCATCCCGAGGGCGGGATGGTCGAGATGGACGAGCATGATTTCGCCGACATGGTCGAGCAGAGCCCGGTGAAGACCTACATCGTCGAATATCGCGAGCCATCCCAGGACGGGCGGCCCGGCCGGCTGGTCGGCGCATGCCTGACCGATCAGCAGGCGGACGGGCTGTCGATGATCTACAGCTTCTTCGAGCCCGATGACGAGCGGCGCGCGGGGCTCGGCACCTATATCATCCTCGATCATATCGTGCGCGCGGGGAATGCCGGCCTGCCCTATGTCTATCTGGGCTACTGGGTCGAGGATTCGAAGCGCATGGCCTACAAGTCGCGCTTCCGCCCGCTCGAAAAGCTCGGTCCCGGCGGCTGGCGGCGCTTCGATCCCGAGCAGCGCGAGCTGGCGCTGGGATAGCCGCGCCGGCGCGTCCGGTCCGCGGCGGTCCGGCGTTCAGATCAGATCGGGCATGAACGGCGGGTCGGGAATGGCCTGCGCCGCATCGTTCAGAAGATCGCCCCAGCGCATCGACAGATCGTTGTAATAGGGATCGTTGACCTCGATCCGCCGCTGGAACGGCCGCGATCCGACATGGCTGGGCAGCACCACCATGTCGAGCGGCAGGCCGACCGCGAGGTTCGACCGGATCGAGGCGTCGAAGGAGAGGAAGGCGATCTTCACCGCCTCCGCGAGCGGCGTGTGCCCGCTCACCACCCGGTCGAGGATCGGCCGGCCATATTTGGTCTCGCCGATCTGGAAGAAGGGAACGTCCGGCTTGCATTCGATGAAGTTGCCGGCGGAATAGATGAGGTAGAGCGACGGCGGCTGATTGCCGATCCGGCCGCCGAGGATGATCGACGAGGACGCGCTGATCTTCAGCGGCGCGAGCGCCCGGCCGACCGTGTCGTTGGCGAACTTGACGGCGTCGCCGACCAGCTGGGCCGCGCGGAACATCGTCGTCGGCTCGGCGATGGTCGGCAGCAGCTCGTCCGGGCCGATGGCTTCGCCGTCCGTCGGCGGAACGCCCTCGCGCAGCAGGCTGATCGCCATCTGCGTGGTCGAAAGATTGCCGGCGGACGCGGCGAAGATGCTGCGTTCGGGCGTGTCGGCGAGGACGTGGAGCTTGCGATAGGAAGAGATGTCGTCGACGCCGGCATTGGTGCGGGTGTCGGCGATCATGATGAGGCCCGAATCCAGCAGCATGCCGAGGCAATAGGTCATAGGCTTCCCGTTTCGATCAGGATTGATGTTGCGTCTGCGCCTGCACGCCAGTGACCGCGACTTCTACCGAGAGATGTTCGGTCCCGCCACCGGATCGTGCGCCGGCGACCGGCGCCGCGTCGCGATAATCGAGGCCGCTCGCGACGCGGATATAGGCATCGTCGGGGCAGATGCCGTTGACAGGATCGAAGCCGACCCAGCCGAGCTCCTCGATCCAGGCTTCGGTCCAGGCATGGGCGGCGCTCTGGTCGTGCGCGCCGTCCCGGCGGAAGAGGTGACCGGAGACGTAGCGCGCCGGAATGCCGTTGAGGCGCGCCGCGCTGGCGAGGACCTGCGCGAAATCCTGGCAGACGCCGTGGCCTTCGGCGCAGGCATGTTCGGCGCTGGTATCGGCCTCCGTCGCTCCGGCATCGAACCGCATCGTCGCGTGGAGGCGGGCCGAAAGGGCGTGGACCCGATCGAGCGGCGCGCCGCCGCCGGCCGACTGCGCGAGCGCCCGGATCGCCGGGCCCGGCGCGGTCAGCGGCGTATCGCGCAGGAAGATCGGCGGCGGCAGATCGTGGGGAACGCCCTGGACGATGCCCGCGCGGTCCTCGGTCACGACACGACCGCACACGGTGATCCGCAGCTCCTTCGCCGGCCGGTCGAGGTAAAGCATGTGGACGATATTGCCGTAGCCGTCGCGCGCCTCGCGGAGACGCGCGTCGCAATCCATGTCGATCCGCCAGTCGATCACGCTCTGCCCCGAAAAGCTGGGCGGGGTGACGCGCAGGAGCTGGATGACGCGCTGCGGCGCCTCGTCGTAGCGATAGGCGGTGCGATAGTGGACATCGAGCCGCATCAGCCGAACCTGAACTGCCGGGCGATCGCAGCATCGAGCGCGGCATTCTCGCCGATATAGGCGTGGAGCCATTCGTGCAGGCCGCCCTGGAAGATGGTGACGATATCGAGGTCCTCGATCCGGTCGAGCCGCTGCCGCGCCAACCGGTCGGCCGCGCCCTGGCGCCCCGACAAGGCGGCGAAATGGCCGAGCAGCTCCACCGCCTCCCCGGCCGAAGCGGCGAGCGAGCGCGGCATCTCCGATCGGAAGATCAGGAAATCGGCGACCAGCCACGGCTGGAGCGGGCCACGATAGATGTGGCGGTAGGCGGTCCTGGCCGAGACGATCTGCAGGATCGTCGTCCACTGGTCCCGATCGAGCGCGCCGCCCACCTCCTGCCCGGGGGGCAGCAGCAGATAATATTTGACGTCGAGCAGCCGCGCCGTGTTGTCGCCGCGCTCCACGACCGCGCCGAGCTCGATGAACCAGCAGCCCTCGGATCGCAGCATCCGCCCGATCGCGCCCTCGAAGCCGCGTATCTCCGCCTTCAGCTCCTCGATCATGTTCAGCGTCGCCTGCGGGCCGCCGGGGCGGCTGCGGTCGCGGATGATGAGCCAGGCGCGGTTGATCGCCTGCCAGGCTTCCACGGTGAGCGCGGTGCGCGCCGCCCGCGCATTGTCGCGCGCGGCGGCGAGGCAGGCGCGGATCGAGCTCGGCGTGTCTTCCGACAGCGTCAGATAGCGGCGGACCGCGGCGGCGCTGAACGGCTCGCCGCCGGCGTCGAACTCGCTCTGCACGCCGACGACGCTGAGCGCGCTGCGCCACGCGCGATCGCCGCTCGCATGATCGCCGAGCGCGGTCAGGCGGATCGTCGCCTCGATGAGCCGGCAGGTGAACTCCGCGCGCTCCATGTAGCGGCCGATCCAGTAGAGGTGGGCGGCGGTGCGCGCGAGCATCAGTCCGCCCCCTCATCGCCGCCGCCGCGATCGGCGAGGACGAAACTGTCCTTGGTCCCGCCCCCCTGGCTCGAATTGACCACCAGCGAGCCCTCGCGGAGCGCGACCCGGGTGAGGCCGCCCGGAACGAGCCGGACCCCGTCCGATCCGGTCAGGACATAGGGACGGAAATCGACATGGCGAGGCGCGATCCCCTGATCGACCAGGGTCGGCACGGTCGAAAGGGCGAGCGTCGGCTGGGCGATATAGCGGTGCGGCTGCGCTTCCAGCGCGGCGCGGAACGCGTCGATCTCCCGCCTCGAAGCGGTCGGGCCGATCAGCATGCCATAGCCGCCCGATCCGTCGACCAGCTTCACGACCAGCTCGTCAAGATGGTCGAGCGTATATTGCAGCGCCTCCGGCTCCCGGCACCGCCAGGTCTCGACATTGGGAAGGATCGGCTCCTCGCCCGAATAATAGCGCACGATTTCAGGCATGTAGGAATAGATCGCCTTGTCGTCCGCAATGCCGGTGCCGGGCGCGTTCACCAGCGTGACGTTGCCCGCGAGATAGGCGGCCATCAGGCCCGGCACGCCGAGCGCGCTGTCCGGGCGGAAGACGAGCGGGTCGAGATAGGCGTCGTCGATCCGTCGGTAGATGACGTCGACGCGCACCCGCCCGTCTATCGTGCGCATCCACACGATGTCGTCATCGACCTCGAGGTCGCGGCCCTCGACCAGCTCGATCCCCATATTGTCGGCGAGGAAGCTGTGTTCGTAATAGGCCGAATTGAAATGGCCCGGCGTCAGCAGCACGCAGGTCGGCTCGCGTGTCCCGCGCGGCGCGACCGAATAGAGCATGTCGCGAAGCAGCTCCGGATAGGAATCGACCGGACGGACCGGGAAGGCCTCGAACAGCTCCGGGCACAGCCGCAGCATCGCCTCGCGATTTTCGAGCATGTAGGAGACGCCGGAGGGCGTGCGCGCATTGTCCTCCAGGACGAAGAAGTCGGTCGGCCCGGTGCGGATGAGGTCGATGCCGCAGATATGGGCATAGACGCCGTGCGGTGGCTTCGCGCCGGCGCAGTGGATGCAGAACTGGTCGTTGCCGAGCACGATGTCCTGCGGGACGATGCCGTCGGCGAGGATCTGACGGCGGCCGTAGACGTCGTCGATGAAGGCGTTGATCGCGTTGACCCGCTGTTCCAGCCCGGCGGAAAGCCTCGCCCATTCGGCGGCCGAGAAGATGCGCGGGATGATGTCGAACGGGATGATGCGCTCCGCCGCCTCCTGCTCGCCATAGACCGCGAAGGTGATGCCGAGATTGCGGAACAGGGCCTCCGCGGCCTGCTGCCGCCGTTCGAGATCGCCGGCGGGCGCGTTCTCGATCCATTCGGCAAGCGGCTCGAAGCCCGGCCGCGCTGTCCTGCCCCGGCTCGTTCCCCACAGCTCGTCGAAGGTCGAACGTCCCGCCATCCACCTCGCAGTCCCGCCGCGGCCGGCGCCGCACTCCGGAACATGACCCAAAGATGGCCGGGCGCAACCATTTTTTGCGATGCAGCATGTCGTGCGCGTGACGACGGTGCCCTGCTGGGCTATCGTCACGGCCATGACGACCGAACTCGCCGTGCTCGCTTGGGGCTGCGTCCTCGCCTTCGTCCATATCTTCGCGGCGGCGCAGGTGAAAACCCGCCAATATGGCGTGACCTGGAACATGGGCGCGCGCGACGAGACGCTGCCGCCGCCCCAGCCGATCGTCGGGCGGATGATCCGAGCCCAGGCGAATTTCTTCGAAACCTTCCCGATCGTGGTCGGTGCGATCCTGGTCGATGCCGCGGCGAACCTGTTCGATCGATGGACGCAGATCGGCGCGATCGTGTGGATCGTGGCGCGGGTGATCTACCTGCCGCTCTACGCGCTGGGCGTGCCGGTGGTGCGCACGCTCGTCTGGGGCGCGAGCGTGGTCGGGATCGTCATGCTGCTCAAGCCGGCGATCGCCGCGGCCTTATAGAAAAGGGGCCGGCACCCTTTCGGACGCCGGCCCCCGCGGGATTGACCGGAATCGGGTTCAGGCGACCTGGGCGGCTTCGCCTTCCTCGGGCTCGCGCAGCACATAGCCGCGGCCCCAGACGGTCTCGATATAATTGTCCCCGCCGCAGGCCAGGCTGAGCTTCTTCCTGAGCTTGCAGATGAAGACGTCGATGATCTTGAGCTCGGGCTCGTCCATCCCGCCGTAGAGGTGGTTCAGGAACATTTCCTTGGTGAGCGTGGTGCCCTTGCGGAGCGAGAGCAGCTCCAGCATCGCATATTCCTTGCCGGTCAGATGCACCCTGGCGCCGTCGACCTCGACCGTCTTGGCATCGAGATTGACCGACAGCTTGCCGGTGCGGATGACCGACTGGCTGTGCCCCTTGGAGCGGCGCACGATGGCGTGGATTCGAGCGATGAGCTCGTCGCGATGGAACGGCTTGGTGACATAATCGTCGGCCCCGAAGCCGAGCGCCCGCACCTTGGAATCGAGCTCGGCGACGCCGGTCAGGATCAGCACCGGGGTCCCCACCTTGGCGGTCCGGAGCTTCTTCAGCACGTCATAGCCGTGCATGTCGGGCAGGTTGAGATCCAGGCAAATGATGTCGTAATCATAGAGCTTGCCCAGATCGAGGCCTTCCTCGCCAAGATCGGTCGTGTAGACGTTGAAGCCCTCGGTCGTGAGCATCAGCTCGATGGCCTTGGCCGTCGTCGGCTCGTCTTCGATCAGCAGCACGCGCATATTGTTCCGCCCTCCTGTCGCAGCCGGCCTCCTCGGATCGCGCGGCCTGCCACGTACATGAATGTTTACCGATCTGAACGCAAAAGGTTAATTTCGTATTAATACCGTAGAATCCGTGAGTAAGCTAAGATCGTTGCACGCTTAACGCGGCGGTGGCAGGGCAGGGCATGTTTCCGCCCGAACGCATCCTCTTCATCGACGGCGAGGCGCTGGTGATCGACAAGCCGGCGGGGCTCGCCGTCCATCCCGGCACCCGCACGCGCGAGAGCCTCGAAGACTATCTCGTCGACCTTCGCTTCGGCTTCCAGCGCCGGCCGCTGCCGGTCCACCGGCTCGACCGCGACACGTCGGGCTGCCTGCTGCTGGCGCGCAATCCGAAGGCGCACAAGCGTTTCCAGCGCGCCTTCGAGGACAAGAAGGTGGGCAAGACCTATCTCGCGGTGCTCGATGCGGTGCCCGAGGCGGGGGAGGGTGTCGTCGACATGCCGCTCGGCAAGGTTTCGAGCGCCGAGGCGGGCTGGCGGATGATCGAGGACGCGCGCGGCAAGCCGTCGCGCACCGAATGGCGCGTCGTCGCGCAGCGGGATGGGCGGGCCGTGGTCCTGTTCACGCCGCAGACCGGCCGCACCCACCAGATCCGCGTCCACGCGGCGAGCGGCATCGGCATCCCGATCGCCGGCGACCCGGTCTATGGGAACGGCCGGGGGCCGATGCTGCTCCACGCCCTCTCGCTGCGCGTCGATCGCGGCGACAAGCCGCCGGTCGAGGCGACGGCGCCGCTGCCGCCGACCTTCGTCAACGCGGGCTTCGGCGATGTCCTTTGAGCTTCCCGAGGACGCGCTGTCCTTCACTTTCCTCGCCGCGTCCGGGCCGGGCGGGCAGAACGTCAACAAGGTCGCGACCGCGTGCCAGCTGCGCTGCGATGTCTTCCGGCTCGGCCTCGCGCCCGACGTCTATCAGCGGCTGAAGCAGCTGGCCGGCAGCCGGATGACCGCTGGCGGCGAGATCGTCATCACCGCGCGCCAGCATCGTACGCAGGAGGCGAACCGCGAGGCGGCGCGCGAAAGACTGGCGGATTTGATCGCGCGTGCCCATGTCCGGCCCGTGAAGCGCGTCAGGACGAAGCCGAGCCGCGCCGCAAAGGCGAAGCGGGTCGATGCGAAGAAGCAGCGCGGATCGGTGAAGGAAGGACGCGGGAAGGTGAGGCTGGACTGATGTACGATTTCAGGATCGATGCGGCGGACAAGCCTTCTCTCTATCGCGAGCTCGCGCAGGCGGCCGACGCGCTGACCGCCGGCGAGCCGGATGCGATCGCCAACATGGCCAATGTCGCGGCCCTGCTGTGGGAGGCGCTGCCGGACCTCAACTGGGCCGGGTTCTACCGCAATATCGGCGGCGAGCTGGTGCTGGGGCCGTTCCAGGGCCGCCCGGCCTGCATCCGCATCCCCTTCGGCAAGGGGGTTTGCGGGACCGCGGCCGCGACGGGCGAGGTGCAGCGGGTCGACGACGTCGATGCCTTTCCCGGCCATATCGCCTGCGATTCCGCCTCGCGCTCGGAGCTCGTCGTGCCGATCCTCGTCGATGGCGCGCTGATCGGCGTGCTCGATCTCGACAGCCCGAGCCCGCGGCGCTTCGATGAGGAAGATGCGGCGGGTTGTGTCAGTCTGATACAGCGCATCGGCGCGCGGCTTGGCGGCATGGCAATGGCCTCCCTGGACGGTTAAAAATCCCTTGAACCGCGTTTTCGCGTCAGGGGATCAGGCATGACCAAATTCGCCGCATTCGCGCTTGTCGCCGGCGCCGCGCTCGCCGCAACCGGGGCGATCGCCCAGCCGCCGGCGCCGCCGCCCGCGCCGCCGCTGCCGCCGCGACCGGGCGTGACCTGGCATCATCCGCCGATGCCGGGCCCGATGGCGCATGGGCCGATGGCGATGCACGGGCCCGGCCACGGCCACGGAGCCTTCCCGCACCGGTTGCAGCGCGGTGTGTTCGTGCCGCCCTTCTTCTTCTCGCCGCAATTCACGATCGGCAATTGGCAGCTCTACGGCTTCGCCGCGCCGGGGGCGGGGCAGCGCTGGATCCGCTATTATGACGATGCCTATCTGCTCGACGGCGATGGCCGCATCGTCGACGTTCGCGAGGGGCTCGACTGGGATCGCTATGGCGAGCACTGGGCGATGGACGGGGACGTCCCTTATTATGGCGATGGCCATGGCGAGGACGCCCGCGTGCGGACCTATGTCTATGGCGCGCCGGGCTATCCCGCACCGCCGCCGCCGCCTCCCGGCTATTATGCCGGTTACGGCTCCTATGGCGCCTATGGTTACGGCTATGGCTACGCCTATCCGATCATCGTCGAGACGACGGTGAGCGGCGGTGGCGCCGGCTATACCGAAGAGGTGACCGAAGAGCTGGTCCGCGTCCGCACGCCGCATCGCGCACGCCGCGCTCCGCGCTGCATCTGCCGGACGCCGGCGCCGCGCGTCGCGCCTCGTCCGCGCCCTGCGCCTCGCCGCGCGGCCCCGCGTCCGCCGGCCGGCGAGCGGGGCTGATCCGGAACGGCCTATCCGACCCGGCCGAGCGCCTCGTCGTCCAGCCCGGCCGGAACGATGATCAGCGGGCAGGGCAGGCTCCCGGCCGCCGCACCCGCGAAGTGCGAGACGAGCGGCCCGGGCGCCCCTTCGGCCGCGGCCAGCACGAGCGCGGCGATATCGTCCCGTTCCTTCAGGAAATCGGCGATCGCCTTCACGGGATCGCCGGTACGCACCGTGATCGAGGGGGTGATGCCGGCATCCTCCGCGACGGCGCCGGCGGCCTGGACGAGCATCGCCTCGGCCCGCAGCCGCGCCTCCTCCTCCATCGCCTCCTGGACCGCGCCCCACTGCACGAACTCCTGCGGCGCGATGAAACCGAGCATCTCGACGCCGCCGCCTGAAAGCGCCGCCCGCCGCGCCGCATAGCGAAGCGCGGTCTGCGCCTCTTCCGTCTCGTCCATCACGACCAGATAGGATCGCATCAGCCGTCTCCTTGCGAGCGAGGTGCGCCAGAAACGCCGAACGCACAAGCCTCCGGCCGGCGCCCCGGCCGATGCACGGCTCAGGACAGGCCTTGACCCGGCCGGTGCTCTGCTGTTTGGACGGGGCGGCTCGGCCGCAAGCGAACAGGACGCCCCATGTCGATCGAACTGAAAATGCCCGCTCTCTCTCCAACCATGGAGGAAGGGACGCTCGCCAAATGGCTGGTGAAGGAGGGCGACAAGATTTCGTCGGGTGACATCCTGGCCGAGATCGAGACCGACAAGGCGACGATGGAGTTCGAGGCCGTCGACGAGGGCGTGATCGCGAAGATCCTCGTCCCCGAAGGCACCGACGAAGTGAAGGTCGGCGCGGTGATCGCGATCATGGCCGAGGAGGGCGAGGATGTCGGCAGCGTGGCCGCGTCGGGCGGCGGCGCGCCCGCGAAGGCCGCTGCGCCCGGGCCCGCACCCGCTCCGGCAGCGCCGCCGCCGCCCGCTCCGGAAGCCAAGGCCGCGCGGGCGCCCGTCCCGGCCCCGGCCGCCGCTCCGACGGCGTCCGACGGGGATCGCGTGAAGGCGAGCCCGCTTGCCCGCCGCCTCGCCGCCGCGCAGGGCATCGACCTGTCCGGCGTCGCCGGCAGCGGTCCCGGCGGCCGCATCGTCAAGGCGGATATCGAAGGCGCCGCCGGCAAGGCGCCGGCGAAGCCGGCGGCCCCCGCCGCGGCGCCGGCGCCGGCGGCCGCGCCCGTGGCCCATGCCGGCGATTTCGCGATCCCCGACGTGCCGCACGAGGCGATCAAGCTTTCGAATGTCCGCAAGACGATCGCACGCCGGCTCACCGAATCGAAGCAGCAGATCCCGCATATCTATCTCACGGTCGATATCCGGCTCGACGCGCTGCTGAAGCTGCGCGGCGAGATCAACGCCAGCCTGGAGGCGCGCGGCATCAAGGTGTCGGTCAACGACATGATGGTGAAGGCGCTCGGCGTCGCATTGCTCGAAGTGCCGGAGTGCAATGTCCAGTATACGCCGGACCAGCTCATCAAGTTCAGCCGCGCCGATGTCTCGGTCGCGGTGTCGATCCCCGCGGGCCTCATCACGCCGATCGTGAAGGACGCGGCGTCCAAGGGCGTCGCCGCGATCGCGACCGAGATGAAGGACCTCGCCGGCCGCGCCCGCGACGGCAAGCTCCAGCCCGAGGAATATGTGGGCGGCACCGCCAGCCTCTCCAACATGGGCATGTACGGGATCAAGCAGTTCGAGGCCGTCATCAATCCGCCCCAGGCCATGATCATGGCGATCGGCGCCGGCGAGAAGCGACCCTATGTGATCGACGATTCCCTGCAGATCGCGACGATCATGACCGCCACCGGCAGCTTCGATCACCGCGCCATCGACGGCGCCGACGGCGCGCGGCTGATGAAGGCGTTCAAGGATCTCGTCGAAAACCCGCTGGGGATGCTGGCCTGAGGTCGTGACGGCGACGCAACATCCCGCTTGCGAATGCGACCGGCGAGGATAGGATAGGCCTCTCGCTTCGAACGGCGCATGGATCCAAGGGGGGAGATCGTGCATGGCGCAGCGCTTCGGCCGCGAACGTCCCGGCTGTCGTTCCTCGCGCGCGATTGCGCTGGGGGGAGGTGACCGGTGAGGATCGGCACCCTGCTCGTCGCCGCCCTGATTGTCTCGCCGATCTCCAGCTGCGGTACGTCACTCGCCACGTCCGGGATTCTGTCGGCCCAGGCCGCGGTAGACGGCGGCGGCCTCGCCGCGATGGTGACCGCCGGGCTTGTCATTGCGTTCATGGCGACGCTCGTGTCGGTGCTGTTCGTGCTCGCCGCGCTGGTCGTGCTCGCGCTCCCGCTCACCGTGGCGCTCGACAAGATCGGCGCGTCGCCGCTTGTGCGCGATCTTGCGCTGCTCGCGATCGTCGCGGGCGCGAGCGCGTTGCTCTATCCGGTTTCGCTGGACTGGTACCAGGGCGAGGGCTGGATCTTTCCGATCTACGCCGCTGTCGCCGGACTGGTCTGGATCGCGGCGCTGCGATGGATCGATCGGCGCAAACAGGCGGTCGACCAGGCCGCTTCGGCGCCGACCGGGACCGAGCCGGCCTGAACGCGTGGCCGGGGATCGGCCGGGCGCCTTGGCGGGCGCGCGGCGCTTGATTACTTAGCCTCCATCCTTCATCGCGCCCGAACCGGGCGCTGGCTCGTCAGGGCCCATCGATATCGCCGCACGGCAGGAGACAGACATGGCTGACCAGTTCGACCTCATCGTCCTCGGGTCCGGTCCGGGTGGCTATGTGGGCGCCATCCGGGCCGCGCAACTGGGGCTCAAGGTCGCGATCGTGGAGCGGGAGCGGCTGGGCGGCATCTGCCTCAACTGGGGGTGCATCCCGACCAAGGCGCTGCTGCGCACGTCGGAAATCTATCACTACATGACTCATGCCGCCGCCTATGGCCTGACTGTCGAGAAGCCGGGGTTCGATCTCCCCGCCGTCGTCCAGCGCAGCCGCAAGGTCGCCGATCAGCTCAATGCCGGCGTCAAGGGGCTGATGAAGAAGAACAAGATCACCGTCTACGAGGGCGATGGCGCGCTCGCCGGCAAGGGAAGGCTGACGGTGACCAAGGACGGCAAGACGACCGAGCTCGCCGCCCGCAATATCATCGTCGCAACCGGCGCGCGGGCGCGCGACCTGCCGTTCGCCAAGGCGGATGGAGAACGAATCTGGACCTACCGCCATGCGCTGACGCCCAAGGAAATGCCGACCAAGTTGCTGGTCATCGGCTCCGGGGCGATCGGGGTCGAGTTCGCCAGCTTCTATTCGGACCTCGGCGCCGATGTCACCATCGTCGAGATGCTGCCGCGCATCCTGCCGGTCGAGGACGAGGAGGTTTCCGCCTTTGTCCACAAGGCGTTTGAAAAGCAGGGGATGAAGATCGAGGTCGGCGCCAGCGTCGAAAAGCTCGCGGCCACCGGTGCCGGCGTGAAGGCGGCGATCAAGGACAAGGACGGCAAGGTTACGCAGGCCGAGTTCAGCCACGCCATCGTCGCCATCGGCATCGTGCCGAACACCGAGAATATCGGCCTCGAGGCGCTCGGCGTGAAGACCGATCGGGGGCATATCGTCGTCGACGGCTACGGACGCACCAATGTCGAGGGCATCCTGGCGTTCGGCGACGTCACCGGCCCGCCCTGGCTCGCCCACAAGGCGATGCACGAGGCGGTCGTTTGCGTCGAGAAACTGGCCGGCGTGAAGGACGTCCACGCCTTCACCAACGCCAACATTCCCGGCTGCACCTATTCACGCCCGCAGGTCGCGAGCGTCGGCCTGACCGAGGCGAAGGCAAAGGAAGCGGGCTACAAGGTCCGCGCCGGTAAATTCCCCTTCATCGGCAACGGCAAGGCGATCGCGCTCGGCGAGGCCGAGGGTTTCATCAAGACCGTGTTCGACGATACGACCGGCGAGCTGCTCGGCGCCCATATGGTCGGCGCGGAAGTCACCGAGCTGATCCAGGGCTATACGGTGGCGCGCGAGTTGGAGACGACGGAGGTCGAGCTGATCGGCACGACCTTCCCGCACCCGACGCTCAGCGAGATGATGCACGAAAGCGTGCTGGCCGCATACGGGCGCACGCTCCACATCTGAGCCGTGGCCCAGGCGCGCGGACGGGCCGCCGCGCCGCGGCGACCCGTCACCTGGCTTCAATCGACGCGGCAGCGTCCGGTCTGGGTGCGCTGGCGGTCGCCGTCCTCGTAGAGCACGTCGATTTCCAGGCCGCCGGGATCCATCGCGGTGATCGTCGCGCGATACCAGTTGCCGTCCGTCCACAGGCAGGAGACATGGGTGCCCACCCCCCAGTCATAGGGCCGCACCTGATTGGCCGGACGGGTTTCGCGGGTGCCGTCGTCATAGCGGATGGTGACCTGGTTGCCGGACACCCGCTCGACAACGCCGGGATACCAGGCGCTGCCCCCGCGCCATTGGCCGAGGACCCAGTCACCGGGCTGCTGCGCCAGCGCCCCGGAGGATGCGAACGCGGAAAGAATCAAAGCCATTGCAAACCTAGGCATTCCCCCCCCTTTTTGGATCGAATCAGACCATAAAACCGTATACGTAACGATTTTGCGGGACAAGCGGGCGCCGTCCGCCAGCGGCAAGCCGCTCGACAGCGGGGCGGCGGCCCGGCTAAGCCGGCGCCGATGAGCGCGCCCGCCGAAAGCAATCGGACCCTGATCATCGCGCTCGCCGCCAATCTCGGCATCGCGGCGGCCAAGTTCGTCGCCGCCGCCATCACCGGTTCCTCCGCCATGCTGACCGAAGGCGTGCACAGCGTCGTCGATTCGGCGAACCAGCTCTTGTTGATGTGGGGCCGCCATGCGGCGCGCAGGCCGGCGGACCATCGTCACCCGTTCGGCCATGGGCGCGAGCTCTATTTCTGGAGCTTCGTCGTCGCCGTCCTGGTGTTCGCGCTTGGCGCCGGCGTCTCTGTCTATGAGGGCGTGATCCACATCCTCGAGCCCGAGCCGGCGGTCTCGCCGCTCGTCGCCTATGGCGTGCTGCTGATCTCCTTCCTGCTGGAGGGCGGATCGACGGTGGCCGCCTTCCGGGAATTCCGGGCCGCGAAGGGGGCGCTCGGCTGGTTCGAGGCGGTGCGCGAATCCAAGGATCCGCCGACCTTCATCGTGCTGCTCGAAAACGGCGCGGCGATGGCGGGGATCGGGGCGGCGGGGATCGGCCTCGCGCTGTCGCAGCTCACCGGCAATCCGTTCTTCGACGGCGCCGCCTCGATCGTGATCGGCCTGATCCTCGGCGCGACGGCCTGGCTGCTCGCGGTCGAATCGAAAGCGCTGCTGATCGGCGAGGCGGCGGACCCCGCTCTGGTCGAGGGCATCCGCGCAGCCGCCGGCGCGCAGCCGGGAATCGTCGGCGTCGGCGAGGTGCGCACCGTCCATTCCGCTCCGGACCAGATCACGGTGGCGATGAGCGCGGACTTCGACGACGGGATCTCCGCCGGCGATGTCGAGCGGATCGTGGCGGCGATCGAACGGGAGGTCGCGGTTCGCTGGCCCGCCGTGAAGCGGCTCTACATCCGGCCGCAACAGGGCGCGCGGCCGCCGGCGGCCTGACACACCCGTCCAATCGGCCCGATCCGCGCCTGCCCGCCGTCGCGCCGATCGCCGCCGCCCTTCCTGCGAGCGACTGGCGGTTCACCGCATCATCGGCTGCGTGCGCGTCATTAAACCAATCGGTTGACAATCTCGCCTATGTGCGATTATTAAACCACATGGTTGAACGACTCGACGCCACGTTTCAGGCCCTCGCCGATCCCACGCGCCGCGCCATGCTCGCCAGCCTCGCGCTCGGCGAGCGCACGGTGGGCGAGCTTGCCGCGCCGCACGCAATGACCTTCGCCGGCGCCTCCAAGCATGTCCGCGCGCTGGAACGCGCGGGCCTCGTCCGGCGCCGCCGCGAGGGGCGGCGGCAGATGTGCGCGCTGAACGCGGCGCCGCTCGCCGAGGCGCAGGGCTGGCTGGCGCAATGGGAGAAATTCTGGACCGAACGGCTGGACGCGCTGGAGGCGGTCATCGCAGCCGACTCGGCCGCCGCGAACGCCCCCATGAACAAGGAGAAGGACAGTGGCTGACCAGGACATCATCACCGCGCAGGAGCTGCGCTTCGAACGGCTGCTCGACGCGCCGGTCGAGACCGTGTGGCGCTATCTGGTCGAGTCCGAGCTGCGCGCGCGCTGGTTCATGGGAGGCGAAACCGACGCGCGGCCGGGCGGCAAGATGGAGCTCGTCTTCGATCATGCCCGACTCTCCGACGGCGACGTGCCGACGCCCGAGCGCTATCGCGGCAATGTCGGATCGCGCTGGCACGAGACGATCGTGCGGGCTGAGCCGCCGCACCTCATTGCCTTCACCTGGGACGAAGGCAAGGCGGGCGAGGTGACGATCGAGCTGACCGCCATAGGGAATCGGACCCTCCTCGTCCTCACCCATCGCGGCCTGCGCGGGCCGGAGGACGCGCGCAATTTCGGCGGCGGGTGGCATGCGCATCTGGCGGTTCTGGAGACGCGGCTGGCCGGGCGCGCGGTACCCGACTTTTGGGCGCTGCACCGCGCGGCCGAAGCGAAGGCCGCCGGCTGTCTCGCCCCGGAACTCGGATAAGGCGCTCGCGTCCCTTCCAAAATCGCCCCTGTTGACCCACATAGGGGCGGCCGCTATAGGCCGCTCCGCTTCGGGACCGTCTGGCCCAAGGGCCGGACGATGTCTGACGGGGCAATTTGAGCTGAACACTGCTGCCATGTGAAGCAAAGGCCTGGAGGCCGGATAGGCCCCCAAGGCTCTTTGCTTATTTGGCGTGGCGGTAGAGTAACTTGAAGGAAGTGAAGGGCTTCATGCCGACGATCAACCAGTTGATCCGCAAGGGTCGCGAGCCGCAGAAGGCCAAATCCAAGGTCCCTGCGATGGAGCAGAATCCGCAGAAGCGCGGCGTTTGCACCCGTGTCTACACCACCACGCCCAAGAAGCCGAACTCGGCGCTGCGCAAGGTCGCCAAGGTGCGCCTCACCAACCAGCGCGAGGTCATCAGCTACATTCCGGGCGAGGGCCACAACCTTCAGGAGCACAGCGTCGTCCTGATTCGCGGCGGCCGTGTGCGCGACCTTCCGGGCGTGCGCTACCACGTGCTGCGCGGCGTGCTCGACACGCAGGGCGTCAAGGACCGCAAGCAGAGCCGTTCGAAGTACGGCGCCAAGCGGCCGAAGTAAGGGGAGACCGGAAGCATGTCACGTCGTCGTCGCCCCGAGAAGCGCGAAATCCTCCCCGATCCGAAGTTCGGGGATGTCGTCCTGTCGAAGTTCATGAACAACATCATGCTCGACGGCAAGAAATCCACCGCCGAAGGCATCGTCTATGGCGCGCTCGACACGATCGAGGCTCGCGCCAAGAAGGACCCGCTCGGCGTGTTCCATGATGCGCTGAACAATGTGAAGCCGGGCATCGAGGTCCGCAGCCGCCGCGTCGGCGGTGCGACCTACCAGGTTCCGGTGGAGGTGCGTCCCGAGCGCGCCCAGGCGCTCGCCATCCGCTGGCTGATCTCCGCCGCGCGCGCGCGCAGCGAGAAGACCATGGCCGCCCGTCTGTCGGGCGAGTTGCTGGATGCGTCGACCAACCGCGGCAACGCGGTGAAGAAGCGCGAGGACACGCACCGCATGGCCGAGGCCAATCGCGCCTTCAGCCACTACCGCTGGTAAAAAGCACACCTATATTGTGGGGAGCCGGACGCTCCGGCTCCCCACATCGCCAAGGAAACCCAGAAAATGGCCCGCAGCCATCCGCTCGAGAAATATCGCAACATCGGCATCATGGCGCATATCGACGCCGGCAAGACGACGACGACCGAGCGAATCCTCTATTACACCGGCAAGTCCTACAAGATCGGCGAGGTCCATGAGGGCACCGCCACGATGGACTGGATGGAGCAGGAGCAGGAGCGCGGCATCACCATCACGTCGGCCGCGACGACCTGTTTCTGGAACGATCACCGGATCAACATCATCGACACGCCCGGCCACGTCGACTTCACGATCGAGGTCGAGCGCAGCCTGCGCGTGCTCGACGGCGCGGTCGCGGTGTTCGACGGCGTCGCCGGCGTCGAGCCGCAGTCCGAGACGGTGTGGCGCCAGGCCGACAAGTACAAAGTGCCGCGCATGTGCTTCGTCAACAAGCTCGACCGCATGGGCGCGAGCTTCGATCGCTGCGTGCAGATGATCAAGGACCGGCTCGGTGCCCGCCCGGCCGTCCTCCAGCTGCCGATCGGCCTCGAGAGCGACTTCACCGGCGTCGTCGACCTGGTCAACAACAACGCGATCGTCTGGCTCGAGGAGAGCCTCGGCGCGAAGTTCGAGATCCGCGAGATCCCGGACGACATGAAGGACGCCGCCGCCGCGGCGCGCACCGAGCTGATCGAGATGGCCGTCGAGCAGGACGACTCCGCCATGGAGGCCTATCTCGAAGGCAATGAGCCGGACGTCGCGACGCTGAAGAAGCTGATCCGCAAGGGCACGCTCGAATTCGCGTTCGTGCCGGTGCTGACCGGCTCGGCCTTCAAGAACAAGGGCGTGCAGCCGATGCTGGACGCGGTGATCGACTATCTGCCCGGGCCGCTCGACGTCCCGGCGATCAAGGGCGTGAAGCTCGACGGCGAGACCGAGGATTCGCGTCCCGCCGACGACAATGCGCCGTTCGCCGCGCTCGCGTTCAAGATCATGACCGACCCGTTCGTCGGCACGCTGACCTTCGCCCGCATCTATTCGGGCAAGCTCGAGAGCGCCTCGACCGTGATGAACTCGGTCAAGGACAAGCGCGAGAAGGTCGGCCGCATGCTGCTCATGCACGCCAACGACCGCGAGGACATCAAGGAAGCCTATGCGGGCGACATCGTCGCGCTCGTCGGCCTCAAGGACACGACCACCGGCGACACGCTCTGTGCGCCGAACGCGCCGATCATCCTGGAGCGCATGGAGTTCCCGGATCCGGTCATCGAGGTCGCCGTCGAGCCGAAGACCAAGGCCGACCAGGAGAAGATGGGCATCGCCCTGTCGCGCCTGGCCGCCGAGGACCCGAGCTTCCGCGTCTCCTCCGACGCCGAATCGGGCCAGACCATCATCAAGGGGATGGGCGAGCTCCACCTCGAGATCCTGGTCGACCGCATGAAGCGCGAGTTCAAGGTCGAGGCCAATGTCGGTGCGCCGCAGGTCGCCTATCGCGAGTCGCTCGCGAAGCCGGTCGAGCTCACCTACACCCACAAGAAGCAGTCGGGCGGCTCCGGCCAGTTCGGCGAGGTGCGGGTGTCGCTTTCGCCGGGCGAGCGCGGTTCGGGCATCACCTTCATCGACGAGGTCAAGGGCGGCAACATCCCGCGCGAATATATCCCGTCGGTCGAGAAGGGCATGCGCGAGACGGCCGAGACCGGATCGCTGATCGGCTTTCCGATCATCGATTTCGAGATCCGCCTGACGGACGGCAAGTATCACGACGTCGACTCTTCGGCGCTCGCGTTCGAGATCACCGGCCGCGGCGCGATGCGCGAAGCCGCGCAGAAGGCCGGCATCAAGCTGCTCGAGCCGATCATGAAGGTTGAGGTCGTGACCCCGGAAGACTATCTGGGCGACGTGATCGGCGACCTGAACAGCCGCCGTGGCCAGATCCAGGGTACGGACAGCCGCGGCAACGCACAGGTCGTCGAGGCGATGGTGCCGCTTGCGAATATGTTCGGCTACGTTAATGAGCTTCGCTCCTTCACGCAGGGACGCGCTCAGTACACGATGCAGTTCTCGCATTACGACGAGGTCCCGGCGAACGTCGCCGAAGAGGTCAAGGCGAAGCTCGCCTGAGCGGCTGCCGGAACAGAAGTGAACAGAAAGACGAGGGTTAGAGAAAATGGCGAAAGCTAAGTTCGAGCGGACGAAGCCGCACTGCAACATCGGCACCATCGGTCACGTCGACCATGGCAAGACGTCGCTGACCGCGGCGATCACGAAGGTCCTCGCCGAGACCGGCGGCGCGACGTTCGTCGACTATGCGAACATCGACAAGGCGCCCGAGGAGCGCGAGCGCGGCATCACCATCTCGACGGCGCACGTCGAGTATGAGACCGACAAGCGCCACTATGCGCACGTCGATTGCCCGGGCCACGCCGACTATGTGAAGAACATGATCACCGGCGCCGCCCAGATGGACGGCGCGATCCTGGTCGTGTCCGCCGCCGACGGCCCGATGCCGCAGACCAAGGAGCACATCCTGCTCGCCAAGCAGGTCGGCGTGCCGACCATGGTGGTCTTCCTCAACAAGGTCGACCAGGTCGACGATCCGGAGCTGCTGGAGCTCGTCGAGCTCGAAATCCGCGAGGAGCTTTCCAAGCGTGACTTCGACGGCGACAACATTCCGATCATCGCCGGCTCGGCGCTCGCCGCGCTCGAGGACAGCAATGACGAGATCGGCAAGCAGGCGATCCTGAAGCTGATGGCCGCCGTCGACGAGTGGATTCCCCAGCCGGAGCGTCCGCTCGACAAGCCGTTCCTGATGCCGATCGAGGACGTGTTCTCGATCTCCGGCCGCGGCACCGTCGTGACCGGCCGCGTCGAGACCGGCGTCGTCAAGGTGGGCGAGGAAGTCGAGATCGTCGGCATCTCCGACACCAAGAAGACCGTCGTCACCGGCGTCGAGATGTTCCGCAAGCTGCTCGACCAGGGCCAGGCGGGCGACAATATCGGCGCGCTGCTTCGCGGCGTCGGCCGTGAGGAAGTCGAGCGCGGCCAGGTTCTGGCCAAGCCCGGCTCGATCACGCCGCACACCGAGTTCACCTCGGAGGTCTACGTCCTGTCGAAGGACGAGGGCGGCCGTCACACGCCGTTCTTCGCCAACTATCGTCCGCAGTTCTACTTCCGGACGACGGACGTGACCGGCGAGGTCGTCCTCCCCGAGGGCACCGAGATGGTCATGCCGGGCGACAACGTTCAGCTCGCCGTGAAGCTGATCGCGCCGATCGCCATGGACCAGGGCCTGCGCTTCGCGATCCGCGAAGGCGGCCGGACCGTCGGCGCGGGGGTTGTCGCGACGATCACGAAGTAATATAGGCCGCGAGCCGCCCGATTCTCTTCGGAGTCGGGCGGCTCAGGCTTTCAAGGTTCTTGTAGCGGCCGATCCGGGCTTTCGGGTTCCGGAAAGGCCGATTTGATTTGCCCTTCGGGGCGGCTCTTTCGCATCGGTAGTGGACATGGAAACGCAGAATATCCGCATTCGCCTGAAGGCGTTCGATCATCGTGTGCTCGATCAGGCCACGGGCGATATTGCAGACACGGCGCGCCGCACGGGCGCCCTCATTCGCGGTCCGATTCCGCTGCCGACGCGCATCGAGAAGTTCACCGTCAACCGTTCGCCGCACATCGACAAGAAGTCGCGCGAGCAGTTCGAGGTGAGGACGTACAAGCGGCTGCTCGACATCGTGCAGCCCACGCCGCAGACGGTCGACGCGCTGATGAAGCTCGATCTGGCCGCCGGCGTCGACGTCGAGATCAAGCTGGCGTAACGCCGGCCCGAGACAGGGATACCGCCGGGGCTCGCCCCGGGTCTGCGTCCCCGCCGTTTCGCCTTCGGGCGAAGCATTGGCCCAGGCGGGGCACGCATCGTTTCAATGGGTCGCACGCCCCCGGCGCGTCAGGCATCGGGGGCCTCTGTTAGGGAGTGTGGATCATGCGCACTGGCGTGATCGCGAAGAAAGTCGGGATGACCCGCCTGTTCCAGGACGATGGTCGGCACGTGCCGGTCACGGTCCTGGCGCTGGACAATGTGCAGGTCGTCTCGCGCCGCGAGGCGGACCGTGACGGCTATACCGCCGTCCAGCTTGGCGCGGGCAGCGCCAAGGCGAAGAATCTGACCAAGCCGGAGCGCGGCCATTTCGGCAAGGCCGAGGTGGCGCCCAAGGCGAAGCTGGTCGAGTTCCGGGTCGCCGAGGACGCGCTCCTCGACGTCGGCGCGGAGCTTTCCGCCGATCATTTCGTCGCCGGCCAGCTGGTCGACGTCTCCGGCGTCACCCAGGGCAAGGGCTTTGCCGGCGCGATGAAGCGCTGGGGCTTCGGCGGCCTTCGCGCCACCCACGGCGTCTCCGTCTCCCACCGCTCGCACGGTTCGACCGGCAACCGCCAGGATCCGGGCAAGGTCTTCAAGAACAAGAAGATGGCCGGCCATATGGGCGCGCGCAACCGCACCCAGCAGAACCTCGAAGTGGTCCGCACCGACGTCGAGCGCGGGCTGATCTTCGTCAAGGGCTCGGTGCCCGGCCACAAGGGCAGCTGGCTGCTCGTGCGCGACGCCGTGAAGGTCGCCCGTCCGGCGGACCTGCCCTATCCGGCCGGCCTCCGGGCCGCCGCCAACAGCAACAATGCGCCTGCCGAGACGCCCGCCGAAGACGCGGCCGCGCCCGAGGCCACCGAAGGCCAGGAGGGCTAAACAGTGAAGGTCAAGGTTCAGACCCTCGACGGCAAGGGCAAGGGCTCCGACCTGGAGCTCAACGATGCCGTGTTCGGCATCGAGCCGCGCGCCGACATCCTCCACCGCGTCGTCACCTGGCAGCTCGAGAAGCGCCGCGCCCCCGCGGCCGCGACCCGCGAGCGCGCCGACGTCGCCCGCACCGGCAAGAAGTTCGGCCGCCAGAAGGGCGGCGGCACCGCCCGTCACGGCGATCGCCGCGCCCCGATCTTCATCGGCGGCGGCAAGGCGCACGGCCAGCGGGCGCGCGAGTTCAATCCGTCGCTCAACAAGAAGGTCCGCGCGCTCGGCCTCAAGATGGCGCTCTCCGCCAAGGCGAAGGGCGGCAGCCTGATCGTGGTCGACAATCTCGACCTCGGCGAGGCGAAGACCGCGGCGCTGAAGGCGCAGCTTGCCGGCCTCGGCCTCGGCAAGAGCGCGCTGGTCATCGACGGCGAGGCGCTGAACGTCGGCTTCGCCAAGGCGTCGGCCAATCTCCGCGAGATCAATCTGCTCCCGGCGATTGGCGCGAACGTCTACGACATTCTGAAACACGACACCCTGGTGCTGACCCGCGCCGCGGTCGAGAAGCTGGAGGCCCGGTTCAATGGCTAAGGCGAAGCAGAAGGCGACGCCGAGCGTGGAAGTCGGTCATTTCGACGTCATCCTCGCCCCGCACATCACCGAGAAGACGACCCTGCTCTCCGAGCATAATGCGGTCGTGTTCAAGGTCGCGAACGACGCCACCAAGCCGCAGATCAAGGCGGCGGTCGAGGCGCTGTTCAATGTCAGCGTGACCGGCGTCAACACGATCACGTCCAAGGGCAAGACGAAGCGCTGGAAGGGCCGTCCCTACACGCGCTCGGACGTCAAGAAGGCGATCGTGACGCTGGCCGAGGGTCAGTCGATCGACGTCACCACCGGTATCTGAGGCTAGGACAAGATGGCACTCAAGAGCTACAATCCGACGACCTCGTCGCAGCGCGGCCTGATCCTCGTCGACAAATCGGCGCTGTGGAAGGGCAAGCCAGTCAAGGCTTTGACCGAGGGCAAGCGCAAGACCGGCGGGCGCAACAACAAGGGCCATGTGACCTCGCGCGGCATCGCCGGCGGCCACAAGCAGAAGTACCGCATCGTCGATTTCAAGCGGCGCAAGTGGGACATGCCGGCCACCGTCGAGCGGCTGGAATATGATCCCAACCGCACCGCCTTCCTGGCGCTGGTCAAGTATCAGGACGGCGAGCTCGCCTATATCCTGGCCCCGCAGCGGCTCGCGGCTGGCGACACCGTCGTCGCCGGCAAGAAGACCGACGTGAAGCCGGGCAATGCGATGGAGCTCGGCCAGATGCCGGTCGGCACCATCGTCCACAATGTCGAGATGAAGCCGGGCAAGGGCGGCCAGATCGCCCGCGCCGCCGGCACCTATGTCCAGGTCGTCGGCCGCGACAAGGGAATGGTGATCGTCCGGTTGAATTCGGGCGAGCAGCGTTACATCCGGTCGGATTGCATGGGGACGGTCGGCGCGGTTTCGAACCCCGACAACCAGAACCAGAATTTCGCCAAGGCGGGCCGTTCGCGCTGGATGGGCCGTCGCCCGCTCACCCGCGGCGTCGCCAAGAACCCGGTCGATCACCCGCACGGCGGTGGTGAAGGCCGGACCTCGGGCGGCCGTCATCCGGTCACCCCGTGGGGCAAGTCGACCAAGGGCGCGCGCACGCGCAACAACAAGCAGACCGACAAGATGATCATCCGGTCGCGTCACGCGAAGAAGAAGAGGTAAAAATGGCCCGCTCCATCTGGAAAGGTCCGTTCGTCGAGCTGTCGCTGCTGAAGAAGGCAGAGGCGGCGCAGGAGGCCGGTGGCCGCGCGCCGATCAAGACCTGGTCGCGCCGCTCCACGATCCTCCCGCAGTTCGTGGGCCTCACGTTCAACGTCTACAATGGCCGCAAGTTCGTGCCGGTCAGCGTCAATGAGGACATGGTCGGCATGAAGCTCGGCGAGTTCGCGCCGACCCGCTTCTTCCCGGGCCACGCCGCCGACAAGAAGGGCAAGAGGTAAGTCATGGGCAAGCCCAAAGCTCCCCGCCGCGTCGCCGAGAACGAGGCGCTGTCGGTCGGAACGCAGATCCGCGGTTCCGCGCAGAAGCTCAATCTCGTCGCGGGCCTGATCCGCGGCAAGAAGGCGGGCGAGGCGATGAACATCCTCGCTTTCTCGCCCAAGGCGATGGCGCGCGACGTCCGCAAGGTGCTCGCCAGCGCGATCGCCAATGCGGAGAACAACCACAATCTCGACGTCGACAGCCTGGTCGTCGCCGAGGCGAGCGTCGGCAAGAGCCTGTCGATGAAGCGCTTCGCGACCCGCGCCCGCGGCCGTTCGACGCGCATCGTCAAACCGTTCAGCCGCATCCGCGTCGTCGTGCGCGAGCAGGAAGAAGCATAATGGGTCAGAAATCCTCCCCGATCGGCCTTCGCCTCCAGATCAACCGGACCTGGGACAGCCGCTGGTATGCGGACGGTGGCGATTACGGCCGCCTGCTCCTCGAGGACCTCAAGATCCGCAAGTACATCCTGAAGACGCTGCCCCAGGCGGCGATCTCGAAGGTGGTGATCGAGCGTCCGGCCAAGCTGTGCCGCGTCTCCATCTATGCCGCGCGCCCCGGCGTGATCATCGGCAAGAAGGGTGCGGACATCGAGAAGCTGCGCAAGAAGCTGGGCGAGATGACCGGCTCGGACGTGAGCCTCAACATCGTCGAGATCCGCAAGCCGGAGATCGACTCCAAGCTCGTCGCGCAGGGCGTCGCCGATCAGCTGGAGCGCCGTGTCGCGTTCCGCCGGGCGATGAAGCGGGCCGTCCAGTCCGCGCTCCGGCTCGGCGCCGAGGGCATCCGCATCACCTGCTCGGGCCGTCTCGGCGGCGCCGAGATCGCGCGCACCGAATGGTATCGCGAGGGCCGCGTGCCGCTGCACACGCTGCGCGCCAATGTCGATTATGCCGAAGCCACGGCGCACACCGCTTATGGCGTCTGCGGCGTCAAGGTGTGGATCTTCAAGGGCGAGATCCTCGGCCATGACCCGCTTTCGCAGGACCGGCTGATGATGGAGGCCCAGACCTCCGGCGTCCGCCCGGCCCGCGACGATCGCCGCTAACGCCTTGCTGGGATAAAGAAAAATGCTGCAACCCAAACGCACGAAGTTCCGCAAGGCGCACAAGGGCCGGATTCACGGCGACGCCAAGGGCGGCACCGCGCTCAATTTCGGCGCCTTCGGCCTCAAGGCCCTGGAGCCGGAGCGGATCACCGCGCGCCAGATCGAGGCGGCCCGCCGCGCGATCACGCGTCACATCAAGCGCCAGGGGCGCTTGTGGATCCGCATCTTCCCGGACGTGCCGGTCTCGTCAAAGCCGGCCGAAGTCCGCATGGGCTCGGGCAAGGGCGCGCCCGAATATTGGGTCGCGCGGGTGAAGCCCGGCCGCATCCTGTTCGAGCTGGACGGCGTGCCCGGCCCGCTCGCCAAGACCGCGTTCGAGCGCGCGGCCGAGAAGCTGCCGATCAAGACCAAGGTGGTCGCCCGCCTTGGCGAATCCCTGTTTGAGGACGCCTGAGATGGCCACTATCGACGATTTCCGGAACAACACCGACGACCAGCTGACCGATCGGCTGAGCGAGCTGAAGCGCGAGCAGTTCAACCTGCGCTTCCAGGCCGCGACCAACCAGATCGAGAAGCCGTCGCGCGTTCGTGAAGTGCGTCGCGACATCGCCCGCATCAAAACGCTGCAGACCGAGCGCGCCCGCGCCGCTCAGGCCGCCAAGGCGTAAGGAGTCAAGAACATGCCAAAGCGCGTCCTGACCGGCACCGTGGTGTCCGACAAGACCGACAAGACCGTGGTGGTCCGCGTCGAGCGGCGGGTGAAGCACCCGCTCTACGGCAAGATCATCAAGCTCTCGAAGAAGTATCACGCTCACGACGAGGGCAATGAGTACAAGCAGGGCGAGACCGTTCGCATCGAAGAGACGCGGCCGATTTCGAAGCTGAAGACCTGGGCCGTGCTCGGCCGGATCGACACCCATGCGACGCCGACCAAGGCCGCGCCCAAGAAGGGCAAGGCGAAGGCCGCCGAGGCCGGTGCCGAGGCTCCGGCCGAAGGCGCCGAGGCTTAAGAATTTCAACTGATCGCCGGGCGTGTCCCGGTTGAAGTGAAGAGAAGGAATTGGATCGATGATCCAGATGCAGTCGAACCTGGACGTCGCCGACAATAGCGGCGCGAAGCGCGTCCAGTGCATCAAGGTGCTGGGCGGCTCCAAGCGGCGCTTTGCCGGCGTCGGCGACATCATCGTCGTCTCCGTCAAGGAAGCCAGCCCGCGCGGCCGCGTGAAGAAGGGCGACGTCCACAAGGCCGTCATCGTCCGCACCGCCAAGGACATCCACCGCGCCGACGGATCGACGATCCGCTTCGATTCCAACGCGGCCGTCCTCGTCAACAACAACCAGGAGCCGATCGGCACCCGTATCTTTGGGCCGGTCGTCCGCGAATTGCGCGCGAAGAAGCATATGAAGATCATCAGCCTCGCGCCGGAGGTGCTGTAATGGCCGCCGCGAAGATCAAGAAGGGCGACAAGGTCGTCGTCCTGAGTGGCAAGGACAAGGGCCGCCACGGCACCGTCACCAAGGCGCTGCCGAAGGAAGGCAAGGTCGTGGTCGAGGGCATCAACGTCCACGCCCGCCACACCAAGCCGAGCCAGGCGCGGCCGCAGGGCGGCATCGTTCGCGCCGAGGCGCCGCTGCACATTTCGAACGTCGCGCTCGAGGATCCCAAGACGGGCAAGCCGACGCGGGTGCGCTTCGAGGAGCGCGATGGGAAGAAGGTCCGGGTCGCGGTCCGGTCCGGGGAGCTGATCGATGGCTGACGCCAAATATACTGCGCGCCTGAAGCGCGACTATGACGAGCGCATCGTCCCGGCGATGATCGAGCGGTTCGGCTACAAGAACCGCATGGAGGTTCCGCGCCTCGACAAGATCGTGCTCAACATGGGCGTCGGCGAGGCGACCCAGGACAAGAAGCGAGTCGAGACCGCGGCCGCCGAGATGGAGCTGATCGCCGGTCAGAAGCCGGTCGTCACCAGGGCGAAGAAGTCGATCGCGCAGTTCAAGCTGCGCGAGGGCATGCCGATCGGCGTCAAGGTCACGCTGCGCCGCGAGCGCATGTACGAATTCCTGGACCGGCTGATCACGATCGCGCTGCCGCGCGTCCGCGACTTCCGCGGCGTCAGCGCCAAGTCGTTCGACGGGCGCGGCAATTACGCGATGGGTCTCAAGGAGCAGATCGTGTTCCCGGAGATCAACTATGACCGGATCGACAAGGTCCGCGGCATGGACATCATCGTCACCACCACCGCGAAGACGGACGAGGAGGCGCGCGAGCTGCTGCGCCTGTTCAACTTCCCGTTCCCGCAGGACCAGGATCAGAAGCAGGCCGCGTAAGCGCCTGCTCCCGCAAGAAGGAAGAGAACTTAAGTCATGGCGAAACTGAGTTCGATCAACAAGAACGAGCGTCGCAAGAAGCTGGCGAAGAAATATGCCGGCCAATATGCGAAGCTGAAGGCGATCGCGAACGACGAGTCCAAGGACGAGACGGAGCGCCTGATCGCGCGGCTGAAGATGGCCGAGATCCCGCGCAACGGCAATCCGACGCGCGTTCGCAACCGCTGCGAGCTGACCGGGCGTTCGCGCGCTTATTATCGCAAGTTCCGGCTGTCGCGCGTGATGCTGCGCGAACTGGGCAACAAGGGCCTGATCCCGGGCCTCACCAAGTCGAGCTGGTAAGGTATAGATATGCCATTGACCGATCCCTTGGGTGATATGCTCACCCGCATCCGCAACGGCCAGCAGGCGAAGAAGGACAGCGTCCTTTCGCCGGCATCGAAGCTGCGCGCCCGCGTGCTCGACGTGCTCCAGCGCGAAGGCTATATCCGCGGTTATTCCGAAGAGCAGATCGGCGGCCATAACGGCCTTCGCATCGAGCTCAAATATTTCGAGGGCCAGCCGGCGATCCAGCACCTGGCCCGCGTGTCGAAGCCGGGCCGCCGCGTCTATTCGGGCTCGCAGGACCTGCCGCGCGTGCGCAACGGCCTCGGCATCACCATCGTCTCGACGCCGCGCGGCGTGCTTTCGGATGCGGAAGCCCGGTCGCAGAATGTCGGCGGCGAAGTGCTCGCGGAGGTGTTCTGATGTCCCGCATCGGTAAACGGCCGGTTCCGCTCCCGTCGGGCGTCACCGCGACGATCGAAGGCGGCGTGCTCGCGGTGAAGGGGCCCAAGGGCACGCTTTCGCTGCAGACCGCCGACGAGATCGCCTATGGCCTCGAGGATGGCGCCATTTCGGTGAAGCCGGCCAATGACAGCAAGCGCGCCCGCGCTTTCTGGGGCATGCAGCGCACGCTGGTGCAGAACCTGGTCACCGGCGTGTCGGAGGGCTTCACCAAGACGCTCGAGATCACCGGTGTCGGCTATCGCGCCGCCGCGCAGGGCAAGAACCTGCGGCTCCAGCTCGGCTACAGCCACGACGTCAACATCGCGGTCCCCGACGGGCTGGAGGTGAAGACGCCGGATCCCACCACGGTCGAGATCAGCGGCATCGATCGCCAGAAGGTCGGTCAGCTCGCCGCCGAAATCCGCCGCTGGCGCAAGCCGGAGCCCTACAAGGGCAAGGGCATCAAGTATCGCGGCGAGTATATCTTCCGCAAAGAAGGCAAGAAGAAGTAAGCCATGGCGAGATTCAACCCCTTCGAGAAGCGCCGGCAGCGTGTCCGCGCCAGCCTGCGCGCCCGCGCCGGCGATCGCGCGCGCCTTTCGGTGCATCGCTCCGGCCGGCACATCTATGCCCAGGTCATCCTCGACAGCGAGGGCAAGACCGTCGCCGCCGCATCCACGCTGGAGAAGGAAGCCCGGGCCAAGACCGGGGCGACCGTCGCCTCCGCGCAGGATGTGGGCCGCAAGATCGCCGAGCGCGCCAAGGCCGCCGGCATCACCCGCGTGGTCTTCGATCGCGGCGGCTTCCTTTTCCACGGGCGCGTGAAGGCGCTCGCCGATGCCGCCCGCGAAGGCGGACTGGAGTTCTAAATGGCTGACGAAACCGAAATCCAGGGCGCCGAGGCCCAGGCCGCTCCCGAAGCAGCCGCAGCCGCCCCCGAGGGTCGGCGCGAGCGCGGCCCGCGCGGCGGGCGCGGCCGTGGCGGCGGCGATCGCGGCGGCCGCGGCCGTCGTGACGACCGGCGTGGCGGCCCGGGCCGCGACGAGGACGGCGGCGAGGAGCTGATCGAGAAGCTCGTCCACATCAACCGCGTCTCCAAGACGGTGAAGGGCGGCAAGCGCTTCGGCTTCGCGGCGCTCGTCGTCGTCGGCGACGGCAAGGGCCGGGCCGGCTTCGGCCACGGCAAGGCCCGCGAGGTGCCCGAGGCGATCTCCAAGGCGACCGCGGCGGCCAAGAAGGCGATGGTCCGCGTGCCGCTGCGCGAGGGTCGCACGCTTCACCATGACGGGCTCGGCCATTTCGGCGCGGGACGCGTCCATGTCCGTTCGGCCCCGGCCGGCACCGGCATCATCGCCGGCGGCCCGATGCGCGCCGTGTTCGAGAGCCTGGGCGTTGCGGACGTGGTGACCAAGTCGGTCGGCACCTCCAATCCCTACAACATGATCCGCGCGACCTTCGAGGCGCTCGGCGAGCAGACCTCGCCGAAGAGCGTCGCCCAGCGCCGCGGCAAGAAGATCGCCGACCTGATGGCGCGTCGCGAGGGCCTTTCCGCCGCCGAAGCCGACGCGCAGGCCGAAGCGGTGACGGAGTAAGCGCAATGGCGAAGCTGAAGATCACCCAGACGGGTTCGCCCATCCGCCGCACGCCGGATCAGCGCCGGACGCTGATCGGCCTGGGCCTCAACAAGATGCACAAGACGGTCGAGCTGGAGGATACCCCCGAGGTGCGCGGCATGATCCGGGCGGTGCAGCATATGGTGCGGGTCGAGGGCTAGCCCTCACCCCACCGACAGCGCGACAAAAGCGAAAGCGAGTGCAAACAAGATGAAACTCAACGACATCCGCGACAACAAGGGCGCCCGCAAGAGCCGGGTGCGCGTCGGCCGGGGCATCGGCTCCGGGCTCGGCAAGACCGCCGGGCGCGGCCAGAAGGGCCAGAAGAGCCGCGAGGGCGTCTCGATCAACGGCTTCGAGGGCGGCCAGATGCCGCTCCACATGCGGCTGCCGAAGCGCGGCTTCAACAACATCTTCGCCAAGGATTATGCCGAAGTGAATATCGGCGCGATCCAGAAGGCGATCGACGCCAAGACGCTCGATGCCAAGGGCACGCTCGATCATGCCGCGCTCAAGGCGGCGAACCTCGCCCGCGGCGGCAAGGACGGCGTTCGCGTGCTCGGCAAGGGCGAGCTCAAGGCGAAGCTCAACCTGAAGGTCGCCGGCGTTTCGGCCGGCGCCCGCGCCGCGATCGAGAAGGCCGGCGGTTCGATCGAGCTGATCGAAATCGTCCCGGCCGCCGAGAAGGCCGCCGCCAAGAAGGGCAAGGGCCAGCGCAAGGCCAAGGCGAGCGCCTGACCCCTGCCTTTTCCCGGAGAGAGGCTGACAAGCCTGAACCGGTCACTATATGAAGGCGGCGGGGGGCTTTCGGGTCCGCCCGCCGCTTCGTTATTCGCAAGGTCTAGAGACACATGGCAACCGCAGCCGACCAGATGGCCGCTTCGCTCAATCTGGCGAACTTCGCCAAGGCGACCGATCTCAAGAAAAGGCTGTGGTTCACGGTCGGCGCGCTCGTCGTGTTCCGGCTGCTGTCCTTCGTGCCGCTGCCCGGCATCGATCCGCGCGCCCTTGGCGCCCTGTTCGATACGACGCGCGGCGGCGTGCTCGATTTCTTCAACATGTTCTCGGGCGGCAGCCTGAAGCGGATGAGCCTGATCGCGCTCGGCGTGATGCCCTATATCACCGCCTCCATCGTGATGCAGCTCGCCACGACGATGTCGCCGCAGCTCGCCGCGCTGAAGAAGGAAGGCGAGAGCGGGCGCAAGAAGATCAACCAATATACCCGCTACGGCACGGTCATCCTGTGCGTCATCCAGGGTTATTTCCTCGCCGTCGGCCTGGAAAGCTGGGGCGCCGGCGAGGGCCAGTCGGCCGTGCTCGATCCCGGCATGATGTTCCGCATCACCACCGTCATCTCGATGGTCGGCGGCACCATGTTCCTGATGTGGCTGGGCGAGCAGATCACCAGCCGGGGCATCGGCAACGGCGTCTCGCTCATCATCATGGCCGGCATCGTCGCCAACATGCCGCAGGTGCTGAGCCAGCTGTTCGAAGGTGGCCGCACCGGCAGCATGGATCCGTTCGTGATCGTGTCGATCATCGTCGTCGCGGTCGTGCTGGTCCTGTTCATCTGCTTCATGGAGCTGGCCCAGCGCCGCGTGCTGATCCAGTATCCGAAGCGCCAGACGGCGCGCGGCCAGATCCAGCAGGAGCGTTCGCACCTGCCGCTGAAGGTCAACACGTCGGGCGTGATCCCGCCGATCTTCGCCTCGTCGCTGCTGCTGATGCCGCTCACCGTCGCCCAGTTCGCCGGGCAGAACCAGACGGGCGGCAGCTGGTGGAGCGAGCTCATCATCACGGTGAGCACCTGGCTCCAGCACGGCTCGCCGCTCTACATGCTGCTCTATGGCGCGGGCATCATCTTCTTCTGCTTCTTCTACACCTCGGTCGTGTTCAATCCCGAGGAGACGGCGGAAAATCTCAAGAAATATGGCGGCTTCATCCCCGGCATCCGGCCCGGCAAGCGCACCGAGGAATATCTGGATTACGTGCTGACGCGCGTGACCGTGGTCGGCGCGGCCTATCTCACCGCGATCTGCCTCATCCCGGAATTCCTGATCTCGAAGCTCGGCATCCCCTTCTATCTGGGCGGCACCAGCCTGCTCATCGTCGTCAACGTGACGATGGACACGGTGACCCAGATCCAGAGCCATCTCATGGCCCATCAATATGGCGACCTCATCAAGAAGGCGAAGTTGAAGGGCGGGGGGCTGCGGCGCTAGGCCGTTCAGGCCGACGAAGAGGGGAACGCCGACATGAACATCATCCTGCTCGGCCCGCCGGGGGCCGGCAAGGGCACGCAGGCCAGCCGGCTGGTCGAAGAACGCAACATGGTCCAGCTGTCGACTGGCGACATGCTGCGCGCCGCGGTTTCGGCCGGGACCGAAATCGGCCTCAAGGCGAAGGCGGTCATGGACGCCGGCGAGCTCGTGTCCGACGAGATCGTCGACGCGCTGATCGACGAGAAGCTGTCGGGGCTGACCCACGATCAGGGCGTGATCTTCGACGGCTATCCGCGCACGAGCAACCAGGCGGAATCGCTCGACAGGCTGCTCGCGGCGCACGATCGCAAGCTCGATGTCGTGATCGAACTGGAGGTCGACGAGGAGGCCCTGGTCGACCGCATCTCCGGCCGCTTCACCTGCGCGCGCTGCGGCGAGGGGTATCACGATCGCCACAAGCGCCCGGCGATCGACGGCGTCTGCGATGTCTGCGGCTCGACCGAGTTCAAGCGGCGGCCCGACGATAACGAGGCGACGGTTCGCACCCGGCTCGTCGAATATCGCGCCAAGACCGCGCCGATCCTGCCGCTTTACGAGGCGCGCGGGCTGGTCCGCCGGGTCGACGGCATGGCCGGCATCGCCGAGGTCGGCGCCGCGATCGACGCGATCCTCGATTCCGCCGGCTGACCCCGCGTCGGGGCCGGCGCGGCTCTCTCCCGAACCCAGCGACCAAAGCGTCGATCGGCGCGACCGAGCTGCACATGTGGCGCTCCGCCGCCGCGAAAACATGCTATGCCACGCCGTTCGCGACTCCGCCGGGCGGGCGGTCAGAGATGGGAGACGGGATATGAACGGGGGCGACAGCCTGATTATCGAGCCGATTCACACGGATTCGCGCGAATCCGAGCATGTCGATCTGGCCGGCTTCATGGAGGGCGTGAAGCGCCGCAATCCGGGCCAGACGGAGTTCATCCAGGCCGTCCAGGAAGTGGCCGAGGACATTTTCGAGTTCATCGAGGGCAAGGAGGATTATCACCGCTGGCAGATCCTGCGCCGCATCGCCGAGCCGGACCGGATCGTCTCCTTCCGCGTGTGCTGGGAGGACGACAATCATAATATCCGCGTCCAGCGCGGCTATCGCGTCCAGAACAACAATGCGATCGGGCCCTATAAGGGCGGCCTGCGGTTCCACCCGAGCGTCAACGAATCGATCCTGAAGTTCCTCGCCTTCGAACAGACGTTCAAGAACGCGCTGACCGGCCTGCCCATGGGCGGCGGCAAGGGCGGCTCCAACTTCAACCCGAAGGGCAAGAGCGACGGGGAGATCATGCGCTTCTGCCAGAGCTTCATGACCGAGCTCTATCGGCACATCGGCGCCGACGTGGACGTTCCGGCCGGCGACATCGGCGTCGGCGGGCGCGAGATCGGCTATATGTACGGCCAGTACAAGCGCATCACCGGCCAGTTCACCGGCGTCCTCACCGGCAAGGGCATGGAATATGGCGGCTCGCTGATCCGCCCCGAGGCGACCGGCTATGGCGCGGTCTATTTCCTCGAGAACATGCTCAAGACCAAGGGGCAGGATCTCGCCGGCAAGCGCGCCGTGATCTCCGGCTCCGGCAATGTCGCGACCCATGCGGCGGAAAAGATCAACCAGCTCGGCGGCAAGGTGCTGACGCTGTCGGACAGCGAGGGCTTCGTCCACGATCCCGACGGCATCGATCAGGAGAAGATCAACTGGGTGAAGGCGCACAAGACGCGCCGGCGCGGTCGCATTTCCGAATATGCCGACGAGTTCAAGAACGCGACCTTCCACGCCGGCCAGCGGCCCTGGGGCGTCGAATGCGACGTGGCGCTGCCCTGCGCCACCCAGAACGAGCTGCTCGGCGAGGATGCGCGGACGCTGGTGCGCAATGGCTGCATCGCGGTGTCGGAAGGCGCGAACATGCCGACCGATCTCGACGGCGTCCATGTCTTCAAGGAAGCGCACCTTCTCTACGCGCCGGGCAAGGCCTCCAATGCCGGCGGCGTGGCCGTCTCGGGCCTCGAGATGAGCCAGAACAGCGAGCGCCGCTCGTGGCGCGAGAGCGAGCTTCAGCAGATGCTCCGCGACATCATGGACGGCATCCATGAGCGCTGCCTTGAATATGGCGACCGCGGCGGCGGCTATACCGATTATGTGAAGGGCGCGAACATCGCCGGCTTCAAGAAGGTCGCCGATGCGATGCTGGCGTTCGGCGTCGTCTGATTCCGACGGGCCGGGCGGGGAGGCGTTCGCCGCCCTCTCGCCCGGCCCGGCGCTCCTTTCCTCCCGCTTGACAGCCCGCGCCAAAAGCGCAGCCTGACGCGCATGTCGCGGAGATCCGCTTGAACAAGAGCCCGCCTTCCCGCCGGCGCGGCGCGCCGACGATCCACGATGTCGCGACCTATGCCGGCGTATCGCGCATGACGGTGTCGCGCGTGATCAATGGCGAGGACCGGGTGAAGCCCGAAACCCGCCGCCTGGTCGACGCCGCGATCCGGGCGCTCAATTATGCGCCCAATCCGGCCGCCCGCTCGCTCGCCGGTGCATCGGTGCTGAGGATCGGGCTGCTCTCGCGAATTCCGAGCGCCGCCTATCTGGGCGAGTTCCTGATCGGCGCGCTCGACCGGTGCAGCCAGATCAACAGCCAGCTTATCGTCCGCCGCAACGAGCCGGGGGCGGACGAGGAGGAGGCGGCCGAGATGCTGATCGGCGCGCGGCTCGATGGCGTCATCCTGCCGCCGCCGCTCGCCGACGCCCCCCGGCTGATCGAGCGCCTCATCGACGCCGGCATCGCGCTGGTCGCCACCGGCTCCGTCCGATCCGCATCGGACATGGCCTCGATCGGCATCGACGATCGCGGCGCAGCGCGCGAGATGACGCGCCACCTGATCAAGCTCGGCCACCGCCGGATCGCCTTCATCTCGGGCCTCCCCAACCATGCCTCGACCGGACTTCGCCTCGCCGGTTATCGCGATGCGCTGGAGGAGGCGGGGCTGCCGGTCGATGAATCGATGATCGCACACGGCACCTACGGCTATCAGTCGGGGCTCACCGCGGCGGAGCATCTGCTGCTGCTCGACAAGCGACCGACCGCCATCTTCGCCTCCAATGACGACATGGCGGCCGCGGCGGTGGCGACCGCGCACCGCCATCGGCTCGACGTGCCGGCGGACCTGTCGGTCTGCGGCTTCGATGACACGCCGGTCGCGACGACGATCTGGCCGGAATTGACGACGATCCGCCAGCCGGTGGCCGCCATGGCCGACGGCGCCGTCACCATCCTCGCCGATCTGATCGCCGCAAAGCGCGCCGGCACCGCGGCGTCGGTCCCGCACCGGCTGCTCGATTTCGAACTGATCCGCCGCCAGTCGGACGGCCCGCCGCGATATCTGGATCGGTAGCGGCTCACTCGAAATCCTCCCGGCGGGACGAAGCCCCGAGGGGAGGAGCATCAGGCTCAGGCGCCCGGCCGCACGGTGACCGCCTCGCCGCTATAAGTAAGGCTGGAGTCCACGGTCCCGTCGAGATCGAGCGCACGCCCCGGGATCATCCAGCGCACCCGGATCTCCCGCCTCGGCGCCATGCCGGGATAGCCGCCCTGGCGCGGGCCGATGGTGAGCGTGCCGCTGCGATCGTCCCAGCGGATCGGAATCCGGGCATAGACATTGCGGCGATAGGCAAAGCTCGCGCCGTCATCCTCGTAGAGCGAGAAGCTGCCGTCGGCGCCCGGATAGACGAGCAGGGTGATCGGCGAGGCCGACGCATCGCCGGTCTGCTGCATGGCGGGCCCGGTGGGGACGATCGCTCCCGCCCGGACGAAGAGCGGCATCCGCTCATAGGGCGCGGCCGCGCGGATCGTTCGGCCGCCCTCATGCGCCTCGCCCGAATAGAAATCGATCCAGCGCGCCCCGGCGGGCAGATAGACGTCGCGGGCGCGGGCGCGAAACTCGCTGACCGGCGCGACCAGGAAGGCCGGCCCGAACATATATTCGTCGTCGACCCCCAGCCGCGCCGATCCTGCGGGAAATCCATCACGAGCCCGCGCATGATCGTGCCGTCGCGCCAGTAGGTGTCGGCGGCGAGGGTGTAGATATAGGGGAACAGGCGGTAACGAAGCCGGTCGTACCAGGCCATCGTCTCGTAGGTCGGGCTGCCCTCGGGTGCCATTTCGTAGATTTCGCGGTGCGGGAACTGGCCGTGGCTGCGGAACAATGGCGAGAAGGCGCCGAACTGGAACCAGCGCGTGTTGAGCTCGCGCCATTCTTCCTGCGCGGCCGGATCCTGGCTGGCATAGCGGGCCTCGACCGCGAAGCCGCCGATATCGTGGGTCCAGTTGGGCGCGCCCGACATCGAATAGTTGATCCCGGCCGAAATCTGATCGCGCAGCGCCTCCCAGCGCGAGGGCACGTCGCCGGACCAGACCGCCGCAGAGGCGCGCTGGATGCCGCCGAAGGCCGAGCGGGTGAGGATGAAGGGCCGCACGGCCGGGTTCCAGCGCACCAGATTGCCGGCAAGGCCGCCGACATGGGCGATCGGATAGGAGTTGAAGAAGGCCGCGCCGGGCCCGAGCGCCGTCGGGCCCATCCTCAGCGCGCGCTCCTCGATCGAAAGATTGGAATGGATGTCCGGCTCGCTCGCGTCGAGCCACCAGCCATCCACGCTGAGCCGCGCGAGCCGATCGCGGATCTGCGTCCAGTAAAGCCGCCGGCCGCGTGCGTTGTAGGGATCGTAGAAGCTGTTGAGATAGCCTTGGCCGACCCAGTCCCGGGTGCCGAGCGCGACGTTGCGGCGATAGATGGCGCCGACCGCGTCGAGCGCGCGGTAATTGTCGGTCGTCGGATAGAATTTGGGCCAGACCGAGATCATGAAATGGGCATCGAGCGCGTGGATGCGATCGATCATCGCCTGCGGATCTGGGTAGCGCGCGGGATCGAAACGGTGGCTGCCCCACGCATCCTCCGGCCAGTAGAACCAGTCCTGCACGATATTGTCGAGCGGCAGGCCGCGACGCCGATATTCCTCGACGACCCCGACGAGCTGGTCCTGCGTCTCATAGCGTTCGCGGCTCTGCCAGAAGCCGTAGGCCCAGCGCGGCAGCAGCTCGGCCTTGCCGGTCAGCGCGCGGTAGCCCGCGATGACGCCGTCCATGTCGTCGCCGGCGATGAAATAATAATCCTCTGCGCGGCCCACCTCGGAAGCGAAGGAGAGGCTGTGCCGATCGGCCTCGTCCTGCGGATCGTTGTGGAGCAAGGCGAGATAGCCGCCCTCCGGCCGCCATTCGATGCGGATATCGGCATGGCCGCCCGCCGCGATCGGCAGATCGGCATTGTGATACCAGGGGTTCCAGTTCTGCCGCCACGCATCGATCGCCTCGCGGCCGTCGATCGACATGCTGAAATAGCTCGACGCGTAGAGACGGAAACGGTGCAGCCCGCCGCTGCGCGCCGTCGCGCGGCCGGTCCACACGACGCGCAGGCCGGGCACCGTGCCCGCGCCGTCGGGGGTGCGCGTGCCGGTCGGCCAGTCATTGCCGCGATCGAGATATTGATAGTCGATCGTCGCTTCCTGCCGGGTCGCGACCAGGCGGTCGCCGACATAATAATGCGCGGTCCAGCCGTTCGCCCCGTTGTCCCCGGTGACGGCGAGGCCGTCGTCCGCCGCGCCGGCAAGGCCATAGGGCCTGGGATTGCCGAAGCGGGTGATCGAATCATTGTCCCACAGCAGGCCGTAATTGCGGGTCGAGACGATGAAGGGGATGGCGATGTCGATATTGTGCTGGGCGAGTTCGACGTCCTCGCCATTATAGTTCATCTGCCGGTTCTGGTGCTGGCCGAGACCGAAGAGGCCCTCATCGGTGCCGCGGTTGAACTGCTGGCGGATCGAGACATAGGGCTCGCCCTGAACCGTCACCGGCGTGAAGCTGGGCGGCGCGGTTTCGGCAAGCACGGTCTCGCCGGCCGCGTTTCGGAAGCGCACCCTCCCGTCGGCAAGATCGACCTCGGCGTGGATCTCGCCCGTCGAAATCACCGCGCGTCCGCTCTCCTCAGAGACGGTGAAGCGGCCATTGGGGCGCGCGGTCACCATCAGGCTCGGCATGACGCGCGCATCGGGCGCCGGCAGCGCGGTAACCCGCACGATCCGGGGGCCATAGACTTCGAGAGACACGCGCGGCCCATGCGCCGGAACGACGGCGATTCCATGCGCCGTGCGGACGAAATGCCCGTCTCCGTCCGCGGCCTCGGCGGACGAAGCCGTCGCCAGGATCAGCGCCGCCGCAAGGGCGCCCGCCAGTCGTCGCATATCCCCCTCCGCGCGGTTCGGGGCCGCATCCGCCTGTTGTCGCTTTCGACGGCGCGGTTGGCAAGACGGAGCGCCTGCCCATTGCCACGGGAGCGGCGGCCTCTCTGAAGCAAAATGAATTGGCCACGACGAAACTAAGTCGCAAATACGAGGTTCAGTCGTAGCCAGTCCATTCTCGACAAAACGGAACCGACAAAATGAATCTACAGGTTAGGTCACGAATAGCAGACGTAATTATTTCAACATCTATTGTGATACCGTAATTATACTAACAGGGAAAGCCGCAGTTAACCAAGGCGCTTCGGCGTTTCGTCGCGTGATGCGCTCGAATGATCGTCGGAATTGCCGGTGATGCTGGGTTCGTTCATCTGGGAGAAAGGTTGCCCCGAACACGGAACGCCACGTCATCGGCGTCCGGGCGCAGCGGCGAGCCGCAGATCAGCGTGGGCATCGATGGGAGGAAGTTACGTTTCGCCGGCCCGACGGCCGAGTTCGAAGGAATAATCCATGCGCGTCATGTCCAGAAATCCAGGCCTTCTCATCCTTCTCGCCGGCGTCGCCGCGGCGGCCCCGGTCGCGCTCGCGGCGCAGCCCCAGGACCCGCCGGAGGCCGATATTTCAACGAGCGTCAGCGGCCCGCCTCCCGCGGAAACGGGCGAGATGACCGAAGGGCCCGACATCGACGGGATCATCACCGCGCGCAGTGGCGATCAGCTGCAAGTCTCGACCGCCGACGGCGCCACGACGTCCGTCGCGGTCAGTGGCGACACAAGGATCACGGCGCGCGGCGGCTTCCTTGGCCTGGGGCGCACCCGGCTTGCCGAGGATTCGCTGCTCAACGGCCTGCCGGTCAGCGTCCAGACCTGGCAATCGGGCGGTGGCCTCGTCGCGCGGCGGATCGATCTCAAGAACCGGGACCTCAGGACCGCCTCGATGATCCACGGCGGCACCGCTCAGCAATTCGCGGAGCAGGGTTCCGCGATCCAGCACAATGCCGAGGCGACGGAGGCGCTTCGCGGCCGCCTCGGCAGCATCGATCAATATAATGTCCGCAGCACGACCACGGTGAACTTCGCCTTCGGCCGGGCCAACCTGTCCGAACAGGCGAAGGCCGATCTGTGCGCCACGGCCCAGTCGGCCGGGCAGACGGAGAACGCGCTTCTGCTCGTCGTCGGCTACACCGATTCGGTCGGCAGCCCGGAGGTCAACCAGGCGCTCAGCGAACGCCGCGCGGGCAACGTCGTCAACTATCTCCAGCAGGCCTGCGGCTGGCAGCCCTATCGGATGCTGACACCGACCGGCATGTCCGAATCGAATCCGGTGGCGAGCAACGACACCCCCGACGGCCGGACGCAGAACCGCCGGGTCCAGGTCAGCGTGCTGGTCAGCAAGGCCGTCGACGGACTGTAAGAGGCGAGGGGGCGGGCCGTACCCGTCCCCTTCCGGTCGGAACGTGCCCGCCGACGCCGATGTGACCGAGTATCGGCGGGCCCGCTACCCCGAATTCCTCAGCGCGGTCGCGATGGCGTTGATCGAAAGCTGGATGCCCTCGGCGATCCTTGGGTCGTCCTCGCCGGCGCGGTGGCGTTTCATCAGCTCGATCTGCAGCAGGTTCAGCGGCTCGATATAGGGGAGGCGCAGGCGGATCGAGGCGTCGAGCGCCGGCTGGCTTTCGAGCAATCGGGACTCGCCGGTGATCGCCAGCAGGCATTCGCGCGTCTTCATCCAATCGTCGCGGATGCGGCCGAACAGGGTGTCGCGCAGCGCCTCGTCCTCGACCAGCCCGGCATAATGGGCGGCGATCCCCATGTCCGATTTGGCGAGCACCATCTCCAGATTGTCGAGCGTGGTCCGGAAGAAGGGCCAGGCCTCCCGCATCTCCCGGAGCTCTTCGATGTCGCCGAACGCGGCGAGCCCGTGGCCGACGCCGTACCAGCCCGGCAGCATCACCCGCGCCTGGCTCCACGAGAAGACCCAGGGAATGGCGCGCAGATCCTCGATCCGGCCGGACTGGTTCCGGCTGGCCGGCCGCGATCCGATCTTGAGCCCCGATATCTCGGCGATCGGCGTCATCTGGCGGAAGAAGGTGCGGAAGCCTTCGGTGCCGTAGACGAGATCGCGATAGGCCGCGAAGGCGGTCTCGGAAATGCGCGCCATCGCGGCGTAGAAGCGCTCGCGCCGGCGCCCCGATCGCGGCTCGAGGCTGGCGAGCAAGGTGGCGGAGGCCATCGCGTCGAGATTGGCCGCGGCGCTTTCCGGCGTCCCATATTTGGCGGCGATCACCTCGCCCTGCTCGGTAATGCGGATGCGGCCCTGGACGGTGCCGGACGGCTGGGCGAGGATCGCGGCGAAGCTCGATCCGCCGCCGCGGCCGACGGCGCCGCCCCGGCCGTGGAAAAGCTGGAGCCGGGTCCCCGCCTCGGCGAAGACTTCGGCAAGCGCGCGGCTCGCCTTCTGGAGGCTCCAGACCGAGGTGAGATAGCCGCCATCCTTGTTGCTGTCGGAATAGCCGAGCATCACCTCCTGGTGCCCGCGCGCCTTCGTGATGGCCGCCATTTCCGGAAGCGCGAAGAAGGCGCGCATGATCGCCGGCGCCGCCTCGAGATCCTCGATCGTCTCGAACAGCGGCACGACCATGATCGCCGCGTGCGGCGGATCGCCGGGGCGCCACAGGCCCGCTTCCTTCAGCATCACATGGACTTCCAGCAGATCGGAGACGCTGGCGGCCTTGGAGATGATGTAGGTCGTGATCGCGGCCGGGCCGTAGGCGGCATGGGCTTCGGCGGCGGCGTGGAGGATCGCGAGCTCGGATTTCGTCTCGTCCGAATAGTCCGCGAAAGGGCTGGCGAGCGGACGGACGGTCGCGAGCTCGGCGCGAAGCAAAGCAACGCGCGCCGCCTCGTCGAGCGCCGCATAATCCGGCCCGACCTCGGCAACCCTGAGCAGCTCGGCGACGACGCGCTCATGGACATCGGAATTCTGCCTGAGATCGAGCGTCGCGAGATGGAAGCCGAAGGTCTCGACCGCGCGGACCAGCCGGCCGAGCGGGCCGGTGCGCCCGATCTCGCCGAGCCCGTCCGCGATCGCCTCGAGCTCCGCCCTGAAGTCCCCCGGCGCGTCATAAGGCTCGCCAGCGACGGAGGCGCGGCGCTCCGGCGGCCGGCCGACGACCCTTTCGAAGGTCGCGGCGAGCCGGCCGTAAATGGCGGTGAGCGCGCGCCGATAGGGCTCGTCGCGCCGCGCGAGGCCGAGATCGCCCGAACGCTCGGCGATGGCCAGCACCGCTTCGGGCACATGGGCATGTTCGGATGAAATCGACAGCTCGGCCCCCAGCGCGTGGACCTGGTCCAGATAATGGCCGATCGCCGTCTCCGCCGCCCGGGAGAGGGCAAGGCGGAGCGACTCCGCGCCGACGAAGGGATTGCCGTCGCGGTCGCCGCCGATCCAGCTGCCCGGCCTCAGGAAGCTCGCCGGCCTTCGGCCGAGCGCACGCTCCCAGCGCGCATACATGGCGGGAAGGACGGGAAGGAACGTGTCGCGCAGGTAGGAAATGGCGGTCTCCACCTCATCGGCGACGAACAATCGCTCGCGCCGCAGCGCCCGCGTCTGCCACAGCAGGGCGATCTGGCGCTTGAGCGCGACCTCCACCTCGTCGCCCTCCGCCGTCTCGAGGGCGCCGCGATCGCGCAGCTTCATCAGCTCGGCGATCCGGTTGCGGTGATCGATGATGCTCTTGCGGCGCACCTCGGTCGGGTGCGCGGTCAGCACCGGAGCGATGAGCGCGCCGTCGAGCAGCTCCGCGGCCGCATCGGCGCCGATTCCCTCGCGCGCGAGCCGCGCCAGCGCCTCCGCCATCGTGCCGCCCGGTTCGGACGTGAAGCCCTGCCGGTCCTCGGCGAGATTGGCGAGCAGGGTGAACAGCATGAAGCCGTGGACGAAGGCGAGCGTGTCGTCGAGGCTCAGCGCGTCGAGGCCCGGGTCCACCGCGTCGCCCCGGGTGACGCCGCGATAGCGATCGACCGAGCTTGCGCGGATATATTCGATCCGGCGGAAAAGCGCCTCGCCGTCCGCCTCGCGGATCACGTCGCCGAGCAGCCGGCCCAGATAGCGTATGTCGGGATTCTGCCCGATCGCCGGCGCCGCCTGTGCATCCCCCGTTCCGCTCATCGATCAGCCTCCATCGGATCGGTCGTGGCTAGCAGAAGTGGCGGCGCTTTTCCTCTCTCTTTGCTGCGCTGCAACCCAGAGAGTCGCGGCGCTTGACTCGCCCCGACTCAAATCCTACATCGCGCTCATCCCGTTAACCGGTCCTCCGGCGGCGCTTTCGTGCGCGCGTCGGCTATGCCTGTTTCGGGCCACGACGCTTTGAGATGGGCAGGTCGCCAGCCCGCCCGTGGAGCAGGAGAAAAGCAAGCATATGGCACGTATCGCTGGGGTCAACATCCCGACCAACAAGCGCGTCGAAATCGCGCTGACCTACATTCACGGCATCGGCCGCACCAAGGCCAAGGAAATCACCGCCAAGCTGGGCATCCCCGCCGAGCGCCGCGTCCAGGACCTGACCGACCAGGAAGTCCTGCACCTGCGCGAGACGATCGACGCCGATCATACCGTCGAGGGCGATCTCAGGCGCGAGACGGCGATGAACATCAAGCGGCTGATGGACCTCGCCTGCTATCGCGGGCTTCGCCATCGCAAGGGCCTGCCGGTCCGCGGCCAGCGCACGCACACCAATGCGCGCACCCGCAAGGGCAAGGCCAAGCCGATCGCCGGCAAGAAGAAGTAATCCGCCACGCACGGATTACTCCGCCGGAGGCTCGCCTCCGCCAAGCACAGATTTCAAGGTTAGGTCAGACAAGACATGGCACGTGAACCGCAGCGCCTCCGCCGTCGCGAGCGCAAGAACATCACCGCCGGCGTCGCCCATGTGAACGCCAGCTTCAACAACACGATGATCACCATCACCGACGCCCAGGGCAATGCCATTGCGTGGAGCTCGGCCGGCATGATGGGCTTCAAGGGCAGCCGCAAGTCGACGCCCTATGCCGCCCAGGTCGCCGCCGAGGACGCGGGCAAGAAGGCCGCCGAACATGGCGTGCGCACCCTCGAGGTCGAGGTGAAGGGCCCGGGCTCGGGTCGCGAATCGGCGCTTCGCGCGCTTCAGGCGGTCGGCTTCACGATCACCTCGATCCGTGACGTGACCCCGATCCCGCACAACGGCGTGCGCCCGTCCAAGCGTCGCCGCGTTTAACCGCCGGAGCCCGGCGCGCGGCCGCTGGCCGGAAACGTCGGGCGCAGGAGGTTCGAAAGATACTCGGGAAGCCGCCCCCCGCTTCCCCAACCGCCAGAGGGAAAACATGGCCGTCAACGCAAAGAACTGGCAGGAAATGAAGAAGCCCAACGCCCTCGAAAAGCGCGCCGCGGGCGACGCCAAGCGTAAGGCGACGTTCGTCGCCGAGCCGCTGGAGCGCGGCTTCGGCCTGACGCTCGGCAACTCGCTTCGGCGGGTGCTCATTTCCTCGCTTCAGGGCGCCGCGATCACCTCGATCAAGATCGAGGGCGTCCTCCACGAATTCTCCAGCCTCGCGGGCGTCCGCGAGGACGTGACCGATATCGTCCTCAACGTGAAGCAGATCGCGCTGAAGATGGAAGGCGAGGGCCCGAAGCGGCTGTCGCTCTCGGCGACCGGCCCCGGTGAGGTCACCGCCGGCCAGATCGCGGTCTCGGGCGATATCGAGGTGATGAACCCCGATCTCGTCATCTGCCATCTCGACGACGGCGCGACGCTCAACATGGAGCTCACCGCCGAGACCGGGAAGGGCTATGTCGCCGCCGCGTCCAACCGGCCGGCCGACGCGCCGATCGGCCTCATCCCGATCGACGCGCTTTATTCGCCGGTCCGCCAGGTCAGCTACAAGGTCGATCCGACCCGCGTCGGTCAGGATCTCGACTATGACAAGCTGACGCTGACGGTCGAGACCGACGGCACGGTGACTCCGGATGACGCGCTGGCTTATGCGGCGCGCATCCTTCAGGACCAGCTGCAGCTCTTCGTCCATTTCGACGAGGGCCTGACGATGATGTCGACCCCCGCCGGCATGGTCGGCGCGGCCGCCGGCCCGGCCGATGCCGAGGCCGACGCCAACCAGCTCAACCGCTACCTGCTCAAGAAGGTGGACGAGCTGGAACTGTCGGTCCGCAGCGCCAACTGCCTGAAGAACGACAACATCATCTATATCGGCGATCTCGTTCAGAAGACCGAGGCGGAGATGCTTCGCACCCCGAACTTCGGCCGCAAGTCGCTGAACGAAATCAAGGAAGTCCTCGCCAGCATGGGCCTGCGTCTCGGCATGGACATCCCCGGCTGGCCGCCCGAGAATATCGAGGAAATGGCCAAGAAGCTCGAGCAGGAACTGCTCGGCTGATCCGCGGCCAGATTTGAACAGGAAGGGCCGTCCCGATGGGGCGGCCCTTTTCCGTCTGTATCGCCTGCGATTCCCCGGCCGGGAACGGCCGGGCCGGCCTTTCGTCCGCTCAGCCCGTCAACCGTGCGGTCAGGGCCAGCAGCGGTGGGCTGGACGCGATGGGGCGGATGAGGGCGACGCCGAGGGTGATCGCGCCAAGGCCCCAGAAATAGGCCGGATGGATGCTGCGGCGGGTCGCGATGTCCCAGGCCATGGCGATCGCGAAATAGACCGCGAGGCCCGCCCAGACGCCCCAGTAGATCCAGCCGCCAAGCAATGGCAGCGGAAGCAATCTTGCGAGGCCAGGGGCCATCACCACGATTGCGCCAGACAGCATCAGTCGCCGGTGCCAGTCGCTCTTCGCCCTCAATCGCACCGCTGACCAGGTGAGGCCGGCGAAGACGAGGACGTAGGTCCAATCCATCACCATGAAGGCGCTGGGTTCGAAAAAGGGAGGGATCCGGTGGTTCGCCGCGGCCAGCATGGTGGCGCTGATTCCGATCGCGATCATCCAGGCGACATAGACGGCGGCGATCGGCCCGACGCGACGGTGGAGGTTCACCCGGCCGCTCCAGACGAGATAATTCTGGAACACCCAGATCGCCATCCATCCCATGAAGGTGACGCCGTGGAGGTGGACCCACCAGGGCGAGGCGAGGCTGGATCGGCCCATCGCGAACTGGAACGAAAATCCGGCGACGGTCGTCGCCGCGATCGCGAGGGCGATCCAGAAGAAGAAATTGCGCTCGCGCGCGACCGGGTGGGGCCGGCCGCTTTCCGCCACAGTCGCCATCTGCCAGGCTCCCCCCGTTTCCGAGGCGGAACGATACCAGATCCGGGCTCTCCTTGCCAGATCGGGCGCCCGGCTTTGACGGCGCCGCGAGCTTTGCTAGACCCGCCGCCTATCCATATGCAGCCGGGGGCTTTTTCATGCGCAGGTCCGCTCTCCTTTTCGTCTTGCCCGCCCTTTTCCTCGCGCCGCTCGCGGCCGCGCAGGGGCCGGCGGTCCATTATCCGGACACGAAGCGGGGCGATGTGGTGGAGCAGCATTTCGGGGAGAGCATCGCCGATCCCTATCGCTGGCTCGAAAATGACGTGCGCACCGATCCCGAAGTGCGCGAGTGGGTGACAGCGCAGAATGCGGTCACCAACGCCTTCCTCCAGACGCTGCCGGGCCGCGAGGCGATCCGGGCGCGAATGACGCAATTCTACAATTACGAGCGGTTCGGCATCCCGGAGCGGGCCGGCAGCCGCTATTTCTACACGCGCAACGACGGCCTTCAGAACCAGTCGGTGCTCTATGTGCGCGACGGCCTCGGCGGGACGCCGCGCGTGCTGATCGATCCGAACGGCTGGTCGCAGGACGGCGCGACGGCGCTCGCCGAATGGCGCCCCTCGCAGGACGGGCGCCATCTCATCTATTCGATCCAGGACGGCGGCACCGACTGGCGCACGGTGCGCGTGCTCGACGTGGCGACCGGGCAGCCGACGGGCGACGAGGTCCGCTGGGTCAAATTCTCCAATCTCGACTGGGCGAAGGACGGATCGGGCTTCTTCTATTCGCGCTTTCCGGAGCCCGGCGCGCATGCCTTTCAGCAGCTGAACGAGAACCAGTCGGTCTATTTCCATCGGCTCGGCACGGCCCAGGCCGAGGACCGGCTGGTCTTTGCGACCCCCGACCATCCGCGCTGGAACAACAGCGCCGAGGTGTCGGACGACGGGCGCTGGCTGATCGTCACCTCCTCCGAAGGGACGGACGCGCGCTATACGGTGACCCTGGTCGATCTCGCTCATCCCGATGCGCCGCCCCGCCCGCTGGTGACGGGCATGGAAAATGACTGGAACTATCTCGGCAATCGCGGCTCGCTCTTCTACTGGCGGACCAACAAGGATGCGCCGCGCCAGCGGATCGTCGTCACCGACATCGCAAGCCCGACGCCCGCGCCTCGCGAGCTGGTGGCGCAGGATGAAGCGACGCTTGAGGGGGCGTCGATCGTCGGCGATCGGCTGGTGCTCGAATATCTCGTCGACGCAAAGAGCGAGGTTCGCACGTTCGGCCTCGATGGCCGCCCGGCAGGCAATATCGCGCTGCCCGGGATCGGCAGCACCGGCGGCTTTCGCGGGCATCCGGGATCGAACGAGACCTTCTACAGCTTCTCCAGCTACAACCGGCCCGGGACGATCTATCGCTATGACAGCGCGACCGGGCAGAGCACCGTGTTCGCCCAGCCGACGCTTCCTTACGATCCGGACAATTACGAAGTCTCGCAGGTCTTCTACAATTCGAAGGACGGGACGCGGATCCCGATGTTCCTCGTGCGCCGCCGCGATCTCGATCGCAGCCGGCCGCACCCGACCTTGCTCTACGCTTATGGCGGGTTCGACATTTCCTCGACGCCCGCGTTCCAGCCGCGCTGGCTGACCTGGGTCGACATGGGCGGCGTCTTCGCGGTTGCGAACATCCGCGGCGGCGGCGAATATGGCGAGGCCTGGCACGATGCCGGCCGGCGGGCGAACAAGCAGAACGTGTTCGACGATTTCATCGCGGCCGGCGAATATCTGATCGCCCAGCATATCACGCCGGAGCATGGCCTGGCGATCGAGGGGCGCTCGAACGGCGGCCTGCTGATCGGCGCGGTGGTGGATCAGCGGCCCGACCTGTTCGCCGCGGCGCTGCCTGGAGTCGGCGTGATGGACATGCTGCGCTTCGACCGGTTCACCGCCGGGCGCTACTGGGTCGACGATTACGGCTATCCGGACCGGGAGGCGGATTTCCGCGTGCTGAGGGCCTATTCGCCCTATCACAACATCCGGGACGGCGTTCGCTATCCGCCGATCCTGGCCACCACGGCCGATACGGACGACCGCGTCGTGCCGGGGCACAGCTTCAAATATATATCGGCGATGCAGCATGCCGACGCCAACGGCGCGCCGCACCTCATCCGCATCGAAACGCGCGCCGGCCACGGATCCGGCAAGCCGACGGACAAGCAGATCGAGGAGTTCACCGACATGTGGGCCTTCATCGCCCACTTCACCGGGCTTGAAATCCCGACGGCGGGGGCGGCGCACTAGCGACGCGCCGGGCCGAGTCGTTCCCGACCCTGTCCGGCCCGGCAGGCGCGATCGTTACGGATGCGACGAACGTCACCTGTTCGCGATCAACGGCGTCCGGAGTGCGGTAGAGAGCGCAAATCGCGGGCGCTTCGGTGCTAGACAGGTCCCAATCGGCTGCGGCCGAATCGAACGATCATGGGTCTATGAACGCGCATTCGCCGGTCGTGGCCGACCGGGAACGGATTATCGAGGAACGGCGCCGATCGACGCTGAAGCTGATCGGCCTGTTCTGGCTGTTCGCCTTCGCCGTGCTGACGGTGCGCGGCACGCTGGTCGATACGCAGCCTTTCTACCTGCTGGCGCCCCGGCGCCTGCTCACCGCCGGCTTCGGCGCGTTGCTGTGCCTCGGCATGGTCTATCTGCTCGAGCGGTTGAAGGAGCGCTCGTTCCCGGAACGGATCGCCTATGCGATGGCGGGCGCGCTCGCCATGTCGGCGCTGCTGACCATCTTCAGCCTCGGCCTCAACCGGATCATGTTCCCGATCGAGGGCGCGCGGCCGACGAAGATCGTCGAATCGGTGCAGTGGGTGATGGTCTGGATGGGCTATTTCCTCGCCTGGACCGGCACCCAGCTCGCGCTCACCTATCATTGGGAGGCGCAGGACGAGGTCCAGCGCAATGCGGCGATGCGCGATCTGGCGCAGGAAGCGCGGATTGCGGCGCTGCGCTACCAGATCAACCCCCATTTCCTGTTCAACGCGCTCAACGCGATTTCCGGCCTGGTGCTCGAACAGCGCAATTACGAGGCGGAGACGATGCTGCTCAACCTCGCCGAGTTCCTTCGCTCGGCGCTTGCCTCCGGGCAGGGCGGAACGATCGAACTGGACGAGGAGATCGGGCTGCAGCGACTCTATCTGGGGCTCGAGGAAGCCCGCTTCGCCGATCGGATGAAGGTGACCATCGAGGTGCCGAACGCGCTTGCCGAGGCGCGTGTCCCGACCCTGATCCTCCAGCCGCTGATCGAAAATGCGGTGCGGCATGGCGTCGACAGGTCGGAAAAGACGACGACGATCCGGATCGCGGCCCTGCGGCGCGGCGAGAAACTGAGCCTCATCGTCGAGGATGACGGCGATGGCGGTGGTCGCCCGCCGAAGGGCGGCACCGGACTCGGCCTCGCCAATGTGCGCGAGCGGCTCCACGCCCATTTCGGCGAGGGGGCGCGCCTCGTGACCCGGCCGCGCGTCCATGGCGGCTTTCATGTGGAGATCGAAATGCCGCTGTCGGTGGGATCGTGACCGGGGAGGCTGCACCGCTTCGCGCATTGCTCGTCGACGACGAGCCGCTCGCGTTGCGGCGACTGAGCGTCGCCATCGCCGCGATCGGCGGGGTCGACGTCGTCGGAACGACGACCAGCGCGCGCCAGGCGGTCGGCATGATCGGGGAACTGAAGCCCGATGTCGTCTTCCTCGACATCGCCATGCCGGGGCTCGACGGGTTCGAGATCGCCGAGCAGCTCCGCGCCGACGATGCACCGGCGATCGTCTTCGTCACCGCTTATGATCAGCACGCCGTCCGCGCCTTTGACGCCGATGCGGTCGATTATCTGCTGAAGCCCGTCGCGCCGGAGCGGCTTCGTGCCGCCATCGGCCGGGTTCGAAACTGGATCGCCGGCCGGCCCGCGCCCGAAGAGGCCGTTTCCGACGGCGAGCGGCTCGGCGCCGACGACAGCCTGTGGGTCCACCGCCACCAGGAGTTCGTGCGGGTGCGCGTGGACGACATCGAATGGATCGAGGCGGAGGGCGATTATGTCCGCCTTCACGCCGGCGAGGGCGGCGGCCTCGTGCGCGCGACCCTGTCGGGGCTTGAGGCCCGGCTCGATCCGGCCGTCTTCGTCAGGGTCCACCGCTCGGCGATCTGCCGCCTGTCCGCGATCACCGGCCTTCACCGCAAGCCGACGGGGGCGCTCGCGGTGCGGCTCGCCAATGGCGACGAGGCGCCGGTCGGCCGCAGCTACAATAGCGGCCTAAGGGCGCTGCTGCGCCGGATGCAGGCCGCGACGGCCTGAACGGCCGGGGACCTGCGGGTCCTACGGGCAAATCCAGCCTGTCTTGGACGTTCGTCGCGTGTTGGCGACGGCTATCGTTGTGGATTGGCGTGGCGCGGCCGAGGCCCATAGCCCAGCGATGTCCGGCGCGATGACGCGGCCCCCCCGCTCATCGTGCCGGCGCCCCAAGCCATTCCGAGGAGGGATTTCCCATGCGTTTCACCCATGTTCTCGCGATCGCGATGCTGACGGCCGGCGCCGCGGCCGTCGCGCAGACGACGCCGCCCGAGACGGACAATTCGTCCAACACCGCGACCTCCCAGCCGGCGACCACCGACCAAGGCAGCGCCGATCAGGGCGCGCAGTCGAGCAGCGCGTCCTCGTCGTCGGGCAGCGACAATCAGTCGACCACGCCGGAGAGCAATTCGTCCAGCCAGTCGACCGACAACCCCCAGTTCTGAGCGCGTCCCCACGCTCTCGATCGGCAGGCCGTGCCCCCGCACGGCCTGCCTTATTTTTGCCGTGGTTCATCCGCGGCTCAGCCGAAAGAGTGAAAACAGGGCGCGCCGGGCCGCGTTGAAGGCCCGAATCGTGTATCGAGGAGCCCGTATCATGCTCAGCAAGCTTGCCCTTGGCGCCGCCGCGGCCGCGACCGCGCTCGTCGCCATCCCCACCGCCGCCAGCGCGCAACCGCGCCATCGCGGCTATTACGGCCACCATGACGGCCGCTATTATGCGCGCGGCGCGCGCGGCTATCGCTATTATCCGCGCTACCGCGGTTACCGCTATCCGCGCACGACCGTCGTCGTCGCGCCGGGCTATTATGGCGGCTACGACCCCTATTATTACGGCGGATACGCCTATCCGGCCTACCCGGCTTATTATCGCGGCCGGGGATATTATCGCGACGATTATTGCGGTGACGGCGTCACCGGCGCGGTCATCGGCGGCGGCGCAGGCGCGCTGATCGGCCGCGAGATCGGTCGCGACGGCAATCGCTATCGCCGCTACGGCAACCGCCACAGCGGCACGACCGGCGCCCTGATCGGCGGCGCGATCGGCGCGCTTGTCGGCAGCTCGATCGAACGGTCGGACTGCTACTGATCCGCAAATGTCCCCTCCCTGTGCGCAGGGAGGGGACATTGCTCAGCTTTCAGCGGCGAAGCGCGCGCGCCGCTCCCTCTCATATTCATTCAGCTCCGGGAGCTCGCCGAACGAGCCGGTCTCGACCGGCCCGGCGGGGCGATAGCGGCTGATCGTGACCCCGCTGGGCGAGGTCGTGCTTTCGACGAGCGCGAGCGTGACCGGCCGCGTGCCCTCGGCGAACAGGCGTTTGCCGGCGCCGAGCAGGACCGGATAGGTCAGCAGCGTAAGCTCGTCGATCAGGCCGTTCGCGAGCAATGTCTGGTTGAGGTTCGCGCTTCCCTGCACGATCAGGTCGGGACCGTCCTGGCGCTTCAGGCGCGCGATCGCCTCCGCCGCCTCGCCCTCGATCCGCACGCTGTTCTCCCAGGGGATGGCCAGGCTGTCGGCGCGGGTCGCGACATATTTGGTGACATTCTGGAAGAGCGCGCCAAACGGCGTGTGCGTCATGAACGGCCAGTAGGACGCGAAAATCTCGTAGGTCCTGCGCCCGAGCAGGAGATCGAACGGCCGGTCGAACAGCGCCCCGATCGCCGCGCCGACCGCTTCGTCGGACAGCGGAAAGGTCCAGCCGCCATGGGCGAATCCTCCGGACCGGTCCTCCTCGGGCGCGCCGGGCGCCTGCATGACGCCGTCCAGGCTAATGAAGGCGGAAACGAGGAGGCGCCTCATCTGCCGGCTCCCAGGCTCTTCGCGACCTCGCCGAGTTGGTCGGCGCAGGTGCCCCAGCCCTCGGAGAAGCCCATTTTCGCGTGGGTCTCGCGGTCGGCGCCGTTGCGGTGCATCGCGAGCGCCCGGTAAAGGGTCTTGTCCCCAGGCGCATCCTCGAATGTGACGATCGCGGTGAAGGGGAATCCGCCGCAATCCGCCTCGAACCCGTCATTCGGCCGCCAGCCCGGCCCAAGCGCGCTCGTCCACACGATCCGCCGGCCCTCGTCGACGGCGAGGATGCAGCCGGTCCCGGTCGAATCGAATCCGTCCGGGCCGGTCATGCGGGTGCGGAAAATCCCGCCCGGGACCAGCTCGATCTCGACCTCCGGCGTCTGATAGGGGCGGGGCGCCCACCATTTGCTGATATGTTCGGGGCTGGTCCATGCTTTCCAGACAAGATCGCGTGGCGCATCGAGCGTGCGCTCGACGACAAGGTCAAGTTCGTCAGCCATCATTCGTCTCCGGGTTTGTGAGCGTTGCGAGATAGTCTTCGAAGCGATCGAGCCGCGCCTCCCAGATTGCCCGCTGCTCGGCGATCCAGGTGTAGGCGGCGGCGAAGGCGGCCGGCTCGATGCGGCACGTTCGTATGCGGCCCTGCTTGGTCGAGCGGACGAGGCCGCTCTCCTCAAGCACCTTGAGATGCTGGAGGACGGCAGGAAGGCTCATCGGGAGTGGCCGGCCAAGCTCACTGACGGTGGCGGGGCCCTGGGCCAGCCTCTCCAGCATGTCGCGCCGTGCCGGATCGGCGAGCGCCTGGAAGGCGCGATCGAGCAGAAGCGAATCGTTAAGCATTCGCTTAACTAATCGCCCAATGACATCTGTCGCAAGGAAAAGTTCAGCAGTTACTTAACTATTGTGGGCAGGTCGTTCCCGGGCCGGCGTCGAGGTCGAGGCAGCGCCCGTCGACCGAACCGGGGGCGAGAGGCAGGCCGATGAGTCCGGCGAGCGTCGGCATGATGTCCACCGTCTCGACGCTCATCGGCTGCTCGAACGGCGTCATGCCGCGTCGCCAGAACAGGATCGGCACCCGACGGTCATAATCCCAGATGCTGCCATGGGTCGCGACGGCGCTGCTCCGGCTGTTTTCGGAAATCGGGGTCACGCGGGGCTTCAGGACCACATAGAGATCGCCCGACCGCTCCGGATCGTAGGATGCGCGCAGCCGCTGCAGGAGGCTCCAACTCTCGGGCGGGCCGGCCGGCGCTGGCGCGGCCGCGATCTCGTCGCGCGACAAAGCGAGCGCGACCTGCGGGTGGGCGCGATAGGCGGCGAGCGCGGCGGCGATCGCCCGGGCGCGATCGGCGGGCGGGAGGGCACGATCGACCCACACATCCCCGAACGTGTCGCCGAACAGGACGGGGCCGGGCAGGCCGAGCTGCTGCGCGATCGCGCGGCCCATCGCGGTCGCGTTGAGCGCCGGATCGGCGCGCTGCGCCTCCGGGATCGCCTCGTCGCGCGCGCGCTCGGGCAGGTCGAGCCCGCCATGGTCGGCGGTCAGCGCCACGGCATAATCGATATGGGCGGCGTCGAGTCGATCGAAGAACTCGCCGAGCGTGCGATCCAGCGCCATCAGCTGCATGCACATCTCGCTGCCCTGGGTGCCGAAGCCGTGGCCGACATAGTCGGTCGCGGAGACGCCGATGGCGAGCAGATCGGTCGCCGGTCCTTCGCCAAGGTGCATCTCGTCGCGGACGCCGGCGGCCAGCGCCACGATCGCGCGGTCGAAATCGGGCGAAGCGCGGAAGGCCGAACGATCCCCCGGGGCACGGGCGAAGGCCCCGTCGCCGACCGTGCGGCCATTGGCCTGGATGGCGCGCCGGCGCGATTCGCAGATGCCGGTGATCGGGGTCGCGGTACGGCCGCTGGCGATCTCCTCGGCCACCATCCGGTTGACGCTGTCCATCGCCGGCGTCGCGGCCACCCCGGCGCGGGCGACGAAGGTCCGGCCGTCCCACCACCAGCGGGTGTTCGGATCGTGGCCGCCCATCATGATCGCGGCGCGATCCTTGCCGGCGACGGCAACGGAGCGGGAGCGGGGATCGGCGCGCCGCATGAGATCGCCCAGCGTCGGAACGCGCAGGTGCCGGTCGGAGACGGTATAATGATCGGATGTGCTGCCCGGTGCCGTCTCGTCCTCGGCGCAATAGATTTTCTTGTCGTCGCGCGCCGCGCCCTGATCGATCCATTCGTTGGCGACGATCCCGGTGCGCGCCGGCCGGTCGCCGGTCAGGATGGTGGAATGGCCGGGGCAGGTTTCCGTCGCCGCATGGCTCTGGAACCCCATCGGAAAGACCATGCCGTGGCTGAGCCGGCCGAGCCCGCCGGTGAAATATTGCCGATATTCATTGTAGAGATCGGCCGAAAACTGATCGACGGAGATCACGATCAGCAGCTTCGGCGGGCCGGACGGGGCGGGCGCCGATGCCGGCGCGGGGCCGGGCTGCACGGCGCCGCCAGGCGCGGCGACAAGGGAGGCAAGGAGGGCGGCGGCAAGGATCGGCGGCTTCATCACATTCCTTCCGGATCGGGATGAATCCGCCAATGCCACGACCGTGTGACGATTCAAACATCGTCGCACGGCCGTGGCCCGCCGGCAGCGGACGGACCGACTCAGTCGCCGCCTGCGGATGCGCTTTCCCCAGAGCGCAACGGGTTGTGGATCTTGCCGATGCCCGCGACGATCAGCGCGATGCCGGCGATTCCGAGCAGCCAGACGCCGAAGCCGACGCCGATCATGTCGCCGGGGCTCGGAACCCCGAAGCTCGAAAGGCCGCTCGTCACCCGATCGAAGGTCGAAACGATCGCGCTCTTGTAGGCGAAGACGATCAGGCCGACGAGGATCGCGACCGCGCCGGTGACGATCATCGGAAGGTTGAGCGGCTTTCCGAGCCAGTCCAGCACGATCAGCGCGACCGCCGCGAGCGGCGCGAGAAAACGAAGCACGAGGAGCCCCGACACGCCCGACACGGAGCCGTTGCCCATGAAGGCGGCGGCGGCGCCGACGGAGCGGCCGATCGTCGAATCGAGCCCGAACAGCGAAACGCTGTGAATCGGCGTGGTCAGCGCCGGGAGGAAGCAGGCGACGATGATGACGAGCGCCAGCGGCGTCGCCAGGCTCTCGGTGAACAATGCCTTGATCTTCGCGGCGGCATCCGGGGGCAGGGTCACGGCCGGCGCCGCCCCCGCGGCGCGTGCGGCGACGGCCGGATAGATGTCCGCCGCGGCATCGCCGTTCGCGTCGAAATCCACTGCGGCGCCGGCGCGCGGTGCACCGCCGCCGCGCCAGTCGGCCTTGGCGAAACGATAGCGGCGGCCGTCCTCGCCCGAAATCATGCCCGTGCCCGCGGCTTCGTCGAAGCCCAAGATCCTGCCCTGCATCGGTCCTTCCTTTCAGCGGTTGATCTGCGGGGAGGATGGCCGATGGGCGCGCCGCGCGTCTTCGCGAAACCCTCACGTTTTTCTGAAGACGACGCTGCTTTACAGGGAAAGGCGCGCTCCCTATCGACCGGCCATGACGGGCCACAGCGATTCCATCCTCATCGTCGATTTCGGCAGCCAGGTGACCCAGCTCATCGCGCGCAGGGTCCGCGAGGCCGGGGTCTATTGCGAGATCGCGCCATTCCAGTCCGCGGACGCGGCCTTCGACCGGCTGTCGCCCAGGGGCCTGATCCTTTCCGGCGGCCCAGCCTCGGTGACCGAGGCGGACGCGCCCTCCGCGCCGACGCGTTTCTACACGGCCGGCATCCCGATCCTCGGCATCTGCTACGGCCAGCAGACGATGTGCAAGCAACTCGGCGGCGAGGTCGTCGTCTCGGGTGAGGGCGGGGAGTTCGGCCGTGCCTTCGTCGAGGTCAAGGATCGCTCGGCGCTGTTCGACGGCCTGTGGAAGGAGGGCGAGCGCCACCAGGTGTGGATGAGCCACGGCGACAAGGTGACGCGCCTGCCCGACGGCTTCCATCCGATCGCGGTTTCGGAAGGCGCGCCCTTCGCGATCACCGCCGACGAGAACCGCCGCTTCTACGGCGTCCAGTTCCATCCGGAGGTCGTCCACACGCCCGACGGCGGCCGTCTCATCGCCAATTTCGTCCGCCATGTCTGCGGGCTCGCCGGCGACTGGACGATGGCCGGCTTCCGCGCCGCCAAGATCGAGGAGATCCGCGAGCAGGTCGGCAAGGGCAGGGTGATCTGCGGCCTGTCGGGCGGCGTCGATTCATCGGTTGCCGCGGTGCTGATCCATGAGGCGATCGGCGATCAGCTCACCTGCGTCTATGTCGATCACGGGCTGATGCGCGCCGGCGAGAGCGAGCAGGTCGTCTCGCTGTTCCGCAACCATTATAATATCCCGCTCGTCCACGTGAATGCGGAGGCGCTGTTCCTGGACGGGCTGGCGGGGGTCACCGATCCCGAGGCCAAGCGCAAGTTCATCGGCAAGACGTTCATCGAGGTGTTCGAGGAGGAAGCGCGCAAGATCGGCAATGTCGAGTTCCTCGCCCAGGGGACGCTCTATCCCGACGTGATCGAGAGCGTCAGCTTCACCGGCGGCCCGTCGGTCACGATCAAGAGCCACCACAATGTCGGCGGCCTGCCCGAGCGGATGAACATGAAGCTGGTCGAGCCGCTTCGCGAGCTGTTCAAGGACGAGGTCCGCCTGCTCGGCCGGGAACTCGGCCTCACCGACGCGTTCGTCGGCCGTCATCCCTTCCCGGGGCCGGGCCTCGCCATCCGCATCCCGGGCGAGGTGACGAAGGAGCGATGCGACATCCTCCGCAAGGCCGACGCCATCTATCTCGAGGAAATCCGCAACGCCGGGCTTTACGACGCGATCTGGCAGGCTTTCGCCGTGCTGCTCCCCGTCCGCACCGTCGGGGTCATGGGCGATCACCGCACTTACGATTCAGTGTGCGGCCTGCGCGCCGTCACCTCGGTCGACGGCATGACCGCCGACGTCTATCCCTTCGATCCCGCCTTCCTCAGCCGCGTCGCGACCCGGATCGTCAACGAAGTCCAGGGGATCAACCGGGTCGTCTACGACTATACCTCGAAGCCGCCCGGGACGATCGAGTGGGAATGATTTTGGCCTGTCCGGCCATATTCAGAATCACGCCAAAGACGACTTAACCACAGATAAAAAATAAATATTCCGGCGACATCTGTCGGGGGGCAGAGATCGGAGCCGTCGATCCCATCGTCCTATAATGCAGACTTCCCGATCGAGGCTCCCCAGCAGCGCCCTGCGTTCTGCGTTTATCGTTTCTTGTATCGCCCCGATCTTCGCGGGGACGGCGTCGAACGAAGGCGGCCTCTCGTCGAACATCATCGGCGCGGTGACCAATGCCGGCACCGTGGCGCCGGGCCGGAAGGCGGTCGCGCCTGTCAAATCAGAGGAACGCACGCGACTATTTGGCTAGAAGCATATCCTTGGCATGGCATTGCTCATGGCATTGCCCAGCCGCATAGCCATAATCGATTGATTCATATAGAAAAATGATGCCCGTTGGAGTGGGCGTGAGGGCCACGAACGGCGGTAATGGCGTCGTTTCGGTCGTGGATTTCGCCCCGTCCGGCGGGCCCGGCATCACCTGTCGTTGCTGAGGGCCTGCCCCCCGAACCGCGGCGGATCACCAGTTGAGCCGAATGCCGAAAGAGCCGGCGGTCGCGCTCTGGCGGCTGCGGCCGCCGTCGATCGATCGACGATAGCCGGCCTGGGCGTAGAAGCTCACATTCCGGTTTGCCCGCGCGGTGAATCCGCCCTCGGCCTCCAGAGATGTGTCGCCAAAACGGGTCTCGATGGCCGATGAGGGCGATCCGAAGAATGCGGCGTCGATGCCGGAGAAGGCGTGCCACAGATTGATCCGGGCATAGGGCTGCCAGAGCGTCCCGCGGGCGTCGCGCGCACTATATTGGAGCCGCGCTCCAAGCCGGCCGGTCCAGGCGTTGCCCGGATCCCAGTCCACGGTTGAATAGCGGTCCTGCGTCCCGTCCACCGACACGCCGCCCTGGTAGACGATCTGCGCCTGAGGCTCGATCAGCCAGGCATGATCCGCTCCCCAGCGGATCGGGTAGCCGGCCTCGAGTGACGCTGCATATCCCGTCGCATCGGTCGAGATCTCCTCGCCATAGAGGGAGATCGCCTTCGCGTCGTACCAGCTCTTCTGGATCACCGCGTCGAGATACCAGCCGCTCGGGCCGAAATGCGTCCAATAGGCGCCGACCGACGGGCCGTTCATCCTGAGCCGCCCGACCGGCAGGTCCTGCTCGCCCATCGCGAAGCCACGGATCGAGGAGGAGCGATAGTCCGCGTAAGCGACATAGACACCGACATGGTCGCGGTGACCGCCGCGCGTCGTCCGCCGCAGGATATCGATGCCCGCCTGAAGCCCGAACAGGCTTCCGTCCGCCCTTGAATCCGCCGTCCCGCTCCAGCGGCTGTTCATGCGCTCCCCGAGCACCCGACCCCAGGCGCCGTTGGCATAAGCGCGCGGTTCCGGGACGCCGCGCAGATTCTCCTCCTCGCCGACGCGCTCGTGCAGCGTGCCAAGCGTCGCAAGCCCCAGCTGCCTCGATAGTGCCGGGATCGGCGCATAGAGCGGGACTTCCGGCCGGAAGAGCGGAATATCGGGGCCTCCCGGCGTCGTCGGGCCCGCCGAGGTGTCGATGAGATGGGAGCGCAGGAACCAGTCGTTGGGATCCGTGCTGCCGCCGCGGAAGAGCTCATATTCGTAAGCGCCGGCGGCGACGCGCTGGCCAAGGACGAAGGCGTCGGTCGTGGTGGTGCCGCCGTTGGTCACCTCCACCAGCCGAATGCCGTCTCCGAGTGTCTGCGCGCCAGGGCCGCCGCTGTTGTTGATCAGCACCGATGAGGTGCCGCTGGCCTGGCCCCCGTTGATCACCAGCAGGTTGGTCGGTGAATCGTCGGCACCGAGATAGGTGTTGAATGCGATGCGGCTCCCCGCGCTCCCGGTGTAGTTGCCGACCGTCAACGTGGTGTAGGCGTCGGGCCGCGCCAGGAATTGGACCAGGCCGGCATTGCCGACGATTCCGGCCGCGTTGGAATCCCCGGTGATGTTCCAGGCGCTGCCGGCGTCGATCGTGACATTGGTCGCGTTGCGCGCGAACCCGGTCCAGGAACTGTCCTGCGCCAGCGTCACGTCGGCGCTGTTGCCGCCATCCGCCAGCAGGTCGCCGGTCCATTGCGACCCGTTCAGGTTGATGCTGGCGATATTGTCGGGGCCGATCAGTACCAGATCGCCGGTCCAATCACTGTCGCCGAGGTTGAAGGCGAGGGTCGATGGATCGACGACAATGTCGCCGGTGAGGGCGGCAAGGCCGGTGATGTTCAGGGTCAGGTTGCTTGGCGCCCCGATCTCGTCCTCGGTCACATAGGCCAGAAGCGGCCGGTCGTTCACCGTGGCCGGGACGATTTCGGTGCCGCCGCTGATCGAGACGGTGCCGGTGCCGCCCTCGGCGAGGACGATCGCGCCATTGGCGGCGCCGAGGCTGCCGCCGGTGATCGAGATCGTGCCCGGCGCGCTGCCGGCGAGATAGATCGGCGACGATCCGGCGCCGGTCACCGTCACCGCGGTTTGAGAGGCGGTGAGCGCGCCGCCGTCGATGGCCGCAAGACCATGCGCGCCGTTGCCTGTGGTGGCGATCGAGCCATCGGCGATCTCCACGCCGCCCGCGTTGCTGGCGAGGAGTCCGGCGGCGGCGTCGCCGTCGGTCGTGATCGTGGCGCGCGCCAGGATGATGGTGCTGCCGGCATCCTCAGCCTCGGCGCCGTGGCCATTCCGGCCTTGCGTGGCGATCGTCACATCCGCCGCCGCGATCGCGCCGCCCGCCATCGCATGGACCCCGACGGCGTTGATGTTCGTGGTCGTGATCAAGCTGTCGGAGAGGGCGACGCTGCTGCCGTCATCGGTCGCGCGTACGCCGTCGGCGCCGCCGACGGCGGCCGTATCGGCACCGTTGGTGAAGATGGCGCTGCCGGTGATCGACGCGGTGGCGCCTTGGCTGACCCTGACGCCGATCGCGCCGTCGCCATTCGTGGTGATCGTGTCATTCTCGGCCTCCAGCCGGCTGCCGGTTCCGATCACGTCCACGCCCGCGGATTCCAGCCCTGTCTCGGAGTCCGGGAACTGGAGAACCGGCGGGTTGCTGCCGCCGACAATGTATCCGCTGGTGATCTCGCTGCCGGTCACGCTGACCGTTCCCGCGCCGTTGACGAGCACGCCGGCGCTGGCGGGGCCGGAGGTTCGCACGATCGTATTGGTCAGCGTGACCCGGCTTCCCGATCCGCTTGCGATGGCGCCGGCGGAATCGGGCTGGTAGGTGAAGACGCCGTAGCCAGCGAAGTCGATTGTCGCTCCGGCATCGGCCCACAGGCCAGGGCTGTTCGCGCCATAAGTCGCGGCGGTCGCCCCGCTGCCGACCTGGATGCTGCTGCCGACGCCCCGAGCCACGATCGCCGGTGAGTTGGCGACAACGATGTCCCCGAAATAGTCGCCGGTCGTTACCGCGCCGCCGTTGAGCGTGGCCGTGCCCCCGTCCGTGACGAGCAACCCGGTGCTGTCATTGCCGAACGTGTTGAGGTAGCCGTAATTGAGAATGAGGCTGCTGCCGGCGCCCGAGACCATCGCGCCCAGCGCGCCATCGCCGCTGCTGAAGGTGCTCATCGTGTCGAGGCTGACCGAGCCCCCGGCTTCCGCCACGACCGCGGACGCGCCCACGCCGTAGGTCTGGATATCCGAGCGGGTCAGGGAGATGGTCGCGCCGCTGGCGGCGTGGGCGCCATATGCGCCATCGCCATAGGTGTTGATCCCGCTGTCGGTCAGCGTGATCCCGCTTCCCTCGCCAGTCGCCTCCAGGCCATAGGCGTCGGCATCGTTCGTGTAGACGGACGTGTTGTCGCCGGTGATCTGTCCCCCGTCCTGTGCAACGAGCCCGTGGCTGCCCGCGCCATAGGTCGTGATCTCGGTGAGGCTGTCGCCGCTGCCGGTCAGGACTATCGTCCCGTTATCGGCCGCGCGCGCGCCATAGCCGCTGTCGGTCACGAGAAGGTTGGTGGCTGTGGCGCTGTAGCGTCCATTGCCGGTGACATCGACGACGGTTCCCGGGCTCTCCCGCGTCGTGAACGCCGGATCGTCACAGGAACCCGAGGCAAGGTTCACCGCCGCGGGCGGCGCAGCGCATTGCGCGAGCGCCGGGGCGGGGACCAGCAGTGCCGTCGCCGCGATGGCCAGGAGGCAGCGATGGCTGGCGGCGGAACCGAGGAGGGCCCGCCGCAAATCGGCGTTGAAGCCCGGAACGGCAGCAAGCGTCCTCACCGTGTTGGCGCGCATTCGGCTCACTCCTCTTTTCGTGGATCGTTCAGATCGAGAAGCCTGAGCTATCTTTATGAATAGTTAGCAAAATTCTAATTGTACGACCGCGTGAACCCGCATCGCCGACCCGCTCGTGGTGGCAAGACAAGGAGCATGTGCCGAGGGGTTGGGTCGTCCGGAAACAGCCAGGCCCATTGGCCTCAGCCTGCCGGAGATATCACCGGAATGGACCAGATCGGGCGAGCGAGCGGGGGATCGTCCCTGCGCCCCTCAAGCCTGTCACCCGTCGAAGGGATCTGTCGCTTCGCGATCGCGTTCGTAGGAGCGTTCGAGCGGAAATGGCGGGAGCCAGGATTCGCGGCGGATCGTCCAACACTCGTAGGTGGGCGTCAGCTGGTCGGGCGCGTCGAGCGATCCGAGGTGGACCTCGATCTCGTCGCCGGAGCGCGCAAAGACGGACGAGCCGCAGCGCGGGCAGAAATTCCGGCCGCGATAGGCGCGCGTCTCTCCGCTGATCTCGACCGCTGCTTCGGGGAAGCTGGCGGCCGCGTAGAAGAGCGCGCCATGATGCTTGCGGCAATCGAGACAGTGGCACAGGCCGACGCGGTAAGGTCGCCCCGCCGCCGCGATCCTCACATCGCCGCACAGGCACCCGCCACGATATTGCTCCACCTCGCTTCTCCTCCAAACAACAACCACCTATCACGACGCCCAACGATCCTGCATCGCTGGAGGAGCCATGCCATTGGACAAGCGCCCAGCTCCGGATGCCGCGGAGGTGCGTGCCGCCTCGCGCGGCGGCCGGGGCGCGTCCATGCGGCCCGGCCCGTTGCTGCTTCGCCGTCTGCTGCGCGCGCGCGACCGGATCGACGCCGCCCCGCACGAGGATTGGACGGTGCCCAGGCTGGCGCGGGTCAGCGGGGTGTCCGAGGCCCATTTCGCCCGCTCGTTCCGCGACGCCTTCGGAGTCCCGCCGCATCGCTACCATCTGACGCGGCGGATCGAACGCGCCATGGCCCTGCTTCGCGAGACGGACCTTTCGATCACCGAAATCGCCTTCCAGTCGGGCTGGAACAGCCTCGGCACGTTCGGGCGCACCTTTCGCGACGTCACCGCGGAGAGCCCGCGCGCCTTCCGCGTCCGGGCGAGGGCGGAGGCGCGCCGGCTCGACGCGGTGCCGGCCTGCGTGCTCAGCGCCGCGCATCGGCCCGACCTCAGAATAGCAGTTTCGGAGAAGCGCCGCGCGCGCGCCCCGGCTAGGCCGGCCGCATCCCGACCGAAGGAGGTTCGATGACCCAGGGTGTGCAGGTGGCCGGCATCTATGTCCGCGATCAGGACGAGGCCGTCGATTTCTATGTGAACAAGCTCGGCTTTTCGATCGATGCCGACGTGAGGAACGGCGATTTCCGATGGCTCACCGTCCGCCATCCCGATCAGCCCTTCTTCCAGCTGGGCCTGTTCACGCCGCAGGCGCCGATGCTCGATCCGGCGACCGTGGAACAGGTGCGCGAGCTTGTTGCGAAGGGGGCGATGCCGCCGCTCGTCCTGATCGTCGACGATTGCCGCGCCGCCTATGAGAGGATGAAGGCGGCCGGGGTCGAATTTACACAGCCGCCGGTCGATCGCTATGGCACGGTGGACGCGGGTTTCCGCGATCCGTCAGGCAATGGGTGGAAGATGATCCAGGCCCGGCCGGAGAAAGGATGAACATGGCCGAAGAAAGCGCCTCCGCGCTGATCGATGCGAAGATCGCATCGCTCGGGGACTGGCGTGGCGAGATGCTGGCGCGGCTGCGGCGGATCATCCGCGCGGCCGATCCGGCGATCGTCGAGACGGTGAAGTGGCGCAAGCCCTCCAACCCGGCGGGCGTGCCGATCTGGGAGCATCACGGCATCCTGTGCACGGGCGAAACCTATCGCGACAAGGTGAAGCTCACCTTCATGCGCGGCGCGTCGCTCGACGATCCTGCGGGCCTGTTCAATGCGAGCCTCGACGGCGGCACGCGGCGCGCGATCGACTTTTTCGAAGGCGACGAGGTGGACGAGACGGCGCTCGCGGCGCTGGTGCGCGCGGCCGTCGCCGCGAACCGGTGACGCCGGACGATCGTCATGCCGGCGCGCGCTGCGCCTGGGCCGCCGGCGATCCGCTGATGCGCGCTTATCATGACGCCGAATGGGGCGTGCCCGAGCGCGATTCGCGGGCGCTGTGGGAAAAGCTGATGCTCGACGGGTTCCAGGCGGGGCTCGCCTGGATCACGGTGCTGCGCAAGCGCGAGGCGTTCCGCGCCGCCTTTGACGGCTTCGTCCCGCGGAACGTGGCGCGCTATGACGAAGCCGATGTCGCGCGCCTCCTTGCCGATCCGGGCATCATCCGTTCGCGCGCGAAGATCGAATCGACGATCCACGCGGCGCGGATCTATTGCGAGATGGAGGCGGCGGGCGAGGATTTCGCCGCCTTCTGCTGGGGGTTCACCGATGGCCGCGTGGTGACGGGCGACGGCCGGAGCTTTCCGGCGAAGACGCCCCTGTCAGAGACGATCTCGCGCGAGCTGAAACGGCGCGGGTTCAAGTTCGTGGGGCCGGTGATCGTCTACGCCTGGATGCAGGCGGTCGGCATCGTCAACGACCATGCCGAAACCTGCTTCCGGCGCGATGCCGTGATGGACGGTCGCCCGCTTTAATCCGGGCGCGGCGCGTTCGGCGCGCCCGCTTCGCCCCATGCGAACACCTCGTCGAGCGTCACGCCGAACACGTCGGCGATGCGGAAGGCGGTTTCCAGCGTCGGCGAATATTTGCCCTGCTCGATCGCCGCGACGGTCTGGCGGGTGACGCCGATCCGTTCGCCGAGCTCCGCCTGCGTCATCTCGCCGGCGAGGAAGCGAAGCGTGCGGATCCGGTTGGTGAGGACGCGCCTAGCCATGCCAGCCGCGCCGATAGCTCAAAAGGACGGAGCCGTGATGCACCGCCTCGGCGATCACGATCGCGGCGAGCGCGGCGTTGATGATCTTCCACGGCGCCTCGCTGAACGGCATCACGATCCCGACCAGGATCATGCCGCAGATCAGCACATAATAAGCGAGGGACGCGCCGCGCCGCTCGATCGCCCGGTCGCGCTCGTCCGGGCGCGCATTGGCCTCGCGCCGCGCCAAGATCGCAAGCAGGATGCTGCCAAGGATCATCGCGACCGCCTGCGCCGCGGCGACCAGCCCGAACGAGACGATGATGTCCACGAGTTTGTCCCGGCCAAAGCCGAAGGCGGGCCCGACGAGACCGAAATAGGCGCCGTAGGCGATGAGCATGGTGACCAGCGTGAGCCACGCAATCTTTTCCCGGAAGGCCATTCGTTACATCCCTCAATGTCCATGAGTCATAACTTTGGGTAGTCCGAACCGGACATGATGTCAAATATAACGAACATCATGTCGGAGAAATTTTCCTTTCGGATGGGGGAGACCCTGTGCCAGATGGAGGAATGGTCACCATGTACGGCATCCGCAATTGCGACAGGGTCAAGAAGGCGCGCGCCTGGCTCGACGCGCGCGGCGTCGCTTATGATTTCCATGATTACAAGACGGCGGGGATCGACCGGGACCGGCTTGCCGGCTGGGCACGTGAACTCGGGTGGGAGAAGCTGCTGAACCGCGCCGGCACCACATTCCGCAAGCTCCCGGACTCCGAGAAGGCTGGGCTGGACGAGGGCAAGGCGATCGCGCTGATGCTGGCGCAGCCCTCGATGATCAAACGGCCGCTGCTCGATCTCGGGGATCGCCGGCTGCTCGGCTTCAGCCCCGCGGCCTATGCGGAGGCGTTCGCCGGGTGACAGGACCGGCGGCGCCGCGGGCGTCGCCGCGATCGGGGAAGAAGGAGGTCTGGATGCGCTGGCTGGTTCTGCTGTTTCTCGCCTGTCTCGCAGCGCCCGCCGTGGCGCAGACGGATTATGCCGGCCAGCTCCAGGGTGGCGACGTGGTGCTGCGCGGGTTCCGCTTCGGATCGGGTGCGGTGCTGCCGCAGCTTCGCATCCACTATTGGACGCTCGGCGCGCCGCACCGCGACGGGCAGGGGCGGATCGACAACGCGGTGATGATCCTGCACGGCACGGGCGGCACCGGGCGGCAGTTCCTCGCGCCCCAGTTCGCCGACGAATTGTTCGGGCCGGGCCAACCGCTCGACATCCGCCATTATTACATCATCCTTCCCGACAATATCGGCCACGGCCTCTCGTCCAAGCCGAGCGACGGGATGCGGATGCGTTTCCCGGCCTATGATTATGACGACATGGTCGAGGCGCAGCGGCAGATGCTCGCGGCGCTTCATGTCGGGCAGTTGCGGCTCGCCATGGGCACGTCGATGGGCTGCATGCACATTTTCGTGTGGGCCGAGGCGCATCCCGATTTCGCGCGGGCGGCGATGCCGATGGCGTGCCTTCCGGTGCAGCTTGCCGGGCACAACCGGATGTGGCGCGAGGCGGCAATTCAGGGGATCCGGCACGATCCGGCCTGGCAGGGCGGCGATTACCGCACCGAGCCGCTCGCCGGCCTGCGCACCGCCGCGACCGTCCTTCAGATCGCCGGCATGGCGCCGCTTTGGCTGCAGCGCGAATATCCGACGCGGGACGCCGCCAACGCCTATATCGACCAGCGCATCGACCAGGCCGTGACCCAGCTCGACGCCAACGATCTCATCTATCAGCTCGATGCCTCGCGGAATTACGATCCCTCGCCGCGGCTGGAGGCGATCCGGGTGCCGATGACCTGGGTCAACAGCGCCGACGATTTCATCAACCCGCCCGGCTACGGCATCGCCGAGCGCGCGGCGGGGCGGATGCCGACCGCGCGCTACGTCCTCGTGCCGGCCAGCGCAGACACGCACGGCCACGGCACCCATACCTGGGCGCGATTCTGGAAGGACCAGCTCGTCGATCTGCTGCGCCGGACGGAGCGACCGGGTGATGGCTCGTAGCCGGGATCAGTGGGCCGGCTCGATCGAGCTCACATGATTGAGGGCGATCACCCAGCGCCCGTCCACCTTGCGCATCAGCCGGGTGTTGATGCCCTCCTGGGGGTGATCGCCGCCGTCGAGCCGGTATCGGCTGACGAGCTGGGCGGCATCGTCGCTCAGCATCTCGATGCGGATATCCCAGAAATGAAGCCGGCCGCGCCGGGCGGGATCGCCGCCATAATCGCGGACGTAATGATCGAGCGTGCCCTGCCACCCGTCCTGGATCCGGCCGCGCGAGACGAAGATCACGCCGGGATTTTCGAAGCCTTCCATGTAGCCGCGGAAATCGCCGCGGTTCCACGCCGCCTCCATGTCGGCGATCACATGGCGGATCGCGGCCTCGTCGGCCGAGCGATCGGGCGCGGGCTGGGCAGCCGCGGCCGCCAGGAAGAGCAGCGGCAGGAGGAGGGCGCGCCTCATCGGGTGAGCTTCTCCCCGGCCTCCGCTTTCGAGACGAGCAGGCTGGACAGCCTGAAGTCCGGCCCGAGCCGGGGCTGCTGGCGCTTCAGGCCCTCGACGATCTTCGCCAGGCCCTCGGTATCCGCCCAGAACATCGGGCCGCCGCGATAGACCGGCCAGCCATAGCCGTAGACCCACACCACATCGATGTCCGACGCGCGCTGGGCGAAGCCGCCTTCCAGGATCAGCGCGCCTTCGTTCACCATCGTGTAGAGCGTGCGCTCGATGATCTCCTGGTCGGTGATCTCGCGCTGCTCCGTGCCCGTCTTCTTGCGCCATTCGTCGATCACCTCTGCGACGACGGGGGAGGGGGTCGGCCGGCGCTTCTCGTCATAATCATAATAGCCGGCGCCCTTCTTCTGGCCCCAGCGGCCCAGGGCGGCGAGCTTGTCGCGGATATTCTCGATCCGGTTGGGATCGCGGTGCCAGCCGATATCGACGCCGGCGAGATCGGCCATCTGGAACGGGCCCATCGGCATCCCGAATTCGACATGGACGCGGTCGATCTGCTCCGGGCTCGCGCCTTCCAGAAGGAGCTGGTTGGCCTGGAGCTGCCGCGGCATCAGCATCCGGTTGCCGATGAAGCCATAGGTGACGCCGGCGACGACGGCGACCTTCCTGATCCGCTTGGCGAGCTGCATCGCGGTGACCAGCACGTCCGGCGCGGTCTTCGCGCCGCGCACGACCTCCAGCAGCTTCATCACATTGGCCGGCGAGAAGAAATGGAGGCCGAGCACGTCCTGGGGCCGCTTCGTCGTCGCGGCGATCTCGTCGATCGAGAGATAGGAGGTGTTGGAGGCGAGGATCGCGCCGGCCCTGGCGATGGCGTCGAGCTTCGTGAAGATCTCCTTCTTCACGTCCATATTCTCGAACACCGCCTCGATGATGAGGTCGCAATCGGCGAGCGCATTCAGATCGAGCGTCGGCGTCAGCAGCGCCATCGCCTGGCCCACCTGCTCGGCGGTCATCCGGCCCTTGGCGGCGGTCGCCTCGTAATTCTTCAGCATGATGCCGGTGCCGCGATCGAGCGCCTCCTGCGTCGTCTCGACGATCGTGACCGGGATCCCGGCGGACAGGAAGTTCATGCTGATCCCGCCGCCCATCGTGCCGGCACCGATCACGCCGACCTTGCGAATGTCGCGCGGGCGGGTGTCCTCCGGCAGCCCCTCGATCTTCGCGGCCTTGCGCTCGGCGAAGAAGAAATATTGCTGCGCCTTCGCTTGGGTGCCGCTCATCAGCTCCATGAACAGCTTGCGCTCGTCGAGCACGCCTTCGGCATAGGGTTTGGCCACTGCCGCCTCGATCGACTTTATGACCGCCTCGGGTGCGTCGAAGCCGCGGAACTTCTTCGCGTTCGCCTTGCGGAAATCGTCGAACAGGGCCGGATTTGCGCGCGCCTCGGCGAGCTTGTCGTCGCGCTCGCTCGATTTGGGGAGCGGGCGGATGGCGCGCACCTCCTCGGCGAACGCGACGGCATGTTGTTCCAGATCGCCCTCGATCAGCCGATCGACGAGGCCGATGTCATGCGCCTCCTTCGCCCCGATCGGATTGCCGCTCGTCGCCATTTCCAGCGCCTTCGCGACGCCGGCGACGCGCGGCAGGCGCTGCGTCCCGCCGGCGCCGGGCAGGATGCCGAGCTTCACCTCCGGGACGCCGAACTTCGCGGAAGGGACGGCGACTCGATAATGACAGGCGAGCGCGACCTCGAGCCCGCCGCCGAGCGCCGTGCCGTGGACCGCGGCGACCACCGGCTTGGTGCAATTTTCGATGATGTCGACGACCTGCGGCAGCACCGGCTGCGCGAAGGCCTTGGGGGTGCCGAATTCGCTGATGTCCGCGCCGGCGAAGAAGGTCTGGCCGAGGCCGATGATGACGACCGCTTTCACCGCCTCCTTGGCATCGGCCGCCTCGATCGCCTTGACCAGCCCCTCGCGCACCGCGTGGCCGAGCGCGTTGACCGGCGGATTGTTCGCCTCGACGATCAGGATGTCGCCATGGATCTTGGTGGAAATCGGGCTCATCGGAGTCTCCCTTCGCCTCCGCGATGCCGCCTCTTTACGTAAACGTCAACCGGGCTCCTTGCCCGGGATCGGGTCAGGCGAGGCTCGCCGCCTCCCGCACCGCGTCGCAGAACGCGCGCGGAGCCTCCTGCGGCAGGTTGTGGCCGATCCCGCCTTCGATCAGGCGATGGCGATATGGACCGCGGAACCTGGCGGCATAGGCGGCCGGATCGGGGTGAGGAGCGCCGTTCGCGTCGCCTTCGAGCGTGATCGTCGGAACATGGATGTCGGGCGTGAGCGCGAGCCTGCGCTCATCTTCGTCATAACGCGCCTCACCCTCGGCCAGGCCGAGCCGCCAGCGATAATTGTGAATGACGATCGCGACATGGTCCGGATTGTCGAACGACTGTGCGGTGCGGGCGAAGGTCGCATCATCGAACGACCAGCGTGGCGAGGCGGTCTGCCAGATGAGCCGGTTGAAATCGTTGCGGTTGCGCTCATAGCCGCGCCGGCCGCGCTCGGTCGCGAAATAATATTGATACCACCAGGCGAGTTCGGCGCGGGGAGGCAGGGGCGTCTCGTTCGCCGCCTGGCTGCCGATCAGGTAGCCGCTGACCGACACCATCGCGCGGCAGCGCTCCGGCCGGAGCGCGGCGATGACATTGGCGGTCCTGGCGCCCCAATCGAAGCCCGCAATGATCGCCCCGGAGATACCGAGCGCATCGAGCAGCGCGATCGCGTCCGCCGCGAGCGCTGCGGGCTGGCCGTTGCGCGGCGAGGCCGGATCACGAAACCTCGTGTCGCCATAGCCGCGCAGATAGGGCACGATCACGCGGTAGCCCGCGGCGGCGAGCATTGGCGCGGCCTCGGCGAAGCTGTGGATGTCGTAAGGCCAGCCGTGCAGGAGGAGCACCGGCGGGCCGCGGGCCGGACCGGTCTCCACATAGGCGACATCCAGCGCGCCCGCCGCGATCCGCCTCGGCGAGCCGAAGGCGGCCGGCTCCGAAGCGGCCTCCGCGGCCAGGCCCGGCGCGGCCTCCGCGGCCAGGCCCGGCGCGGCGACCAGCCCGCCAAGCGCCGCGCCGGCCGCCGCCCGGATCAGGCGGCGGCGGTCCGGATCGATCCGCTCGGCCATCTCAGCGCAGCGACCGGAAGCCGTCGCGAAGCTCTGCGGTGAGCAGGGCCGGCTGTTCCCACGCCGCGAAATGGCCACCCCTCGGCAGGCGGTTGTAGTGGATGAGGTGCGGATAGGCGCGCTCGGTCCAGCTTCTCGGGGCCGTGTAGATTTCGTCGGGAAAGGCGCTGACGGCGGTCGGCAACGGAACGCCCTTGGGTGCGAAAAAGGCGAGCTTGCTTTCCCAGTAGAGGCGCGCGGACGAGACGGCGGTGCCGGTCAGCCAGTAGAGCGTCGCATTGTCGAGGATGTCGTCGCGGGTCAGCCCCTCGGTCTCCCCGGCGAAGACCCGCTCGATCATCCGATAGCTGCGGATATCGTGATCGATCATCCACGCGGCGAGGCCGACCGGCGAATCCTGGAGCGCGTAGAGCGTCTGGGGCCGGTTCCCCATTTCCTGTGCGTAAGCGAGGCCGTGCTTCCAGAAATCGTCGAGCTGATTCCAGGCATATTGTTCGTCGGCGGACAGGCCCGCGGGCGCGGGGCCGCCGGCTGCGAGCGCCTGCGAGACGCTGTCCGGCAGCGTCGCCGGCATGTTGGTGTGGATGCCGACCAGGCCGGCCGGGCGGAGGAGCGCCATCTGCTCGGTGACCGCATTTCCCCAGTCGCCGCCCTGCGCGACATAGCGGGTGTAGCCGAGCCGCTCCATCAGCACCGCCCAGGCACGGGCGATCCGGATCGGATCCCAGCCGAGCTCGGTCGGCGTCCCCGAAAAGCCATGTCCGGGGAGCGAGGGGATGACGACGTGGAACGCGTCGGCCGCAGTGCCGCCATGAGCGGTCGGATCGGTGAGCGGGCCGATGATCTTCATCTGCTCGATGATCGATCCGGGCCAGCCATGGGTGATGATGATCGGGAGCGCATCGTCGTGGCGCGAACGGGCGTGCAGGAAATGGATGTCGACGCCGTCGATTTCGGTCACGAAATTCGGCACGGCGTTCAATCGCGCCTCACAACGGCGCCAATCATAGTCGCTGCCCCAATGCCGGGCGAGTGCCTGGATCGTCGCGAGCCGCACCCCCTGACTGTCGTCGGACACGACTTCGCGCGAAGGCCAGCGGGTCGCCCGCACGCGCCGACGTAGATCGTCGAGCGCTTCATCGGGGAAATGAACCTGGAACGGCCGGATATGATCTAGGTTGACGGTTGCCGGCGCCTGGGCGTCGGCGATCGCGGCTGGAAACAGACTGGCGGCCCCGGCGGCGGCCGAGGTGGCGAGGACGGTACGGCGGCTGATCGTTTCGTTGGACATGACCGGTCTCCTTCGCAAAGGGACTTCGGCCCCGGTCGCGCGCCCACTGGCGCCTACGCCGATCGGAGAATCGCCGCCCCTCTGCGGCGATCCCCGCCTTTGTATCACATCGTGAGCGACAAGCGCATTGCGGATCGATGCCTAGAAGGCCGTGCGGCCATAGTCCTGGCGGTAGAAGGGGTGGGAGCAGGAGAGGCCGCCGTCGACGACGAGGGCGTGGCCGTTGACGTAGGACGAGTCGTCCGAGGCGAGGAAGAGCGCGGCCCTGGCGATCTCGTCCGGCTCCCCGCCGCGCTTCAGCGGGTTGAGATGGCCGATCATGTCTTCCTTCCCCGCCGCGCGGGCATTGTCGTAAATGCCCTTGGTCATGCCGGTCTCGATCAGACCCGGGCAGATGGCGTTGACCCGGATGTTCGCGCCGGCAAGCTGCGTCGCGGCGATCTCTACGAGGCTGATGACGCCGGCCTTGGACGCCGAATAAGCCGGCCCGCCGGCACCGGCGCGAAGGCCGGCGACGCTGGCGGTGCAGACGATGGAACCCTTGCCCCGCGCCTTCATCACCGGCGCGGCATGCTTGATCGCGAGGAACGGGCCGATGAGATTGACGCGCAGGATCTCCTGCCAATCCTGCGGCGTCTGCTCGAAGATCGAGGCGAGCCCGCCCGAGATGCCGGCATTGGCGAAGAAGATGTCGAGCCCGCCATGCGTCGTCGCCGCGCTGTTGACGAGCCGCATCACATCTTCCTCGCGCCCGGCATCAGCGATGACGATATCCTCGCCAGGCGTGACGTCCGCCGCGACCACGGTCGCGCCCTCGGCGCGGAAGAGCGTGGCGGCGGCCTTGCCGATGCCCGAGGCCGCGCCGGTGACGATGGCGATCCTGCCCTGAAGCCGTCCGGTCATCCCTGATCTCCTTTTCCCTTGCCCTCGAGGGAGAGGGCAGGGTGAGGGTGTTCGGCGGTGGAGAACGATCTCGACCGCCCGACACCCTCACCAACTTCGCCTAGGTGGCAAAGCCGCCAAGGCTCCGTATCCTCTCCCCTCAAGGGAGAGGGAAAGAATTACAAGCCAACTCCGATCGTCGAGCCGCCGTCGACGATGATCGACTGGCCGGTCATGAACGCGGAGGCGGGGGCGGCGAGGAAGACGGCGGCGCCGGCGATTTCGTGGGGCTCGCCGATGCGGCGCAGCGGGGTGCCGCGCGTCACCGCCTTGAGGGTGTCGGGATTCTCCCAGAGAGCGCGGGCGAAATCGGTGCGGACGAGCCCCGGCGCGATGCAGTTCACGCGGACGCCCGAGGGGCCGAACTCGGCGGCGAGATTGCGGGCGAGCTGGAAATCGGCGGCCTTGGAGATGTTGTAGGCGCCGATCACGGTCGAGCTGGAAAGGCCGCCGATCGAGCTCACGATGATGACGGAGCCGTCCTTGCGCTCCACCATTTCGGGCGCAACCATCTGGATCAGCCAATGGTTGGCCAGCACATTGTTGTCGAGGATCTTGCGGAACTGATCGTCCGAAATCCCGCTCATCGGCCCGTAATAGGGATTGGAGGCGGCGTTGCAGACGAGGATGTCGATGCGGCCCCATTGCCGGCGGGTCTCGTCGACGAGGGCCTGGAGCGAGTCCTTCGACGAGATGTTCGCGGCAACGACGATGGCGTGGCCGGGATGCTTCGCGTTGATCGCGTCGGCGACGTCCTGGCAGGCGTCCGCCTTGCGGCTCGAGATCACGACCCGCGCGCCATGATCGGCCAGCGCCTCGGCGATCGCCCGGCCGATCCCGCGCGATGAGCCGGTCACGATGGCGACCTTGCCGGTGAGATCGAAGAGATTGGTCACCTGGTCCTCCCTGTTCGCGCAGCCCCTCCACCGCTCTTCGAGCGGTCCCCCTCCCGATGAGCTTCGCTCACAGGCAGGAGTCTTGCATCGTCACACTGCATGTTTCGCATATTCGATCCGGGCGATCGCGCGGGCGTGGACCTCGTCGGGGCCGTCGGCGAGCCTCAAGGTGCGGATCGCGGCATAGGCGTAAGCGAGGCCGAAATCCTGGCTGACGCCGGCGCCGCCATGCGCCTGGATCGCATCGTCGATGATCCGCAGCGCCATGCGCGGCGCCTGGACCTTGATCATCGCGATCTCCGCCTGCGCGGCCTTGTTGCCCGCCTTGTCCATCATGTCGGCGGCCTTGAGGCACAGCAGGCGCGAGGAATCGATGTCGATCCGCGCCTGGGCGATCCGCTGCTCCCAGACGCTATGCTCGGAGATGCGCTTGCCGAAGGCGACGCGGCTCTGGAGCCGGCGGGCCATGGCGGCGAGCGCCTCTTCGGCCGCGCCGATCGTTCGCATGCAATGGTGGATTCGGCCGGGGCCGAGCCGGCCCTGCGCGATCTCGAACCCGCGGCCCTCGCCGAGCAGCATGGCGGAGGCGGGGATGCGGACATCCTTGAGTTCCACCTCCATGTGGCCATGCGGGGCATCGTCATAGCCGAAGACGGTGAGCGCGCGCTCCACGGTGACGCCGGGAGAGTCGAGCGGCATCAGCACCATCGATTGCTGCCGGTGGCGCGGGCCGTGCGGATCGGTCTTGCCCATGACGATGGCGACCTTGCAACGCGGATCGCCGGCACCGGAGGACCACCATTTGCGGCCGTTGATGACGTAATCGTCCCCGTCGCGCTCGATCCGGCATTCGATGTTGGTCGCATCGGAAGAGGCGACCGCGGGCTCGGTCATCAGGAAGGCCGAGCGGATCTCGCCGTTCATCAGCGGGCGGAGCCACTGCTCCTTCTGCTCGCGCGTGCCGTACCGGTGGAGCACCTCCATATTGCCGGTGTCCGGCGCGGAGCAGTTGAACACCTCGCTCGCCCAGAAGATGCGACCCATCTCCTCGGCGCACAGCGCATATTCGAGATTGGTGAGCTGCGTGCCTTCGAACGCGAAACTCTCGTCGACATGGGCGAGGGCATGGCCCGGCGGCATGAAGAGGTTCCACAGGCCGGCCGCCCTGGCCTCGCCCTTCAGCTCCTCGATGACCGCAATCGGCTGCCAGCGATCGCCGGCGTCGCGCCCGGCGTAATAATCCTTGATGCGCGGGCGAATCCGGGATTCGATAAAGTCGCGAACCCGATCCCGGAAGAAAGCCTCGCGTTCCGTAAGGGAAAAATCCATCGCGCCTTTCCCGCCGCTGTCGGTGTCGTTCCTGGCTGCCAGAATTGGCGGATTTGCGCCAGTCCCGCCGATCCGGATTGACGCTGCCCCGGCGCCGGGGCAGCCCATCGCCGGGGGGAAGATTTCTGATCGTCCATACGGATCCGCACCTGCATCTGCTGTTCGATCTTCTCGCCTGGGGATCGGCGGCGGCGCTCGGGCGGCTGCTCTACGGCTGGCGGCTGAAGGCGATGGCGGCGCCGATCGCGGCGCGGATCGGGCCAGCCTATGCCTTCGCGCTCGCCTTCGGGGCGATCGCCGGCGCCTGGGCGGCCGGATCGTTCAACACCGGCCTGATGGCGGTGCCCCATCCGTCGCACAGCATCGCCGGCGCGCTTGCCGGAGCGATCCTGGCGGTCGAGCTCTACAAGTGGCGGCGCGGCATTCGCATCTCGACCGGCGGCATCTGGGTCGGGCCGATCGCGCTCGGCATCGCCGTCGGCCGGATCGGCTGCTTCTTCGCGGGCGTGGCCGACGAGACCTATGGCACGCCGACGACGCGACCCTGGGGTGTCGATCTCGGCGACGGCATCGCCCGCCATCCGGTGCAGCTTTACGAGAGCGCCGCGATGTTCGGCTTCCTTGCCATCTACCTCGTCGCACTCGGCCGCCGCGCCCGGTGGACGCGGACGCGCGCATTCTACCTGTTCGTCATGGTCTACGCGCTCCAGCGCTTCGCCTGGGAGTTCCTGAAGCCTTATCCGCGCATCGCCGGGCCGCTCGATCTGTTTCAGCTTCTCTGCATCGCGATGATCTTTTATGCTCTCGCCTTCGATGCACGCGCCCGCCGCCACGCCTGATCTCGTGCGCAAGAGCGTGCCATGGATTTTCTATGGCCAGACGACGAGCCTGTGCGAGACGTGCTGGGAACTCGTGCCGGCCAAGATCATCGGCGAGGAGGGCCGGGTCTTCCTCCAGAAGCGCTGCCCCGATCATGGCGTGACGAAGACGCTGATCGAGGAAGATGCCGATTACTGGCTCGACATCCGCCGCTGGCTGAAACCCGGCGACCGGCCCCTATTCAACGCCAGCCGGACGGAGCGGGGCTGTCCCTGGGATTGCGGCCTCTGCCCGGATCATGAGCAGCATAGCTGCCTCGCCATCGTCGAGATCAACGATGCCTGCAACCTCACCTGTCCCGTCTGCTTCGCCGACAGCGCGGTCGGGAAGGGCGGGCATCGCAGCCTCGCCGAGGTCGAGGCGATGCTCGACGCGGTGGTGCGGGCCGAGGGCGAGCCGGACCTCGTCCAGCTTTCGGGGGGCGAGCCGACCATCCACCCCCAATTCTGGGAGATCGTCGCGGCGGCGAGGGCGCGGCCGATCCGCCATATCATGGTCAATACCAATGGCGTGCGGATCGCGCAGGAAGACGGGTTCGCCGAGCGCCTGAAGAGCATCGGCCCGGGCTTCGAGGTCTATCTCCAGTTCGATTCGCTCAGCGACGATGCGCTGATGGAGCTGCGCGGCGCGCATCTCGGCCGCATCCGGCGGCACGCGCTGGAGCGGCTGGAGGCGGCCGGCGTCTCGACCACGCTGGTCTGCGCGGTGCGCCACGGCGTCAACGACGGCGAGGTCGCCGCGATCGTCGATCATGCGCTGCAATGGTCGTGCGTGCGCGGCGTCGTCTTCCAGCCGGTGCAGGACGCCGGGCGCAATCTCGGCTTCGATCCGGCGCAGCACCGCGCGACTCTCTCCGGCCTTCGGCGTGGCATCGCCGCCGGGGGCAGGTTCGACCTTGCCGATCTCGTGCCGCTGCCGTGCAACCCGGACCAGATCTGCATCGGCTATGGCCTGCGCGCGGGCACCGAGATCGTGCCCGTCACCCGGCTGATGCCGCGCGACACCTTGCTCGCGGCGGCGCCCAACACGATCAGCTTCGAGCGCGATCCGGCGCTGAAAGCCCGCATCTTCGACCTGCTCTCCTTGTCGACGGTCGAGGACAATGGGGAGGATCGGCTGGCCAGCCTGTTCTGCTGCCTCCCGGACATCGAGACGCCGGCGAGCCTCGGCTACAAGGACACGTTCAAGGTCGTCATCATCCAGTTCATGGATCGCTACAATTTCGATCTGGGCACGGTGAAGCGAAGCTGCATCCATTTCGCGACGCCGGACGGGCGGATGATCCCGTTCGATACCTTCAACAATTTCTACCGCCCCGGCGCGCCCGGTGCGGCGAAGCTGGCGGAAAAGGGAGGGGTGGGCGCATGAGCGGCGAGAGCAATGCGGGAGCGGTCATCATCGGATGCTTTCTGTTGGTCTGCGGCGCCGGGCTCGGCCTGCTCGGCGGCTGCTGCTCGCTGCTGCTGGTGTGGGACGCGGCTTCCAGGACGTCCGGGAATTTCGGCGAGACCTTGCCCTTCTTCATCATTTCGCTGGCGATGCTGCTCGGCGGCGGCGGGCTGGCCTGGCTCGGGGTGAAGATCATGACCGGCGGCGGGGCCGCCCCGCCGCCGCCGGAGGTATAGCCTCAGGCGATCCGTTCCGGCACCTCCGCCGCGGCCGCGACCAAAGTCTCGCGCGGGGCGACGGCTTCCCAGGGGAAGACGAACCAGCTCTTGTCGGTCGCCCGGTCGATCTCCGATCCGCGATATTCGACGGTGGCGCGCGAGCGGATGTTGTGGACGAGGACGGCGACGCGAAGCCCGTCCGTGTCGCCCGTCTTCGCCTCGATCGCGGCGCGCAGATAGGCGATCGTCCCGCCGCTGTCGTTGATGTCGTCGACGATCAGGATGCGCTGCCCGGCATTGATCCGCGCGGCGAGCCGATCGAGCAGCGCCTCGGCGAAATCGGGCTCGCCCGAGCTGTGATCGACCGACAGCATCGCAAAGCCGGTGCGGTGCGAGAGATAGGCGGCCGGGACGAGCCCGCCGCGGCCCACGCCGACGAGGAAATCGGGCTTCCACCTGTCTGCGAGGAGGGCGCGGGCGACCGTCTCCATCTCCTCCAGAAACCGTTCGTAGGAGATGGGGCAGAATTGGGGCTCGTCCGGCATCGTCGCTCCTCGGCTCACGCCCTGCATAACCGTTTTCGCGCGCCGGGCGATAGAGGCGGCGGTTGACTCGGCCGCTGCGGCGCGGCACCTGACGTTTACGTAAAGGAGAGGGAGTCGATGGCCGATCTGGAGGCTTTCCGCGCCGAAACCCGCGACTGGCTTGAGGCGAACTGCCCGGCCGAGATGCGCCAGCCGATGCGCGACGAGAGCGACGCCTGCTGGGGCGGGCGCAATCCGGTCTTCAAGAGCGACGCGCAGAAGGCGTGGATGGAGGCGATGGCGGCGCGCGGCTGGACCGTGCCGGATTGGCCGCGCGACTATGGCGGCGGCGGCCTCTCGCCGGAGGAGACCAAGATCCTGCGGCAGGAAATGGCGCGGATCGGGGCGCGCAACCCGCTCTACAGCTTCGGCATCTCGATGCTCGGCCCGGCGCTGCTGAAATATGGGACGGAGGCGCAGAAGCGGCACTATCTGCCGCAGATCGCGCGCGGCGAAATCCGCTGGTGCCAGGGCTATAGCGAGCCCAATGCCGGCTCCGACCTCGCCTCGCTCCAGACCAGGGCCGAGGACAAGGGCGATCACTGGCTGGTCAACGGCCAGAAGGTGTGGACCAGCTACGCCGACAAGGCGGACTGGATCTTCTGCCTGGTGCGGACCGATCCCAAGGCGCCGAAGCATCAGGGGATCAGCTTCCTCTTGTTCGACATGGCCTCGCCCGGCGTATCGACGAAGCCGATCCTGCTGATCTCCGGCTATTCGCCCTTCTGCGAGACCTTCTTCGACGACGTGCGCGTGCCCAAGGACCAGGTGGTCGGCGAGGTCAACAAGGGGTGGGACGTCGCCAAATATCTGCTCGGCCACGAGCGCGAGATGATCTCGGGCATGGGCCTCGGCTCGCAGCCCGGAAGCCTCGGCGAGTCGCTCGGCGAGGTTCTGGCGGACGATCCGCTGCTTCGCGCCGAGGTCGCCCGCTTCGATGTCGACGCGCTCGCCTTCCGCGCGATGAGCGAGCGGTTCATCGACGAACTGAAGGCCGGCCGCGCCCATCCCGCGCAGCCGTCGATGATGAAATATGCGGGGACCGAGCTCAACAAGGCCCGGCACGAATTGATGATGGCGGCGGGCGGATCGAACGCGCTCGAATGGGAGAGCGAGCGCAGCCGCGCCGGCAAGGCCGCCCGCGAATGGCTGCGAACCAAGGCCAACTCGATCGAGGGCGGAACCAGCGAGATCCAGCTCGGCATCATCGCCAAGCGGATCCTGGAATTGCCGGGCGGGTAGGGGCGAGACGCGGAGTCGGCCGGGACGAACAATCTCCTTTTCGGGAATATGAAATGCCACTCTATCTCACCGACGATCAGGTCATGCTGCGCGATACGGCGCGTGGGTTCATGGCCGATGAGGGCGCGATCGCGACGCAGTTGCGGCACTGGCGCGCGATCAACTGCAAGGACGGGTTCGGGCACGGCCTGTGGCGCAAGTTCGCCGAAATGGGCTTCACCGGCATCCTGATCGACGAGGCCGATGGCGGGCTCGGGCTCGGCCATGTCGAGGCCGGGATCGTGCTCGAGGAGATCGGGCGCAACCTGACGCCGTCGCCCTTCCTGATGACCGCCGTCGCCTTCGTCGAGGCGGTGAAGGGGACGGCCCATGCCGCGCGCTGGTTTCCGGGCATCCTTGCCGGCGAGACGGTGGCGGCGCTTGCGGTGGACGAGGGCGCAAAGCATCGCCCGGACGATATCGCGATGCGCGCCGATCGATCGGGCAACGGCTTCGTCCTGTCGGGCGCCAAGCAGTTCGTGGTCCAGGGCGCCTCCGCCGACGTGATCCTGGTCGCGGCGCAGGCGGAGGAAGGGCTCACCCTGTTCGCAGTCGAAAGGGAGGCGAAGGGGCTAGAGATCGAGGGCGTGCGGATGGTCGATTCGTCGATCGGCGCGCGGCTCGCCTTCGATCGCGTCGAGGTCGATGCCGATGCGGTGGTCGGCGAGGTCGGCGGCGGCGCGATCATGCTGGATCGCGCGCTTGCCGCCGGGCGGACCGGCGCGGCGGCGGAGCTGGTCGGGCTCGGCTCGGCGGCGATGGAGATGACGGTCGACTATCTGAAGCAGCGCCGCCAGTTCGGCCGGGCGATCGGCGAGTTCCAGGCGCTCCAGTTCCGCGCCGCCCATCTCTATTCGGAGCTGGAGATCGCGCGCTCGGCGGTGCTGAAGGCGCAGCAATTGCTCGACGAAGGCGCCGAGGCGGCCCCCGCCATGATCGCCGCCGCGAAGGCCAAGGCGGGCCGCGCCTCCGCCCTTGCGGTTCGGGAGGGCATCCAGATGCACGGCGGCATCGGCATGACCGACGAACATGACATCGGCCTCTACATGAAGCGCGACCGGCTGCTGAACGAGCTGTTCGGCGATCCGAACTTCCACGCCGATCAACTCGCAAGGATGCGCGGCTATTAGGCGGGGCGGCGCGGCTCTCCGCCTCGCCTGATCAGCAGGTTCATCTGCGCCGCGGCGATCGGGCGCGCGCGGTCCTTCTGCCAGGCGTGCGCCTCGACATTGGCGACCCGCGCGCCGAGGCGGGTGACGGTCGCGCTCGCGAAGGTCTCGTGCGGGACGCCGCCGCGCATGAAGCTGGTGGTGACGTTGATCGGCTTGATCGTGATCCCGCTCTCCTCGCCGAGCGCGTCGCGCAGCGTGCCGAAGGCGGCGATTTCGAGCAGGCCGGCAATCGCGCCGCCGTGGAGATAGCCTGGGCGGCCGACCACGGCGTCGCCGAACGGCATGGCGAAGACCAGTGCGCCGTCCGCGCCGCGCGTGACGGTGAGGCCGAGAAATTGCGCATAGGGCGGTAACTTTTCCATCCGCTGCTTCGTAGAAGTGGATGACGCAAGCGTCTATCTTGCGTGGATGAAAGCGTCCGATCCGCGGCCGCGGCCGCGATCGGGCGGAAAGGGATCGCCCGATGACGATGATCAGCAAACGTGCGTTTCTCGGCGGCGTCGGCCTTGCGGGGCTCGGCGCTTTCCTGGGCCTGGGCGGCGGCGGGACGGAAAGCCCGGCCGCGGCCTATCCGGTGAGCTTCACGCCGCAGCAATGGCGCGCACGGCTCGGCGCCGCACGCTACCATATCCTTCGCGAGCAGGGGACCGAGCCGCCCTTTTCCAGCCCGCTGCTGAACGAGCATCGCGCCGGCATCTTCTCCTGCGCCGGCTGCGGCGCGCCCGTCTTCCGCTCGGCGGACAAGTTCGACAGCGGCACCGGCTGGCCCAGCTTCACCCGCGCGCTCGCGGACAATGTCGCGCTCAGCCGCGACACCTCCCTCTTCATGGTCCGCACGGAGGTCCATTGCCGGCGCTGCGGCGGCCATCTCGGCCATGTCTTCGACGACGGGCCGGCCCCCACCCACAAGAGATGGTGCATCGACGGCCTCGCGCTCCGCTTCACGCCGCAAAGGGGTTGAACGATGCGTAATGGATTTCTGCTGCTGCCGCTCGCCGCGCTCGCCCTCGTCGGCGCGGCGCCGCGCACTGCGGTCGCCTATTTCGCCGGTGGCTGCTTCTGGTCGAACGAGACCGACATGGATCGCGTGCCGGGCGTGATCTCGACGACGTCCGGCTATGCCGGCGGCCATGTCCGCAACCCGACCTACGAGCAGGTGTCGGCGGGCAATACCGGCCATCTGGAAACGGTGCGCGTGGTCTATGATCCGGCGCGGATCAGCTATGCCCGGCTCGTCGACCGCTTCTTCCACACGATGGACCCGACCGATGCGGGCGGCCAGTTCTGCGACCGTGGACCCGAATATCATACCGCCGTGTTCGTCCGCACTCCCGAGGAGCGGCGGATCGCGCTCGCGGTCCGCGCGCGCGCCGGGCAGGTGCTTCACGCACCGATTGCCACCGAGGTACGGCCGATCAACGGCTTCTACCCGGCGGAGGCGTATCACCAGGATTATGCGCGCAGGAACCCGGTGCGCTACCACCTCTACCGCACCGGCTGCGGCCGCGACGCCCGGGTCGCCCAGCTTTGGGGTCGCCACGCCTGACAGGTCCCCTTGGGACGCGTCTGCTGCGCGCGGCCAGCCTAGGTGAATAAGGCCCGATAGGTCTCGCGCAGCGCGGCCTTCTGGACCTTGCCCATCGCGTTGCGCGGCAGCGTCTCGGCGAAGATGATCCGGCGCGGCTGCTTGAAGCGGGCAAGGCTCGCAATGCCGGCGAGCACCGCCGCCTCGTCGAGCGTCGGATCGCCGCGCACCACCACCGCGACGACGGCTTCGCCAAGATCCGCATGGGGCACGCCGATCACCGCGCTCTCGCCGACGCCCGGCACCGCGTCGATCGCGAGCTCGATCTCCTTGGGATAGATGTTGAGCCCGCCGGCGATGATGAGGTCCTTGGCGCGCCCGACGATGGCGACGCGGCCGTCTTCGGCCATGGTCGCGATGTCGCCGGTGATGAAATGGCCGTCGCCGCGCATCTCCTCGGCGGTCTTGTCCGGGTTGCGCCAATAGCCTTTGAACAGGTTCGGCCCCTTGATTTCGAGCACGCCCGGCTCGCCCCGCGGCAGCTCGCGCCCCGTCTCGTCGCAGACCCGCGCCGAAACGCCGGGCAGGGGGAAGCCCACCGTCCCCGGGACGCGATCGCCGTCATAGGGGTTGGAACAGATCATCCCCGCCTCCGTCATCCCATAGCGTTCGAGGATGCGGTGGCCGGTCTTCGCCTCGAAATCGACGAAGGTCGATTCAAGGAGCGGCGCCGATCCGGAGACGAACAGCCGCATGGTCGCCGCCGCCTCGCGGGTGAGGCGCGGGTGGGCGGCAAGGCGGACGTAGAAGGTCGGCACGCCCATCAGGATGGTGGCGCTCGGCAGGTCGTCGATCACCGCGTCGGCGTCGAAGACCTTGTGCCAGATCATGGTCGAACCGTTGAGCAGCGCACCGTGCAGCGCAACGAACAGGCCGTGGACATGATAGATGGGCAAAGCGTGGATCAGCACGTCGCCCGCCTGCCAGCGCCAATAGTCCTTGAGCACCAGGGCATTGGACGAGAGATTGTCGTGCGAGAGCATCGCGCCCTTGGAGCGGCCGGTCGTCCCCGACGTGTAGAGTATCGCGGCAAGATCGTCCGGGCCGCGCGCGACCGTCGCGAATGCGCCCGGCGCGGCTTCGGCGGCGAGCTCCGCGAGGCTCGCATGGCCCGGCGCGACGACCAGAGCCGGTTCGGCGTCGCCGATGAAATAGCCGAGCTCCGCGGCCGTATAGGCCGTGTTGAGTGGCACGTAGATCAGGCCGGCGCGCAGGCTCGCCAGATAGAGCAGCGCATTATCGATCGATTTTTCCGTCTGGACGACGATCCGGTCGCCGGGCCTCGCCCCCCGTTCCGTCAGCGCCCGCGCCCAGCCGCCGACGGCGGCGTCGAGCTGGTCGTAGCGCAGCCGGACTTCGCCGCTTTCGACGAAGGCCGGCCGATCGCCCGCCATTGCCGCGGCCGCTTCGATCAAGGCCCACAGATTCGCGTTGTCCATGGCGGCCCTATAGGGCGCGGCCCGGATCGCGGCCACCCGTCGGCGCGGCGGCGCGCGATGCGCCGCCGGCTCGGCGGATCAGCTCAGACCGCCTGCTTCAGCGCATCGACCAGATCGGTGCGCTCCCAGCTGAACAGGTCGCCCTCGGGCTTGCGGCCGAAATGGCCATAGGCCGCGGTCGGCTGGTAGATGGGCTTGTTGAGGCCGAGATGGGTGCGGATGCCCTTCGGCGTCAGCCGGACCAGAGTGGGCAGCACCTCCTCCAGCTTCGCGGCGGTGACGCCGTTCGCCTCGGTCCCGTGCAGGTCGACATAGAGCGACAGCGGCTCGGCAACGCCGATCGCGTAGCTCAGCTGGATCGTGCAGCGCCGGGCGAAGCCGGCGGCGACGATGTTCTTGGCGAGATAGCGGCTGACATAGGCGGCCGATCGATCGACCTTGGTCGGATCCTTGCCGCTGAACGCGCCGCCGCCATGCGGGGCCGCGCCGCCATAGGTGTCGACGATGATCTTGCGGCCGGTGAGGCCCGCATCGCCGTCGGGGCCGCCGATCTCGAAGCTGCCGGTCGGGTTGATGTGATAGATGGTCGCGTCGGACAGAAGCTCGGCGGGCAGGACCTCGGCGACGACCTTCTTCACATAGGCGTGAAGCTCCGCCTCCTTGTCTCCCTCGTCATAGCCCTTGGCGTGCTGCGTCGAGACGACGACGGTGGTGGCGGCGACCGGCTTGCCGTTCTCGAACTTCAGCGTCACCTGGCTCTTGGCGTCCGGCTCCAGGAAGGGCGCGGCGCCCGAGTGGCGATCGGCCGCCATCTTCTCGAGGATCTTGTGGCTGTAATAGAGCGTCGCCGGCATGAGGTCGGGCGTCTCGTCGCAGGCGAAGCCGAACATGATGCCCTGATCGCCAGCGCCTTCGTCCTTGTTGCCGCTTTCATCCACGCCCTGGGCGATATGGGCCGATTGGCCGTGCAGGTGATTGGCGAAATCGAACGTGTTCCAGTGGAAGCCGGACTGCTCGTAGCCGATCTTCTTCACGGTCGCGCGGACGGTCGCCTCGATCTCCTCGCGCGCGCCGGGCGCCCAGCCGCCGCTCTCGGGCCAGCGGTCCTCGTCATAGATCGGCTTGCAGCGGATCTCGCCGGCAAGGACAACGCGATTGGTGGTGGTCAGCGTCTCGCAGGCGATCCGGGCCTCGGGGTCCTTCGACAGGAGCAGATCGACGATCGAATCCGAAATCTGGTCGGCGACCTTGTCGGGATGGCCTTCGGAGACCGATTCGGACGTGAAGAAATAGGAGCTGCGCATCGGGCGGGTTCGTTCCTGGTTTCCAAGGATTTGGGGATATAAAGATATGTTTATGTGCGGTGCCGCTCCCTAGCGCGCCTTGCGCCGGACCGCAATCGCCCCCAGCGCGAGGCAAAAGGCGAAGGCAAGCGGGAGGATGTTGCCGAGCCGCGCGAACAAGGTCGCGGCATGCGCCGCGGGCAGCCGCGCATCGATCACTCCGGCAGCGCCGAGCGGCAGGCTCTTCACGATCCGCCCATCCGCGTCGATGACGGCCGAGATGCCGGTCGGCGTCGCGCGGACGATCGGCAGGCCTTCCTCGAGCGCCCTGAGGCGCGCCTGGGCGAGATGCTGCGGCGGTCCCCAGCCGCCGAACCAGGCGTCGTTCGAGGGATTGAAGATCCAGTCCGGCCGGTTCGCGCGATCGACGACATTGCCGGAAAAGATGATCTCGTAGCACAGCTGGAAGCCGACCCTCCCCGCAAGCGGCAGCGTCGCCGTGCGAGGGCCCGGTCCCGGCGTGAAATCGAGATCGCCGGGCGCGAGCCGCGACAGGCCGATCGCCGAAAGGATCGGCCGCATCGGGAGATATTCGCCATAGGGGACGAGGTGCGCCTTGTCGTACCGGGCGAGGATCCGCATGTCCGGCGTCAGGGCGAAGATCGAGTTGGTCGCGCCGGTGGCCCGCAGCCGGTCCGACGACTCGAAGGTGATGCCGCCGGTGAGGAGCAGGTCGCGCGACGTCATCATCCGCCCGACGACCGCCCGGGTCATCGCGAGCTGGCCCTGCGCGGCCGGGCTCAGCAGCCGCTCGTCCTGCAACGGTTCGGTCACGGCCGCTTCCGGCCAGATCAGCAGGCGCGGGGCGTCGCCGCCCGGCGCGGCGCGGGACAGGGCCCCCAGCCGCGCGAGCCCCCGCGCCTCGAACCCCGGGCTCCATTTGTCCTGCTGGCCGATATTCGGCTGGACGATCCGAAGCTGCGGCCCTTCGCGCGCCGGCGTCGGCGAACGGCACGCCCAGCCGAGCGTCCCGGCGCCGATCAGGACAAGGACGAGGATCGCCGCGTGACGCCGGCCCTCCGCCCGCAGCGCCAGCGCCAACGCGCCGGCGAGCAGGGCGGCGATGCCCGACAGGCCGTAGGTCCCGATCCACGGCGCCAGCCAGGACAGGCCGGTCGGCACCAGCACGACGCCGAGCGGGTTCCACGCGAATCCGGTGAACATCGTCGCGCGCAGCCATTCGGTCGCGATCCAGGCGGCGGCGAAGGCGAGGACGAACGAAAGCGGCCGCTTCCGGCCGGTCCGCCACGCCAGGCCGGCCGCCAGCGCCGGATAGATGGCGAGGTAGAGCGAGAGCAGGACCACGGCGACCCAGCCGAGCCAGGCCGGCATCGCCGCCTGATAGGTGAAGGCGGTCGCGATCCAGTTGAGGCCGAGCGTGAAATGGCCCATGCCGAACCCCCAGCCGCGCGCCAGGGCGGCCCGCTGGCTCGGCGCGCGCCGCACCAGCTCGATCAGCGCCGCGACGGCAAGGACGCTCAGCGGCCACCAGCCCACCGGCTGGAAGCCGAGCGCGCTCACCAGGCCGGCGAGGAAGGCGAATCCGAGGAATTTCATCCGCCGCCGATATGCGAAGCCTCGCCGGCGGGCGTCAATGCCGCCGTTGACCCGTCCGCCCGCGCCCGGCTAGGGCCGCCGCACTTTTCCCTCAAGGAGCGCCTTCATGCCCGAGACCCGCCTCGACGTGCTTTGCATCGGCAATGCGATCGTCGACATCATCGCCGATTGCGACGACGCCTTCCTGGCGCGCGAGGGGCTGACCAAGGGGATGATGCGCCTGATCGATGCCGAGGAGGCGACGCGGCTCTACGATCATATGGGGCCGGCGCGCGAGGTTTCCGGTGGTTCGGCGGGGAATACGGCGGCGGGTGTCGCGGCGCTGGGGGCGCGCGCGGGCTTCATCGGGCAGGTGGCGCCGGATCAGCTGGGGGAGTTCTACCGCCACGATCTCACCGCGACGGGCGTCGAGTTCGTCACCCCGGCCGCCGATCTCGGCCAGCCGACCGCCCGATCGATGGTGCTGGTGACGCCCGACGCGCACCGCACGATGAACACTTTCCTCGGCGCCGCCCAGCTGCTTCCGCCCGAAGCGCTCGATGCCGCGCAGATCGAAAGCGCGGCGACGCTCTATCTCGAAGGCTATCTGTGGGATCCGGAGGTGCCGCGCGCGGCGATGTCCCGCGCGATCGACATCGCCCGCGCCGCCGGCCGCAAGGTCGCCTTCACGCTGTCCGACACCTTCTGCATCGATCGCCACCGTGACGGCTTCAACGCGCTGATCGACGCCGGCAGGATCGACACGCTCTTCGCCAACGAGGCGGAGATCAGGATGCTCGCCGGGCGCGACGATTGCGACGCGGCGATCGCGGCGGTGCAGGACAAGGTCGAAACCCTGGTCGTCACCCGTTCGGAGCAGGGCGCGATCGCCGTGCAGCGCGGCGAGCGCGCAACGGTCGCGGCCGAGCCGGTGGAGAGAGTGGTCGACACGACCGGCGCGGGCGACCTGTTCGCCGCCGGCTTCCTCGCCGGTCAGGCGCAGGGCCGCAGCCTCGAGGAGAGCCTGCGCGTCGGCGCGATCGCGGCCGCGGAGGTGATCTCCCATTACGGCGCCCGCCCGGAGGCGGACCTCAAGGCGCTGGTCGCGGCCCGGCTTGGGTAGGGCAGCCGCTCAGCCCGTATTGGGCGGCGGATAGGTCTGCGGATCCGGCTTGTCGACGTCGGGCACCGGCGGGCTCACCTCCGGCGGCGGCGCGGCGGGTTCGGCCGGCCGGCTCGGTTGGGCCGGGGGATCGGGTGCGATCGGCGGTTCGCTGGCCATGAGAGCGTCTCCTCGGGATGGAAACGCCCGTTTCAACTCTGCGGTTGCGCGGGGGGTGGGGGCCGGCGACACTCGCCGCCGGCCCGCCCTGTTATTCGGTGCCCGGGATCGGCGGCTCGATGTCGGCGATCTCGGTCTCCGGCACGTCGACGATGCCGCGGCCGACATGGCTGCGGCTGCGGCTGTAACCGAAATAGATCAGCAGCCCGACGATCCCCCAGACCGGAAGGACGAGGATCGCGATCAACGGCAGCGAGACGTAGAGGTACAGGCAGCCGGCGATCGCCAGCGGCGCGATGATCATCACCGCCGGGGTGCGGAAGGGCCGCGCCCGGCCCGGGTCCGCCCGCCGCAGCACGAGGACCGCAAGAGCGACCATGGCGAAGGCGAAGAGCGTGCCGGAGTTCGAGTAATCGGCGAGCCGCCCGACCGGAAGGAACGCCGCGGCGAGGGTCACGACGATCCCGGTGAAGGCCGTCACGATGTGCGGCGTCTTGAACTTCGGATGCACGGAGGCAAGCTTTTCCGGGAGCAGGCCGTCGCGCGCCATGACGAAGAAGATGCGGGTCTGGCCGAACATCATCATCAGCACGACGGACGGCAGCGCCAGGAAGGCGGCGAGGCCGATCAGGTTGCCGAGCTTGGTCCACCCGATCGAGCGGAGCACATGGGCCAGCGCCTCGCGCGAGCAGGCGAGCGGCTCATGGCCCATGCCGGCCAGCTCCTGGCAGCGCGCCGTGAGCTCCGACGTGCCGGGTTGGAGGAACGCGCCGGCGGCGTCGCGCACCGGCTGGGCAAAGCTCGAATCGCCGGTCGCACCGATCGCGCCGGCGGCGACGATGAGGTAGAAGATGGTGCAGAACAGCAGCGACCCGATCAGGCCGATCGGCACGTTGCGCTGCGGATTGCGGGTTTCCTCCGCGGCGGTCGACACCGCGTCGAAGCCGACATAGGCGAAGAAGATCGACGCCGCCGCGCCGGCGACGCCGGTGATGCCCGTCGGCATGAACGGCTCGAAATGCTCGCTGTTCATGACCGGGATCGCGACCGCGACGAAGACGGTCAGCGCCGTGACCTTGATGAGGACGAGGATCGCGTTGAATCGCGCGCTTTCCGTGGTGCCGATAATCAAGAGCCCGGTGACGAGCAGGGAGATCACCACCGCTGGAAGGTTGATGACGCCGCCGGCGCTCGGCCCCGCGGCGAGCGCCGCCGGGATGTGGATGCCGAGCGAATTGTCGAGCAGGCCGACGAAATAGCCCGACCAGCCGACGGCGACCGCGCTTGCGCCGACCGCATATTCGAGGATCAGCGCCCAGCCGACCATCCAGGCGAGCAGCTCGCCCATCACGGCATAGGTATAGGTGTAGGCGCTTCCCGCCACCGGCACCATCGAGGCCAGTTCGGAGTAGCACAGCGCCGCGACCGCGCAGACCAGGCCGGCGATCACGAAGGACAGCATCATGCCCGGCCCGGCCTTTTGCGCGGCTTCGGACGTCAGGACGAAGATGCCGGTGCCGATGACCGCGCCGATGCCGAGCAGGGTCAGCTGAAACGCGCCGAGGGAGCGGTGAAGGCCCTTTTTCTCGGCGGTCGCCAGAATGGCGTCCAGTGGTTTGACGCGGTCCAGAAGCATTGGTCTTCCCCCAAAAATCAGGTCGCGGCCGTTTGCGGCCTTCTCATGGGCGCCGGAACGTAAGCCCTAAATCGCGGGCCGCAAGCGCTATTCGGTGGAGCGAAAGACGCTCATCGGGACGCCAGCATCGGCCCCAGCGGCCTCCCGCCGAAGATGTGGACGTGGAGATGCGCCACTTCCTGCCCGGCCGCGGGGCCGACATTGGCGAGCAGGCGATAGCCATCGCCCACCAGCCCCTGATCGCGCGCCACCTTGCCGACGGCGCGCACGAACCCGGCGATCTCCGCCGGCTCCGCCCGGGCCGAAAAATCGTCCCACGAGACATAGGCGCCCCTGGGAATGACGAGGATATGGACGGGGGCCTGCGGGGCGATGTCGTGGAAGGCGAGGGCATATTCGTCCTCATAGACCTTCCGGCACGGAATCTCTCCCTTGAGGATGCGGGCGAAGATGTTGGTGTCGTCATAGGGCAACGTGGCGTCGATCGGCATGGCGGCTCCTCCTCGATCGCGCGATAGGCCGGCCAGCCGGCACGACGCAACGCGCTTGACCCCTCCCCGCGCCGCGTTACGAGTCCCCCAATGAGCGACGAGACGCCCGACAGCCTGATTCCCTATGACGAGATCGTGCAGGAGGCCCTGCGCGCGGTCGTTGGCCGGGTGCTCGGCGAGGTCGAGGCGACCGGGCACCTGCCCGGCGAGCATCATTTCTACATCACCTTCAAGACCCATGCGACCGGCGTCGACATCCCCCGCCACCTCGTCGAGCGGTTTCCGGACGAGATGACGATCGTCATCCAGAACCGCTTCTGGGACCTGAAGGTGCGCGAGGACGGGTTCGAGGTCGGCCTCTCGTTCAACCAGGCGCCGGCCCGGCTCTTCATCCCCTTTTCGGCGATTACCGGCTTTCATGATCCGGCGGTCAATTTCGCGCTTCAGTTCCAGGCGCAGGGCGAGGAAGCGGGCGTCGATGCCCACGATCCGGCCGAAAACGACGCGCCGCTCGCGGAGCCGGCGGAGGAGGGGTCCAATGTCGTCTCCGTGGATTTCAAGCGGAAGAAATAGCCGCGCCCTGCGCGCCGGGCTGGCCGGCGCGCTGTTCCTCTCCGCAGCCGTCGTCACCGCCCAGCCCCGCCCGACATCTCCCGACGATCGCTTCCTTCAGGGCGCCCCCGCGGAGGCGAGCCGCTATCCCTATGTCGCCGCCCTGTCGCGCGGGCCGGCGGGGCGGCGCGTCTATTTCTGCGCGGGAACGCTGATCGCCCCGCAGTGGATCGCAACCGCGGCGCATTGCTTCCACACGCCGGAGGGGCGGCGGATCGACGCGCGCGACATGTGGGTCGAGGTCGGACGCGACGCGCTGTCCGATGTTCCAGAGGAGGCGCAGGTCCGCGTCGACAGGATCGTCGTGCATCCCGGTTACGATCCGGGCGGCCAGGGCAATGATATCGCGCTGGTCCATCTGGCGGAGATCGCCGGCCCGCTGGTGGCCGAGATCGCGCGACGCAGCGACGGGGCGGGGCGGGCGACGGCGCTCGGCTTCGGCAGCCTCTACGAAGGCTCGCTGTCTTCGAGCGCGACGACCCGCGCCGGCGATCCGGCCGCGCAGACCTCCGATCGCCTGCGGCAGGCCGCCCAGGAGCTGCGCGATCCTTCCTATTGCGCGATCCTGCCCGGCGACAATCCGATGGCTCCGACGATTGTTTGCGCCGGCGCGGACCCGCACGACGCCTGCGTCGGCGATTCCGGCGGGCCACTCGTCGAACCGGACGACGAGGGGACCGACCGGCTGATCGGAATCCTCAGCCGCGGCTCCGGCTGCGCGGTGCCGGCGCCCGTCGCGGCCTATACCCGGGTCTCGGCTTATGCAGGCTGGATCGCGGCGACGGTGGCCGCGCCTTAAGACTTCACCTCGCGCGGCGTTCGGTCTACCAGCACCGCGCCACGGACCATTGGGGGAAGATCAGATGACCGCCGCCACCCGCACCGAAACCGACAGCTTCGGGCCGATCGAGGTTCCGGCCGATTGCTATTGGGGCGCGCAGACGCAGCGTTCGATCGAGAATTTCCCCTTCGGCTCCAACGAACGGATGCCGGTCGAGATCGTCCACGCGCTCGGCTTCGTGAAGCAGGCCGCGGCGCGGGTGAACGCGCGCGAGGCCGGGCTCGACGCTCAGCTCGCCGAAGCGATCCAGCAGGCGGCCGGCGAGGTCGCGTCGGGCGGCCATGACGATCAGTTCCCGCTCGTCATCTGGCAGACCGGATCGGGCACCCAATCGAACATGAACGCCAACGAGGTGATCGCCGGGCGCGCGAACGAGATCCTCACCGGCAAGCGCGGCGGCAAGGCCCCGGTCCACCCCAACGATCATGTGAACAAGGGCCAGTCGTCCAACGACAGCTTCCCGACCGCGATGCACATCGCCGCGGCGCGGGCGGTCAACGATCGGCTGCTGCCGGCGCTGGGCACGATTCACCACCGTCTCGCCGCCCAGGCCGATGCGTGGGACCGGATCGTCAAGATCGGCCGCACCCATCTGCAGGACGCGACGCCGCTGACGCTCGGCCAGGAATTTTCGGGCTACGCCGCGCAGATTGCCGCCGGGATCGATCGGGTGAAGGGGGTGCTGCCGCGGCTGCACCAGCTCGCCCAGGGCGGCACCGCGGTCGGCACCGGCCTCAATGCGCCCAAGGGATTCGGGGAGAAGTTCGCGGCGGAGGTCGCGAACCTCACCCGCCTGCCGTTCACCACCGCGCCGAACAAGTTCGAGGCGCTGGCGACGCACGACACGATGGTCGAGCTTTCCGGCGTGCTCAACGTGATCGCGGTGAGCCTCAGCAAGATCGCCAACGACATCCGCCTGCTCGGCTCCGGCCCGCGCTGCGGCCTTGGCGAGCTGAAGCTGCCGGAGAACGAGCCGGGCAGCTCGATCATGCCCGGCAAGGTCAATCCGACCCAGTGCGAGAGCCTGACGATGGTCGCCGCCCAGGTGATGGGCAATCACATGGCGGTCACCGTCGGCGGGCTCCAGGGCCATATGGAGCTGAACGTCTTCAAGCCGCTGATCGGCGCGGCCGTGATCCGCTCGATCAACCTGCTGTCGGACGGGATGGAAAGCTTCACCGCGCGTTGCCTCGATGGGATGGAGCCGGACGAGCGCCGCATCGCGGACCTCATGAACAAGTCGCTGATGCTGGTCACCGCGCTCGCGCCCGAAATCGGCTACGACAATGCCGCCGCCATCGCCAAGCACGCCCACAAGCACGGCCAGACGCTGAAGGAAGCGGGGCTGGAACTGGGCCTGGTCGACGAAGCCACCTTCGACCGCGTCGTGATCCCGGAACATATGCTGGGGCGCTGATCCCCGGCCATTGCCGAAGCCCCCCGCGCCCGCTACGGCCCGCGTCCGATGACTGAGATTGGCACAATTCGCAATTTTTCGATCATTGCGCATATCGACCACGGGAAATCCACGCTTGCCGACCGGCTGATCCAGGCGACGGGCGGGCTGACCGAGCGCGAGATGGAAGCGCAGGTGCTCGACAATATGGAGATCGAGCGCGAGCGCGGGATCACCATCAAGGCGCAGACGGTGCGGCTCGACTACACCGCCAGCGACGGCAAGCCCTATGTTCTCAACCTCATGGACACGCCCGGCCACGTGGACTTCGCCTATGAGGTGAGCCGCAGCCTCGCCGCCTGCGAAGGCGCGCTGCTGGTGGTCGACGCCGCGCAGGGCGTGGAGGCGCAGACGCTCGCCAACGTCTACCAGTCGATCGAGCACGACCATGAGATCGTCCCCGTCATCAACAAGATCGACCTCCCCGCCGCGGACGTCGACAAGGTCCGCCAGGAGATCGAGGACATTGTCGGCCTGCCCGCAGACGACGCGATCCTGACCAGCGCCAAGACCGGCCTCGGCATCAACGAGGTGCTGGAGGCGATCGTCACGCGCATCCCGCCGCCCAAGGGCGACCGCGACGCGCCCCTGAAGGCGATGCTGGTCGACTCATGGTACGACCCCTATCTCGGCGTCGTCATCCTGATCCGCGTCATCGACGGCGCGGTGAGGAAGGGCCAGCAGGTCAAGTTCATGCAGGCCGGCACGACCCACCTCATCGACCGCGTCGGCGTCTTCCGCCCGAAGATCGAGCAGCTCGCCGAGCTTGGCCCCGGCGAGATCGGCTTCATCACCGCCCAGATCAAGGATATCGGCGAGACCCGCGTCGGCGACACGATCACCGATGCGAAGCGGCCCGCCGCGCAGGCGCTCCCCGGGTTCAAGGAGGTCCAGCCGGTCGTCTTCTGCGGCCTCTTCCCGACCGACGCCAACGATTTCGAGAAGCTGCGCGACAGCCTCGCCAAGCTCAGGCTCAACGATGCGAGCTTCAGCTTCGAGATGGAGACGAGCGCGGCATTGGGCTTCGGCTTCCGCTGCGGCTTCCTCGGCCTCCTCCATCTCGAGATCATCCAGGAGCGACTGACCCGCGAATATGATCTCGATCTCATCACCACCGCGCCGAGCGTCGTCTATGAGGTCCACCTCTCGAAGGGCCGCGACGCGAGCTCGATCGGATCGGCCCGGACGATCGGCACCGACGCCGCCGGCCTCAGCATCGTCGAGATCCACAACCCCGCCGACTGGCCGGACCCGAACCAGATCGTCGAGGTGGAGGAGCCGTGGATCGAGGCGACCATCTATGTCCCCGACGAGCATCTCGGCCCGATCCTGAAGCTGTGCCAGGACCGGCGCGGCATCCAGAAGAACCTGACCTATGTCGCCGGGCGCGCGCAGGTCGTCTACGAACTGCCATTGAACGAGGTGGTGTTCGATTTCTACGATCGCCTCAAATCGATCAGCCGCGGCTATGCGAGCTTCGATTACCACCAGATCGGCCACCGCCCCGGCGATCTCGTGAAGATGAACATCCTGGTCAATGGCGAGGCCGTCGACGCGCTCTCCATGATCGTCCACCGCGGCGCCGCCGAAGCGCGCGGCCGCCAGCTGTGCGAGCGCCTCAAGGACCTCATCCCGCGCCACCTCTTCAAGATCCCGATCCAGGCCGCGATCGGCGGCAAGGTGATCGCCCGCGAAACCATCGCCGCGCTGCGGAAGGACGTGACGGCGAAGTGCTATGGCGGCGATATCACGCGGAAAAAGAAGCTGCTGGAGAAGCAGAAAGAGGGCAAGAAGCGGATGCGGGAATATGGGAGCGTGTCCATCCCGCAGGAGGCGTTCATCGCGGCGCTTCGGATGGGGGAAGAATAACCGCAGGCGCCTAGTCGAAGCTTGCGCAGCAACTGGAGACTAGAAGCCGGTGGCCGCAGGCCAGCGGTTATTCCGGCCGACGGCCTGACGTAGGCAGAGCCGATCGACGTCACGGGCCATCGGAGCATGTCCGCAGGACATGCGGAGCCGGGCCGTGGCGGAGGAGCGCGGCAGGCGCGCCGAGGTACCGCAGAACTCAGCTGCCCTAGCCCGCGCCCAGGACGCCAAGGCATTAACGGTTGAGGAGAACGACAAACCCATCCTTTCTGAGTGGCGATTCAGGAGTATACTGCGGAAAAAATGGCGTCGGGCAGGGGCAGAGAGCGATGCGATTCAAGAGCTTCACAATTGAGAACTTCAAGGGAATTCAGAGCTGCACGATCGATGTAGATGCCCCCGATCCAAGAGTGTTCTCACTTATCGGCCTTAACGAAAGCGGCAAGACGACGATCCTTGAAGCTATAAACTATTTCGTAGCTGCCGATATAGAGCTTCAAAAGATTTATAACATCGAACACGCGTCCATCAACAAAAGCGGATTCGTCCCAAAATCAAAGAAATCCAATTTCAACGGAGACGTAATTGTATCAGCGCGACTCGTATTGGATGGGGACGATTATGAGGCTCTAGAAAAGGCTCTAAAAAACATCGGATTCTCCCTAGAAAGGGCAACTCTCCCGAAAGAGATAAATATCACCCATAATTTCAGATTCAAGAACTCCGATTTTCAAAAGGCGATCAGGACGTTCCCCACATCCTTCAAGGTTTTTAAGGGAAAGGCAAAAACCGCAAAGACGATCAACGATGAGCATGAGGCTTGGGGCGTTCTTACCGAGGCCTTGGAAGACAGAATTCCACAAATATTATACTTCCCAACCTTCCTGTTCGAGATGCCCGAGAAAATTTATCTCGAAGAAGCGTCCAATGAAAAACCTGTTAATAAATACTACCGGCGATTACTTCAGGACATCCTCGATAGCCTCCATGAAGGACTGAACATTCAAGAGCACATCATAGATCGCATTCGCAGCAGTGAAGGATCGTGGTCCTGGTTTTCCTTTCTTCAAACTGATCGTCGAGAGCAGGTCAATCATGTCTTGCTGAAAGCTTCGTCAAAAGTCACGTCGGTTATAATGGACTCCTGGCGAAAGGTGTTTAGCCGCGGATTCGACAGCAAGAGAATAGAATTCGAATACGGTCATGACGAAGAGAAGGATTGTATCTATATCAAGATATTCTTGGTCGATATCCGGAATGCGGAAAAGTACGAAATAGGCGACCGATCTCTGGGGTTTAGGTGGTTTTTCTGTTTTTGGATATTTACGTATTTTCGTGCGCTTAGAACGGATGAAAACGGGGTTGTGTTCCTGTTTGACGAGCCGGCCTCTAATCTACACGCGCGGGCTCAAGAAGAGCTTTTAGCGAGCATGCAGGGCCTTGCGGAGGGTAGTAATATTGTTATCTATTCAACCCATAGCCATTACCTGATTAATCCTGCCTGGCTTGACAGGGCTTACATCGTAAAAAATGAGGCGCTCAACTACGAAGGAATCGAAGATGAATTCATGTCAAGCGGTGAAACAAACATAAGTGCCCTAAAATATCGTTCCTTTGTCGGCAAACATCCCAACCAAAGAACCTACTTTCTTCCGGTACTTGATGCGCTCGAATATCGACCGTCGCAACTGACGCTTGAGAGGCCATCTCTCATCGTCGAAGGAAAGAGCGACTATGCTTTTTTTGAACTTGCATTCCAGAACAAGTCGCGTGGGTTCGCTGTTGTGCCGGGCGGGGGAGCTCAGTCGTTGGGACCAATCATCAGTCTTTTGACGGGTTGGGGTTTTCGCAATGTAGTCTTGCTTGATGATGACAAGGAAGGCCGCGACGCGCAGAAGAAATATCTGAGCGAGTGGGCGATGAAGCAGGGTGAAGTCGAGCGAATAGCCACTTTCGGGTCTACCTTCTCGGGCAAATCCTTGGAAGCAGTGTTGCTTTCAAGGCTCGCAGATCCGGTGAAGGCCCATTTTGGCTGCGATGTGGTCGGCAAGAGTGAGCTTCAGATGTTTTTGACCGAGAAGTTGGCGGCAGCGGATGCGTCCTTCATCGAGGGAGAGATTCTCGGATTCGCAGAGCGCGTCTTCCTTTGGGCTGATCAGACCCTCGCAGCACCGTGATTGAGCCTAGATGACTCATTGCGTCTTCATGCACAAAGCCGGTTCAATCTACGACGATATCCCGGCTGAGCGCTATCAATTCCCCGCGCAATACCTCGGCCGGGCCGAGCCGTGCGTCGCCGACTGGATCGTCTATCTCGAACCGAGCAAGGTCAGGAACTCGCGCGGCTACTTCGCCGTCGCCAAGGTCGAGCGGATCATTCCTGATGACAACGCGCCGGGAATGTTCGTGGCCCTGATCGAGCCGGGGACCTATCTCGACTTCATCCGCGCCGTTCCCTTCAGCGGCCCCGAGGGGCCGATCGAGCGCGGGGTGCTCAATGAGGCGGGCGCGATCTCGGGCCGGGCGCAGGCGGCGGTCCGGCCGCTGTCGTCGGCGGACTTCGCGCGGATCGTCCGCGCGGGCTTGCCGGAGAACGACATCGTGCTGCCTCGGGTCGACGATGCCGAAGCGCTCGACCGGGTGCACGATCTGCAGGCGCCGTTCCACGTCGAGCGGCCGATCATCGAGCGGCTGATCGCCAAGCCCGAGCGCAAGGCGTTCTTCCGCCGCGCGGTGTTGCAGGCCTATGACGAAACCTGCGCCGTCACCGGGTGGAAGCTGATCAACGGCGGCGGGCGCGCCGAGGCGGAGGCGGCGCATATCAAGCCGGTCGAGCATGGCGGGCCCGACAGCATCCAGAACGGCATTGCGTTATCGGGCACCGCGCACTGGATGTTCGATCGCGGGCTGATCGGCTTCGACGACGATCTCGGCATCCTGGTCTCGCGGCAAGTGAACGACCGTTCGAGCGTCGAGGCGATGATCAACAAGACGGGCAGGGCGCTCGCGCCCGGGCGCCCGTCGCTGAGGCCGCATCCGGCGTTCCTCGCGTGGCATCGGGAGCATTGCTTCAAGCATTGACGGGGCAGAGCCAGCCGCCACGGGACCATTGTCCCGTGACGTCAGTCCTGCCCCCCGGATCGAGCCCGGGGCAGGCTTGCCGGCCTGGCGCGGCTCTTCGATTAGGATGCGGCGCCGCTATCGCGCCGGCGCTCGTAATCTCGGCGCGCCTGCGCTTCCCACTCAAGCTGGGCTCTGGCGTCCGCGCGGTAGCGTTCGTCGCGGGCGGCCTCCTTCTCCCTGAACGTGCCGGGGGCCCGGCCGTCGATCGATTCGCGCGGCTCGATCATCACCTCGCCGTGCGGGACCAGATAGCGGCGCGGCGGATGTTCGGGACGGGGCGGCTCGCCAAGCTCCGCCCACTTCTCGCGACGCGCGATGCCGAGAATGCGCGAGAAGGGCGTCTCGGCGTTCGATCCATCGACTTCGCCCGGCGGGAAGGGATGGAAAGCGAAACGAGAGGCTTGACGAGCGGCGGGGGAATCAGCACTTTCCGCCGCGATGACGCCGCACGCTTCCTCATCCGGCCTGTCCGCCGCCCGTCCGGGCGACGCGGCCGCGCGTGCCTCCGTCTCGCAGGCCTGGCAGTGGCGCTGGTCCCGTCCAGATGCGGCGGCCCGCGCGTGGCGATGGTGACGGTCTCCTAGGACCGATCTTCCCGACGATACGCAACGAGCCCGCCGCCACCGGCGGGCTTTTTCGTACGCGCGGCCCGCGCCGCTTCGCCCCGATGCACTTCCAGGACCTTGCCATGACCATGACCGCCGCCGCCCTCGCCATCACACCGCCCGACGCCAGGGGCGGGCCACCCGACCATGAGGCCGCGCTCGAACGATTGTTCGCCGGCGAATCGCTCACCCGGGCGGAGGCCGAGTGCGTCTTCGCCGAGCTGGTGGCGGGGCGGCTCGCCGAGCCGGCGATCGCGGCGCTGCTGATCGCGCTTCGGATCAAGGGCGAGAGCGTCGACGAGCTGATCGGCGCGGCGCGGGCGCTGCGCGCGGCGGACCTCGATTTCGAGCGGCCGGACTATCCCTTCGCCGATTCCTGCGGCACCGGCGGCGACGGATCGGGGACGATCAACCTGTCCACCGCCGTCGCCTTCGTCGCCGCGGCGGCGGGGCTGCCGATGGCGAAGCACGGCAACCGATCGGTCACCTCGCGCTGCGGATCCGCCGACGTGCTGGAGCGGCTGGGCGTCAAGCTGGAGGTGAGCCCGGCGACGGCGCGGCGGGCGCTGGACGAGGCGCGGATCTGCTTCCTCTACGCGCCGCAATATCATCCGGGGCTGAAACATGCCGGGCCGGTGCGCCGCGCGCTCAAGGTCCGCACGGTGATGAACATCCTGGGGCCGTGCGTGAACCCGGCCGAGCCGCCGGTCCAGCTCGTCGGCGTCGCCGATCCGGGGCTGGTCGCGCCGGTCGCGCAGACGCTGGCGGCGCTCGGCGTCGAGCGGGCGATGGTGGTGCATGGCGGCGGGCTCGACGAGGTCGCGCTCCACGCCGAGACGATCGCGGTGCGGCTGATGGACGGCGAGACCGAGCGGATGACGCTGTCGCCGGAGCTGGCCGGCCTCGCGCGCGCGCCGCTTTCGGCGCTCGCCGGCGGCGGGCCGGAGGAGAATGCGGCGCGGCTGCGGGCGCTGCTCGCCGGGCGCGGCGCGGAGGCCGAGAACCATGCGGTCGCGCTCAACGCCGGCGCGCTGCTGCTCGCCGCCGGGCGCGCCGGGACGTTGGAGGAGGGCGCCGACATCGCGCTCCAGATCCTCGCATCGGGCGCGGGCGGCCGCGTCCTCGATCATCTGGTGGAGATCAGCCATGCGTGACCCGGGCGGCACCTTGGGCGCGATCGTCGCGCGCAAGAAGATCGACGTCGCGCAGCGGCTCGGCAGCGCGACCTTCTGCGACATCGGCAGCCAGGCGAAGCGGGCCGAGCGAAGCCTCGCCGCCGCGCTCGCCTCCCCCGGCGCGCGTTTCATCATGGAGGTCAAGAAGGCCTCGCCGTCGGCGGGCGAGATCGCGCAGGTCGATCCGGCCGTCCAGGCCGAAGCCTATGCCGGCGCCGCCTCCGCGGTCAGCGTGCTGACCGACGGGCCGTTCTTCGGCGGCGCGCTCGAGGACCTGGCGGCGGTACGGCGCGTGTTCGACGGGCCGATCCTCGCCAAGGATTTCGTCGTCGATCCCCGGCAGGTGGCGGAAGCGCGGCTGCACGGCGCCGACGCGGTGCTCGTCCTCCTGTCGGTCCTCGACGACGAGGAGGCGGCCGAGGTGATGCGCGCCGCCGAGCGGCTGGGCATGGACGCGCTGGTCGAGACCCACGACGCGGCCGAGGTCGCGCGCGCGGTCGCGCTCGGCGCGAAACTGATCGGCGTCAACAATCGCGATCTCAAGACCCTCACCGTCGACCTCGCCACGACCGAGCAGCTCGCCCCGCTGGTGCCGGCCGACCGGATCGTGGTGTCGGAATCGGGGATCGCGCGGCGGCAGGACGTCGAGCGGCTGGCGCCCCATGCCGGCGCCTTCCTGGTCGGCACGTCGCTGATGCGCGCGAAGCGGCCGGCGCAGGCGGCGCGGACGCTCGCCTTCGGCCGGGTGAAGGTGTGCGGCGTCCGCAGCGCCGCCGATGCCGAACGCGCCGCGCGGTCCGGCGCCTGCTTCGTCGGCCTCATCATGGTCCCCGAATCCCAGCGCTACGTGATGCCGGCCGAGGCGGAGCCGATCGCCGGCGCGGCGCGCGACCTTGGCGCCGGAATCGTCGGCGTGTTCCGCGACGCGCCGATCGAGCGGATCGCCGAAGCCGCGCACTGGCTCGGCCTGCGCGCCGTGCAACTCCACGGTTCGGAGGACGGCGATTATGTGAAGGGCCTGCGCGCCGCGCTTCCGGTCGGCGTCGAGATCTGGGGCGCGCTTCCGGTCGCAAGGAGCGTGCCCCGGCCGCGCCCGGGCGTCGATCGGCTGCTGTTCGACACGGCGGTCGGCCGCGCATCGGGCGGCGCCGGCCGCACGTTCGACTGGACGCTGATCGACGGGCGGCGCGAGCTCAGGACGGCGCTGCTCGCCGGCGGGCTCGATCCCGGCAATGCCGCCGCCGCGGCGAAGGTCGGCGCCTGGGCGCTCGACGTCTCCTCGGGCGTCGAACGGGCGCCGGGGCGCAAGGACCCGGAGAAGCTCCAGGCCTTTTTCGAGGCGCTGCGCGTGCCGGCGCGGGGCGATTCGCCATGCTGAGCGACGGACGGTTCGGCGACTATGGCGGCGTCTATGTCCCGGAAATCCTGGTGCCGGCGCTCGAACAGCTCGAAGCGGCATTTCTCGAGGCGCAGGCCGACGCGGAGTTCCAGGCGGAGCTGACCGGCCTGCTGCGAACCTATGCCGGGCGGCCGACGCCGCTCACCCGGTGCCGCAACCTCGGATCGGACAAGGCGCGGCTCTACCTCAAGCGCGAGGATCTGCTCCACGGCGGCGCGCACAAGACCAACCAGGTGCTCGGCCAGGCGCTGCTCGCCCGGCGGATGGGCAAAAGCCGGATCATCGCCGAGACCGGCGCCGGCCAGCACGGCGTCGCGACCGCGCTCGCCGGCGCGCTGTTCGGCCTGGAAACGCGCATCTACATGGGCGCGCACGATGTCGCGCGGCAGGAGCTCAACGTCTTCCGGATGCGGCTGATGGGCGCCGAGGTGGTGCCGGTGACGAGCGGGCAGCAGGGCCTCAAGGACGCGATCAACGAGGCGCTGCGCGACTGGGCGGCGAGCTTCGCCGACACCCATTATCTGCTCGGCACCGTCGCCGGCCCGCACCCCTTCCCGACGATCGTTCGCGATTACCAGCGGGTGATCGGCGAGGAGGCGCGCGCGCAGATCCTCGCGGTCGAGGGACGGCTGCCCGACGCGGTGATCGCCTGCGTCGGCGGCGGATCGAACGCGATGGGCATTTTCGCCGACTTCATCGACGATGCCGGCGTCCGGCTGATCGGCGTCGAGCCGGCGGGCAAGGGGCTGGACGGGCGCGAGCATGGCGCGACCCTGCTGCGCGGCCGCCCCGGCGTGCTGCACGGCGCGGCGACCTATGTGCTGCAGGACGCGGACGGGCAGATCGAGGAAAGCTGGTCGGTCTCGGCGGGCCTCGATTATCCGGCGGTCGGGCCGCAACATGCCTTTCTGAAGGACAGCGGCCGGGCCGATTATGTCGGCGCGACCGACGAGGAGGCGCTGGCCGCCTTCGCGACGCTGGCGCGGCGCGAGGGGATCGTGTGCGCGTTCGAATCGGCGCACGCGCTCGCCCACGCGCTGAAGCTGGCCGAAGAAGCGGACGAAGAGACGGTGCTGGTCGTCAACATTTCGGGGCGGGGCGACAAGGACATGGAGCAGGCGCGCCGCCTGATGGAGCTGGGATGAGCCGTTATGCCGCCATCTTCCGCCGCAACGAAGGCGCGTTCGGCGCCTTCGTGATGCTCGGCGACCCCGATCTCGAGACGAGCGCGCGGATCCTCGACACGCTGGTCGAGGGCGGGGCCGACATGATCGAGGTCGGCATCCCCTTTTCCGATCCGGTCGCCGACGGGCCGGTGATCCAGGCCGCGGCGGTGCGGGCGCTGGAAAAGGGGGTGACGCCGGCCGACTGCTTCGCCTTGCTCGGTGCGTTCCGCGCGCGCCACGCCGACGTGCCGGTCGGCATCCTCACTTATGCCAATCTCGTCGTCGCGCGCGGGCGCGACGCCTTCTATCGCGCGGCGGCCGAGGCTGGCGTCGACAGCGTGCTCGTCGCCGACGTGCCGGAGATCGAGGCGGCACCCTTCGCCCAGGCGGCGCGGGCGGCCGGGATCGATCCGGTGCTGATCGCCGCCGCGAACACGCCCGACGATCGGATCGCGCGGATCGCCGCGCTCGGCGGCGGCTACACCTATTGCGTGACGCGCGCGGGGATCACGGGCGCGGACCAGGCGGTGCGGTTCGATCATGCGGCGCTGATCGACGCGCTCGCCCGCAACGGCGCGCCGCCGCCCGTCTTCGGCTTCGGAATCTCGAAGCCCGATCATGTCGCGGCGGCGCTCGCAGCCGGGGCGGCGGGGGCGATCTCGGGCTCGGCGATCGTGCAGCGGATCGCCGACCATCCCGACGATCCCGCCGGCGCGGTCCGCAGCTTCGTCGCGGCGATGAAGGGGGCGACGCGGATTCGCGAGGCGGTGCAGGGCTAGCCCGGCGCTCAGCCAATTGCCTCCCCTCCCTGCGTGCAGGGAGGGGATTGAGGGGTGGGTGCGCGCGTCGGCGCGCCCAGAAGATTCTCTCTGAGTCAGCAACAGCATCGGCCGACGCATCGAGCCTCGCCCGCTGCCAAACCCACCCCTGCCCCTCCCTGTCAGGGAGGGGGAGAAGGTTTCATGTGAATCGGCCTGATCCTTTGCCGCAGCGCGGCAATCGTCTAGAAGCCAAGCATGTCCACCTATACGATCGACACCGCGACCAGCCGCGCGACGCCGAGCCCGGCGCCGATGAAGCGGCTCACCGCGCCGGCGCTGCAGGCGCGCAAGGGCAAGGAGCCGATCGTTGCCCTGACCGCCTATACGATGCGGATGGCGCAGCTGCTCGATCCGCATTGCGACCTGCTGCTCGTCGGCGATTCGCTGGGGCAGGTGATCTACGGCCTGCCATCGACCATCCCGGTCAGCCTCGACATGATGTGCGCCCATGGCGCCGCCGTGGTGCGCGGATCGTGGCACGCCATGGTCGCGGTCGACATGCCGTTCGGATCCTATGAGGAAAGCCCCGAACAGGCCTTCCGCAGCGCGGCGCGGGTGATGAAGGAAACCGGCGCCGCCGCGGTCAAGCTCGAAGGCGGGGTGGCGATGGCCGAGACGGTCGCCTTCCTCAGCGCGCGCGGGATTCCGGTGATCGGCCATGTCGGGCTCACGCCGCAGGCGGTCAACGCGCTCGGCGGCTATGGCGCGCGCGGGCGAAGCAATGCCGAACATTCGAAGATCCTCGACGATGCCCGCGCCATCGAACAGGCCGGCGCCTTCTCGATCGTCGTCGAAGGCGTGGTCGAGACGATCGCGCGCGAGGTGACGGCGGCGGTGTCCTGCCCCGTCATCGGCATCGGCGCATCGGCCGAGTGCGACGGCCAGATCCTGGTCGTCGACGACATGCTCGGCATGTTCGAGCGGGTGCCGCGCTTCGTGAAGCGCTACGGCGCGCTGGCGCAGGAGATTGCGGGCGCCGTCGAAACCTATGCCGCCGAGGTGCGATCGCGCGCCTTTCCCACCCAGGACCAGACCTACGCGCCGAAAGCGTGAGGGCTTCCGTTTGCCGATTTGCCCCGGTAAGGAGCCGCTTGGGGGCGCGCCCGCCGGCGCGCCTGGCGGGCGCCAGACAGACGGCTAATGACTTGGGGCGCGCGGCCGGGGGCCGCTCGTTCATGCGGAGAACAGACCTTGGCGATCAAGCCGACCGAAAGCGAGACCTTCCTGCGGGAAGTCGATGAAGAGCTCCGCAAGGAACAACTGAACAATTTCGTCGCCCGCTACGGCTGGGCGCTGATCGCCGCGGCGGTGCTGGTCCTCGCCGGGATCGCCGGGCTGATCTGGTACCAGGGCCACCGCGCCGAGCAGCGCGACCAGCAGGCCGAGGCGCTGACCGACGCGCTCGACAAGATGGAAGCCGGCAACCGCAACGCCGCCTTGCCGAAGCTCGCCGAGCTCGCCGACAGCCGCTCGCCCGGCTATCGCGTCGCCGCTCTCTTCGCGCGGGCCAATGCCCAGATCGAGCAGAACCAGCTTCCGGCCGCGATCGCGACGCTGCGCTCGATCGCCGACAATGACGATTTCGCCGAGCCCTACCGGCAGGCGGCGCTGGTGCGGCAGACCGCGCTCGAATTCGATCGGCTGCCGCCGCAGGTGGTCGTCCAGCGCCTGACCCCGCTGGCGCAGCCGGGCCAGCCCTGGTTCGGTACCGCCGGCGAGATGGTGGCCATCGCCCAGCTCAAGCTGCACCGGCCCGAACTTGCCGGACCGATGTTCGGCCGCATCGCGCGCGACGAGAACGTGCCCGGATCGATCCGCGCCCGCGCCGTCCAGATGGCCGGATCGCTCGGCGTCAACGCGGTCGAATCGCTCGGGTCGCCCGCGGCGGCGGCGCAGGCCGCTCCCGAGGCCCCGGCCCAGGCGGCCGCGGCTCCACCGCCCGCAACCGAGAGGAACAGTCAATGAAGCGTCTGATCGCCGCGCTGGTCGTGGCGGGCCTGCTCACCGGCTGCAGCACCATGCGCGGTCACCGCCGCCCCTCGACGCCGACGGTCGGCGAGCGGATCCCGGTGCTGAGCAACGAGAACCAGATCGAGGTCGATGCGGCGCTTGCCGGCGTGCCGGTCACCGTGCCGAGCGCCTATGTCAACGCCGATTGGCCGACATCGGGCGGCAATGCCGCCAAGTCGATGATCCACGTCGCGCTCGGCGACACGCCGCAGCAGCTGTGGACCGCGAATATCGGCGAAGGATCGAACGTCCGCGCCCGCCTCGCCTCCGAGCCGGTGGTCGGCGACGGGCGGGTCTATACGATCGACATCACCGCGACGGTGCGCGCGTTCGACGCCAATACCGGCCAGCAGCTTTGGTCGCACCAGGTGCGCGGCGAGAATTCCCCGCGCGAGACCCTGTTCGGCGGCGGCGTCACCTACGATTCGGGCCATGTCTATGCGGTCAACGGCGCCGGCGATGCCGCCGCGCTCGACGCCGCGACCGGCAACCAGATCTGGCTGGTGAAGCCGGGCAGCCCGCTGCGCGGCGCGCCGACCGTCGGCGTCGACAATGTCTATGTGCTGAGCCAGGACAACCAGCTCTATGCGCTCGACCGCGACACCGGCGAGACCCACTGGACCGCGACCGGATCGTTCGAGCTTGCCGGCGTGTTCGGTGTCGCCTCGCCCGCCTTCGCGCAGAGCACGGTCGTCGCCGGCTATTCCTCCGGCGAACTCACCGCCTATCGCTACGAGAATGGCGAGACGGTCTGGCAGGACGCGCTCGCCCGCACCGGCATCTCGACCGTCGTCGGCACGCTCTCCGACGTCGATGCCGATCCGGTCGTAGACAATGGCCGCGTCTTCGCGGTCGGCCGCGGCGGCCGCATGGTCGCGATCGAGCTGATCACCGGGCAGCGCGCCTGGGAGGTCAACCTCGCCGGCCTTTCGACCCCCTGGGTCGCGGGCGACTGGGTGTTCGTCGTCACCGATCGCGCCCAGCTCGTCGCGCTCGCCCGCGCGTCCGGCCGGGTGCGCTGGATCTCGCAGCTTCCCGCCTTCGTCCATCCGCCGCGCACCCGCGAGCGCGGCGCGAACGGCGAGAATCGCGACAAGCCGGGCGAAGGCCCGATCTTCTGGCGTGGGCCGGTGCTTGCCGGCGGCCGGCTGATCCTGACCAGCTCGCAGGGGCAGATCGTCTACGTGAACCCGGCCGACGGAAGCGTCCAGGCGACGGTGGAGACCCGCTCCGCCTTCTCGCTGCCGCCGATCGTTGCGAACAACACGCTCTACACGCTCGACGACAGCGGCCGCCTGACCGCCTATCGTTGAGCCTGTCCCCCTCCCGCCACGGGAGGGGGATGAGGTCATTCATGTCGCGACTGCCTGTCCTTGCCATCGTCGGCCGTCCCAATGTCGGCAAGTCCACCCTGTTCAACCGGCTGGTGGGCAAGAAGCTCGCGCTCGTCGACGATCGCCCCGGCGTGACCCGCGACCGGCGCGAGGGCGATGCCAGCCTGCTCGGCCTCGAATTCCGGGTCATCGACACGGCCGGTTATGAGGACGAGGATCCCGACACGCTGCCCGGGCGGATGCGCGCACAGACCGAGGCGGCGGTGCGCGGCGCCGATGCGGCGCTGTTCCTGATCGACGCGCGCGCCGGCCTGACCCCGCTCGACGAGGAGATCGCCCGCTGGCTTCGCACCCAGACCGTGCCGGTGGTCCTGGCCGCCAACAAGGCGGAGGGGCGATCGGGGGAGGCCGGGCTGATCGAAGCGTTTTCGCTCGGGCTGGGCGAGCCGATCGCGATCAGCGCCGAACATGGCGAGGGGATCGCCGACCTGTTCGAGCAATTGCTGCCGCATCTGGAGCGCGAGACAGACGAGGAGGAGGGCGAAGCGGATCGCGCCGCGCCGCTGAAGCTCGCCATCGTCGGGCGGCCCAATGCCGGCAAATCGACGCTGGTCAACGCGATGCTGGGCCAGGACCGGCTCATCACCGGGCCGGAAGCGGGGATCACCCGCGATTCGATCGCGATCGACTGGAGCTGGCGCGATCGCGAAGGCGTCGACCATGCGGTGCGGCTGATCGACACGGCCGGGATGCGCAAGCGCGCCAAGGTGGAGGACAAGCTCGAAAAGCTGTCGGTCGCCGATGCGCGCCGCGCGGTGGACTTCGCCGAGGTCGTCGTGCTGCTGCTCGATGGCACGCGCGGGCTCGAGGCGCAGGACCTCAGGATCGCCGATGCCGTCCTGCAGGAAGGCCGGGCGCTGATCGTCGCGATCAACAAATGGGACGTCGCGGAAAATCCGGGCGGGCTGTTCCAGGGGATACGCGCCGCGCTGGACGAGGGATTGAGCCAGGCCCGCGGCCTGCCGTTGCTCACCGTTTCCGGCAAGACCGGGAAGGGCATCGACGCGCTTGTCGAGGCGGCGCTGGCGCTGCGCGCGACCTGGTCGGCCCGTGTCTCGACCGGCCAGCTCAACCGCTGGTTCGAGGGCGCGATCGAGAAGAATCCGCCGCCCGCGCCGGGCGGCAAGAGGATCAAGCTGCGCTACATCACCCAGGTCGGCACGCGGCCGCCCAGCTTCGTCCTGTTCGGGACCCGGGTCGACCAGCTGCCGGACTCCTACCTTCGCTACCTGGTGAACGGGATCAAGCGCGAGCTCGGCTTCGCGACCGTGCCGGTGCGCCTCGCCGCGCGCGCCCCGCGCAACCCCTATCGGCCGAAATAGAGGCGATTTTCGGCGGCCTCATTTCGTCCCATCGTCAACCCGCTGTTTACTTGGCTCCGCTAGAGGCCGGGCAAAGATACAGGGACATTGGACAGGTGGATACCAGCGCGCTGATCGACTGGACCAAGTTCGCGCAGATGCGCGCCGAGCTCGGCGCCAATTTCGTGCGGATCCTCGGCTATTTCCGCGAGGACGGCGCCAAGGCCGTCGCCCAGATCGAAGAGGCGATGCACAACAAGGACACCGCCGCGCTCGTCATCCCTTCGCACACGATCAAATCCGAAGCGCGCCAGTTCGGCGCCGAGCTGCTCGGCCAGCTTGCCGAGGAGATCGAGTTTGCGGCGCGCAGCGCGCTCGAATCCCAGCTCTTCCCCGATCACATGCTGCCCCACGTCGCGCGGCTCCGCCCGACCTATGACGAGACGATCGCGCGGCTGGAGAAGGAAACCAACCCGCTCGCCACCCGCCGCCCGAGCTTCGGCCGCGCGGCGAGCAACCAGGATTTCGGGCGGCTCTAGGGCAGGCGGTCAGGCGGGCGCGCGCCGCCGCATCGGCTGCGGCTCGCCGCGCGCGAGGCTGCGCCACAGCCATTCGAACGGGCCGTAGGCGAAGCGATCGAGCCACGGCTTCGACCAGAGCAGCATCAGCGCCCAGGCGCCGATCACGAACCACCACAGATCGACGCGGCGGACATGGCCGAACAGGCCAAGCCCGTAGCCGTAGAAGATCGCGGTCATCAGCAGGCTGGTGCCGAGATAGTTGGTGAAGGCGGCGCGGCCGGCGGCGGCGATGCGGCGGGTGAGCCGGCCGTGGCCCCGGGTCGCGAGGATGATGAGCGCCGCCGTCCCGACGATCATCGCCGGGCGGAACGGGACCGAGGCGGCAAGGCTGCCCGCCACCAGCACCGGCACCGCGAAATCGGCCTCGATGCACCAGCGGGCGAGCAGGGCATAAGCGGGCACCCCGATGCCGAAGCCGATCGCCGCGGCGATGGCATAAGCGCGGTTCGACCAGCGGCCGGAGAGGAAACCCGTCTTCAGCGCGGCCATGCCGAGCAGCATGTAGGCGAGCGTTTCGGCGCCGATGAAGAGGACGCTCCGCACCGGCGCCAGGCCGTTCTCGTCGAAATTGTGCCGGACGATCCCCCACCAGGAACCGCGATAGACGGCCAGGGTCTCGCGAAGCTCGGCGGGCGAGTAGAGGCCGGAGCCGGCCTGCATCTCCCGCCAGCGGAGCAAGGCGTCGACGTCCGCATGGGGCGCGGCGGCGGCCCGCGCCGCATCGAACACCGTCGCGGCCAAGCTCGCGAACAAGGCGAACTGGAAGAGGAGGAGGCCGATGGCGATGGCAATGAGCAGCCGCGGGCGGGAGGCCCAGAAGGCGTAGGCGATCATGCCGATCGGCGCGTAGAGCGACAGGATGTCGCCCGACCAGACAAGGTAGAAATGGGCGAGGCCGAAGACGAGCAGCCAGGCCATGCGGCGATAATGGACGGCGGCGCCGCTGCGCCCCGCCGCCTCCGCCCGCTCGACGACCAGCAGCATCGAGGCGCCGAACAGGAAGGAGAAGAGGCCGCGCATCTTGCCGTCGACGAACACGAAGGCGACGGCCCAGGAGGCGATGTCCGCCGGGCCCTCATAACCGGCGGCGCGCGGGTTCATATAGGCGTTTTCAGGCAATGCGAAGGCGACGATGTTCATCGCCAATATGCCCATCACCGCGACGCCGCGAACGATATCGAGCGTGGCGATGCGCGCGCCAGCGGGCGCGGCCGTCGGCGCCTCGGTCACGCCCGCCGGCTTAGCGGAAGCCGCGGCGCAGGCGCTCCGCCCGGAACAGCCGGTCGGCGGTCCTCAGCTGGCTGCGGGTGCAGGCGGTGCGGCCGGGGATGCGCGCGCCGGACGCCTGGTAGCGCACGGTGCAGCGGCTGCGCGGATAGACGACCTGCCCCGCGCCGTTCGAGGCGACGAAGGCGCGCGGCGCATTGCCGACCGCGCCGCCCGGCGCCGGCGCGTAATTGGGGCGCACGCGCGCCGCGACCGCGGCGTTGGCGCGCTGGATCTGGCCGGAATTGCAGCCCGGCCGGGCCGACTGGAAGCGCCCGCCGCGATCATAATAAACGGAGCAGTTGCCGCCCGGAAAGCCGACCTGGATGCCGTTCGGCTGGATATCGACATTCTGCGCCCCGGCGGGGACCGCGATCATGGCGCCGGCGACGGCCAGAGCGATGCGAAGGGACGAGGGCGTGAGCATGAAGCGTCTCCTTGTCAGACCTGCGGCCAGCCTAGCCGATCCGCGGCGGGGCCGCCATCGGCGCGCGCTCAATCCTCGGCGGGCTTGCTCTGCAGCTGGATATAATTTTCGAGGCCCATCCGCCTGATCATCTCGAACTGGGTTTCGAGGAAGTCGATATGCTCCTCCTCGCTTTCGAGGATGCGCTCGAAGACCTCGCGGCTCACATAGTCGCGCACCTCCTCGCAATGGGCGATCGCGCCGCGAAGCTGCTCGCGCGCTTCATGTTCGAGATCGAGATCGGCCTTCAGCACCTCCTCGACCGTCTCGCCGATGCGGAGGCGCCCGAGCATCTGGAAATTGGGCAGGCCGTCGAGGAAGAGGATGCGCTCGGCGAGCGTATCGGCATGCTTCATCTCGTCGATCGACTCGTGCCGCTCATATTCGGCGAGCCGCTTCACGCCCCAATTGTCGAGCATGCGATAGTGCAGCCAATATTGGTTGATCGCGGTGAGCTCGTTCCTCAGCGTCTCGTTCAACAGTTCGATGACGCGCGCGTCGCCCTTCATGCCGGCCTCCTCGATAGCTCCGGCCGATCATAAGCCGACGCGGTTCAAAAGGCACCCGGAAATGGCGGAAAACCGCGAAAAATTCGCGCGAAACTGCTAATCAGTTTCAATAGGGGTTAGCGGCGCGGCAGCCTCGGACCCGTCAGGCGGCGCGCTCGGCCGCGATGATCTCACGCGCGAAGGAGAAGCACTGGCCGCAGCGCGGCTTGCGCCCGAAGCAGCGATAGGCGCTGGTCGGGCAGGAGGCCCCGTTGCGCGCGGCCTCGCGCACCTCGGATTCGCGAATCGCGTTACAGACGCAAACGATCATGGGGCTCGGGTTAGCGATAATGCGAACTATTCGCAATACGGATTCGTGCAGGTTGGGTGACGCATGAGGGCCAGGCGGGGGCCTCGCGGCGCGGGCGGGCTTTCATCGCCGGGCGGGAGAGGGTAGGCCCGCGCGGCATGACCTGGGTTCGTTTGCTCCTCGCCTTGGCGGCGCTCGTCGCGGCCATGCCGGCCGCAGCGCGCGACGTGGCGGTGGTCGGGGCGCGCCTCTATGCGGCGCCCGACGCCGCGGCGATCGACGACAGCATCGTGCTGATCCACGACGGGCGGATCGCCGCGGTCGGGCGGCACGGCGGCGTCGCGGTGCCGGACGATGCGGACAGGATCGACGCGCGCGGCAAGGTGCTGACCGCCGGCTTCTGGAACAGCCATGTCCACCTGACCACGGACCTGCTGATCGCGCCCGACCGGGCTTCGGACGCGGCGCTCGGCGACGCGCTCGCCGCGATGTTCACGCGCTGGGGCTTCACGACGATTTTCGATCTCGCCTCGACGATGGCGGGCGCGAACGAGATTCGATCGCGCATCACCGACGGCCGCGTGGCCGGGCCGCAGATCCTGACCGCCGGCGAGCCCTTCTACCCGACGGGCGGGACGCCGGTCTACGCGCGGCCGATCTATGCCCAGCATCGTCTTCCCTCGGCCGAAATCCGTTCGACGGACGAGGCGGTCGCCCGCGTCGACCGGCAGGTGGGCGAAGGGGCCGACGGGATCAAGCTGTTCACCGGCGCGATCGTCGGCGGCGAGACAGGGGTGCTGGTGATGCCGGCGGCGCAGGTCCGGGCGATCGCGGCGGAAGCGCACCGGCACGGCAGGCCCGTCTTCGCCCATCCGACCAACGGAGCCGGCGTCCAGGTCGCGGTGGAGAACGGCGTCGACATCCTTGCCCACAGCGCGCCATTGATGGGGGCCTGGCCGGCGGACTTCGCCCATGATCTCGCGCAGCGGCACGTGGCGCTGATCCCGACGCTGAGCCTGTTCGAACATTATCCGGCCGAAGCGACGCCGGTGGCGATTGCGGTGCAGCAGGTGCGTGCGCTCGCCGAAGCGGGCGGCGACATCCTGTTCGGCACCGACGCTGGGTTCATGGACGTTTACGACACCAGCGCCGAATATCGCCTGCTCGCCGGCGCGATCGACTGGCGGGCTATCCTCGCGGCGCTGACGACGACCCCGGCCCGCCGCTTCGGCCAGAGCGGATCGCGGGGCCGGATCGCGCCGGGCATGGTGGCGGACCTCGTCCTGCTGGACGGCGATCCCGCCCGCGACACGACCGCCTTCGCCCATGTGTGGATGACGTTGAAGGACGGCCGGGCGATCTTTCGCGCCGGCGACTGACCTCATCGCGCGGCCGGCGCGTCGGGCTCGCGCAATTCCTTGCGGATGACGAGCTTCAGGGCGGACCAGGTCGCGTCGATCGCGCAGACCTTGGTATCGACCAGCCCGAGCGGGATCGCCGCGTCGCGGATCGTCGCCTCGTCGACCTCGCCGGCGACGCCCGATCCGCACTTGGGCCAGCTCACCCAGACAAAGCCGTCCGGCGCGAGCGCGGCGCGCAGGCGCCGGAGGACGTCGAGCTCGGCGCGCGCGGTGACGAAGATGTGCGCGGCGTCGACCGGCGGCTCGGGCCAGATCAGGTGCTGGAGGAAGAGGCCGCTCTTCTCGATCTCGGCGCGCACGGTGGACGGCATCTCATCCCACCAGACGCGCAGGCCGTTCTTCAACGACAGCTTGCGCGCGAGCGGCGTCGCGCTGTGGCCGGCTCTGGGCAGCATGACCTGTCTTTCGTTCCCCCCAGGCGCGAGCGCGCCCGGCGGGTAAGGTTAACCCCATTTCGGACCAACGAGAAGACGAGCTTTTCGTTTCAGGCGAAGGCGGAGCGGCGGGCCATGAAATGGCGCGCGGCGATCAGCGCGATCGGGATGCCGACCAGCACGCAATGCGAGAAGAGCGCGTTGGAGATGCCCCACAGCGTGTGCGGCAGCGGCATTTCCGGCCAGCGCAGCGGGCGGACGATCCAGTACATGATCCCCCACAGGACGATGCCATAGGCGATGCCGGCACGGATCGGCATGTCAAGGAGATGCGGCCGGCGCGGCGCGAGCAGGAAATAGGCGATCACCATGCAGACCATGATCGCATAATGGACGGCCAGCCCGATCGCGGCCCAGCCGGGCGTGGGGGCGGCGGCGGGGAAGGGGCCGCTCGCGACGAAGGTCAGCACCTGGACGGGCGTCATCCCCGCCATGCCGGCGAAGACGAAGGCCGAGAGGATGTCGAGCGTGCCCGCGACGAGGGTGGCGAGAAGAATGGGCCTGAGCATGAGCGTCTCCAGCAGATGTGCGCGCATCGGCCCAAGCCCCGGCCTTTGCAGGGCCAGACTAGCAGCGGCGCGCGCGAAGGCAATGGAGACCGGCTTCGCCGCGACGGCGGGGTGGATCAGCTGCCCATCAGCGCCGGGAAGAAGCCTTCATGCGCGCGGCGAAGATCGGCGAGCGGGATCGCCGCGCCGTCGGGCAGGGTGATCGCATCGCCGCCGACCGAGCCGAGGAAGCGGTGGGCAAGGCCGGCCGCGGCGAGGGCGCGGAGCACCGGATCCGAGTTGGCGGTCGCAACGATGTAGCGGCCTTGATCCTCGCCGAAGAGGAAGGCGGCGGTGGCGGGGCAATCCGGGGGAAGCTTCGCGCCAATGCCGCCGGCCAGCGCCATTTCGGCGAGCGCGACGAGCAGCCCGCCATCGGACAGGTCGTGGACGGCGGTGACGAGTTCGCGGCGGATGAGATCGCGGACCGTCTCGCCCGCCTTGCGCTCGGCGGCGAGATCGACCGGCGGCGGCGGCCCCGCCTCGCGCCCGCCAATTTCGCGAAGCCACAGCGACTGGCCGAGATGGGCGGGATCGTTGCCGATCAGCCAGAGGTCGTCGCCGTCATTGGCGAAGGCGATCCGGGCCGACTTCTTCCAGTCGGCGATCAGGCCGACGCCGCCGATCGCTGGCGTGGGAAGGATCGCGGTGCCGGTGCCGTCCTCCGCCTTGGTCTCGTTGTAGAGGCTGACATTGCCGGAGACGATCGGGAAATCGAGTGCCTCGCAGGCCTCGGCCATCCCTTCGATGCAGCCGACGAACTGGCCCATGATCTCGGGCCGCTGCGGGTTGCCGAAATTCATGCAGTCGGTGGCGGCGAGCGGGGTCGCGCCGACCGCGCACAGGTTGCGCCACGCCTCGGCGATCGCCTGCTTTCCGCCCTCGACCGGATCGGCGAGGCAGTAGCGCGGCGTGCAATCGGTGGTGATGGCAAGCGCCTTGTCGGTGCCGTGGACCCGGACGACGGCCGCGTCCCCGCCCGGCGCCTGGACGGTGTCGGCGCCGACCTTCTGGTCATATTGTTCCCACACCCAGCGCCGGCTGGCGAGATCGGGCGAGCCCATGAGCTTCATGAGATCGGCGGCGGCGTCCGCGGTCTCCGGCGCGTCGGCGAGCGGCGCCGGCGGCACCGTCCTGGTCCAGGGGCGATCGTAGCAGGGCGCATCGTCGGCGAGCGGGCCGAGCGGAATGTCGGCGACCACGGCGCCATTCCATTCGAGCACCATCCGGCCGCTATCGGTGACCTCGCCGATCACCGCGAAATCGAGCTCCCACTTGCGGAAGATCGCCTCCGCCTCGGCCTCGCGGCCGGGCTTCAGCACCATCAGCATCCGCTCCTGGCTTTCGGACAGCATCATCTCATAAGGCGTCATGCCGCTCTCGCGCTGCGGCACCTTGTTCATGTCGAGCCGGATGCCGACGCCGCCCTTCGATGCCATCTCGACGCTGGAGGAGGTGAGTCCGGCCGCGCCCATGTCCTGGATCGCGACGATCGCGTCGGAGGCCATCAGCTCCAGACAGGCCTCGATCAGCAGCTTTTCGGTGAAGGGATCGCCGACCTGGACGGTGGGGCGCTTTTCCTCGCTGTCCTCGGAGAAATCAGCGCTCGCCATGGTCGCCCCGTGGATCCCGTCGCGGCCGGTCTTGGAGCCGACATAGACGATCGGATTGCCGACGCCGGAGGCGGCCGAATAGAAGATCTTCGCGGTCTCGGCGACGCCGACCGTCATCGCGTTGACGAGGATGTTGCCGTCATAGGCGGGGTGGAAGTTCACCTCGCCGCCGACGGTCGGCACGCCGACGCAATTGCCGTAGCCGCCGATCCCTTCGACCACCCCGGCGATGAGGTGGCGCATCTTCGGATGATCCGGCCGGCCGAAGCGCAGCGCGTTGAGATTGGCCACCGGACGCGCGCCCATGGTGAACACGTCGCGAAGGATGCCGCCGACGCCGGTCGCCGCGCCCTGATAGGGCTCGATATAGGAGGGGTGGTTGTGGCTCTCCATCTTGAAGATCGCGGCCTGGCCGTCGCCGATGTCGACGACGCCGGCATTCTCCCCCGGACCCTGGATCACCTGCGGGCCCGTCGTCGGCAGCTTCTTCAGGTGGAGGCGCGAGGATTTGTAGGAGCAATGCTCCGACCACATGACCGAGAAGATGCCGAGCTCGGTGAGATTGGGCTCGCGGCCGAGCGCGTGGAGGACGCGCTGATATTCTTCGGGCGAGAAGCCGTGCTCGGCGACGATGGCGGGCGTGATCGCGGATTCGCTCATGGCGCGGCGCATAGCCGCGCGAGACGCGCGCGCCTAGTGTGCGAGCCCACGAAAAAGGCCGGCCCCGCGAGGGACCGGCCCGTTTCCTTCGGCGCCTGGCGCCGGACTAGGTGTGGCAGGACTTGCCGTTGATGGTGACGCGATCGCCGGTGCCGCTGACGCTGTGATTGTCGCCGGTGAAGGGCGGCTGGCCGTCGGTCGAGTTGAGCTGGGTGGGCGTGCCGTTCTGGCTGGTGCGGATCGTCGCCGTGTTGTTCGTGTAGAAATCCACGAAATAAAGGCTGTTGTCCGCGCAGCGATAGGTCTTGCTGGCCTGGATCATCGGCGGCGGCGCGACCGGCGGGGCGTTCTTGAGCGCCTCGGCCTGGGGATCGTACTGATTGACGGTGATCACCTGCGGCTGCGTGTTGCAGGCCGCGAGAGTGGCGAGCGCGGCAATCGCCGCGGCGGCGAGGATCCGTGTCTTGTGCATGACCAGCCCCTTCGCGAGTGCAGCATGGCGCGTCAAGAAAAACTTTGTTACGAAATGTCGCGGCGCGGCCGCATTCGACGAGAGTAAGGCTCTGGTCGACGAACGTCGCATCGCGTTTGTGGCGTCTTGTGGAGTCGGAGGCCTTGGGAGAGGCGCGGGTGATGCAGCGGGTGCGGATCGGGTTGACCGGCCTTGCGTTCGTGTTCCTTGTCGTGCTGCTCGCGGCGGTCTTCACCCGCAATCCGGCCGGCGAGGCGCCGCTGACCCCCAATCTGATCGAGCAGCAGCGCAACGGCGTGAACCCCGCCGCCCAGCCGGCCCAGCCGGCGGGACGCACCGATCCGCTCGCCGAGCTTGGCGTCGCCCCCGGCAATGCCGATTCCAACGGCGCCGCCGCCGCGGCGGCCGCCGCGAGCCGCCCGTCCCAGCCCGCGCCGAGTCGCTGAGCCGCGAGACTTTTCACGGACTTATCCACAGCCGCCGTGCCCGAACATCGCGTGAACTGCATGAAGAACAAAGAGGGAAAATCTTGCCTGTTCCCGCTCTTGAGGCATGAAATCCCTGAAAATGGCATGAAAAACCCTTCCAATCCCATGCCCGTTGGTTTATCCACGGCTGGTTAGTAAGGGGCATTCCTGTTCAAGCCGAAGGCGGCGTGGAGGCGCGATGGCGCGTCCGCGAACGGGGCGCCCGTGTCTCAGGGACGGGCTTAAGGGTGGCGGTCGAGCATCTCTTTCGTGGGAATGCGCTCAACGCGGTGGACGCCAAGGGGCGTCTGTCCGTGCCTGCCTTCATCCGCGCCAAGATCGAGCGACGGTCCGATGAACGGCTGATCGTGCTTGCCCCGCACGAAGCCTATCCGTGCCTCGTCGGCTATGATTCCAATTTCGACGCGGAGATCTACGCCGAGAACGAGCGCCGTCGCCTGGCCGAGGAAGGCACCGACCCGACCGCCCATTTCGAGCGCGCGCACCGTGCCTTCGGCGCCGCCGAGGAAGCGCCCTACGACAGCTCCGGCCGCATCATCCTGCCCCAGCGGATGCGGTCCAAGGGCAAGATCGAGGACCTGGCGCTGTTCGTCGGCGTCGGCGCAACCTTCGAAGTCTGGAACCCCCGCGTCGCCGCGCACGAGGGCGGCGCGAACCTGCGCGAGATCGCGCTCTACTGGCTCGAAGAGCGGGGGATCGCGCCATGACCGCCGCCGCCGCGAGGAGCCCCCATGTCCCCGTCCTGCTCGACGAGGTCGTCGCCGCGCTCGCCCCCGCCCCGGGCGAGACCCATGTCGACGGCACGTTCGGCGCGGGCGGCTATACCGACGCCATCCTGAAGAAGGGAGTGGCGCGCGTCTTCGCCTTCGATCGCGATCCCGAGGCGATCGAGGCGGGCCAGGCGCGCGCCGCTTCGAGCGGGGGGCGCCTGACGCTTGTGCCGGAGCGTTTCTCCCGGATGCGTCAGGCGCTGTCCGACCGCGGCGTCGGCGAGGTCGACGGCGTGACGCTCGATATCGGCGTTTCCTCGATGCAGCTCGACCAGGCGGAGCGCGGCTTTTCGTTCCAGGCGGACGGGCCGCTCGACATGCGGATGGGCCGCGAGGGCCAGAGCGCCGCCGAATTCGTGAACACGGCCGACGAGGGCGAGATCGCCGACGTGCTCTTCCATTATGGCGAGGAGCCGAAGGCGCGGCGGATCGCGCGGGCGATCGTCGCGGCGCGGCCGATCGAGCGGACCGGCGCGCTCGCCGAGATCGTCCGCAAGGCGGCTGGCCATCATCCCGGCATGAAGAAGGACCCGGCGACGCGGACGTTCCAGGCGATCCGCATCCATGTGAACGAGGAGCTCAAGGAGCTCGAGGGCGGGCTGGCGGCCGCAGAACAGGTATTGAAGCCGGGCGGCCGCCTAGCCGTCGTCACCTTCCACAGCCTGGAGGACCGGATCGTCAAGCGCTTCCTGAAGGCGCGCAGCGGCGCCCGGCCCGCCGGATCGCGTCACCTTCCGGCCGCCGACACGGCCGGCCCGGCGCCGACGTTCGAGGCCGTCGCCAAGCCGGTCACTCCCGGCGAAGCGGAACGCGCGGCCAATCCGCGCGCCCGCTCCGCCACCTTGCGCGCGGCGCGCCGCACCGCCGCGCCTGCTCTTCCAGTCGAAGGATCGATGCGATGATCGCCAGAGGATTCCGCTCCGTCGTATGGGTCGCCGCCATCGGCATCGCCGCGCTCGGCTGCTACATGCTGTCGCTGCGCGTCGCCGCCGAGCGCGCCGAGCTTGCCCAGCTCGATCGGCGGATCGCAGCGACCCACCAGCAGATCAGGTCGCTCCAGACCGAGCTCGGCACGCGCGGGCGGCTTCAGCAGCTCGAACAGTGGAACGCGGACGTGCTCGCGCTGTCGGCGCCCGCCGCCAACCAGTTCATCGACAGCCAGGTGACGCTGGCCCGCTTCGACACGCGCACGCCGCAGATCGGCGATGCGATGCCGGTGCGGATGGCTTCGGCCGAGACCGCGCCAGCGCGAGTCCAGCCGCAGGCCCCGGTCCGCCTCGCCTCGGCGGATGTCGCGCCAGCCGGGGCATTGCTCCACCGCGCGAGCCTGACCACCGGCCTTTCCGCGCGGCCCGCCGTCGCCCTCGCCGTCGCCAAGCCGGCCGTGGCCGACGCACCTGTGGGCCAGACGGGCACCCGGCGTCCCGCGAGTACCGCGACGGGCACGACGCCCGCGCGGGCCGCCGCCGATGCCCCGGTCCGCCGCGCGAGCGCGCCGGTCCGCACCGCCGCGGCGACCGCGCCGCGCCAGCAGCCGCCGGCCGCCGCCGCGCGGCGCGCGTCCACCGCCCTCCTCGACGAAGGCACGCTGAGCGCGATTGGCCGCCAGGCCCGCGCCGAGCGCCGCGGAGGCGCCCGCGACTGATGGCGACGATCGCCGCCCGTATCGTTCACGACACCGCACCGGCCAACCAGAGGCAGGGGCTGAGCCTGACCCACCAGCGGCTGATGCTGGTGCTGCTGCTGTTCGTCGGGGTGACGGCGCTGATCGGGCTGAGGCTGGTCTGGCTCGGCGCGTTCAGCGACCGGAACGCCGCGACCACGGTCGCCGACGCCTCGATCCCGCCGCGCGCCGACATCGTCGATCGCAACGGCCTGCCGCTCGCGCAGACGATCGAGGCGTGGTCGATCGGCGTCCATCCGCGCAACGTGATCGCCAACAAGGCGCAGCTTGCCGAGCGGCTCCATGCGCTGATGCCTGGGCGGAGCGCCGCCGATTATCTCGCGATCCTCAATTCGGGCGCGAACTATCACTACCTCGCCCGGCGCGCGGTGCCGGAGCTGGTCCAGCGTGTGAACGCGCTCGGGGAACCCGGCATCGTCTTCAACCGCGAGCCCGAGCGCCTCTACCCGCAGACCGCGCTCGCCGGCCATGTCCTCGGCTGGGTCGACGCGGACGGCCATGGCGTCGCCGGGATCGAGCGGGCGATGGAGCCGAGGCTCACCGATCCGCGGCTGCGCGGCGCCCCGCTGGCG